>JAHHHH010000003.1 GCA_019359415.1 Iphinoe sp. HA4291-MV1 | reverse complement strand
CATTAGTCATTAGTCATTAGTCATTAGTCATTAGTCATTAGTCATTAGTCATTAGTCATTAGTCATTAGTCATTAGTCATTAGTCATTAGTCATTAGTCATTAGTCATTAGTCATTAGTCATTAGTTATTCCCCTTGCCCATTGCTCTCCTTGTCCTTTTTTCTAAACAGCAGATTGGGCGAGAAGGGAGTCTAACTGACCTTGCGTATCTAGCTCATAGAGGTCATCACAACCGCCTATGTGCTGATTATTAATAAAAATTTGCGGTACGGTGCGGCGTCCATTAGCACGTTCTGCCATCTTTGCTCTGGCTGCTTCATCACCATCGATTTTGTATTCAGTTAATTTCGCACCTTTCCACCACAACAACATCTTGGCACGGATGCAATATGGACAAGTTTGCCAAGTGTAGATTTCAATATTGGCTTTAACGCGATCTGGTTGACGATTGAACAGGGTGTTAAGAAAGTTCAACATAATGTTTGTAACGTTTTTTTTGAATCATCTGTCTTTAGCCTAATTCATGGCTGGCGCAAGAGAGACAGGAAGAGAACATCGTTAAATGACCAAAAAGTAGAGTGTACAGTCACCTACAGCAGTTTGCAACAGAGTGAGGTACAGAACCTAGGTCTCAAAGCCAGGTCTGAAGACTGTTTTACTTCTCCCAAAGGGAGACGCTACGCGATCTGACTTCTGACTCCTGAATTCTGCTGTATATACCCTAACGGAATAAAGTTGTTTGGTCTTTTTCTAAGATAAGTTCATTATCTAAAATAAGATTATAAGGCCATGCCAAAGCCTCCATAAAGCAACCAATCATTGTGACTATTTTTGCTGCCCAAACTATTGGAAAATTTGTGTATTCGTCTAATTCTCTAAGTTTTTGTCTACATCCAACCCATTGGATAATGACACCCAAAAGATAAGAAAATAATGCTATTGATATTTCAATTGACATATAAATCTCTCTTTGTATATTCAAAAGGGTTCTACCTGAGAAATAGTTTTTAGTTTTTCCTTTTACAGCAGTAGTGTAGAGATACCTTTGACTGCAACTTGGTAGAAACTTCATTGCATAAGTCAAGTGAAGCCACAGCAAGCAGCAAGGTGCTGCTCACTTGACTTGACTTTCACTCCTAGGTCATAAAATTAGCTGGCGATAGTAGATACAGCGAAATTCAGCAAAATTCAGATAAAGTTCTGAGAAAGTTATGAGAAAAGTTTGGTAGTTTTTACTTATAATTAGAATTTACATACTTTATAAGTAGGTCGTTGTATGAGCCAACAAACGTCATTTGGCACCACGACAACGTCATTAAGAAGCAAAACTTAACATAGGCGCTAGTTGATACTATTTTCCACAGGTATCCGCCCTTTGGTAGACTTGAAAACTGAAACAGGTTTCTGAAACGACGCGAAATCAAGCAACAACAGAGGGCAGAGTTTGTGGAAAATACACTTGGGCTAGAAATTATTGAGGTCGTTGAGCAAGCCGCGATCGCATCCTCACGCTGGATGGGAAAAGGTGAAAAAAATACGGCTGACCAAGTAGCTGTAGAAGCCATGCGGGAACGGATGAACAAAATTTACATGCGTGGTCGCATTGTTATCGGCGAAGGCGAGCGAGACGAAGCTCCCATGCTCTACATTGGGGAAGAAGTCGGCATCTGTACCCGTACAGACGCCAAAGATTACTGCAACCCCGATGAACTCATTGAGATTGACATCGCCGTTGACCCCTGCGAAGGTACCAATCTCGTCGCCTACGGTCAAAACGGCTCTATGGCTGTGTTGGCAATTTCCCAAAAAGGTGGTTTATTTGCTGCGCCTGACTTCTACATGAAGAAACTAGCAGCGCCACCCCCAGCACGCGGTCATGTTGATATTAACAAAACCCCCAGTCAAAACCTCAAGATTCTATCTGAGTGCCTAGACCGTAGCATTGAGGAATTGGTGGTTGTGGTTATGGATCGTCCCCGCCACAAAGAGTTGATTCAGGAAATCCGTAAGGTAGGGGCGAGAGTGCGCCTGATTAGCGATGGTGACGTTTCTGCTGCCATTTCCTGTGCTTTTGGTGGTACCAACATCCATGCACTCATGGGAATTGGTGCTGCACCCGAAGGTGTTATTTCCGCTGCTGCTCTCCGTGCTTTGGGTGGACATTTCCAAGGGCAACTGATCTACGATCCAGAAGTGGTGAAAACAGGTCTCATTGGAGAAAGCAAAGAAGGCAATATCGCACGGCTCAACGAAATGGGCATTACAGACCCAGATCGTACTTATAACGCCGAGGAACTGGCTTCTGGTGAGACAGTGCTGTTCGCTGCTTGTGGCATCACCCCCGGAACTTTGATGGAAGGTGTCCGCTTCTTCAACGGCGGTGCAAGAACTCAAAGTTTGGTCATTTCCAGCCAGTCGCGCACTGCTCGATTTGTCGATACAATTCATTTGTTTGACGAGCCGAAGCTTCTGCAATTGCGGTAGTCAACCCCTCGAAGGGGAATTCAAAATTCAAAGTTCGCTCATTCAAAGTTCAAAATTCAGAGGATTATTAATTTTGAATGAGCGAATGTTTGAGAAGAAAGTGGTTAGTAGTTAGTAGAAACTTCACAACTACTAACCACTAGCAACTAAGCAAAAAACAAATGAGAAATAATAAGTAACAGATAACAAATGACAAATATGCATATAGCGGTGGTGGGTTTAAGCCATAAGACAGCCCCAGTAGAAGTTCGGGAAAAGCTGAGTATTCCAGAACCACAGACTGAAGGTGCGATCGCGCACTTGCTCAGCTATCCTCATATTGAAGAAGTCACAATACTCAGTACTTGTAACCGCCTGGAAATTTACGTCGTAGCTCACGAAACCGAACAAGGTATCCGAGAGGTGACTCAGTTTCTCTGTGAACACAGTAAACTGCCAATCACATCTTTGCGACAACATCTGTTTGTTTTGCTACATCAAGATGCAGTGATGCACTTGATGCGTGTTGCAGCTGGTTTAGATAGCCTGGTTTTGGGAGAAGGTCAAATTCTGGCTCAGGTGAAATATACTCACAAACTGGGACAGCAATACAACGGTATAAAAACTGTTTTGAATCGCTTATTTAAACAAGCCATTACAGCTGGCAAACGAGTACGTACCGAAACCAGCATTGGCACTGGCGCAGTCTCTATCAGCTCGGCGGCTGTGGAGTTGGCGCAGATGAAATTGAAAAATTTAACGACTTGTCGGGTGGCAATTTTGGGTGCTGGCAAAATGTCACGGTTGCTAGTACAACACCTGCTATCCAAAGGCGCTGATCAAATTTGTATCTTAAATCGCTCTGTTGGACGAGCGGAGGAATTGGCAAAGCAGTTCCCCGGACAACCCATCAAAACCTACTTGCTATCGGAAATGATAACAGTAATTACAGGTAGTGATTTAGTATTTACAAGCACATCATCTACAGAGCCAATTCTTGACCGCGCCAAATTAGAGATGGTTTTGGAACCCAGCCGATCTTTAATGTTGATTGATATTTCTGTACCACGTAACGTCCATGCTGATGTTAACGGATTAGCAAACGTGCAGGCGTTTAATGTGGATGACTTAAAAGCGGTGGTTGCACAAAATCAAGAAAGTCGCCGCAAAATGGCGCAGGAAGCAGAAGGACTCTTAGAAGAGGAGACGGAAGCTTTCGATGTTTGGTGGCGATCTCTTGAAACAGTCACTACAATTAGCTGTTTGCGGAATAAGGTTGAAACTATCCGCGAACAAGAACTAGAAAAAGCTTTATCGAGATTGGGTTCAGAATTCGGTGAAAAACATCAAGAAGTCATTGAGGCTTTGACTCGAGGAATTGTTAACAAAATTTTACACGACCCGATGGTGCAGCTGCGAGCTCAGCAAGATGTCGAGGCAAGACGCCACTGTATGCAAACTTTACAAATGTTGTTTAACCTTGATGCAGGCGAGCAAGTCGTATAGCTAGGTGAACAATTTTCGATTTGGGATTTGTGATTTAAGGTTTTTGGTTTGAAGTTTCTAAATTCATCTTATGAGAGTTCAAATCGAAAATCTAAAATTGCAAATCCAAACTTTTTGACCTGTTTCATTAGGCAGCTTTCACGCTTCTGTACTTATATTTAACGCACTAGGTAAAATTGGTGTATCTGTGCTAGGATGAATCCTAATAACCAAAAAGATTCGAGTCAGAGCCAAAGAGTAGACCCCTACGAGGAAATTTTATTTAGGGAATACGCACCAGGCAGAAATAGCCGAAATGAAAAGTCTCATGGAAAATTGGGATAAAGCAACCTATACTACTTTAGCGAATAGCATTATAGACCATGCTGACCGACATGATTTTACTGACAATTATTTAAAATATTTAAGAAAAGCAAATAACTTTAATAAAAAAGGCGCTCGGAAGAAAATACTTCCAGATGGTGCGCTTAGGTGGAATAAAGGTAATGAATTTCTCATTGAAAGGAATGTCTAGTAAGGTCGGGCAATGCGATCGCCATAGACTGATGAGTGGTGGTTTATTGAAACGAAGTTATAGACTCATTTTCCTGCTGTTAGGTTTGTGGCTATTTTTTGATTTAGCCTCACATTTGGCAGCAGAAATCTTCTGGTTTGGTGAGGTTGGATATTTACGAGAATTTTTGTTGCGCTTGTTGACGCAACTGGGTGTGTGGGTGCTTGTCTTTTTCACCTCAGTCGGCTTTTTATTCAGCAATTTTCTTGTCGCCGCTCGGTTGAAGTATCCCTTAGGAGGACAAGGGGACAAGGGGACAAGGAGGACAAGAGGACAAGGGGAAATTTTGACGTCCCACTCAGGACTTGGATTGCGATCGCTATTGCCAATAGTGATAGGATTGAGTGCGTTGGCGGGGTTCGTTCTTATTTACTATGGTCAACAAGCCTTAAATTTGTGGCATCCAAATATTCAACTACCTAGCACTAAGTTGCCATTAACACCTTTGTTACAACAGGTGTTGCAGCAAATGCAAATGCAGCAGATTGCTATCCCAATTATGCAGTCGATTTTGCTGTTAGTGTTGACAATTGCGATTGTCATTCATCATGAGTTTTGCTTGAGGGCGATCGCACTACTCGTCTGTTTGTTGCTGGGTTTTCTTTTGTCAGCACAATGGGATAAAGTTCTACAGTATTTTCATGCCACCAGTTTTCACCGTACAGAGCCGCTATTTCAACGAGATATTAGCTTTTATGTATTCTCTCTTCCGATTTGGGAACTGTTGGCATTTTGGCTAGTCGGGCTGTTTCTCTTTGGCGTCGTTGCGATCGCGCTCATTTACCTGCGTTCGGCAAATAGTCTCAGTGAGGGAAGATTTGCAGGGTTTTCTATACCGCAGCGACTCCACTTAAACGCTTTAAGTAGCTTATTCATGTTGGCAGTTGCCTTGCATTATTGGATTGCACACTATGGACTTTTGTATTCTACCCGTGGGGTCATCTATGGTGCTAGCTACACTGATATTAACGTGTTGTTGCCAATTTATATTGGGTTGAGTCTTTTGGCAGTGGCGATCGCCGTTTATCTGCTACTGCGAATGATTATTTTATTTAGAGCAAGGAAAACAAGTTTTAAACCAATTCCTTATCCACCTCAAATCATTTATGCACTGGGATTGTACATATTTGTAGCAGCAGTTTCTGGCGAAATTTTACCCTCAGCAGTACAACGCTTGATTGTACAACCAAATGAACTGACCCGTGAACGCCCGTACATTGAGCGTACTATCGCCCTTACCCGAGAAGCATTTAATTTAGACGCTATAGAAGCAAGAACTTTTGACCCGCGAGGTCAACTGACTGTGAATAATTTGCAAGAAAATGACCTTACAATACGCAATATCCGCTTGTGGGATACACGTCCTCTTCTAGAAAGTAATCGCCAGTTGCAACAAATCCGACCTTACTACAAGTTTCCTGGCGCTGATATTGACCGTTATACCCTCAAACAAGACCAAAGAACTGAAAAGCAACAGACAATCATAGCAGCGCGAGAACTAGACTATGGTGACGTTCCGGAAAAAGCACAGACATGGGTGAATGAACATCTTGTTTATACTCATGGCTATGGCTTTACACTTAGCCCTGTGAATATTGTCGCTCCCAGCGGATTACCTGATTACTATGTCAAAGATATTGGAGTTGATGACACAGATAATCAGGGTTCTTTGCTGTTATCGAATGAATCAGTTCGCTCAAGTATTCCCATTAGTCAACCCCGCATCTACTACGGCGAAATAACCAACACATATGTGATGACGGGGACAAAAACCCAGGAATTGGACTATCCCAGCGGGAATGATAACGTCTACAACGTCTACGATGGACGTGGAGGAATCTCCATTAGTGCAATGTGGCGACGCTTACTGTTTGCTGAGTATCTGAAAGATTGGCAGATGCTGCTGACGCGCAATTTTGCACCGCAAACAAAGCTGTTGTTTCGCCGCAATATCAAAGAACGAGTCCAGGCGATCGCTCCTTTTTTACGCTACGATAGTGATCCCTACTTAGTTGCAGCAGATGGGGAAGGAACAAATATTAAAGGTGATAAGACTTATCTCTACTGGATTATTGATGCTTACACCACGAGCGATCGCTACCCATATTCTGATCCAGGCAAAAATGGATTTAACTATATTCGCAATTCTGTAAAAGTTGTCATTGATGCCTACAATGGCACTGTCAATTTCTACATTGCTGCTCCAAAAGACCCAATTATCAAAACTTTAGGGGCTATCTTCCCCAAATTACTAAAACCCTTGGATGAGATGCCAGTTAATCTTCGCAGCCATATTCGTTATCCACAAGACTTTTTTAGTATTCAATCTGAGCGGTTACTAACATATCACATGACAGACCCACAGGTTTTCTACAACCGAGAAGACTTGTGGCAAATCCCCGACGAGATTTATGGTAGCAAACAGCAGCAGGTAGAGCCTTACTACCTGATTATGAAACTTCCTCAAGCACAATCAGAAGAATTCATCCTGTTACTGCCCTTCAAGCCTGTACAACGCGCAAATTTAATTGCTTGGTTAGCAGCACGTTCTGATGGGCAAGAATATCGCAAGATGTTGCTCTATGAGTTTCCCAAGCAGCAGTTGATATATGGAACAGAACAAATTGAAGCTTTGATTAATCAAGATCCAGTGATTTCCCAGCAAATTTCTCTTTGGAATCGCCAGGGTTCAAGAGCAATTCAAGGAAATCTATTAGTGATTCCGATTGAGCGTTCCCTTCTATATGTTGAACCCCTTTATATAGAAGCTGAGCAAAACAGCTTGCCAACATTTGTTAGGGTAATTGTTGCCTACAATAATCGGATTGTCATGGCAGAAACTTTGGAACAAGCACTTGCTGCAATCTTTCAAGAAAAGAAACCAACAATTCCCCCAATTGTGCGTCCTGTACAGTAACCAACTTCTCGTTCCCATGCAGACAAATGAGGATTTGTGTGCTGCACTTAATTCACCGTGGCTAGCGCTTAATGAGGCGAAAGCATTAGTTAAAGAAATTTTAGTAAGTAAAAAGCCTATCAGTGAAACTTTAGCAATAGCCCCAGGGCAAGCGCATCTTGTCAATAAGAACGCAAAAATCTCAAGAAAGAGTCAAAGAATCGCATTAAGCCCCGTTTCTTGATAAGCACTTAGGCGTAAGCTGCTGTACCTTTAATTTGCATAAAATGGAAATTGGAGAAATACTACATCTGTTCTCATGCCAGCAAAAGGTTTTCTCACACCAGGTCAACTAGAGAATCTGCAACTTTATTTTTTACCTCCCTATAGTCCAGATTTTAATTTGGCTGAATTAGTTTGGCACTCAGCCAAAGAATACATAGCACACCGCTTATTTAAATCTGTTCCAGATTTGCAAAACTTATTAGATAAATTGCTGAACGATGGTGAGTTAATTATTAAATGGGATAGAAAGATTAAGAACAAAGGTAATGCTGTTATTGCAACTTAAATGTCCAACAGCTTACCATTTGTTCGTATTGGCAGAGTCATCGCAAATTCTTGGGTGCTATCAGAAAATAACGATGCAGTATTTTCAGACAGTTCACTATTTCCAATAGAACCACTTCGTGGTCTTTCGATTTTCACTATGCGTGGGGGGAGTACAGAATTTTTAGGTGAGGGAACTTGGTTGCAACGTGAAAGTCTTCCTCAAACAGATTCTTCTGGCACTATCATTGGTTATAACTTCCTCGAAACTAAAGGAGCTTGGACTGCAGTTCAGAGGAATACCAAATCAATCCCGGAGGATTCTTTAGTATTTGCGTTGTTGGGACTTGGTGCTACAGCGTTTTCGGAGAAATTAATGCTAAAGCGCTTAGGAAAATAATTATGCTGTACTATTCGTTTCCGGTGAATCTGTACCTTTTTTCTACGAATAAAAACCGCTATTATTATAGTATTGCTGTACACAATACTGCCATTCTCTAGTTACATTGGATAAAAGCGGTAGCAGTTTTTTTGGCAACAGCAGTCTATCAGCAGCAACTACTAGATAATTTGTTCACCATAAGATTACGCTTATTTTTTCATCGCTTATGAACCCTGCCCTGACTCAATTCGGCGTCCATATGTCCAACCTTACCGGCGTTAGAGCCATTATGAAGGACATTAACGAAACTTTACGAGCTAATGCGGGGCAGCAATTAACTAATTTAAGTGCTGGTAATCCGTTAATTTTGCCGGAAGTAGAACAATTATGGCGGGATTGTACTGCACAATTGCTGGATAGCCCAGATTATGGTGAAGTCGTTTGTCGCTACGGGTCAAGTCAGGGCTATGCACCACTGATTGAAGCAATTATTAAGGATTTTAATCAGCGATATGGGTTGAGTTTAAATGAACGCAACATCCTTGTGACTCCAGGAAGTCAAAGTCTCTACTTCTTTGCTGCTAATGCTTTTGGCGGATACACCACTAGCGGTACACTCAAGCAAATCGTTCTGCCCCTCAGCCCTGACTACACAGGCTACGGTGGTGTCTGCTTAGTTCCAGAAGCCTTGATTGCGTACAAACCTGCATTGGATATCGACGCAGTAGCACACAAGTTTAAATATCGCCCTGACTTCAGCAAACTATCGATTACTGAGAAAACTGGTTGCGTTATCTTCTCTCGCCCCTGCAATCCCACTGGTAACGTCCTCACCGATGATGAAGTGAAGAAAATCGCCGCTCTTGCTGCGCCTTATGATGTACCAGTATTAATTGACTCAGCTTATGGTCCTCCATTCCCAGCAATGAACTTTACCCAGATGACACCAATCTTCGGTAAGAATATTATCCACTGCATGAGTTTATCCAAAGCTGGATTACCAGGAGAACGCATTGGGATTGCGATTGGGGATGAACAAATTATTCAGGTTCTGGAATGTTTCCAAACAAATGCCTGTATCCACGCTTCACGATACGGACAAGCGATCGCAGCACGTGCGATTAACTCTGGTGCGCTGGCAGAAATTTCTACACAAGTCATTCGCCCATTTTATCAGAATAAGTTTACGGTTTTGGAAAGCACGTTAAACGAAGCGATGCCTAAGGATTTACCTTGGTTCCTCCATCGCGGTGAAGGGGCAATTTTTGCTTGGTTGTGGTTGCAGGACTTGCCAATAACTGACTGGGAGTTGTACCAAGAACTCAAGCAAGTGGGTGTCATAGTTGTCCCTGGTAGTACTTTCTTCCCTGGCTTAGAGGAAGAGTGGGAACACAAACAGCAGTGTGTCCGTATTAGCCTTACCGGAAGTGATGAGGAAATTGCTATGG
Source organism: Iphinoe sp. HA4291-MV1 (assembly GCA_019359415.1). Lineage (GTDB taxonomy): Bacteria > Cyanobacteriota > Cyanobacteriia > Cyanobacteriales > Nostocaceae > Brasilonema. The sequence continues at coordinate 202,995 of JAHHHH010000003.1, read as the reverse complement.
GTATGCAGCGTTTGGCAAAAGTGGTACAACAGGTTTATCAACGTACGGCTGTTAGTGCTTAGTTGGTGTTGAATGACAAACCGCGTAGACGCAAAGAAAGAAGAGTTTGAGTGGCTGGAAATCGGTACGATTGTGGCACCTCAGGGGTTGGATGGACAGATGCGGGTTTATCCTGACACGGATTTCCCCGAACGCTTTGAAGTACCTGGAACACGTTGGTTGTTGCGTCTTGATGAGACGGAACCACAACCTGTAGAGCTGCTATCAGGACGTTATGTTCAAGGGAAAAATTTATACATTATTGAATTGGATGGGGTAGAAAATCGTGACCAGGTGGAGGAGTTGCGCGGTTGTAAGTTGATGGTACCAGCAAGCGATCGCCCTCAATTGGGAGAAGATGAATATCGTGTGGTAGATTTGATTGGCTTGCCAGTCTTTATCCAGGAATCTGGGGAACTTCTTGGTACAGTGGTGGATGTTCTTCCTGCTGGTAATGATTTGTTGGAAGTGCAACTACACTCTTCAAAGGACGAAGAACATGGGACACGGAACAAAAGACAAAAGACTGTTTTGATTCCATTTGTGAAAGCCATAGTACCAATCGTAGACTTAGAAGTTGGTCGCATTGAAATTACACCACCAGCTGGGTTGTTGGAAATCAATGACTAGGGAATGAGGAATTGAAAAATTAGCAATTCTCAATTTCAAACTCAAATGGAGTTGCTATTTTGTTTTTACCAGTTTGAAACAAGAGCGTTAAAATCTCAGCAAGGATTTTGGTAGCCATAGATGATGACCACTGGGTACATTTTTATAGCATCAATTTTAATTTTGGGGGGGGCGGTTGCAACTATTGGCGATCGCGTTAGTACACAGATTCGTACACAGCGTCTCTCTGTGTTCAACCTTTCTCCTAGAAATGCAGCGTTAGTAGTAACTATTTTTACAGGTTTGGCGATTTCGGCATCAACGCTAGCGATGCTATTTGCTATCGATGATGGATTGCGAAAGGGGGTGTTTGAACTAGAGCAGATTCAAAAAGACCTCAAGCAAAAGCGCGAACAGCAGGAAACCACATCTGAGCAGCCATAGATTACGACAAACCAGAAAAGCTAGGTACAGTGTTAGCGCTCGAATCTATACAGGTTACTTTCTTTGCGTCCTTTATGGAGTGTTTTTCTTAAAATCTGAGCGTCAGATGAGCCACGAATGAAATCCCCTGAGTTGCGTATAAACCTGAAAATAGCAAAATATACCTCTACCAAAAGATAGGATTTCAAATTTTTCTCATCAAGATGTACAGCTAAAAAAGTTATCTCCATTTCTAGATTTAGATTAAATGATTCTTAAATAAAAACCGAGGTAAATACCGGAGTTACTAGCCTTTTATAGGGCTTTTTAATTGCATTTCTTCAGATTTTTTTAGATACGACAAAATAACTACGACTTCCAAATTTTCCAGTTAACTACTGGAAAGATTAGTCATGGGTAAGATGATCATCATGCCGAAGACAACTAAACTTCCAGGTGATTTCGTCAAAATCATTTTGTAAGGGAGTTGTGATATGACTCTAGCAAGTCCTCCACAAACAAAGCCTTTAACAGGTGAAGAATTGCGGAAAATCAACGCCTACTGGCGTGCAGCCAATTATCTTTCAGTTGGACAAATATATTTACTGGACAATCCACTGCTAAAAGAACCACTGAAGCTGGAGCATATCAAACCCAGACTTTTGGGTCACTGGGGAACAACTCCAGGTCTGAACTTTATCTACGTTCATCTCAATCGGATCATCAAAAAGTACGACCAGAACATGATCTATATTGCTGGTCCTGGTCATGGTGGTCCCGGAATAGTTGCAAATGTTTACTTAGAAGGCACTTACAGTGAATACTACCCCAACATTTCCCAAGATGCTGAGGGGATGAAGAAACTCTTTGTCCAATTCTCATTCCCCGGCGGTGTTGGTAGCCATTGTACCCCTGAACTTCCCGGCTCTATCCACGAAGGTGGTGAACTTGGTTATTCCCTCGTTCACGCCTATGGTGCAGCTTTCGATAACCCTGACCTCATTGTTGCTTGCGTTGTTGGCGATGGTGAAGCAGAAACGGGACCTCTAGCTACGAGTTGGCACTCCAACAAGTTCCTCAATCCTGTGTATGATGGTGCTGTCCTCCCCATCCTCCACCTCAACGGTTACAAAATTGCTAACCCAACAGTGCTGGCGCGACTGAGTCATAAGGAGTTGGAGAGTTTATTTGTAGGCTACGGTTACAAGCCCTACTTTGTAGAAGGGTCTGACCCGGAAACGATGCACCAACTTATAGCAGCGACTTTGGATACTGTCATTCACGAAATCAAAGAAATTCAGGAAGAGGCACGTCACAACGGTAACACAAATCAGCGTCCGCAGTGGCCTATGATTATCCTGAGAAGCCCCAAAGGTTGGACAGGACCGAAGGAAGTCGATGGTCAAAAGGTAGAAGATTTTTGGCGATCGCACCAAGTTCCTTTTGGCGAGTTAGCAAGTAAGCCAGAACACATCAAACTTCTAGAAGAGTGGATGAAGAGTTATAAGCCACAAGAACTCTTCGACGAAAACGGCAAGTTTATTTCAGAACTAGCAGAACTGGCTCCCAAAGGAAAGCGACGCATGGGTGACAATTCTCATGTCAATGGTGGTCTTCTGCTGCGTGATTTGAGAATGCCTGATTTTCACAATTATGGCGTTGAGGTTTCTGAACCAGGTAGAGTTATTGCCGAAGCTACCAAGGTGAGCGGAAAATTTCTACGGGATGTGATGAAACTTAACTTGGAGTCCCGTAATTTCCGTATCTTCGGTCCAGACGAAACCAAATCAAATCGTTTGGATGCTGTGTTTGAGGTGACAGACCGGACATGGGAAGCCGAAAGATTTCCTTACGACGCCAACTTGTCTCCCGAAGGTCGGGTGATGGAAATTCTCAGTGAAACCACTTGCCAGGGCTGGTTGGAAGGATACCTCCTCACTGGTCGCCACGGCTTCTTCTCCTGCTACGAGGCGTTTATCCACATCGTAGACTCTATGTTTAACCAGCACGCCAAGTGGATCGACACTTGTCTTGACATTCCTTGGCGTAGATCAATTGCTTCGCTCAACTACCTGCTGACATCTCACGTTTGGCGACAAGACCATAACGGTTTTTCTCACCAAGACCCTGGTTTTATTGACCTTGTGGTCAACAAGAAAGCAAAAGTCATTCGGGTATATTTGCCCCCTGATGCAAATTGTTTGCTGTCAGTCACTGACCACTGTCTACGAAGCCGCAACTATGTTAACGTCATCGTTGCTGGGAAGCAACCCGCTTTGCAATACCTGAATATAGATGCAGCAATCAAGCACTGCACCAAAGGTATTAGTATTTGGGATTGGGCAAGTAATGACCAAGGTAGTGAGCCAGATGTGGTGATGGCGTGTGCAGGAGACATTCCCACAATGGAAACCCTAGCAGCAGTGAATATCCTGCGCCAAAACTTTCCAGATCTCAAAGTGCGGGTGGTAAACATCGTAGACTTGATGAAACTTCAGCCTAAGAGCGAACACCCCCATGGACTCAACGATAAGGACTTCGATAGTATTTTCACTACTGATAAGCCAATTATCTTTGCTTTCCACGGTTATCCTTGGTTAATCCATCGTTTGAGCTACCGCCGTACGAATCATAAGAATCTTCATGTGCGAGGTTACAAGGAAGAGGGAACGACCACCACACCTTTTGATATGGTCGTCATCAACGATTTGGATCGCTTCCACCTAGCGATGGACGTTATTAATCGCGTACCAAAACTAGGGTATAAAGCAGCTTATGTCAAGCAGATGCTGCAAGACAAACTTATCGAACACAAGCACTACATTGACAAGTATGGTAAGGATATGCCGGAAATTCAGGACTGGAAGTGGCCGTACTAAGCCGTACTAAAAGGTTTAAGGTTTGGTAGGGGTTTTCCAAGTGGAAAGCCCTCACTACTTACTACTTATGGCGTTGCTGAATATAGATATGAATTTATCTCGCGCAGATGACGCACCAGGCGCAGAGAGTAAGAGTTTGAGATTTTGGATTTTTGAATTTCATACTTCAATTCAGCAACGCCCTACTTATGATGTAATATTGCTTAACTAAAACGCTGTCTTCCTTACAGTCAATAAACCTAATAACCCTACGCCTAAAAGACTTAGAGCGAAAAGGCTTCCAGGTTCAGGGATAGTAGTACTCTTAATACTAAGGAAATTGATGCCGAAAGCTCTATTATTTTCAGAACTGTTATAAACTAACTTTGAAATGTTTGCGCTATCACTACGAACACCGAGAAAAACAGCTGAATTATTCAGCACTGTAGCAGAAGTTCCAGGAATGGAGAAGCTTCCCAAAAGGTTATTCTTATCATCAAAAGCGGAGAGAAACGCAGTGAAATTAAATGTATCATCCACTGCTATTTGTGTTCCCGCACCTTGTACAGGCTGATCAAAGGTAATAGTTAATGGTCCTGGATTTCCAAGAGCAGGAAAACCCCCAGGAATAAACCCTGTAAAAAGAATGTAATCTCCATTAGAAAAGTTGGTTGGAAGGGTAGGTGTTGTTTGGAAGACAAAAGGCGGAGTATATCTGGAATCTGCGATTAACGGAATATCTACACTTAACCCCAGTCCCTTTTGGGAGGTAGTTTGAAAAGAGTTGGGTAATAGATTTGCTGTTATGGGTGTTATGTTAATGGGTGTTCCAAACTCTAAGCTCGACCAATCGATTTTGTCATTAGCTTCCAAATCATCTCGATTAGTCACTAATGTTATTGCTTGTACTGACAAAGAAGAAGTCGTTAGGAAGAATACCGCTCCAGCAGCAACAGAAGACAAAGTTTGGATAGAACGTTTGAGTAATTGGGATGTCATAAAAGTGAAAAATTTTACTTGCACCTGTATTGGAATACACTCAATACATCTATGATTCTTTCAGCTTACTTAACATAAAATAATTAAAAAAATCTAAAAAATTATGATGTGTACAGAGAATTTCTAGGGGAAGGAAGATGCGATCGCCCGTATGGCGACCTTCCCATCTACCTGACGAGATGGATGGTGCGTGCATAGCAGCTAAAACCTTAAAAGATGCCAATCAAATCTGCCTTTGTTTACAGACACTGTCAGGATTGGGTCAAGAAGATATTAGTTAGAAGTTAGTGGTTAATTAGTAATGAGTAGTATTTTTTGACAACTAACCACTAACAAACCCAGAACAGGAGGTTTCATCTTGACTAGGCTAAAAGTTGGTATCAATGGATTTGGTCGTATCGGGCGACTTGTGTTTCGCGCTGGTATCAACAACCCCAACATTGAGTTTGTCGGCATTAACGACTTGGTACCACCAGATAACCTCGCTTACCTACTAAGGTACGACTCAACTCATGGAACCTTTAAGGGCAGTGTTGAGGCAAAGGATGATGGTATTGTTGTCGATGGACACTTTATTCCTTGTGTGTCAATCAAAAATCCAGCAGAATTGCCGTGGGGTAAATTGGGTGCAGATTATGTAATTGAATCTACAGGTCTTTTCACCAACCATGAAGGAGCGGCAAACCACCTCAAAGCAGGAGCAAAGCGGGTTATCATTTCCGCTCCCACAAAAGAGCCAGACAGGGTTTCTACTCTACTGGTAGGTGTTAATCATCACCTGTTTGACCCGGCAATTGATACCATTGTCTCCAATGCCAGCTGTACCACAAACTGTTTGGCTCCTGTCGCTAAAGTCATCAACGACAACTTTGGATTAACCGAAGGGCTGATGACTACAGTTCACGCCATGACCGCCACACAGCCTACTGTAGATGGTCCCAGCAAAAAGGACTGGCGGGGAGGTCGTGGTGCGGCGCAGAACATTATTCCCTCCTCTACAGGCGCAGCAAAAGCGGTCGCACTCGTTTTGCCAGAGTTAAAAGGCAAGTTAACTGGTATGGCATTCCGGGTTCCTACCCCTGATGTCTCGGTAGTCGATTTGACCTTTAAAACTGCCAAAGCCACTAGCTACAAAGACATTTGTGCTGCTATGAAGGAGGCTTCTGAAGGGAAGCTCAAAGGTATTTTGGGTTACACAGAAGACGAAGTCGTTTCCACAGATTTTCAGGGCGATGTTCGTTCCAGCATCTTTGATGCGGGTGCGGGTATTGAACTCAACTCTAACTTCTTTAAGGTTGTTGCTTGGTACGATAATGAGTGGGGTTACTCGAATCGCGTTATTGACCTTGTGTTGTCTATGGCACAGAAGGAAGGTTTGTTGGAGCGTGTACCTGCTGCTGTAGCTTAAACAGTTATCAGCAGTTATCAGTTTTTACTGTTTGCTGATAACTAGATTTGTCACAAAAAGTCAGTTTCAGGGTATTTGGAATCGCAGATGGACGAGGCAGTGCGTTGCCAAGAATTGTCTGATCGGAGGTTTCCTCCGTTGTAGCAACTGCCGTGCAGATGCATTATAGATAAATTATCTGCGTGTGTCTGCGTACATCTGCGGTTTTTAATTCTTTACCGTACGTACACCTGCTGAACCCTATATCTTGGGATCGTGCGATCGCTCTTAGCGCCCTTAGCCCTATTTAGATAGGGCGCAGAGTGTTGTTGAAGATAAACTCTGCGATTGTCTTCCCAGACTCTACACCTGCATCGGCGTCGAACTGCCAATGTACGCCTAGATACACCCGACTTCGGGCATTTTCTACAATGGCATCTGAGAGTCGGGCAAAATGGCGCTGATATTTTGTCCGTATAGAACCATCTACGTCAACACTTTTGCCATTGAGCTCATCGGATGTGAAATCAAACGCGATATCGTCTGTGCTGTAGAACAGACGCACCATGTCTAGCGAAGCGGCCCCAAAAGTCGCATGTCCAGACGGATAGGCTGGAAAATTGGGTGTGAAGTTTTTCGCACCGGGTTGGTTGGTGCGGGGCGATCCTAATGGCAACCAAAATGGATCAACCTCTGTTTCAGAATTGCCATCGCCTTGCCCAGTTGGTCCCCAGCCTGGATCTGCCTCGCGGATACCAAGCACAGGCCGCCACACACTGTAGAAATACTTGGAATTCCAGCACTGAATCCCTGCATCCGCCATTGCCATATTGACTAACGCGAACAGACGAGCATTTTGGGCTAGGGTATTGCTTTTGTTTTTAGCAATGACTTGAACAATCTGATTGTACAGGCGAGGGGGCGTACCCAACTGTTGCGCGCCATCGTATGCCCAAAATAGCCCGATGGTGGATTCCCGTATGGTCCCGTGCCACAGCCTCTAAAGACACATCATTCCAGAAGAGAATAGAATCCATGCTGAATCTCCTTAGTCGGTTCTTTCGTTACATAGAAGCCCGATGTGTCTCCATTATGAAAAGCCCAATAGAGCATTGACGGCACCCTCAAGGGTAATTTTTCTCTAATAGAATTAAATTTTATTTGGAACGTTTTTACCAAGCTATAAGATTCAATCTGAAGAATGAAATTAGGATTCAACTGGAAGTTGTTGCAGCAACATCTGCTTAAGTAGTGTTAGGACTATCAAGCAATTTTTGTTGTAAACTCTGCCTCAAATATCGCTATGGTTAGCAAAACTATACAAACCCAACCGTTTAACGACCAAAAACCAGGGACATCTGGCTTGAGAAAGAAGGTTTCTGTCTTCCAAAAATCTCATTACTTGGAAAACTTTGTGCAGTCCATCTTTGACAGCCTGCAAGGGTATCAAGGTCAGACTCTGGTTTTGGGAGGCGATGGTCGCTACTACAATCGTCAGGCAATTCAAACTATCCTGAAAATGGCAGCCGCTAATGGCTTTGGTCGAGTGATGGTTGGTCAAGGTGGTATTCTTTCTACCCCAGCTACCTCTGCCATTATTCGCAAGTATGACACATTTGGTGGTATAATTCTCTCTGCCAGTCACAATCCTGGTGGTCCAAATGAAGACTTTGGTATAAAGTACAATATTAGCAATGGTGGACCGGCTCCTGAAAAAGTCACGGAAGCCATTTATAATCGTAGTAAAGAGATTGATAGCTACAAAATTATTGAGGCTCCTGATGTCAATCTTGATACATTAGGAGAGGTTAAGATTGGCGATATGGCGGTGGAGGTCATTGATTCCGTCGCAGACTACGCAGAGTTAATGCAGTCACTGTTTGATTTTAACCGCATCCGCCAACTGGTGACTAATGGACAATTTCGGATGTCGATTGATTCTTTGCATGCTGTGACTGGTCCCTATGCTCACAATATTTTTGAGGAACGTTTGGGCGCACCGCAGGGGACTGTTATCAATGGTAAACCTTTGGAGGACTTTGGCGGTGGACATCCCGACCCCAATTTAGTTTATGCTCATGAATTGGTGGAAATTCTGTTTGGGGAAAACGCTCCTGACTTTGGTGCTGCTTCTGATGGAGATGGCGATCGCAATATGATTTTAGGACGCCGATTTTTTGTCACTCCTAGTGATAGCTTAGCAATATTAGCGGCAAATGCTAAATTGGTTCCTGGCTATAGCTCTGGTTTGGCAGGTATCGCCCGATCTATGCCTACAAGTCAAGCAGCAGATCGTGTCGCAAAACAACTCGGGATTGAGTGTTATGAAACTCCCACAGGTTGGAAGTTCTTTGGTAATCTACTAGATGCAAATAGAGCTACCTTATGTGGTGAGGAGAGTTTCGGCACAGGTTCCAACCATATCCGTGAAAAAGATGGACTTTGGGCAGTGTTATTCTGGCTAAATATTCTAGCAGTGCGGCAACTCTCAGTAGAGCAGATTGTCACAGAACATTGGCAAACTTACGGGCGCAATTATTACTCCCGTCATGATTATGAAGAGGTCGATAGCGATCGCGCTAATACCCTAATAACAAGTCTGCGCGCTATGGTGCCAAGCCTCAAAGGAAAACGGTATGGTTCCTATGAAGTTGAGTACGGTGACGACTTCAGCTATACCGACCCAATTGATGGTAGCATCAGTCAGAAGCAAGGTGTTCGCATTGGCTTTACTGATGGTTCACGAATTGTCTTCCGGCTCTCTGGTACAGGTACACAGGGTGCAACACTAAGGTTATATCTAGAAAGCTACGAAAGCGATCCAGCAAAGCAGAATCATGATCCACAAGAAGCATTAGCCGAACTCATCACCATTGCAGATGAGATTGCCCAAATTCATGCGTTGACTGGAATGGATAAGCCAACTGTGATTACCTGATTTTTAGAGGTGGGCATTTGCCTCCATAAACTACATCGTAGGGGCACAGCATGCTGTGCCCCTACAACCAATTTGTATTCTACCAATTGACAACTGCTGTAGACAGATGTTTGTTAAGTAGAACCATCTCATCATTCGTTTGTGTCATAACCACTCTGAAAATCGATTTCTGCTGACTATGAAAATACTGGTACTGAATGCCGGATCTAGCACTCAAAAGAGTTGTGTGTACGAGATTACGGGTGATACTCTCCCCGACGAACCTCTCACACTCCTTTGGGAAGCGAAAGTAGATTGGACTCACCATCAGGGTTTTGCAGAAATCGAGGTCAAAACCGCCAAGGGTGAACAATTGCAAGAGGAAATTCCAGCAGACTCCCGAACTCAAGTTATGGCTCATATGCTGGATACGCTGTGCAAGGGTTCTACACAGGTGATTAGTCAGCCATCAGAAATTGATGTGGTGGGGCATCGTGTGGTGCATGGTGGAAAAGATTACCATGAAAGTGTGGTGATTACTGAGGATGTGAAACAGGCGATCGCTCGTCTTGCTGTTCTCGCTCCTGACCATAATCCAGCTAACTTGGAAGGAATAGAAGCAGTTGAGCAACACTTGGGAACAGTCACCCAAGTAGCAGTATTTGATACAGCATTTCATTCTCATCTTCCTGATGCAGCTGCCATCTACCCTGGTCCCTACGAGTGGGTAGAGCAAGGTATCCGCCGCTACGGTTTTCATGGCATAAGTCATCAGTATTGCGCTCAACGTGCGGCTCACATCCTCGGTAGAGATTTAGCATCTGTGCGGTTAATTATCTGTCATTTGGGCAACGGTTGCTCTTTAGCAGCTATTAAAAACGGTCGCAGCATCGACACAACAATGGGGTTTACGCCTTTAGATGGATTGATGATGGGTAGCCGTTCTGGTGCTGTTGACCCAGGAATTCTCATTCACTTGTTGCGGCAATTTGATAACTCTGTTGATGAGCTAAACAATGTGCTAAATCATGCTTCTGGATTGCGTGGAATTTCTGGTATTTCTAATGATATGCGACAAATTAGAGAGGCAATTTCTCAAGGTAATTCCCGTGCTCAACTGGCGTGGGATATCTACGTGCATCGGCTGCGGTTTTATATCGGGGCAATGCTTGCTAGTTTAGGGGGATTAGATGCTCTGGTTTTTACTGCTGGTGTAGGTGAAAATAATCCTGAGGTTCGCGCCGCAGCTTGTGAAGCTTTTACATTTCTGGGGCTAAAACTTGACAGCGAGAAAAATGCACATAAACCTGTTGATGTAGATATTGCCACCTCTAACTCTACAGTGCGGATATTGGTGATTCACACGGAAGAAGATTGGGAAATTGCTTGTGAATGTTGGCGATTGTTTGAATGAACCTCATTTAATGACTTTGGAATCAGCGATTTTCCAGCTTCCATTTACAAACTGCAAATAGTAGAAAACTGTTATGGTGTTAAAATCACTTTGTTCGCGGTCAATTTTCCCGTCTTTAAGCAGTCTTCGCTGTTCAGTAACTCTTACTCGAATTGCAGCTTGGTTGTTATTCGATACAAATTCATCAACGCCTTCAATTTTTTGCACTCCGTATTGGTAGTAAGCATTGTTGTTTTGTAACCAATCAATTGTGCCATTTGAACCAGCAGCGTCGTTATATTGTTTGCCTGTTGTGATCTCAGCAGCAATTTGACGATTATAAGGAGGAGCAAACATTTGTCGCTTGGCTTGTAGCCAAGCATTAACTAAATTGACAGCTTCTTGTTGTGAAATTGATGTTGATGGTGTACTTTGTGCAGTTCCGTCAGTTGTGGAGGGGATTGAAAACGAGGTTGTTGGTGAAGGAGTTATTGCTACAGATGCTGGTGGGGAGAAATTAGTCGCTGTTGGTGAAGGAGTTATTGCTACAGATGCTGGTGGGGAGAAATTAGTCGCTGTTGGTGAAGGAGTTATTGCTACAGATGCTGGTGGGGAGAAATTAGTTGCTGTTGGTGAAGGAGTGACTCCTACAGATGCTAGTGGAGATGAATTAGCAGCTGATGGTGAAGGGTTTGATGATGCTACAGATGCTTGTTGGGTTGATTGCGAAGAACGCTGTCTGGTTAACCACCAAAAACTAGCACCAATAACACATAGTCCAATGACAACGCCTGCAATGATTGCTTTTAACCAATCTTTTGAACCAAAAGGTCTTGTTGTGTGCGTTGTTTGTGGTTGGGAAAAGGTATTGATGTCTGGTGGAGAAAGTACAGTCGGTTGTTGATAGGAATTATAGGAATTATAAGTTGGTTGAACTGAATTTGGTATGGATTGATTCAAAGGCGTAGGACTAGGAATAGGTGCAGTAGGAACAATGGGAGGCGGTGGCGCAACAGGAACCGTCGCTGTCAATAGGGTATTTAATGCTTGCAAAACTGCATCTGCACTCTTGAAGCGATTTATTGGTTGCATCGCCAGCATTCGATTCAGTACATAAGCAAATTGGTCGCTAACCAATTTCCAATTCTCCCACTCCCAAATTTGAGTTTGAGAGTTGAATAAAACCTCCAATTCTTGATCTGTCAGCAGCATCACTACAGTCACGGCTAAAGCATACAAATCTTCATCTATTCCTGGAGAAATAATAGCTCCTGAAAGTCTTCTTACTCTTTCTGAGAGTTTTATCTCAGCTGTTTCCCCTCCCATCTGAGTCAGAATATCTGTCATCACTCCAAAATTTGTCAAGACTGGCAAATTGTCATGACTACGTAATAAAATGTGACTTGCTGAAATATCTCTGTGGGTGATTTGCTGACTGTGCAAATCGCTAAGGACAGACAGAATTTGATTTAGTAGTGCGATCGCTTCGGGTTCGGTGAGTGGAGAACGGTGTCGCAGCAACTCTTGGTAATTCTGTCCTTCTATATAGCTTTGAACAATAAACAGCCCTTTACTGTCCCAAAAGAAATCCTCTATTTGTTGAATCTGAGGATGCTTTAAAGTTTGAAGTTTAGTCAATTGTTGTTGAAAGGCTTCTCCAACTATCGCCGCTTTGCCAACTTCTGTAGATATGAACTCTCGTAAGATGCAGTCTTCCCCATATCTGACTTGATCTTGCGTCAGGTATACAGTTTCAGATGGTGTTTGTTTGAAAATTTGTTTTACTTGATACCTTTCTTTAACAAGACACCCTAATTCTAGAGACATAAGCTATGCATCAATATATGTCTTAAAAAATACCATAACTTATAGGCTTATTTTCAATAATTATTTTTACAAACTTTTAAGTATTATGAAATAAATTTAAATCTTATTAAAGAAGAAAAAAAACATAATTATTTCTCTGTAGACAATGTATAAATTTCTTAAACAGCCATTATGAACTGCATACACTAGAATACATGAAAATATTTTTTCCCTGTTTCCTATTCCTATTTTCAGGCTAGCAGTAATAAAATAACATTTTTCTGCTGATATGTTGTTGGTTGAGAAAAAGTCAAGGTTTTTTTTCTCAGATTTTACATTCATTTACATTAGGTAGTTTCTAAAGCTAATGAATTTAAATTTATTTCTTGAACAAACAGGTCAAAGTTGGACTCTCAGACCCAATCGTGAGTACATCGTAGGCAGTGGTAATGACTGTGATATACCTTTGTCCAATGTGAATGTTGTTTCAGCACACCATCTGAAATTTATTTTCCATCAGCCGAGTAATAGTTGGCACGTCAGTGATTTGGGTAGTAGTAACGGTGTCTTCATTAATAATCAGCGTATTACCGACTACCCAATTCAAATTCAGACGCGAATTGCCATAGCAGGCGGTATTTTCCTCGTTGCAACACCGGAAGAAGTTAGGCAAGTTCAATCTGCGATACCCACACCTCCTTTCTACGTTCCAGATCCACCACCTCCAAATACATTCAATCAAGCTCAGGGATTTTCTCCGCAACCATTTCAACCCCCTGTACCAGTAACTAGTTCATCATTGAGGGTGTTAACTTGGGGAGAGTATGTGGAATCACAGGTTTTTAAAGCAAAAAGTTGGTGGGATCAAATAGCTGTCAGATACTTCCTAACAACAGGGTTGCGTAACACTCCTTGGATTACATTTGATGGGTATATCATTCCTAACTTCAAAGAGTCTGCTGAGAAGATAGCGGTTGGTATCGAAGCTAATTTAAATCAGTTAAAGCGATATGAAGACACTGATTGTCAAGTTGTCTTATTAACAGACGCTCATTTAATTGATACCAGTAGGGCAGTATTTTCTGGCATTGAGTTACTAGCTTTAAAAAGAGCAAACAGACGAGACTTTAGAAGATTTTGTGTCGTATATCATCACCGCATTCGCACTTATGTCATTGTTGACAATTATGGTCCAGACTTATTTATCGGTCGCTTGACTAGATTTGAGTCTCAACCTGATGGATTTATCCCTGTTGTTATACTAGCTGTTGCTATATTAATAGCATTATTTATGTCATCTGCTTTCAGTCCTCTCTCGGCTACACTAAGTAGCTCTGGATCACAATTAACTGTTTTTTTATGGGTATTGATAATTATTACGGGATTATGGACAGCCAACTATCTGGCAGTTCCCTGGTTGATGCAGCGATTTAGGATATTGCCGAAACCATCAAATACTATGATTATTTGGCTGTTGATTCTAGGGGTCTTGTGGATATTTCTTTTTCTACTAACAATACTGTTTCCTCCATTTGGAACTAATTATTAGTTATTAGATAGATTGCTTGATTAACGGGAAAATATCATAAAGGAATAAAAAAATGGCAATTTTGATAATTTTTAGCATTGTATCTTTTTTACTTTCCTTTTACATATTGATAGTAATATCGTCTTTAATACTTTCTTACTTTCTTAAAAAAGTACGATTTGATCAATACATTCTTCCACTGGATCGAGTTGATGCTCGAAAGCTAACATCAATGGTAGATGAGCAAATTCAGCTTTATATAATCCCATTAATGAAATCTAAAGGCTACACAGATGAACAAATAAATAAAATATTAACTAATAATCCTATGGGAGGAGAACAACTTAACTTGAAACGATAAATAAACATAATCTTTATTCAGAATTGACAAGACAACTCTACAGAAGTAAGCTAAAGAATTTGTAATTACTACTGCACAAATAGCTTGAAATAATAAATTGTTTTTTGACTCTGTCAATTATTTGTAATTGAACAAAAAGTAAAGATGAATTCTCCCTTGATTGCTATCCAAAAAATTTCAAAAGGTAGCACACAATTGGCTGAACTCTGGCAAGCTTCCAAACTTTGCCTCAAACTAGGCAGGTTAAATCAATCACTTACTATTGCTTACAGTGCTGCTCAAAAAAATCCTGCCCAACAGCAACTTTACAATCAACACTATCTCGAATCAATGAGGTTAGGGGCAGAATTTGCTGAAGAAATTGGGGATAATCAACGAGCTGCTTATTATTGGGAGCAACTGACACAACAATTGCCCCAAGATTCTACAGCTTGGCATGGTTTGGGAATTGCCAAGGCAAATTTGCAAGATTACCCAAGTGCAGAGAGAGCCTTGAATCGAGCATTGCAGATTGAACCAGGAAATCAGAAGGTGAGAATGCAGCTTGCAGAAGTTCGCCAGCGTCTCGGCGGGAGCAGATAGCTATGCAGCAGAATAATTTTCAAGGCAAACCTTACCGCACATTGCTTTTGGAACGCCAAGGACGAGGCTTTCCCGAGGTTGAGGTGACTGAGATTTTGCGCCAAGTGCTACCACAATTAGCTCATATTCATGCTCAGGGATTAGTACATGGAGGCATTTCTGTTGACACTCTCTGGCAAGACCAAACTAGCTTACAGCCAGTTTTAGTTGAGAATCACGGATTTGTCGCACCTGGTTATGTAGCACCGGAGCAACTGCAAACAGGACAGATGAGTGCTGCTGGGGATATCTATGCTCTGGGTGTGACAATGCTTGTACTGCTAAGTGGACAAAATCCTGAAACTTTGCGGAACTATGACGGGACTTGGAATTGGCAAGACTATTGTGTCGTTAGCGACCAATTAGCAGCAGTTCTGCAACGAAGTATAGCACTCCAGCAGAGCGATCGCTATGCTAATGCAATGGAAATGTTGCAAAGGATTAGTGTTACACCCACAATTGTTACTCCTCCAGTCGCAAACACTTTTCCTTCTCAACCCAGCACTGGGCTGAGCTATCAACAAACTTATGTTATATCCCCTCCTCCTGTATCTTCTCCTGTATCCCCTCAAAGGAGTCGTGACTTACCTCTTTGGGCGTGGGTGATAATTGGTGCAGGAGTAACTGGCATGATAGGGTTAGCAGGTTTTGGGGTGGTAAAGTTGCTCAATTCCGAGGCTGATTTACAAACTACAGCAAGTCCTGCATCTGCGACTCCAGGAAATAGTGCAGTTTCTAGTCCTCAAGTTGCGACTGCCTCACCGACAACTAGTCCTGCATCTGCAACTCCAGGAAATAGTGCAGTTTCTAGTCCTCAAGTTCCAAATATGTCACCTACAGCCAGTTCTGCATCTGCGACTCCTGAAAACAATATTGTTTCTAGTCCTCAAGTTCCAAATGTGTCACCTACAGCCAGTTCTGATTCCTCCAATCAAGATATAGCGCGATCGCTCGAAGCTCAGCGTCAAAGAGAATTGCTCGAAATCCAGCGTCAAAGGCAATTGCTCGAAATCCAGCGTCAAAGGCAATTGCTCGAAGCTCAACGTCAAAGAGAATTGCTCGAAGTCCAGCGTCAAAAGCAATTGCTCGAAGCCCAGCGTCAAAGGCGATCGCAGTCTATTGTTTCTGGACTATCACCAGCACAAGTCGTGCAAGATTACTACTCAAGTCTGAATAACCGTCAATATCCAGCGGGGTGGAATCATCTGTCTACTCAATTTCAAAGTAATAAAGTCGTTCACGAAAAAGGTTACCAGTCATTTGTGGAATGGTGGACAACGGTTGAGCGAGTCGAGATGCAGCAAGTTACCCCAGTGTTCCAAAATACTCAAGAAGCTGTAGTCGATGCTGATTTGACGTACGTTCTGAAAAAGGGGAATGTATCTTCTGAGTCTTTGCGCTACTTCCTAGCACGGGACGCAACAACGGGTAGCTGGCGTATTGCTCAGGTTCAACGGAAGTGAGGATTGATAATAACTTGGGCGATATTTCTTGCTAGTTTTTAAAATCCGAACTCCCGAACAAGCTTTCCTGTTCTATCGATGTAGTGTCCCAATACTGCTCGGTTAAGAATAGTTGAGGTGCCAGAAACCCGGTTTCTTAAAGAAACCGGGTTTCTAATTTTTGCTTATCCGAGCAGTATTGTGTAGTGTCCTTTCTCTCCGATAGACACATGTGCCAGTCCACCAGAGAATGGAGTGGCTGAATCGTATTGAGGAACGATTGCAAATTTTCCAGTTTTATCAATATAGTCCCCTTTACCGTTGACTACCACTACTGCTAATCCTTCGGAAAAGCTTGCAAAATGAATGAAAGCAGGGTGATCGGGAGGATGAAGCTCCCCATCAAACTGAAGACTAATCACTATTTCCCCAATTTTGTTAATGTAGCCCACCTTATTACCTATGTTTACCGCTGCCAATCCCTCAGAAAAATTGGCAACTCCATCAAATCGTGGACTGATCACAAATTTTCCTAGTTTCCCATCCTGGGCAATAATGAATAAGTCTTTCTTGTCTTCAGTGGAGCGATTAAATATTGAGGAGATCGAGAAAACCGGAGACGAATTGGGAGATATCAAATTCCATAACCCATAACCCGCTAGCGGGATGATGAGCGTGGCTCCAAAGCCAATCAGGAACCATTGCCAGAGTGCAAGTTGGGGTTTCCTTGGATTTTGCATCGCTCAACTTTTCTCCCACAACACGTCAAAGTGCCTTGCTGAGATTATCTCAGAAAACTCTGTTTATAAGCTATAGCAATCCCATTGGTAACAAGTTAAAATTGTGATTGATTTGTCAATATATCCATAGGCTGAAAATAATACAAAAAACCGTGAGAAAAAAGATCATTTTTAGGTTAGCGATCGCCTAATCTTTGCACTCATCATTCACATGTGCACTCAAATCTCAGTACAAAGCTTATTTTGATACTTGATTTTTCTTTAATTTTCAGCATAGTTTCTAATTGACAAAAGCAATATTGCTTTAACTTGTCACGAATGTAGCAATCCTAATTTGAGTTGTGAGATTTTTTTGAACGAACCACATGACGCGCAGCAGCTTCCCACAAGTTAGAACACAAAGATAGATTTACTACTACTGATGATAGTAAAATTAGGAGATAATACCCTAAATTAGATTTTAAATTTTGGATTATAAAACTCTTGCTAAAGTCTTGTTAAGGGTTTCGGGTGTGACAAGTCTAAAACAAAAAAGTGTAAAGATTAGTAACAAGTAGGGCGAAATTGCTTGCTAGAAGAAACACCATATTTGAATGAGGTTATTTCATGTTTGCGGAACTCACAAAATGGGAAACCAGCACGGCTCCAGCGGTTGCGATCGAACCTACCGAGACGCGAACAATTGCCGTTTTTTGGGGAGCCATTATTCCCGCAATTCCTGATTTAATTTCTAAAGAGCAGTTTCGCACTGGGATGACTTATGAAACTGCCCTAAATCAACTCCTGCAAGCACAACAACGCTGGATACAACAGTTACACGGCGAAAGCAGATTTACTCTCGGACTTCGTATTATCACGACTGGAAATTCAGAAGAAGATTTAATCTTTGGTTTAGTCGGCAAAACCGAGGGACAAACAGAAGCTGAAACTATCATTGCTGCTCGCAATTTCTTCAACAAAATCCGCGATACCTTTCCTAATGGCTATCCCCTAGAACCGTGCTATCATCCCGAAGAATTAGCTCTGCTGCGATTACCTTTTTTACCTTCCGATACAGGTACTCTTGTAGAATTCCGCCGCAGCATAACCCAACTGCAAACTATCACCAGCGCCGATATTCCTGATGCAGTAGGGATGCAAGTTAATCCTTGGATTCCCCATGCTTCCAACTTTCAAGACCTGTTTCGCACCCTTTTGTGCCATCCTACCCCAGCAGCAGTAGCTCTCAATCTCCAACCTACTCAATTAACACGAGAAGAAGCAACCTATTTAGCAGAGCAAGCGCGTTTATATGCCAATATTGCCAACGTTAGCCGTGGGGAAAGTTTCCAAGTGCGGTCAATGTCCAGCAACGTGCAATATCAAGAAAAACTAGTAGAAGCAGAACAAGCGTCCCAAGCTTGGACGCGATTGCAAAATAGTTGGCGATCGCCTTTTGAAATGACTATCAGTATCATAGCTGAAAGTGCCTTGCCACAGTCAATAACTGCAGCATTGCAATCTGCTATCAATGGTAAACCACCCACAGAAAATCAGACTGCTGGGAGTCAGACTGCTGGAGGTGGAGAAGTACAAATCACCCAAACAGAAGCCCAAAAAATGGCAGTACGCCAGAACTGGGTAGATCTCACCCTCCACCGCTGGGCAAACACTTACAATTTAGATCGCCTCCCCTGGTTATTTAGTCCAGAAGAAGTCCATAGCGTTTTTCGCCTACCTATTGCCGATCGCACAGGTGTTTGGGGATTACCCTCTGCCCCAGGTGCTAATGATGCCCGTCGTCCCTCAAAAACCAGTGAAATCACTGCTGAAATTGCCATTGGCACACTACATTTGAGTAAAAAACAACTCACTCAGCACCTCTTGATTAGTGGCGTTCCCGGTAGTGGTAAAACCAACACTTCTCTCTATTTATTAGAAACTCTTTGGCGATCGCATCGCATTCCTTGGATGGTGTTAGAACCAGCGAAAACTGAGTATCGAGGACTGAAAGCGGTTGATTCCCTCAAAGATGATTTGCTGATTTTCTCTTTGGGAGATGAACGAGTTGCGCCGTTGCGCTTCAACCCCTTCGAGGTACCCCTGACAATTAATCTCAATAGCCATTTGGGTGCGTTGGTGGATTTGTTCTCAGTTTCTATGAGTATGTGGGGACCACTTCCCAATGTGGTGGAACAATTAATCATAGAGGCTTACAAACGCAAAGGTTTTACGAACTTGGGGGACAACAGTAAATTAAAACCTCCTTGCTTTTCTGATTTAGCTGTATTGATTTCTGAAATTGTACCGAAGCTAGGTTATTCTCAAGAAAGTACCGATGAAATTTTGGCAGCTGTATCGGTGCGGATTAACAAATTTCGGCGCGGACCTCTTGGTAAAATGCTGGATACAACAGAATCAGTTCCTTTTGATTTGTTGATGCAGCGCCCTGTCATTTTAGAGATGAGTCAGATTACGAATACTGATGACCGTGCTTTTGTCATGGGGTTAATTCTCAATCGCTGCTATCAGTATTGGACAGCCCGCCGTCACCAAGCAACAGGGGAATTGAAACACCTACTACTGATAGAAGAAGCACATAACTTATTGGGGAATGCACCTGAGTCTAGCAACAAGGAACAGGCGAACCCCAAAGGAAAAGCAGTGAAAAACTTTGCCAATATGTTAGCAGAGGTGCGGGGGTTTGGACAAGGGATAGCCATAGCCGAACAAAATCCTGATGGTTTAGTTCCAGATATTATGGTCAATACTAATATTAAACTTGCCCATCGCGTCGTAGAAGCAAAAAACCGCGAAGCCTTAGCGCGTTCCATGCTACTCACTCCCCAACAAGAAAAATCCTTAGCTTCCTTGGGTGTTGGACAAATGCTGTATTACATTGGTGGTAGTCCAGAACCAAGTCTGACCAATGCACCCAATTTCAAAGACGATACTGCAAATCGATTCAATCCTCGCTTGACGGATGAAGAGATTCATGTTTCTTTTCAAACATTTCTTTCAAAATACTACTCTATCTATGCGCCACCAATCGGCTGTCCCACCGAACCCAATTTAGCCGCCTGTATTGAACAAGGGGCGGACTTAGTGCAAGCTTTACTAGAAAACCCCCGATACCAGAGCTTTAAAACAGACCTAATTTTACAATTATTAGCTGCTCCTTTTGGTGCTGATGCTGCTAATGCTGCACGTCAAATTTTGGGACGTATTTTGATAGAACGGGGTGCAAATCATCTGACTATTGAGCAAGTTCAAGGAATTCTCAATAGTGCCATTTCCTTATTAGCTTTGGAAGCCGTGAAAGAAAAAGCCAAAGTCCACGGCTGGCTAGGAAGTCAAATTCAGCACGCCCATACTTTACTAGTGAAGGCGATTTTTGAACCTACTCAACAAGATAAAAATTACTGGATTGGAATTTGTCGTATTCCAGAACATTTATTAAAGTTGGGATTGCCTCATCCAAAATATGGTAACTGCGAAGCACCTGGAGTGTTTAGATATGAAAATGAGACATTACTAGATAATCGCAAAGAAGATTTTTTAGAATTTTTAGAAGAATCTCCAGATTCTGTGAGTCCTGCACAAGCTCTTGAAGAATGGCTCAATCAAGCAATTCCATATTTATTTGAGTTGCTTGATGCAAAATTACAAGTATCGATGAAAACTTGTTTTGCTATTCAATTAACAGAGGATAAGTCACCTGACTTAATCGAATCTTTTCTAGCGTAAATCAAATGTTATATTATGTCTAGTAATTTATTTATTATTCCAACTTCACCTCTTTCATAAGCGTTCAAACAAATTTAAGTAGATAGGTGGAAATAAACACCAGCTAGTTAAGAAATGTAAAAACGCCTAAAACCCTTACTAATGACTAATGACCAATGACTAATGACTGCCTTAACGAGTTAACTTTATTTGTACCGACTTACTTAATATCAATTGTAAGTAATCAAGAATGAATTTAATAATTGAACCATATAAAGGAATTGGCGCGATAAAACTAGGAATGACAACAGAAGAAGTGCGTGATATTCTAGTCAGTTCTGGTGGGAAACTAGAAACCTTTATGAAAACACCTACTTCTGAAATGCCTACAGATTGCTTTGATAACTTAGGCATTCATGTATCTTATAAAAAACCTGGTATTTGTGAGGCAGTGGAGCTTTTTGAGCCTGCAGAACCAGTGTTCATGGGGAAAACTTTGCTGGAAATAAAATTCAGTGAGTTGGAACAATGGTTTCAAGAAATTGATGATGAAGTTGAAATTGATGATACTGGCTTGATATCTTATAAATTTGGCATTGGTTTGTATTCTCCTTATGCTAGCGAAGATCCAGAAGAATCTGTAGAAGCGGTTATTGTTTTTGAGTATGGATACTACGATTAAATTTATTAAATTTTGAAAAAGAAGAGAGAGTATAAATTTATGGATGAACATGACAAAAGACTCCTTGGAGGATACTATAGAGCGATAAAAAAAGCAAATCAAAGACGAGGAGGGGAAGTTAATCATATACCTCCTAAAAGTGCTTATAAGGGTATTATTCCCTTGAATGAAAGTAAGGGTTCTGCTATCTGGATGGAAAAAGCTGACCATCGCAAAACTGCTAGCTGGGGAAACAGTAAAGAAGCAAGAGTCTATCGAGCAATACAAAAAGAACTCATTAGCCAAAATAAGTTCCGCGAAGCTCTGAAGATGGATATTAATGATATCTGTTCTAAATTTGGAAACAAATATGATCAGGCAATAAAACAGGCTTTAAAATATGTAGATAAAATTGAAAAAAATGGTAAAACCAAACCAGATGTGTTTCAAACGAAGGAAATAAACAATCATCATGAATTAGAAAAAACAAAAAATAATGTAGATAAATTAAAATTGGCTAAAAAACTGACAGATAATCTGAAAAAACAAGAATATACAAAAATAAACAAATCTGAAAAAATTAGCAAATCTAACTATCAAAAATTAAAGGAACTATCACAAAAACCCAAAGAACAGCCTCGTCAAAGGAAAGAGAACAATGCAGGAAAGAATCGCCACTTGGCTCAACAAATTAGAGAACCTTGCGCAACCTATTCTGCAAAACCTAGTGAAATTAAATCTAAATTAAAAGAAACATTTATCCAAGGTAAGAAGACAAATGAAAAAAGCGAGGGAAAATTAACTCAGAACAAAGGAGAACCTCCAAAGAATTCTCCTAGTCCAGATAAGAATACAAGTGAAAAAAATGAGGAAAAGTTAACTCAGAACAAAGGAAAACCTCCAAAAGATTCTCCTAGTCCAGATAAGAATACAAGTGAAAAAAATGAGGAAAAGTTAACTCAGAACAAAGGAAAACCTCCAAAAGATTCTCCTCAATCAAAAGAAACAAGAAACAATGTGAATGAGAGCAAGAATAAAAAAATAGCTGATCAAATGAAAGATTCTTCTGCAACTCATGCCCAAAAACCTACTGAAGCCAGATCTGCACCAAAAGAAACTTCTACAAATCAAAAGCGCAAAATATAGAGCGATCGCGCTAATGTCTTATACAAAGTAGTACATAATGCCTCACGTTAATTCAGACTTATAAAATCCAAATCGAGCAGACTATGCATTTTCCAAGGATAATGCAAAAGCCAATTTTTTTACTCACAACAGTGGCTGTGCTGACCACGCTCACACTCACTAGTTGCAACACCTTAACCACTGACCAGTATGAAGCCACAGCGCTTACCAGATATACTTGGCAAGTTAAGTATGCCGATGACCTAACTAATGAACAAGTACCACGCTTTGAAACTTTTGCAACCACTTCCTTACTTAATCGCAATGGCTTGAAACCAGAAGGAGCAGTCACTGGTCCTGATGATAGGGGTTTATGGTGGTCCAGTTTACCACCACGACCTTCAGTGGATGAAGTAGAACAACGCAAAAAATCCCAAGAAGCAAGCAATCCCGAATTGTTGAAATCTGTGAAGTACGAATTGAAGTATAGAGTGGGAGAGGAACAGAGGACACTACCCACTAACTATCAGGTCTATCGACAGGTAGTTAAAGCGTACCCGTCACGGACTCCTTTGCAATTAACTTTGGGGTTGGATAACAACTCAGTTGAAAAAGCTGAACCCGTTGGTAGCAAGGAAAATTAGCATGTAATCCCACTAAGTTTCATTAAGGTAAGATGGATACGCTCTCGCGCAATAAATCGCAAAACCGGATATTGGCAAGAAATCTATAGAGATTAAAGGAATCAAAAAGTCATTGTAAAGTTTCTCTTGCAGAACTTCTATGTAAGATTGAGGTTGCAGATAGTTGCATATAATAGCTAATTATACTAATTACAATTACAACCTACCTTCACCAAATGCCCATAATAGTACTGTTATGGTAGATGTCGATTACTTGACGCTACTTGAGTTAGGAGTTGAAGCTTGGAATCATTGGAGGCAAAACAACCCGCAAATCAAGCCGAACCTAAGTTATGCAGAATTATCTGCGACTTTAGATGATATAAACCTCAGTCATACAGACCTCAGATATGCAAAAATTCACTTTGCAGAACTGCAAGATGCAAATCTCGTCAATGCAGACTTGAGAGGAGCAGATTTTACCATCGTTGATTTGAGTGGAGCAGACCTCACTCATGCAGACCTCAGTGATGGACTCTTTTTAGCTTCAGTCGAGTTTTGTGGAGCCAACTTGAGTGGAGTGAACCTGACGAGGGCAGACTTAGGTATGTGTGTTATCACTCACGGTCTTTTTTTTCGGGCTAGTCTCAGTGGAGTGAATCTCACTCATGCAAATCTGAGTGAGGCTAGTTTACGATTTGCAGACCTTAACGGAGCAAACTTATGTGGGGCAAATCTCTTTGGAGCAGATCTTTGTGCAGCAGATTTGAGAGGAGCGAACCTCTTTGGTGCAGATCTGGGCAAAGCAGATTTGAGAGGGGCAGATTTCAGCGATGCTAATCTCACATGTGCAAACCTTAGAGGAGCTAAGTTGGTGGGATCGCCAAATTTTGGAAAGTTAGGAATGTATGATCTCAGTTATTTAAATGATAGAAGGCTCAACTTGAGCAAAGCTAACCTTAATGGTGCTAGGTTGAGTAAGTAGGTAGGTAAGTAGAAATAAACAGAACTACGTTACAGCTATTTTCAGGTAAATGAACCACATTTTTTTGCCTTACGCATTCGGCGGAGCCGTTCTCGCAGAGTAGGCGCAAAGGCTAGCCAGTACTGCACCGACGTTTCCCGACAGAGGTATCTGGCGTCGCAAAGAAGAACGCACTCGTTGTGGTCTAAATAAATGAAAACTGCTGTAAGAAATATCAAAACGCGTGAAACTCTTACTAATGACTAATGACTAATGACATTTACAGTGTGCTTAGTCTTCGCCTTAGTCAAAGCCTTATTGTTCTTTTGTGCAGGGGAAACAATTGATCTTTTTTGAGGAGAGCAGCATCCCAATCCTCTATTTTTACGAATTATTGCGTCCTTCTTAATAAACGGGACAGAGGTTCTCAGAATCCTCTATTGTCGAGAAAGTCTTATAAATATGGATTAATCTCAATGTACAAGCCCTTTGTAAAACATCTAGAAAATGAACTGTTAAACAGATTTAATTTACAAAATCGGGCAATCCCTGCTGGGTTAGAGTTGAAGGTCAGCGATCGCGGCAGAAACCCAGCAACCATTCAAAGCTGGTGCTATCAATGCCCAGAATTACGGAAAATTCGTTATACCTACATTGATGCGGGCGAAAGCGCCCAAATTCTCAACAGCGTCATTTATCCCAGCCATCACTACGACTTACCCTTGTTGGGAGTAGACTTTCTCTCCTTTGGCAAAGTCAAAAACCTGGTCGTGCTAGACTTTCAGCCTTTGTTTCAGGATGAAGCGTATCAGCGCAAGTACATTGAGCCACTGAAATCGCTACACGCTGAATATCCAGATTTGGCACAAAATTTAGAGATGAAGTTTTATGACGCCAATCAGTATTTCTCTAAATACTTGCTGTTTGCCAAGACAGATGCCGAAACAGTCGCAACACGTTTATTTGCAGCGTTTAAGGACTACTTGAATCTGTACTGGCAAATGCTAGAGGAGGCGAAACCTCTAAAAGACTCAAAAGACATTGCGCGAATCGTGAAAGCTCAAAAAGACTACGATCAGTACAGTGCTGATCGCGATCCAGCATCGGGTCTATTCAGCAGTTACTTCGGTCATGAATGGGCAGAACGCTTCCTCTACGAGTTTTTGTTTGAAGATGCGGTACCATTAGCAGCTAGTGCAGCCAAAAAGTAGTTTTTGTTGTTTGTCCTTTGTTAAAAAAATTTAATGCCCAATTCCCATTGCCCATTGCCCATTGCCCATTGCCCATTGCCCAATTCCCAATTCCCAATTCCCAATTCCCAATTCCCAATGACTCTTTATCAACCTTTTCTGGACTATGCGATCGCCGATTTGCGATCGCGATTAGAACTTATGCCCTATCCCATCCCCGAAGGGTTTGAATATAAAAGTGCGATTACGGGCAAAGGCAAGAATCAGGAGGAAGTTGTTACCACAAGTCATGCCTTTTGTGCACCGAAACTTCGACAGATTCGGGCAGCGCATGTACAGGGTGGTCAATCGCTCCAAGTTCTCAATTTCGTCATTTTTCCCCATTTGAACTACGATCTGCCATTTTTTGGAGCGGACTTGGTAACGTTGCCGGGAGGACACCTGATTGCCCTGGATATGCAACCGTTGTTCCGGGATGAGCCGGACTATCAGGCAAAGTACACCACACCAATTCTGCCCATCTTTGGTGCCTATCAGCAATACTTACCGTGGGGTGGAGACTTTCCCGAAGAAGCTCGTCCTTTCTTCTCGCCAGCATTTCTTTGGACTCGCCCCAAAGAGACTACTGTTGTAGAAACCCATGTGTTTGCAGCGTTTAAGGATTACCTCAAAGCGTACCTAGATTTTGTCGAACAGGCAGAACCCGTGATAGATGCTCAAGCCCTAGCTGATATTGAGCAGGCACAGTTGCGCTATCTGCGGTATCGGGCAGAAAAAGACCCAGCACGGGGAATGTTCAGGCGTTTCTACGGCGAAGAGTGGACGGAGGAATACATTCATGGCTTCCTCTTTGACCTAGAGAGAAAACTGGCGGGATGCAGCGCTTAACTTTCCTTATCATTTGGTTTAACCTTTGCTTTGCGAATCAATTGGGCAATCGTACGAGACAGGGAGAGTCCAGACTCTTCGGCAAGCTTTTCCAACTTCTCCCGTTCGATGTCACTCAATGTAACGTTTAGTCTACTTTTCTTCGTTCCCACGGCGCAAAAGTGGTGTAACTATGGTACGTATTGTCAAGCTTAAAAGCTAGACTGCATCTGGATTGTTACCGTTTGTAAAAAAATTGTAAGTTCTAACAATTTTTAACACACAAGGTTCCCCTTTACATTGTATAAAGATTTAGGAAGGCAAAAATGAGAAGCAACTAAAGGCTCAGTGATTGTTTTCTCAGACTCATTAACCTCTATAATCACAAGGTGAAGAGTTTTTCTCAGATTCGTTAAATAACTTAACAATGTTATTAACACCTGGAAACAGGGAAATCTGATAATTCCTGAGAACCCTGAAGCTCTCCATTTACTCTATAGCCTTTCTAAGCTGCCCACGTAGGTCAAATTCACACTTGCTGAACCATTCAGTTGTGAAACGACATCGTAACTCAAACGAAGGAATTAGGAGACCAAATTTATGCTAGACGCATTTGCAAAAGTTGTTTCCCAAGCCGATGCCCGAGGTGAATACCTGAGCAGTGGTCAACTAGATGCTCTGAGCGCAATGGTTGCAGATGGCAACAAGCGGATGGATACCGTCAACCGCATTACCAGCAGTTCTTCCACAATCGTTGCTGATGCAGCTCGCAGTCTGTTTGCAGAACAACCCCAGCTCATCGCTCCTGGTGGCAACGCTTATACCAGCCGTCGGATGGCAGCTTGCTTGCGCGATATGGAAATTATCTTGCGCTATATCACCTACGCGATTTTTTCTGGAGATGGCAGTGTATTGGATGATCGCTGTCTGAACGGTCTGAGAGAAACCTATTTGGCACTCGGAACCCCTGGTGCTTCCGTAGCAACGGGTGTTCAAAAAATGAAAGAAGCAGCACTCGCAATTGCGAATGACACCAACGGAATCACCAGAGGAGATTGCAGCGCGCTGATGTCGGAAGTGTCTGGCTACTTTGATCGTGCAGCTTCTGCAGTTGGCTAATCAATAGTCATTACGTCGTTAGTCATTGGTCATTAACTAGAAACAAATGACAAATGACAAATGACAAAATCGCTTTCAACCAAAACTTTGTAAAACAACAAAAGAGATACAAAAGCAATGAAAACCCCAATCACTGAAGCCGTTGCAGCTGCTGATTCCCAAGGACGTTTTCTGAGCAGCACAGAAATCCAAGTTGCCTTTGGTCGCTTCCGTCAAGCTAGCGCTAGCTTGGAAGCTGCCAAAGCCTTGACCGCTAAGGGTCCATCTCTAGCTGATAGTGCAGCAAACGCGGTATACCAAAAATTCCCCTACACCACGCAAATGCAAGGCCCTAACTTCGCCTCCACCTCCACTGGTAAGGCAAAGTGCGCTCGTGACATCGGTTACTACCTACGGATGGTCACCTACTGCTTGGTTGTTGGTGGCACAGGTCCATTGGATGATTACTTAATTTCTGGAATAGCTGAAATTAACAAGACCTTCGACCTGTCTCCCAGCTGGTACGTTGAAGCACTCAAGCACATTAAGGCAAACCACGGTCTCAGCGGAGATCCAGCTGTAGAAGCTAACTCTTACATCGACTACGCGATTAACGCTCTAAGCTAGTAAACACACTTAGCCCGGTAGGGTAAACAGCTTTGCCACCAATCATGATGATTGATGATTGAGTTGTTCACTTTACCGGGCTGCTTTATTACGATAGGCACATACAATGCCTTGGAAAAATTGTCAAGTTGGCAGTTGAAATAAGGAGGCAAATATGGCGGTTTTTGCTGGATCGGAACGACTAGGTATTACACCGAGCGAAACTTCAGCATGGATAGAACTGCGCTCTGATGACAGTCCAGAAGATGTGGAGTTAGTCATCCGCGCTGTCTATCGGCAGGTATTGGGCAATTCTTATGTCATGGAAAGTGAGCGACTCACTGTCCCAGAATCCCAATTCAAGCGCGGCGATATCTCTGTTCGCGAGTTTGTGCGGCAGGTTGCTAAATCGGATTTGTATCGCTCGCGGTTCTTTGACAATTGCTACCGTTACCGCACTATTGAACTGAACTTCAAGCATTTGCTTGGTCGGGCTCCAAACGACTACAGTGAAATGGTCTCTCATAGCCAGATATTGGACGAGAGCGGCTTTGAAGCGGATATTGATTCCTACATTGATTCACTGGAATATCAAGAGAATTTTGGTGAAAATGTGGTACCCTACCATCGAGGCTTTACGACTCAAGTCGGTCAGAAAAACATCGGCTTTAGCCGGATGTTCCAACTGTTCCGGGGCTATTCCAATAGCGATCGCGCCCAAAAACAAAATCAAGGACGGCTGACTCGCGAAGTGGCTCAGAATACTGCCTCACCCATCTACGCAGCCTCTAGTGGCTCGTTGACTGGTGTCTCTACGGGTAGTCGTGGCGGAAGTACCTACCGACTGCGAGTTATGCAACCGCCGTCTTCTGCATCAGCTGTGCTCCGGCGTGCTACGACAGAAGTTGTTGTGCCCTATGAGCAGCTTTCCAGTAAGTTGCAACAACTGAACCGCAAGGGCTTCAAGGTCATGAGCATCACACTTTCTTAAGGTGTCCTTCCGTCGCTTCGCTGTGACTGGTGTTGTTAACATGGAGATTTTTTAAATGGCTATTACAACAGAAGCATCACGCCTTGGAACCTCTGCCTTTAGTGATTCTTCCCCTGTGGAACTGCGTAGTCCGGCAGATACTCCGAATGTCATTGCGGCTGTCTATCGTCAATTGTTAGGCAATGATTATTTAATGGCATCACAACGCCTCACCAGTATTGAATCGCTCCTGGCAAATGGCAGGATTACAGTGCAAGAATTTGTACGGCAAGTCGCTAAATCGGAGCTGTATAAATCCAAGTTTTTCTACAACAGTTTCCAAACCCGAACCATTGAACTGAATTATAAGCACTTGTTGGGTCGGGCACCTTATGACGAAGCTGAAATCATCCATCACTTGGACTTGTATCAAAACAAGGGCTACGACGCCGACATTGATTCCTACATTGATTCACCTGAGTATCAGGTGAGCTTTGGCGAAAATATAGTGCCTTATTATCGGGGCTTCGCTACTCAAACCGGGCAGAAGACCGTTGGGTTTAGCCGTATGTTTCAGTTATATCGCGGATATGCCAACAGCGATCGCGCCCAGTTTGCTGGAAGTGCTCCACACCTAGCCACAGAGTTGGGGCGGAATGGTGCTTCGGCAGTTGTAGCACCAGGTAGCCCCGGCTATGGCTATCGCCCCTCTGGTAAAGGAGTCACTCCCACCTCCACCTTCGGTGGCTCAACCATTTATGGAGAACGTCGCTTGTACCGTGTGGAAGTGTCTGCCCTCCTAATTCCCAAGTATCCGCGTGTACGTCGCAGCAACACAGCTGTTGTCATTCCTTACGACCAGCTATCAGATTACATGCAACGGGTGCAACGTGAAGGAGGCAAGATTGCCAGCATCACACCGTTGTAATTATTCTCATTGATTCAGTTATCCTTTGGTAGGAAAAACAACAATCGACAATCGGCTGTTGGCAGCTAAAACCGTCAATAGCTGATTGTCGATTCTCTTATAAGCGGACGGACAAGGCTAGCCAGCGGCATAACAAATTGCTGCACCCGACTGCCTGAGAGTTATTTGTTGGGTGTTCGAGGTTTATACTACTTACATTGTCGGTTGAAGCGGTATTTCGAGATTTCCAATCAGATGTTTGGGGTTGAGTTGGTTTTGTCTTTGGGCGATATTAGAGTGAGCAGAATCATACTCAATAACTAAATGACCGAGTCTTATGGATTTTGACGCATTTGAACCGGATGAATCGCTTAGTAGTGAGTCTTTAACCATTGAGCAGGCGCTTGCTAACCTCCAGGGAGAAGACTTGGGCTTGCGGATGTATGCTGCTTGGTGGTTGGGCAGATTTCGGGTACGGGAAGCCGCAGTGGTTTATGCCCTGATTCAAGCATTAGAGGACGAAGCCGATCGCACGGAGGAAGGCGGATACCCATTGCGGCGGAATGCAGCCAGAGCATTGGGAAAGTTAGGCGATCGCCAAGCAGTACCACCGCTGATTCGGTGTTTGGACTGCCCGGATTTCTATGTCCGGGAAGCTGCAGCCCAATCGCTAGAGATGCTGGGTGATCCAGTTTGTATCCCCAATCTAATTGAGTTACTGAAAGCAGGCTTGCAAGGGGAGCAACTTGTAAGCGATCAACCAGACTTCTCTCAACCCTACGATGCCATCTTAGAAGCCTTAGGAACCATAGGAGCAACCGTCGCTGTTCCTCTGATTCAGCCGTTTTTGGAGCATCCAATCGAGCGGATTCAGTATGCTGCCGCACGAGCCATGTATCAGTTAACTCAAGATGTGATGTATGGAGAACGCCTGGTACAAGCGTTGGCGGGTGAGGATCTGCAACTGCGTCGAGCCGCGCTTGCAGACTTGGGTGCGATCGGCTACTTGCCAGCAGCAGAGGCGATCGCTCAAACTCTCGCGGAAAATAGTCTCAAACTGATTGCGCTCAAAGGACTGCTGGAACACCAGATTTATATGTCACCTTTCAATGAATTATCTGAGGGTGCTATTGAGGTTATGACGTTAATGGATGGGCTGCTTTAACCAATCAGTTATCAATTATCAGTTATCAGTTATCAGTTATCAACTGTTAACTGTTCATTGTTCATTGATTTTGACACTAGTAACCGTTTTGCTGAATTTGTCAGTTGCTAGGAACATCAGAGAAAAAGTTGCAGACAATGACACTCAAGAATCGGCATACTGAAAGAGGGGGAGCAATTGAATCCACTCCCTGCTGTCCAAAGCGTAAAGTTGATTAAGCGAAAATGAGACGAAAACCTACTGGTAGAACAGCCACTACTCCTAAACCCTCTATCTTCCAATCCCCTATGTTTAATTTCACTACCATAGCAATCTTGGGAGGGGTGCTTGTTTTGGGCATTGGGATTGGTATTGCTTTTAGCTCCACGGCTACGTTTACTCCAAACAACGTAGCTACCCGAGAATTTATTGATACCAAAGCACCGAATGCTGATATTTGCGTGCAGTATGGAGCCAGCGCAATGGTGATGGACACCAGACTGTTTGTGACTCTAAACCCCTTTAAAGTCTACGTCGGTCAGCCCAGTATGCGTCCTGGCTGTGTTTTGCGTTCCAGTAACTGGGCTATTTTAGAGCAACGAAAGCTTGTAACATCTAATCAGGTGAGAGAATGCAAAAATCGTCTAAACTACTTTGCCTATGCCGGTGACTTGAACAGCGACAAACCCGACATTAGCTGCACCTACGAGAACAACGATGCGAAAAACTTCTTCCTCAACCAACCAGGAGCAACTGCTCCAACCCTGGAAACAGAAAGATTCTAGAAAAGAACGAAGACAGAAGAAGGAAGAAAGAAGAATCACCCTGTATGATTAGTTTTTCGTTCTTCTTTCTTTGCTCTTGTGTTTACCTTGCAGAGTTGGGAAAGGGTTGACCAAACTCAATCACTCTAGAATTAGGAGAACTGGGGACACTTGGGACTGGAAAATTCGGTGTACCGACAGGAGGGGCACTGTTGTTAGTATTACTGCGCTGATACGGAAAAGAAGGTGCGGGAAAAGTTGAACCAGGAAGTTGAGAGGAGTTATTGGGTACCAAAGGCGGTACTTGGACAGATGGTGCTTGTGGAAAGTTATTCGTTGTTGCGGGTAGAGTTGTTAATGGTGGCGGTATACTGAAATCCGGAGCTTGTGGCTGATTGTAGGTAGCTGATGGTAAGTTACCAGGCGGTTGTGGCGGATTATTGTACACACCAGATGGTGAGTTACCAGGCGGTTGTGGTGGATTATTGTACACACCAGATGGTAAGTTACCAGGCGGTTGTGGTGGATTATAAGTAGCTGATGGTAAGTTGCCTAGAGATTCTGAAGAATTATTGTACATCCTAGGTGGTGAACTGTTTGGGGGTTGTGGTGGATTATAGTTACCAGGTGGTTGTGGCGGATTGTTGTACATACCAGGTGGTAAATTACCAGGTGGTTGTGGCGGATTGTAGATATTAGGTGGTGTGTTGCTTGGTAGCGGTGGAGTCATAGTTGTAGGTGAAAAATTGCTAGGTAGAGGTGACAAGTTTCCTTGTGGTAAAGAGTTACCGTTACTAGCAATCAGAGGACGTAATACCCAACGATTGGGATTTTCTCTAGAAACAGGTTGCAGTTGTACTTGGTTTGGAGCGATGAGAATTCCTGGTGCTAAATCCATAACAATACGAGTGACATTTGCGTTGAGTTGGGAAACGCGAATACTTTGGATCGCTCCAGAGAAACTTTGTTGGGTGGGAATGTTGCCTAACTTAGTACCTGGCAAATCTATAACAATGCGCGGCGGTTGGGCAAGGTAAAAGTATCGAGGTTGTGAGGCTACTGAGAGGGAAATTTCTAGTTGTGACGCTTCTGGGTAAAAGCGCCAATCCTCAAGCCTTGCCACTGGCGCTGCACTACTATTCTTATTGCCAGCATCAAAGGCATAGACACTTGGTGACTTGCTGTAAAGTATTGCTGCATACACACCAAACAAGCTAACTTGAAACAGATACTTGCAAAATCGGAAAAATTGCTTGTTCATACTCCTCACTGCTCCACAAAATTTATCCACAATTATTCATGACAACTGGTTTTTTGCTTTCCGCTTCCACCAAAGATGTTGAATGCTAGTACGCTCAAACTTATGGCGACAGACTACGAGGCAATTATCTTGATAGCTAATTCTCAACAGTTATCAGTGAACAGTTATCAGTTATCAGTTATCAGTTATCACTGTTCACTGTTTTAATTTGCTGTTCAATGATTGTTTGACTGCTCAGATTGTTCATTGGTTTTTTGTGGTATTGCTGTCAATCCAATAGCTTTGGAAGTGCCACTCACATTTATTTTGCCTATGAAATCTCCTTGATCCGCTAGTTGAATTTGTATTTTAACTGGGATAATATTTGCTTGTGTTTGAGAATCTAGAATATTACATAGGATATACCTGGAAACTTTTCCAGATAAAACCAATTGTCGATTCTGAAGTTTCCCACCCAGAGAAAAAGTTTCAGATAGTTTGGAAGTTTTGGTAGAGTTAGCTGGTAGTAAAAACCCATTCAAGTAAACTCCTGATTGTTGAATATTTAATAGTAGGACATTAGATTTTTCGCATATGGGCAAATTTTCACTCAAGACAAGACGATAGTGACTTTTCATTGTAGGAGATGCTTTCAGGTTGTTTTCTCCATATGCAGTTACAACTTTAAACAAAAGCAGCACTGAACCTATTGTCACACCATAAAAGATTAAGGACTTTAAGTTGAAATGAGATCTGGTCATGAGGATAAGGAGTGAGAGGGAACAAAGAGAGAAATGATGAATTCTAAATACTGAATAATGTCAAGGGAGATTTTCTAATTTGAGAATTCATCATTCACTATTCATCTAACTTTTCACTTCTGATTTGCTGTCGTTATAAAGAACGGAAGCAATGTGAGATTTGAGTTGACTGTAGCGACGAGTAATGAGCAGCGAAGAGCGACACTCAATAGCTAGTTCGTCTGTGTACCTTCCCAAGGTTTGACGTTCAATACCCCAAGCACGACAAGTACCAGCAATGGTGAGATCAACGTCTTCTGAGGCTGCGACTACGGCTTGAATTGGCTCTGTAGCTTCGACTATTTGAATATCAATGCGATCGCGTACACTTTGAGGCAATTGCTCCATTACGGTGTGAAGCTCATAACTGAGTTCATTTTTGACTTGATTATCTACCACTACTTGTAAAATCAGTAATCGACAGGTATCATAATTTACTAAAATTCTCAGAGCAAGTATCATTGCTAAATCATCATGAATGTTTGCTGAATAAGGAACCAACAAGCTCTCTAACCGCTCTTCTCCCTTATCTATGAACACCGCTACATCCACTGGTGCATTGGTGAGAATTTGACCAACTCGTCCACCCAAGCGATTCTTACTAAAAGCTGGACGATGCCATCCCACTAAAATTAAATTAACTTGTTCAAGTAAGGCAATCCGTGCTGTTTCCCGTGCAACATTGTTCGATATGCTGACAATAGGATGCATATAAGAACGTGCTTCTGATGGTTCTAGACGTGAAATCAGTTCTTCTAGCTGTTCGCGGCGCTGTGCAATGACTCTATCTGCTTCTTGTGGAGTACTTTCAAAGGCATAGTCTTCTTGGAGTTCAATCAAACTAAGCGGATAAACAACGGCGCTTTGTCGATAGTTGAGCGCGATCGCGACAGCCAACTGTACCAAACCTTTTTGGGTACTGGGATTTGCTACTGGAACCAAAATTCGGTAAGGACGACTGTGAAAATCTTCACCAGTAGATGTGTCTGCTCCTGTTTCTTCTGGTTCTTGCTCAACGACATCCAACTTGATGAGCTTTTTCGGATAGGTTTGCTCTAATAGGGGCGAGGTCATAAATGTTGTTACCAATGCCATAATCACCAGCATGGTAAACAGTAGCGGCGAAATGACTCCAAGACTCAAACCAATATTTAGCACTATAAGTTCAGTTAAGCCACGAGTATTCATTAACCAACCTAGTGCTGAGGCTTCTCGGTTACTTATACCACTGACACGAGCGGCTACATAGGTGCCAACGTATTTACCTATGATGGCGACTGCTAGCACAGCTAAGCACAGTCCCCATAATTCAGGACTATTCAGCAAACCAATTTGCGTCCGCAAACCACTATAAGCAAAGAACACTGGTAGCAGAAATATCAGCACAAAATCTTCCGTTTTGATTGCTAATTCCCGCACTAAACCAACATCCTTGGGCATGGCTGCTCCTAGTAAAAACGCTCCAAAGATCAGGTGAATGCCGATCAGTTCAGTAATGAGGGCAGAAGCAACCACCCCCACGTAAATTAAGGCTAGAACAAATTGGCTGAGGCGTCCAGTGCGACGGTAGTGCGTAGCTAGGTGTTGTAATAAAGTTCGCCCCACCGTCAGCATTAAGCCGATGTAGATGAGGGAATACAGAATGGTGGGGATAGCCTTAACAATACTACCAGTATGTGCAACAGCGATCGCGACTGCCAATAAGCACCATGCAGTGACATCATCCACTGCTGCACAAGTTAGCGCCAAAGTCCCCAAACGCGTTCCTTGCAAGTTGTTCTCAGTAATAATACGTGCCAGTACCGGAAAAGCAGTAATCGACATTGCCGCTCCCAGAAATAAGGCAAAGGCAGTAAACGATACACTAGCATTGGAAACTAGGGGATAAAGCAGTACTGCTAAGAGCGTTCCTAATGAAAAGGGTACTAGAATACTAACGTGAGATGTTAAGACTGCTATTTCTAAATTGCCGCTGAGGTATTTAGGGTTTAACTCTAGCCCAATCAAAAACATGAAGAATATTAACCCTACCTGAGACAGCACATTGAGGAAGGGAATTGTTTCAGGTGGAAACAAAGTCACTGCTAACCCTGGAGCAACCCAACCAAAAAGAGAGGGACCTAGCATAATCCCAGCGACAATCTCTCCAATAACTAATGGTTGGTTAATCCACCGGAAAGCAAGTCCTACTAGCCGTGATAGTCCAATGACTATTAGCACCTCAACAAGAACGAAAACAACTGTGTGCATGTTTTCCTCACAAGCGACTATCCAGTGTTCCTAAGATGATTCTTTATAACGCTTAAGGATGTCAACCTTCTTTGGCTCACTTTTAAGATGTGTTAGCGGTATTAATTGTTCTTAATATACACTTGCTTGACACTCTCCTGACGTCATGCGTTCGCGTAGCGTCCCGCAGGGAGGAGATTCTTATTTTCAGCCTACCTTTCGTTATAACTTAACTTTCTGCTTGGCGTGCTAAAAGTTGGGAATTTTCATAACTTGTGTCGTTTGACAAGCTCAGTTGGAGCGCTGCCTGTCGTTAGTCCGCAACCAGATTAGTACAATAGACATCTCTGATATTAGGCTATACGCAAAGAAGAGCAGATGTATTTCCCCCAAAGGCATTTTTGGCGTTGCTGAATTTCATACTTCAATTCAGCAACGCCAAAATCTCAAACTCTGACTCTCTGCGCCTGGTGCGGTTAAAAAATAGGTATTCTTCTGGTGGTTCGGGAGTAAACGCTCTTCAAGTCTTACCAGCAACTATTGACTTTAGATACTTTGCAAGGCTGAGAAATTTAAATTTTGGATTTTTACGTGCAATCAAGACATTGATGTTAAAACATTTTTTCCCACCGAATTGGTATTTATATTCATAATCTCCTCGCCCAAGATCGTAGACGCTAAATCCATTTTCAATTGCATATTTTATGCTATATCCATAGACTATTTTCCCCGGCTTTAGTTTCTCGTATTTGGAATCATGACCGATGAGATAAGCCATAAAAATTTTTTTCTGATGCTCAACAAAAGCAATGAGTGCTGCAACTGGAGCCTTCTCATCCCACAGTACACACGACCAAAGAAGATTATTTTTAAAGCAATGGTGGAAAATACTGCGGAAAATTTTTTGAGTTTCCTCAGAAATTGCTCCCCATTGTAACTGATTAAGGACTAGTAAGGCCTCTATTTGTTCCTCTAAATTATCTATTCCAAGATAAGTTACGTGGAATTGTTCACGACTTTCGACTTTTTTGAAACCACGACGTATATCTCGTCGCAGCCATTGACCTAGATAATCTTGTAAATAAGTCTCCCAGTTATTAGGTAGAGGAATATAAGGACAGCCTGTTCCAGTATTTCTTTGAATATTAAATTGTTTTTGCTCAAAATATTTGAGGAATAAATCTAATCGTGCATCTAAGACATCTTCTAGGTGAAATTTATCCCACTTTAAATAGTGCTGTATATAGGTGCTAAAAGCTTGAATCGCTTTGAATTCATATTCCTGTTGACAAATGAATCCTGTGTGATCTGCATAATAGTTGCCACCCATATAGATATTACGGGACAGATTCAATCCATACTTTTTAATAACTTTAATTCCTAGTGGTAGAAAAGCAACATACGAGGAACTATCATCAGGTTGGGCTGCCAGTATCATCCATGGATCGGATTTCACTTCAAACCATCCACGTATCCAAGCCCAAGACGAAAAAACCAGGCTATGAGGATCATGGGTGTAGACAGCATCCCAGTTCGACTTTAGTTGATCAAGATGATTGAGATCATTAATACAGGTAACTCTCATAAACTTTGTGACTCACACCTTACATTAAGAAAAATTGATGGTCTTTTGTTACTCAGTATTCAACCAAAAATCCTTTATTTAGCGAGAAAAGCCAAGAAAAATCGTGTAACTTACTCTTGCATCTTTTTAAAGTATACGGTTTTATACGGATATTTACAATTTATGAGGTGATATATTTTTCAAATTTTCTAAGCTAAAGTTACCTGTGCAAATGTACTATAAAATCTCATGCACTTTGCTGTACAATCAATCCATGCATTTATACTTCATATACCTGTACACATGTACATGTTGAAAATAAAGGCACATGAATGGTAAGTTAAAAAATGGGGATCAACGCCTCTTTGAGAAAATTTAATCTGAAATGTCAACCGAGCAGGGAGCATCCCAATTTTGCAAAAACGTGTTTGTCATTGCGAGCGTAATGCAGTGACAACTAATCATTTGACTTTGATATAACTTACACATTATTTGGGATGCTCTCGCCGAGCACACTTTATCGCTCTTTCATCACTCTCTCCAGAGAATATTCTGAAACCCTTGCAACAAAAGGCTTTACGCAAGAATCAATGTTTCGGGCTTTGTGTGAGGAATTAAAATCCAAATCCCTAACAGTGTCTGGTTTTGGTAATTTTGCCTTTGATTTTTCTCTCTGCAAAGTGATGGAAGAGCGTTATAAGTGCAGATTAATCCAATTATTATTAAATATTGATTGATAAATACGGTTATGCACTTTTAAAAAATCTTGTTGCTTGACGACTAACCCTGACAACAGCAACTCTTTTTCTTCTGGATTATCAACAGAGACAACTTCTCCTTGATACAAAATTTGTCGATATATTTCTAGTAGCTGATCTGATTTTAGCTTACTATTAAGAATGCGATCGCGTATAGTTCTCAAATGCTCTGGCTCATCCTGAGATTCCCAATTGTCTATAACACAAGTTCGCACCAAATTTTCAACCCATTCGGCTTCACGGTTTGTGGGAATAGGGGATGAACAACGACGTATGAGTTTACAAAGCTTTTGAGTGAGAAAGGGTTGACCACTTGTCCAGGCTAACACTTCTTTCAGCACAACTTGTGGATTGCTCACTTTCTCTGTCAATCCATAAAGTAAAGGTTGAGCTTCATGGATTTGAAAGCTATTGAGTTGAATTGCTTGACCAATATTGAAGGGCGTTCTCTGGTGATCAGTTATTAAATCTGAAGGTGTTGCTACTCCAAACAAAGCAAAAGTTAAACGTTGATACTCTGGATTAATACTGCGCTGATTGAAGCAGAAGCGAATCAAAGCAAAAAAGTCATTCACAGGAAAATTCAGGCTCAAAACAGTATCAATTTCATCTACAAAGATAAATATCTTTTCACTCTTAACCTGATCTAGTATGATATCCTCTATAAATTGACTCAAGCACTGAATAGACGATAAATCTTTTTGCTCATTCCACCAAGCTTTGAGATTCACCTTTGTAAATAAATTAAAATTTTGCCATAACTCCACGGCAAATCCCTTGTACCATTGAGCAGGAGTGACGTTTTCAGTGCCAAGGCGAGTGATATCAATCGCTGCACAGCTAAACCCTTCTTGCTGAAGACGGTGCATGATATGTACCATGAGGCTTGACTTACCCATCTGCCGTGCATTCATAATGTAACAAAACTCTCCACGCTTCAGTGCTTGATAGAAGAGACGATCTGCAGAGCGCACCACATATGTAGGAGCATTCATCGGCAAACTACCCCCAACTTGATAATCAAAAGTTGAGGATTGTTCTGCACTCCTGAGCAAAGCGTTTTCAAAAACCAGTTCAGCTTGAGTCGCTTTCAAAATTTCTAGTGTTTGAGAGAGTTCGCAAGTCCGCTCCTCGACTTTTTGTTCCAAAGTGCGGTTGGACTCGGCTAATGCGTCTTTTGCCTGTTGTAAGGCTGCATTTTTGCCTGCTAGTTCTTGAGTAAACTGAATCCGTTCAGCTTCCGCCTGTTTGCGTTGGGTGATATTAGAAAAGACAGCTATGGCATAGATAATCTCGCCCTTCTCATCATAAATTGGGGTAGCTGACACCTCTAGAGGAATAATTTTGTCAGCTTGGTGGAGCACTATATCATCGATGGTTACACTTTCACCGTTCAGTGCTCGCAAAATGGGTTGCTGTTCAAAGGGGTATAACTCCTTTGTCCCTGCTAGATAAGCTTGATAAATCTCAGGAAATTGAGTGGCTGTCACTTCGGTGACAATTTCCTTACCAAGTATCTGCTGTGCCCTTTGATTGGTATAGTAGGATTGACCATTGGCATCAATGACAAATACCCCCACTGGCACAGCTTCCAGAAATTGAGCCAACCTTCCCTCACTTTCGCGCAGTGCTTCCTCTGCTCGCTGGCGTTCAGTCACCTCTTGTTGTAAACGAGTTAATAATTCTGCTTGAGCCTGCTGTGCTAAACGCTCTTGTTCGTGTGCTACTTTCATTCGCTGCACATGGTGCAGAGTTTTGTTAGTCGTAATTTCTAAATCCTGAAAATTAATCGGCTTAGTCAGGAAGTCAAAAGCACCCCGATTCATTGCCGTTCTGATATTTTCTATATCGCCATAGGCAGAAATAATAACTGATTTGATGATAGGATATAAATCATTTAGTTTAGTGAGCAAAGTTAGCCCATCCATTTCTGGCATATAGATATCGGTTAAAACGATATCTATATCCGGTTCTGCTTGTAGTTTTTCTAGAGCTTCTAAACCATTTTGGGCAAAAATTAATTCAAATTGCTTTTGCCGAATTTTTTTTCTAAATGCCTGACAAAGTAGCGGTTCTAAATCCGGCTCATCATCCACAACCAGTATTTTAGCTGGCATAACTTTTTCCTAATTTTAAAAAGTAAAAAGAGAATCTCTATAAATAAATTTAGGCGGCTCACAGCCATTTCTTCTTTCATCTTTTTTCTTTATGAGTGCTGGGAAAGCCGTCCATTCGCGTTGGATCACTTTTTACTTTTGCCTTGTTCGGTGATTCTTCACAAATTTAAGATTTTTTTCTTAAGTTTGTCAAATTCAATTGGCTTTGTAATATACTCATCAGCCCCATATTTTTTAGCTATTGAGAAATTATATTCATCGTCATAAGCAGTAATGATAAAGACTTTCAAATGAGGAAAATTTTCTTTGATAATTTTGAGTAGCTCTAACCCGTTCATCCCAGGCATATTGATATCTGCCAATATCAGGGATAAGCATTTGATTAGCTGACTTTGACTTTGTATTTTTTCCAGCGCTTCCTCTGCTGATAAGATAAAAAACAAGCTAATTTGATTTTGTTTTAGTTCTCTTCTAAATTTTTGCTCAAATAAAAACTGAACGTCTTGTTCATCATCTACAACCATTACTTTCATGTTTAAATCTCTTTTTTAGGGAACAACTTTGGTAGAGTCATGATAAACTCTGTATAATTACTTGTTTCTGTTTCCACCCTGATATCTCCTTGATGCTGCTGGACAATAATATCATAAGTAATAGATAAACCCAAACCAGTTCCTTCGCCAGGTGGCTTAGTGGTGAAAAAAGGATTAAAAATCTTATCTAGCACTTCCTGAGAAATGCCTTCACCGTTATCTCGGATGTGTATCTCTACCTGCTCAACCAAATTTTTAGTCCTCACAAAAAGCGTAGGCGAAAATCCCTCATCTTCATGCCCAGGTTCAGCATGAAAACGCATTTTCTTTTTAAACGCTGCATAACAGGCGTTATTAATGATATTTATAAAAGCACGACTCATACTCTGCGGCACAACACTCGTTTGACCAAGATCATCATCATATTCAGTTTCTATGATGATGTTGAAGGAAGCGTCTTTGGCACGCATTCCGTGATATGTTAAACTAATAGCCTCTGCTAGCAAAGCATTGATGTCAATCAATTGTCGAGCGCCAGTTTGCCCCCGTGAGTGCATGAGCATCCCACGCACTATATTATCTGCTCTTGTACCATGCTCATTGATTTTTTTAGTGTTTTGTTTAAGATCATTTAATATTTCTTCTATGTATTCTCTAGATTCTGGTTCTAGTCGGTCTTTTTGATTTTCAATCTCTTCGAGCAGTTCCTGGGTTAA
Organism: Iphinoe sp. HA4291-MV1; assembly: GCA_019359415.1. Taxonomy (GTDB): domain Bacteria; phylum Cyanobacteriota; class Cyanobacteriia; order Cyanobacteriales; family Nostocaceae; genus Brasilonema. Next base: position 161,291 of record JAHHHH010000003.1, on the reverse strand, counting down.
TTCTACAGAAAGTTCAGCAAAGTTGTTAACAAAGTTTAAGGGATTTTTGATTTCATGAGCAATGCCTGCTGTCAAAGCTCCAAGAGAAGCTAATTTCTCTTGTGCGATAATCTGAGCTTGAGTAGCCTTGAGCTTTTGCAGGAGATTTGCTAACTCCTGATTCTTCTGTTCTAATTCTTGAGTTCTTTCCTTCACTTTTTGTTCTAGAGTTCGGCTATAACCCTCTAACTGCTCGTAGAGACGGGAATTTTCAATTGAGATGGCGGCTTGAGCAGAAAGGATTCTTAAGACTTCGACACGTTCTGGAGTAAACGCGCTTGTTGTAAGATTATTTTCCAAATATAAAATGCCGCTGAGTTTGGCTTTATACAATAGAGGAGTGCAGAGAATGGATCTGGGCTGAGTGGTGACAATGTAGGAGTTGCGGGTAAATTGTCCTTCATGGACAGCATCATTTAAGACCACATTTTCCTGAGTGCGGGCGACATAGTTGATGATGGCGGCTGATAAGAGAGGATATGAAGTGTCGGTATCTACTGAGTCTACTGGTATTGATTGCAGGATGGTAACTTCATCAGAATCTACAGTTCCTGCTGCTTCGATAACCCAGTTATCCTCCTCGTTCCCTGACTCTGTCTGGGAATGCAGAATCAGGAAGCCTTTTTGTGCTCCTGCATTCTCAATCACGATTTTCATCAACTTTGCTAACAACTTGTCTAGAATGATTTCGCCAGAAATCGTTTGTGATCCTTTTAGTACACTGGAAAAATCTAAGACATGGGATGTATTTTGCCCCGTAGTCGAAGTGGATAAAGTCGTCTTAAGATGATCTTTATTGGCTTGACTTAGAAATTGTGGGTATTGCGCTTCCAAGTCTTTGACTTTGGCTGTAGCCCCCCAGAGTTGATAAGCATAGTGAGCATCTTGCAGATAGTGGCGAGCAACATGATCTTGGTTTCTGTCTAAATAAAACCTGGCTGCTAGTTCGTAGGCGAGGGCTTCTTCGTTGACATATTCATTTTCGTGTGCTAAAGCAATAGCGCGATCGTAATATTCCCTAGCCTCTTGATCTTTGCCCAACACGCGATCGCGTTCAGCCTCCACTAGATAAAATTTGTGTAGATAATTCATCGGAGCATGATGTGCCCATTTCCTCATTTTCTTCTGGTTATTAGTAACTTGCTTCAAGAGGCGTTTTTGTTCTGATTCAGGAACATCACCAAAAACGGCAAGTCGCGCCAAAGAATCATAGAGATAGAATAGAGGAACAAGGAGTGACGCTGTAACACTCGCTAAATACTTTTGAAGTATAGTTGCATTTTCAATAGCTTGAGGGTAATCCTGAAATAAATAACAGAGGATCATTTTGTGTAAATACACATTGCAAATTGCGGTTTGATCGTTAACTTCAAGATGAATCGGAAGCATTCTTTCTTCGTTGTAAAATTCACCCATTAATTTGCCAGAAGACTCACCCTCAGATTTATCCATTAATTGTGAAATCGCTTGATGTAAGATTTTCAAATAATTCAATATAGTTCGTTGTTTTAGCTTCTCAATAGCATCATTGTATGAGCATATTTGTTGTTCTATTTCTCTCAATTTTTCACTAACACAATATGCATTGAAACAATGCATAAATGCAGAGTAACTGCAAAATTCAAAATCTCCACTTTCTATTCCTATTTTATAGGCTTCTGCCAGCGGTCGTAATGTTTGGTTTCCATGCTCTTTCCAGTGTCTGATAAAGCCATTAATAAGATGCAATTCCCTGTTTTCTTTACGTTTCATCTTTAATTTTTCTAAATATTTTAAAGCAAGTTGACCAAATTGATACCCAGAATCAATATCTCCCACGACTCCACAGAGAATCATACCGTAAGCAGCATAGACAAAAGCAGAGTCAAAAGTATTTCCATATTTGACTACTAAATTAATTTCTTTAAATACAATGAGTGAGTATAGTTGAGGAGAAGCCAGATATGCCGCAACTCTGACTCTAGCTAGTAAGTCTATTACTGCGAGTTTGTAGAAATCGCTCATTTCCGGTAAGTCAATTAAGTCTTCAATTTGGTGTCCTGCTAAAGATATCTTTGTCCTTAGTAAACCAAGCAAAATATTCCATTGATTCGGTTTTTCCGGGAATCTCACTCCCAAAGATTTCACTACTGGTAGCACAATCTTTAAAGCTTGCAGTGGCTGATTCTGTGCCATATAAGCTTGGATTTTAATTTCATAGACTTTTACTGTGTCCAGCAAAGTTTTAGCGTTACACAGTACCACCTCAGCTAATCTCTCCATTTCCTCAAAATTAGTGCTGAGATATGCTGCTTCTGTTGCTTCCACAGACAACGCCAACATTAAATCATACTGCCTCTGCCAGCTATTTTCTGCCAACAATTCTATACCAATTTGCAGGTATCTCAATGCTGGTTCATAAGCAACTGACCCTTTCGCTCTTTGAGCAGCCGTTAAATTAAGCACAGCCAATTCATCTCGCTCTGACTGACTATTAATTAATTCAATGCTCAAATTCAATTGGTTGACGATATCAAGGATATTCCGTTCCCGCTTATCTGGTGGAGTATTTTGCAGCAGCAGTTTACCCACTTCTCGGTGGATGACGCTTCTGTACTCTGGCGAAATCAAAGAATATGCTGCTTGCTGAATTCTGTCATGGGCAAACTTGTATTCATCCTTGATATTATGCTCTGTTTGTTGTGACAAATTTGGATCAATCAACTTGTAGGCATCTTTCAAGGGCAAAACGAAACCTTCTGCAACTACTTCATGCAGCAATATCAATATTTCTCCTGGTAATTTCTTATTGACATTTGCTATAGTCTGAATATCAAATTGATGACCGATGCAAGCTGCCAGCTTCAATACCTCTTGCGTATCAGGGGATAATTTTTGAATCTTGCTAACCATGAGTTCAACAACATTATCGGTAAAGCTGCACGCTTGAATTTGCTCTAAATTCCATTGCCATTCCCCCTTATAAGTAAGAGAAGAGGAATCAAAGTATAATAATTTTTCTTGATAAAGGGATTGCAAAAACTGGTTGATAAAGAAAGGATTACCATTCGTTTTACAAAGAATTAATTCTGTCAAGGGTTTTCCTCTCTCTAAAGAGCAATTGAAGGTATCTGCAATTAACTGATTAACATTTTGCAAATCTAAGGGATAAAGGTGAAGAAAATTTACAATAGTTCCTGATTTTTGGATTTTATCTAACGTCAGTATCAATGGATGATTTGCATTCACTTCATTATCGCGGTACGCACCAATGAAAAGCAAATATTGATTATTCACCGCTGTCATCAGCAGTTGTATCAATTGCAGTGAAGCACTATCTACCCACTGTAAATCATCCAGAAATAGAACCAGCGGATGTTCTGGTTGAGTGAAAACTTGAATAAAGTTTTGAAATATTAGATGAAAGCGATTTTGAAATTCTTTCGACGGCAATACAGGAATTGACGATTGTTTGCCAACAATTAATTCTACTTCAGGGATGACATCAATAAGCATTTGACCATTAGGTCCAAATGCTTCTAACAATTTTTCTCTCCATAGGTGAATCTGTGATTCACTTTCGGTTAACAGTTGCTTGATTAATTCACGAAAAGCTTGAATCAATCCTGAATAAGGAATATTGCGAGAAAATTCGTCAAACTTACCAGAAATGAAATAACTTTGCTGCTGAGTCAGGAATTTATAAACTTCTTGAACCAACGTTGATTTCCCAACGCCCGAATATCCAGATATCAGCATCATTTCACTTCTAGGAGCCGTATGATGGTTTCCATCACTGACTCTCTTAAATGCCGTCAGTAAAGTTTCAATTTCTCGCTCCCTGTGATATAGTTTTTGAAAAATTTGAAACTTACTAGAAATATCTTGGCGAGCGATAGGTAAATTTGAAATTTTACCGTTAGCCCGGAGTTGGAGTAAACTTTCTTCTAAATCTGCTTTAATTGCCCAAGCATTTTGATATCTATCATCAGCATTTTTCGCTAATAGTTTCATAACAATATTGGAAATCGCCAGAGGAATTTCTGGTTTGACTTCATGAGGAGGTACAGGTTGTTTAGCAATATGACAATGTACTAACTCCATCAAATCAGTTGTTGCAAAAGGCAGTTGATTGGTTAGTAGTTCATAAAAAGTGACTCCCAGAGAGTAGAAATCAGTACGATAATCGAATGAGCAATTCATTCTACCAGTTAATTCTGGCGAAACATAGGCTGGAGTACCAATTAAAGTATCAACACTTTTAAGACTGAAATTTTCTTGGAAAAAAACTGTAGAAAGACCAAAATCAATAAGCTTGATTTCCCTGTTTTCTGAATTGCAAACGATATTGGAAGGGTTAATATCTTTGTGGATAATTTTAGCAGAGTGTACTCTTGCTAAACTATCAATAGTTTGTATGGCGATTAAGATAAATTCTGCCAGTGTTAACTTTCTGGTATCTCTTAATATTCTTAAAGATTCGCCACCAAAATCCTCCAAGATAATGACTAAAGTTCTCTGATATTTGACTAAGGCGTATGCCTTTACTACTCCAGATATATCTAACAAGCTCATTATTTCAAATTCCTGCTTGTACCTAGTCAGTTCTTCCGGAGTGGGATATTCCTTGTTCAAAACCTTGAGAATAACAGGTTTTTTATCCTGATCTCGGATACCTCGATAAACTAGAGTACTGGCACTTTCGTAGATGTGAGCGGTGACTTCAATGCCAGGAATTGTAATCATAGTCTAGGATGATGCTAATTTGACTGTGTGAGTTTATTGTATCTTTGCAACAAACTACATTCCCCTAACCCTCTATAAAAAGAGTCTAGGGGAATGAGATGAAGCAAATATTTGCTGAAAGGATATTGTCAACAATTACTACCCAACGATTTCAACAGTTCACCTAGCTGAGTTTCCCAAAATATGGGTAAACTTCCGTCTCAAACAAATCCTGAATATCTTGAGAATTTTTCTTGACTTGGTCTTGATAATCTTCGCGCACGGGACAGTTATAATGAGCTGTACGCGGTGCTATTTTTGGTAACCAGGTTGTGTGTATTGTATAACCAAAATTCAGTAAGGGATGACCAAGTTTGCAAAGGGGTCCTTGAGCAAGATTCTTGGCATCAAAAATCCAGATTTCATCGCGGTCTTCTGAAGCAACGGTACAAACAACGTAACCATCAGTTGAACTACCATCACCGTCAGCGCGGGGTACAAACTGCGGAGACAAAACCATGTAGCTGTTCCAGTGTTTGTCGTCCTTAGAAACGACAGGAAACTCATAGGCGTCAGCAATCTCCATATATTTTGTATCTAAACGGAATAAACAAGAGGGTCTGCTTTGTCCATAACCTATTTGAAGAAGTTCCTCTGGTAGCACTACCCGGTCTTCATAATCTTTGTACAGGTCGAAGATAAATTTTGTAAATAGCTCTTGCCAAAATCCCGAGGACTGCCAGTAAATATTTTCTAGCTGCCCTGAAGGTTGACTTGTTGGTAACCTGTCAGAGTAAGTATAAAGTCCAACACCCCAAGTGTATTTAGAATTATACAACACCTTCGACTCAAGAATCTCTCCGCGTTCACCATCTATAACGTAGCGACCTAGACGGCTAACGTCCGTCACACTCGTCAGCATACCGACTAGGTTCGATGATACAGGAGTTTCGGGGTTAGAGGCTAAATTGTCATTCTGGCGCACCCATTCAGCAACATCTGCACTGTTATGGGTTGCGTAAAACGTAATTTGGTTTTGAGGATTCTCGTAATCTGATACAAAGTGAATTGTACCCTCTGGGATGACCAACTTCTGCGCTACAACTTTAACTTCCTGCTGACTCACTTCTGGGCGTTGTCCGACTTTCAGATCTGCACGGCGGACAATATAAAGTTTAGTATCAGGTAATACTGGCAGTGTGAGTAACTTTCTTGTGAGTCTCTCTACTCTCTTATTCCTGGGAAAAAGATTGTTGAATGCTTGAGCGATTCCAACTTTGAAATTTGTGTCCATGAGGACAACATAGTCTCTAGTGATCCCAATCTGATGCAGAGATTGCTCAATTTGAACCGGAGTTCCATCCGGAAGCACTAACTTCCATCGCTCAAAATGACCAACACCATCCCAACGGATGAGATAAATAAAATCTTGAGGTACTAGGTTGGTAACTGGTGAAACAAATCTGCCAAAAAATTGACGAAGTTTGTCAGAAACCTGAGAAAAGGTTTTGAAAATGCCTTTTTCCAAAAAATCATCAACTTCATCAAGAAATTTATCTAGCTCCTCAATGGAAGGTATAGTTTCGAGAAAATTAGATAATGAGCGACCATAATTGACGGTGAATACCTGACGAGTGTGAGCATCAAAGGCGGGATGGGCTGTGGTTAAGACAGGTGGAAACGGAAAATTCAACTTAATTTCTGGACGCCACTCTTTGTTTGTTCCAACAGGCGTGATAACTTCAAGGGTATCGGTATCAATTTCATAGGGACGACCAGCATCACAGGTGATGAGCATGCGATCAACGCGTTCTTCTCCACCATAAATAGGTACAAAAGCAGTATTTAACTGGTTGCGAGAGCCGAGCTTAGTGGAGAATCGCGAGATGCCAAAATTGTGAAATCCATACTTAGCATATTTCGTTCCAGGTTGAGTTGCCATGTCGGCGTAGTAACATGGCGGTTTGGTAATCCGTGTCTTCAAACCAACTTCTCCCTTATAATTAAAGTCGAGTCGGTAAATCATGCCATCACTATTGAAGATTGGATCGCCATTGCGGTAAGGAAGACCACCAGAATTGACAGAACCCACTGGACCCATGATGAAAACGTGACCGTGTAGTCCATCTGGTAGTTTTCCACTGGGCAATTTTGACTCCAGAATATTCAGCTTGATGTCGAGTTCCTCCCGACTAGCGTTGATAACGGAATCAGGAACAGATGTCCAGGTTGTTCGAGGAAATTTGGGATAAACGGCTTCCTCAAACAGTTTCTGGATTTCAGGATGCTGTTGTTTGACCAGATCTTCATAGTCTTCACGCACAGGAATGTAGTAGCCAGTTGTGCGGGGTGCAATTTTGGGTAACCAAGTGGTATGGGTGGTAAATCCAAATTTGAGTTGAGGATGGCTGAGCTTGCAAAGTGGACCTCGATTCAGATTCTTGGCGTCAAAAATCCAGATTTCGCTCTTTTGCGGGTTATCAGAGAGAACCGTACATGCGATATAACCATCAGTTGAGCTACCGTCACTGTGAGTTCGTGGTACAAACTGAATTGAATTACCAAAGTAACCTGGCTGGAACTTGTAATTGTCAGCGATCGCCATTGATTCTTTAGAGTCTGTCACTAGCCGACAGATGTTTGCAGGTCTGCTCTCTTGTGTAATTTTCTTAACTTCCTCCAACGGTAAATTCCTATTAGGAGAATTTTCGTACAACTTAGCAATGAAATCGGGTAGCAGATCCGGTGAACATCCCCAAGAGTTCCAGTAGATAGTGTCGAATTTTTTCGAGGCGGCGTGCTCATTGTAAGCGTTGATAGCAATAGCCCAAGTCAAATCGCGATCGCAAATAAGCTTAGACTGTGTATTATCCAGTTCTCCTTTCTGGCCATCAATCACATATCGTCCTAAGGAGTGGATATCTGCTGGACCGGACATCATTCCTACCGGACGGTTTGAGTTTGAAGTGAAAAGAGAGGTTATGTCATACTCCCGCAGCCATTCAGACACATCCCAAGCAGAACTATGAGCAACGTGAAGTGTAATTTGGTTTTGAGGATTTTCATAGTCAACCTGAAAATGAATGATTCCCCCAGGTATCACCACCCGTTGTGCTATTATATCAACGTTATTCTGACTCAATGCTGGGCGCTCTCCGGCTTGTAGATCAGCACGACGTACAATATATAAGTAGGCGTCGGATGATACTGGCTCATCTAGAACATCTCTAAGCAGTTTTTGTAGCTTCTTATTCTTGATAACTGGTTTGGTAATGAGTTGCTCTGGACCAACTTTGAAACCTGTGTCCATTAACACCACATAATCCTGCGTTACCCCAATTTGATGTATTGTTTGCCTAATTTTAATCGGCGAACCATCAGGAAGTTTTACCTGCCATCTGGTGAATTCATTTTTACCGTCCCAACGAATCAAATAGACAAAATCGTCAAATTCATCCAATCCTTGCAGCATTTGCTTGACGATTTCCATCAGTTGCTTGAGTTCATTTAACAGTTCGCGAGCATTTTCTTTTTTTTCTTCAGTTTCTTGTTGTTTTAGTTCTTCTTTCTCTTTTGTGAGGAGTTCTCGCAATCTTTGCCAAAAACTGTTGAGACGTTCCGGACTCTCATCAGTTTCTTTATTGAAAATTTCTTCAGGAATTTCTTTTTCGATTTCTAAGCTTTTTATATTCTGCTTACCTTCGAGTAACTTCGCAAACCTTTCAATGGTTGCTTTGAAGATTCGTGGCAATTTTTCTACATCTGATTTAAAGATAATGGACAAAAAAGTAGGTAATGACTTACCGTAATTCACTGTAAATAGCTCATTGGTGTGAGCATCAAAGTAAGGATGCGCGGTATTCATCACCATTTCAAAAGGAAGATTGAGTGGTAACTGTTCTCTCCACTCTTTGTTCCATCCAACAGGCGTGACAACCTCAAGAGAATGTGTATCGATTTCGTAGGGACGACCGACATCACAAGTTACTAGCATACGTTCATTTTCGTCCCCAAATTTCATCGGCACTAATGCTGTATTTGCGACACTGCGAACACCTAATGAGATCGACAGACGCGCCAAGCCAAAATTGCGGAATCCATACTCTTGGTCTTTGGTTCCTGGTTTTGTTGCTTCATCGGCATAGTAGCATGGCGTTTTGGCGATTTTGCATTGTAACCCCACTGTCCCAGCTTTATCAAAGTCAAGCCGATAAATCATCCCATTGCCATTAAACAGTGGAGTACCATTTCTGGATGGGTAGACAAGAGTGTCATCGCGTTCAGAATCTACATGTCCGACTGGAGCCAGGATAAAAACATGACCAGACAAATCATCTGGTAGTGTTCCATCAACAATCATCTGAGTATTTGATAGCTCTTCTTGACGAACAGTCAGAATGGACTTTGGAATTATGTTAGTCATATCAGCTTACCGTTTACTTATTTGACCTCATGTATAACATCGGATGGCTGAAGTGATATCATGTCCGGCTAATTGCTTATAAATCCCGAAGAACCCCACCCCGGTTTTGTCTTGCGCCAAAACCGCCCTGCCCCTAATCCCCAGAGAGGACCCCGAGTTCCCCGCGAGCGGAGAGCAGCGCCGTGCGGAGAGAAGTTTGAGCGGAGGAAACCTCCGCTCAAAGCTTCGGAGGGTTCCCCCCGCCCTTGGCGACTGCGGAGGAGGGGATGCGTATCACAGCTAATCAACCGGACATGATATGAGTCTGACTTTTCTTGCCATCTTTGTTCGAGAGTTAGGTTAGCCTAATTCTCACTACCTAATCTGTACTAGATGTGGTTTAATCTGACTGATGCAGTCTGAGGCGATCGCCAGAAAATCGGGCGTTGCTGATTTCAATCTTGAGACTGCAAGTATTCAAGTAAAGTTGCAGCGTAAAGTTCTGGATCACGTAGGTACATCAAAGCGTTGCTATTGAGAACCTTTGTGATAGCGTGCGGAACTAACCGGGCTGTATCCTCAATAAAAGGCGTAAACATGGTATCGTCCTTAGCCCACATCAATAAAGTAGGAACCGATATCAGTGGTAGGCGGCTGGCTTCGTCGTACCTTAAAACTGCTTCTATTCCCTCATAAGTACGATGTTTACGAGACATTACTTCTTGGAAATATATTTCAAAACATTCAGGAGGATAGCCTGACCACTGTTGTTTAATCCGCTGCCAGTTAGTAGTGTAATGGCTGCCATCTTCTTTGACATCTGGGGGTCCGTAAAAAAATTTCGATTGTCGTAAAGTATCACGTGCTGCTTTGTCTTTCCAACGTGGCATTCCAAACAGTACCAACTTTTTGATCCGGGACGCAGAGATTACTGCTGCTTCACAAGCAATTGCTGCCCCAGTGCTGTTTCCCACTAGATTAAACTTGTCAATATCTAATGTGTCTAGTACGTTCAATACAGCTACAGCATACTGCGGAATATTCCACTGCATGGGTGGATTGTCAGATTCTCCTTGTCCTGGAATATCTAGTGCAATCACCCGAAATTCACCAGCTAGTAGCGGCATTAACCTAATAAAACTACGCGACGAGAAGTAAGTTTTGTGGAGTAGCACTAGTGTAGAACCATTTCCTACCGTTCGGTAATGTACCTGGCCGCATTCTAGCTCGACAAAACCTCTTTTAATTTTGATTGGCTTTTGTTGACTCATCTTCAATTCAAATTTTTCTTCGCTACGAACTTGTGCAATCCAATATTTAGCTTGCCGCAGTGAGGAATTTTGGTTGAAAATACTGCCGATACAACTGACAACTGGGAGTAGCAAGATTGTTATCTAACTTAATCAGCCCCATACTGCTTAACTTATAAGCAATAATAGGTTCTAACCTTACAGGTTCGGTAGTGTTCATCACCATAAAAACAGCAGATGCTAATTCTGGCTGCGCCTGCAAAGTTGCCCAATGACGCTGCATATGATGGTAATAAATGCCTTTAGGTGTAGAAGCATTTTGCAGCAGTTGCACTAAAGTGATCTCTCCACGACTGAGGTGATAAAGTGCGAGGTGTACTAATGCAGGATGTCCTCCAACCATATCCATTAGCAGCCTTGCTTCCTCACCATCGGTCCAATTGAGTCCAAAACGCTGGGCTAATTGCTGCATCTGATCTAAACTAAAACAAGTCAACTGAATTGGCAGTCCTACATTAAATGGGGACTGATGAAGCTGGAGAGGAACATAAACTTCAGTTGAGTGAGCCACAATGAGGCGCAGCTTTTGCCAAATAGGTTGTCTTTTGGCATCTTCGTACCAGGAACGCAACAAGGGTAAGAATTCTTTTGCCACTTGCGGATGCTCAAAAATCTGGTTCACTTCGTCCAACGCCAAAACTAAAGGAGAATCAATCTGCTCTAACACATAATTACGTAAATAAAGGGAGCAGCTGACTTTGCTACCAATATCTTCATCCCAATACTCGTCTAATTTTGGTTCAAGTTCAAGCTGACGAGAGACGTTAGCGCACAACCAACGCAAAAAACGATTTAAATCGCTCAAAATGGCTCGATCAACTTGCTCCTGCAAGTTCAAGCTCACTGTATGATAACCCATGCGGTTAACATACTCCAGAATCCTCAACAGCAGTGAGGTTTTACCCATTTCCTGAGGAGCTTTAATGCGAATTAAGGCTCCTGGGTTAATAATTTCTTCATAAACCTGTGTTGCAATTTCTGGTTGTTCAATGTAATAAGGGGAGCCAAGCGGAACTAAACCACTAGGAAAGCGAGGTGACATTTCCTGCTGGGAATTGGGAAAATAGCTTACAGGAGAATTTTGTCCTAGTTGTATTGTTTTTGGAGAAGCTTGTGCAGTCATATACGACTCTAGTAACGTTCGACAGTTTTTTTTAGTCACACGTCTGCCGATGAGATGAGACAATTTTTGGGACAATCCTGGGGCAACGACGTTAGTAAAGTAGCTTGAACTATAACCTCCCTGTTGAGCAATTTGATTGTAAGTCTGACTTTGCCAAATACCTCGTAAAAGTATAATTTCTGTGTGATTGAGAGGTTGATTCTGGAATTCCAGCAGCCTGCCATTTACTATCTCAATAAGTGAATCGAGAGCCGTTGTTTTGCAGTGCACTGAAGTTGCTACTGGCAATCGGATGTTTGTTTGCACACCTTTGACGTTTCCAGTGAAAGTCAGTATTGAGGAGTCTGTCTTTTCTTTCCATTTTGTCCATACATTTTGCTGTGACCAAACCATTGGTGGTTCAGCAGGATTCTGGAAAATGACTGGTAGCCATGTAGCACAAGGATATTCCCCCTCTAATCCTTGCAATCTTTCGCGTGCAGAACGTACTGCAGTATATAAAGACTTTCCACGCGAAAATTCAGCCAGAAAATACTTTAAAAATTCTTGAGCTACTACATCCGGCACAGGCTCACGCATAACAATCACTTGTGGAATGTGCAAATCCTGGAGTTGCTGTACCAACCCTAAACCATCGCAGGAGTTGAAAATCGCTAGCTTTAACCCACGACTAATAGCTTGCCTAAGAGCATATTTTAATTGCTCAAGGGTAATTGTGTCTGTTTGATTGATTTGTAAAAAACCTTTTTCTTTACTGCAACTGTGACCAGCAAAAAAGAGAATATCCCAACTTTGTTGCCATAGCTGCTCGTTTAAATGACCCAGATTTGGCTCTAATAAAAATTTAATTTCTGCTTGATTTGATAATTTCTCTAAAAGAGTTTTATCATAACTAATATCAATTCCTTGACTATTTCCAAAAACTGCTAAAATTCTAACTTGACCTCTGTAATTATTTACAATCAATTTCTTTGGGTTTTGGTACTCTGCCGCACTCAACGCCACTTCTGCATATGGGTAATCCTCAAAGAAATCCCACAAATGCCAAGGGAGTCGTCGCAGTAAATTGTCGTTGGTTTCAATAATAAAGCGAATCTCTTCAGAGGGTTTTAATTGTGTGCGTAATTGCTGGTCTATTTTGCGAAATTTTGTTGAGTTGAGCCATGCATTCATCTTTTTTGACAACAGATGACTCAAGCTATTAATATCAGCTTCTGAAATATTAGTTATATAACCTTCCTCAATTTCAAAATTATCATCTATTTCGTTACCGAGACGCCAACTCAAACGTTGATAAAAAGCATAATAAATTAACTGCCAATTTTGGTAGAGTTCAGAAATTTTTGGTGCAGCACTTAAGCTGGCAGTAAATTTCATCCAGTAGGGGGGGTTGTCTGCTTCTCCAAGCTGTGCCGTTACCGTGGCATAGCCCTCTTGCAGGTTTCCCTGACCTAAGCTTAAAACAACGAGCCTACTCATAATAGAGATTTGATAAAATAAAGGTCAACTGTAGACGTGACAGATCATGGCAAGGATAGACATAATCTAAGCATACAAGCGTCTTGCTGTTAGGGTGGTTTCCTTTAGCATACTAGATACTAAAGAACCATAAATATTTTTTCATTCTTTATACTTTATTTATCATCCTCTTTTATTCATGATAGTAAATTTAATCAATTTTTCATGACTGGTTAGACTTAATTGTTATTTCTTGAGAAAAAAAATAACAATTTTTTTGAAAACCCCTTTTGAGAATTCCTAATTTCCTAAATCTTATAGGAAACTTTGGTGTTAAGTCAGTGCAAAATGTTTTTGTAGTATACTAGACTTCTATAAAAATTTAAATTGGTAGAAAACACTATACCGGAAGTAAAATTTGGTGCTTGACAAAGTCTAGCTATTCTTTTGCTTTTTTGTGATGCATTCTCATTAGTAGAGTCAACCATGTTTGGCAAAGCCTGTTTCCTAAGGACTTAGGCTGGCTTTGTTCCAAAAAGACTCAGTATCCAGTCATTTTTTCTAATACTCGTTCTTATGGACTAAGCATAGGCTTCTGCCTGAACTAGCAAAATCTAGGTCTACTTTAGTCTTTAATCAACTCTCATTACTGCCTCAGTTGGAAATCTTCATCAAAATCTTTCAGCGAGGGATAGACAATCGCAGGCGTTGCATGAATCATTAACAACCGCTGCTTGTACTCTTCCAGATAAGCTTGGCGACGCTTGTCCCCGATGCGACTTGCACCCCACACGATGAAAGGTGGCAAAACATCGAAACCCACAAAGTGAAAAATCCCGTGATTAATTGGATAGAGGATGGTATGAATATCACCATTGATCCCTATTTCAGTGTACATGGTTAATGGACCGCCTGTGGTAAGAGACAACATAGCTTTTTTGCCCTTGAAAACTCCATTGTCATAAAACCTCCCGCCGCCATAAATTCGCCCCATTGCAAAGACTCTATCAACCCAACCTTTGAGGATAGCAGGAAGTCCAAACCACCAAAGAGGAAACTGAAAAACCAGCACATCGCACCAGTCGAGTTTCTCCATTTCCGCTTTGATGTCTGGGGCAAAGCCATCAACTTCAGTGGCATACATTTCTTCAGTTTGCTGATTATAGTAGTTTAGTTCTTTTTGATTCGTGAAGTTGCGGCGGTCAGAAACTGGGTTGAACTGCATGGCATAAAGGTCAGAAATGATGACCTCATGTCCAATACTGTATAATACTTCTTCAGCATGGCGAGTCAGGGCACCATTGAAACTGTTAGGCTCTGGGTGGGCGTGAACAATAAAGAATTTCATCTTGACATCCCTAAACACTTATCTGAGTCTAATATGCTGCTTATGATACACATACCAAACTTAGAGCAGCGCAAAGGTGTTCTGAAATCAACACAATCAGAATTAATCAACGGCAACATCAATCTCCAATCGTAAATCTCCAGTCATAACTATACATAACTATAGAAAGATGTCTTCCGGCTTGACATTTGATTTCATGGTTCAGTAATTGATTAGAAATCTGTATGAGCGACTTATCAGGAAAACCCATATCTTTCTGGATTGACTCAACTTCAACGACAAATTTCTCATCGTTGACGAATAGCGTAGCAGTGGATGTGGCGATTATCGGCGGAGGCATAGCCGGATTGACTGCTGCTACGCTGCTCAAACGTGCTGGCAAAACTGTTGCCGTGATTGAGTCTAACCGTGTCATCACAGGTGTAAGTGGTCACACAACAGCAAAAGTCACATCTCTTCACCAGTTGATCTATGCTGATTTAATCAAGCAGGTGGGTGAAAAGAAAGCACAGCTCTACGCCGAGTCAAATCAAGCAGCAATTGAGCGCGTTGCCAAGTTTGTCGAAGAAGAGCAAATAGATTGCGATTTCAGCCGCAAGAGTGCCTATAGCTTTACTGAGTCTTTTGACGACTTGCAACAAATTAAAGATGAAGTGGAAGCGGCTGTCAAACTGGGACTTCCTGCCTCCTTTGTGCAAAAAACAACTCTACCGTTTGCGATCGCGGGAGCGGTTAAGTTTGACAATCAGGCACAGTTTCACGTCCGCAAGTACTTGCTGCATCTCGCCAAGCGCATTCCTGATAATGGTAGCTATGTGTTTGAAAACACAAGGGTGCAGAAAATTGAAGAGGGCGAACCTTGCCAAGTCATTACCGATAGAGAGACTGTCAGAGCGCGGGATGTCATTGTTGCTACAAATCTGCCGATTCTCGATCAGGGACTCTTCTTTGCCAAAGCTTATCCTAAGCGTTCCTACATCATTGCTGCACGCATTGATCCGGCGAAAGCACCAGAGGGCATGTTTATCGGCATTGGGCAGAATTACCAATCCATTCGCACCACGCCCTATCAAGATGGTCTTCTGCTGCTGATTGGCGGTGAGGGTCACAAAGTAGGTACAGTTTCCGATACAGAGGAGCGATATCTGCGATTAGAAGCATATGCACGCGATCGCTTTGGCGTTGACTCGTTTGAGTACCGCTGGTCAACACAAGATATGTACTCGTTTGACAAGCTGCCTTACATCGGCAAACTGACTCCGTTCAACCATCACATCTATGTGGCAACAGGATTTAGCCTCTGGGGTATGACAAAGGGAACGATATCTGGAATGCTGCTAAAAGACCTGATTTTAGGCATTGAGAATCCTTGGGCTGAACTGTATGATGCTACCCGTGCGACACCGTTTGTCACCCCAACCTCGCTTAAAGAAAACGTGGATGTGGGAGTTCACTGGGTGGGCGATCGCCTCAAGGGTTTGGGAACCTCTGTTTCTCAAGTTGCCAACGGACAAGGAAAGCTAGTTACCGTTGACAGTAAGCAAATTGCGGCTTATCGGGACGAACAAGGAACCCTACACGTCGTTTCTGCGGTGTGTCCTCACCTGGGTTGCATTGTGAACTGGAACAGTGCTGAGAAGAGTTGGGATTGTCCCTGCCACGGTTCCCGCTTTAGCTATGATGGCAAGGTGATTCACGGACCGTCTGTAAAGGATTTAGAGAAAAGCGCAAACTGAAAATCTTAATTTGTAGCGACTGTCTTAATTAAAAGTCAAGCGATTGCCCTTCGCGCAGCGTCTCCCTTAGGAGAAGGGGCACTGTGCTGGAGCGCAATCGTTAACAAAAAACCAGGGCTGGGAGCATTGACGCAACTGGGGGAACGCTGTGCTAGATTCAGATCTGCCAGGTACGGGCACTAAGACTTGTCGCTAGTAGTCTAGATAGTCCTAGTAGTCCACCAAGACAACTTTGCTGGGTCAGATAGTTGGGTATAAGCGCTCCATCTTCCTCCGTGCCTCTGTGGTTTGAAAGCGCCAATTGACACTTGCTTTTTCAGTGTTGCGTTGTTGCTCCCAGGCTAATCACTCATTTCTTGAACCAGATTTTTGAGCGACCAGCTATCCGCACACTTTTCAAACAACCTCTAAGAGTTCAAGTTACTTAGGGTACTGAAAATCTGCCGTTGATTATCGTTAAATTCTTCGCGACTATGCATGAATCTTGAATTATCAATCATTACCAAATCGCCAGCTTGCCATGGTATCTTTTCCATCAACTCGTCTGTGACTTGCTCTATTTCATCGATAATTTCACCAGGAACAATTGAATCGTTTTCAAAAGTTGCTTTTTTCATTTCTCCATCATGCAATGCCAAGACACTGTTGGCAAACGCATCGTAATTACCATATTTTGTTTTAACGACAGCTGAAAAAATATATTCTATCGAGATGGATTCATTTTCCTTGACCTGGTAATTCACACCTTCCAGACCATCTAGTACTTGCTTAATATCAGCTATGGTAGCGTCCAATCCAGCAACTCTCTTTAATATATCAACTGGGATTTCATAACAAACCTTTAGTTTCTTGGAAATAAACAACTGTCTTGTTTCTTCACTCAGTTCCTCCCACACTCGGACCCCATCACAGAAAGTAGTTTCACCTCCCTGTACAGCTGGTACAGCACAGCAAAACCAGATAACATCAGGACGAAAAGGAGAATATGCGTGTTCGCTATGAAAAACACAAGCATCCATTCCTGGGTTTACAAAATGGACAAACTTATCTGAATCAACTTGAGGTCTACTATAATCTTGAATGAATTTAGAACTGAATCGTTCTGCGAATGTCTTCATTTGTTCGTGAGTGACTCCAAATCCTCGAAAAAGAAGAACCCCTGATGATTTGAAGATCTCCATAGTTTTCGCCACTTTGAGGCAATGAATATCTTGACAATCATCACAACTATAGATAATTTTTCCAGTGCTCATTCCTAGTGACTCGATTTTATTCTTCATAACTGTACTCCAAAAGTTTTGGGAGGAATTTGATGAGTTTTGAGCGAGTTAATCACTATTCAACTTATAGAAGAAATTGTCCCGTCCTCGCTTTTATATGATGTCCTGTTGAGAGCCTGTTTCCAAAGAATTATTAAGCAGCTAATTTGTTGGTAGTTAATGCCCTATGGGCAGGGGGTGACAGGTGTAGGTTTTTCATAAAAGGGTGAGTCAGGACTCTTATGTGAACGTAAGAATAAGCTTTTTCTCCCTTATCCTCCTTGTTCTATTTCAAGCATTGTTGTAAAAAACCTACACTTGTCAGGGAACCCCCACCCCTAGTTTTTGACCAGACGACTGAGGCG
The DNA here is from genome assembly GCA_019359415.1 of Iphinoe sp. HA4291-MV1. Classification (GTDB taxonomy): domain Bacteria; phylum Cyanobacteriota; class Cyanobacteriia; order Cyanobacteriales; family Nostocaceae; genus Brasilonema. The sequence continues at coordinate 143,547 of JAHHHH010000003.1, read as the reverse complement.
ATACTGCTTCACTTCTTCTAATGGTTGCTCATCTGCTGAATTCCAAGCAGTCATTACAGAGCCGTTGACTTCCACTCTGGCTTCATAGGCGCTCCTCATACTTCCATCTGTCGTGGTGAAATCAATGCGAATATTAGCCCAGTTCTGGTTAACTTCATCGCTCGCTAGCACTTGACCCGATTTGTGATAATTGAGCCAGTCCCAACCTTCTTGCATCCATATCTCTCGTTCCACGATTTGCTCAAACTTAGATAAACCAGCCCAACCTCGGTAGAACGGGTATAGCCCTGTGACGGAGCCATTATGCCGAACCAGGAGTTCCAATATTTCGGGCTGCAAATGACCCCAGTAGTGTCCATAAGGTAAGTCAATCAGTGTGGGTGCGAACTGGTGTCCCCCGAAATGGCTGCATCGCCATACACGCAGTTGTCCATTGGAAGCAGTAGCAAATTCAGAGCGCAACTTGCGATAGATGGGATAACCAAACCGGGCACAGGCTACGTCAACATTACCATCAGTACACACCATTAACTCACGAATCTGACTGGATTGTTGACGATACTGCTCCCAATCAAGCACCTTTTTTGGCGAGTGAAGCAATGTTTCCAATAACGCCATCACGAAAGAGCCAACTTCAGAATCAGGGATGATAAACTCATGCTGTTCAAACTTCGCAAAGAGCTTTGCAGGTCGGCGGTAATATAGTACGCGAGTGTAACCAGGACGAGAGTATTCGCTATCTGGAACGAGTAGCTGACCTCGAATCTTGATCCCATGCTCAAAAATTAGCTTTTCGATGAGAGCGATCGCGCTCCTGAGCACAGGATGTTCCTGCCAACGTTTTTCAGTCCAAGGAAGTTCCATCTCCAGAGCCAACCAGTGTTCATAAGTGGGTGCTGAGCCGATGGGATCTTCACCATTAGCTTTAGAGACAACACAACAGAAACGGCAATTATTTACAGAATCTTGGGCAATCATGTTCACTTCCGAATGAAACGATTCAAAACTCCTTAAACACCTCATAATCGACTACCCAGCACTGGCATCATGGTCTGGCAGGATGATTTCTACATCACGCAGCGTGCGGAAGGCATATCCACCTAAGCCAACAAGCAACATACCTAGCGAACAAATGACATATAGAGGTGCAATACCTGCACCACCTCCGGTGCCAAATATCCAACCCAATATGGGGGCGAGACTACCATTCGGCATCATCGCAGGTTCAAAAACGTAGTCGGCTAATGGCCCAGCAATTAAAGTACCTACTGCCGAAGCAACCAGCACAACTAGAGAGTGCGTGGCGAAAACACGCCCTTGTACCTCTGGTTTAACCTTGGTTAGCCAGATAGTGTCACTGGCGCTGCCAAGTATTGGAAAATTGAGAGATGAACAAAATTGGGCAGGAATCCAAATCAACGGCATTACCCCCAGACCAAACACTGTTCGGCTCAAGCCAGCACCCACCATACCCAACAACACTCCATGTATCCGGGGCTTGGGACCACCCCAAGCGCTCATGAGTAATGCCCCAATAATGCCGCCTATTCCTGCTGCCGAAGATACAATACCTAATACTTTGGTATCATTACCACTGCGTGCCAAAATCAGGGGAGAGGAAAGTGAATTGCTAAGATTATAGGCAAACCAGAACAGCGACATCAATGCTAACATAGCAAGCAGACTGGGGCGTGCGGTAATATAGTGCCAGCCAAAGTAAAGTTCCTGCTTCAGGTCTGTGTGACTTTGCGTTTCTGCTTGTACAAGACTAGGTTGTGGGATACGTACTAGTAGCAGTGTGCTGACTGCAATCACAAAAGTCGTGATATCGATAATTAAAATACCAACAAGACCAATGACTGTGTACAGAACACCTGCCAATGCTGGTGCGATGATAACAGAACTGGAATTTGCCAGGAAGCCAATGCTGCTAGCGCGACTATACTGCGGCTTAGGTACCATCATGGATATTGATGCCGAGAATGCAAGTTCTTGAATTTGCTCAAAAGTCCCTTTGACACCTACAGCCACGTAGAGATGCCATAATTGCAAATTATGAGTTATGTAAAGCAGTAAGACTATAATCGTCAACAGCCCGCTGACCGTGTCGCTAAGCATTATTAAGTATTTACGGTTCCAGCGATCCACAATCACCCCAGCGATGGAAGTAATTAAGACTTGCGGCACTTGTTTAAAGAAACCAAACAATGCTAACGCTGTAACCTGATCCGTGAGTTGCCATACCCAGATAGTGAAAGCAAATGCGGTCATGTTACTGCCAATGATAGAAACAGTTTGACCGAGCCAGACGATAATGAAAGTACGCACTTATATAAATAAATTTAGATGAAAAATTTGCAGTGGTTAGTTATCAGTTAAGTTCAAAGCTTATGTGATAGTTCTATAACATGATCGCGTCTACTAGGTTTTGTCCAATCTCGATACCAGTACATTACAAAGCCAGTGACAAATAGAATCAGTGGTGCAAGTCCCACGAACACGTAAAGAATGCGGGTGGGTAAGCCGCCAAATGTACCGTAGTGTAGGGGAACAAAAGAGTTAAGGACGCGATCACCCAATGATAACTTCAAACCGTTATCAACTCGCAAAACCTTACCTGTGTACTGGTCGAGATAGACATTACTATTGCCGTACTCTACATCTTCCTGCGGTAGTTTCATGCGAAATCTCAAAGCGTCTTCGGGTTTTACGGGAAAATAAATGCTTCTTAGCATTGCACCAGGTAATACTGCCTGAACCGTATTCAATTGGTCTTTTAGCTTCAACCGAGACTGATTGGAAATCACTTGAGAAACTGGTTGAGCAGCTTGCTTGGAACTAAACGTGACCGCATAGATGAGAGGTTTGGTAAACTCGTAGAAATTCCAACAGAAGCCTGTGAAGAATGTGAACAGAAGAAACACGACTGCAACAATGCCCACCACTTTGTGAATATCAAAATTGACACGCTTGGGATGAGCATTCCATTTGATTTTGAAGCCTGCAATCAGCTTTCTCCAACCGGGCCAGAGAACAACTCCGGTAATGGTGAGAATGCATATTAGCAAGCCAACGATGCCAACAACCTTGAGTCCGATGTTGCCGGCTAACAGAGCGTAATGCAGTTTATAAACAATTTTGAAAAAACGCTGCACAGGGTCTGGTTCAAGCGTATTGCCGAGAATAGCTCCCGTATAGGGATTTACATAGTTCTCGATCCAATCGTTTTCTTTAGTTCCATAAACAACATTGGCTGGCTCCGAGGGTTTTGCTGGCAGATAAAGCATCTGGAGCAAGGCATCCGGTTGATTGGCATAGGTGGATTTTACCGTATTTAGAAGCATCTCAATCGGCAAAGGTTCACCTTGAGGAGTAATCGTCCCCATTTGGCGGTGTCGCTGAAAGTCAGTAATTTCCGTGTGAAAGACCAGTAGACTACCGGTTAAACCAATAATAATTGCAAAGAGTCCAACACCTAACCCAATGTAGCGGTGTAAAGCAAATACGAAATTACGCAGGGTTTTGGAGGTCATGGTAGATATTCCTAAAAAGAAAGGTCAAAACTCCACAGAAAATGTCCCCAATACAGTAAATGGCGCACCAGGACGAAGAAAAAAGCCTTGAGAATCGTAATACTTAGTACCAAAAAGATTCTTAAAGTTCAGCCCTACCTTCCAGTTATCCCGTTTGTAGGAAATAGAGGCATCAGCCCGGACATAAGAGGGAATTTTGAAAGTGTTGCGGAGTTGAGCTTCACGCTCGCCCGTATAAAATACTCCCCCACCAAACCCTAATCCTTTCATACCACCGCTTTGAATTTCATAGGTCGTCCACAAACTACCCCCAGCATTAGGAGCATTTACCAGCGAGTTGCCCACTGGTAGTCTATTATCTTTGCTGACAAAAGCATCGTTGACAAAGTAGGAAGCAATCACATTCCAGCCTGGTAGAATCTGCCCGGAAATATCAAATTCCAGACCGCGACTCTTCACCTCTCCAGCCGCAATGGAAAACTCAGAGTTATCTGGATTGGGATCGGTTGTAGCGACATTTTCCTTGGTAATATCATACGCGGCAAAGGTGGCAGATAGCCTGTCTTTAATCAGTTCCGCTTTAATTCCCACTTCATACTGAGTGCCGCGCTCTGGTGGTAACAAGCTGCCATCGACTGTGCGGGATGAGTTGGGAATAAATGATTGGCTGTAGCTAAAGTAGAGCGAAATCGGCTCGATTGGTTGATAGACAATGCCAGCACGAGGGCTAAAAGGATTGTCATAAGAACGGCTTTCACTTGGCTCGCCGATTCGATTCCCTGCGCTATCCAGATCCTGGCTGAAGCTCCTGCTATGAATGAAATCGACCCTGCCACCCAGCAGCAACTTAAGATTCGGCAGTAGGGTAACTTGGTCTTGCAGGTAAACGCCAAACTGGTCGAAACCTTCTTTGTAGAGGGAACCCGGAATATCAGTAGGCTGAGGAGAACCATATACTGGATTAAAAATATCAAGGGGTGTACCCGTTACAGAAAAATAGCCAGGATCATCAAAAGTGTACTGATCCCAGGCAAATCCTAGGAGCACCTGATGTTTAATCGAGCCGGTATTGAACTTGCCGATCAGATCGGTTTGCACAGTGTAACCGGAGTAGATGATGTTATCGCTGGGGACAAAGGAGCGAAGTGCAGTCCGACCATCTGCATCTATTGAGAGTGGTCGGAGCGATCGCACCTTTGTGTCGGAAAAGGCAGCGGCAAATCCAGTGCGGAGTTGTAAGTTGTCGCTAAACTGATGGTTAAGCGTTACATAGAGATTGTTTGCTTCCTGGCGAAAACGGTTGATATCCGGCTCTCCCAGAAACCGACTGATGGGAAGCTTAAAAACAATTGGATCAGGCGGAAGTCCATCGTTATAAACGCGATCAGTGTTGATGTACTCATATACCAGCGTCAACGTAGTGGCATCGCTGAACTTGTAAGTCAACACGGGAGCGATCGCGAACGTCTTAGAATCGACAAAATCAACAAAATCGCCCGCAGTTTCGTAGGCAGCATTCAGGCGGTACAGTAATTTTCCATCCGCCGTGAGTGGTCCCGAAAAATCAATGGAAGGGCGATAGTAGTCATAACTCCCAACGGTGAATTCACCGGAGTAGTAGGGGTAATCGAGTGGTTGTTTGGTTACATAGTTGACAATCCCACCCGGCTCAAGTTGACCATATAGCACCGAAGCCGGACCTTTTAGCACCTCGATTCGCTCAATGTTAGCGGGAGTGGTAATGGGTGCTCGAACCCTGAACCCATTCATCAAATTGATTTGGGTTGAAAACCCTCGAATGTTGTAGTTATCTTGACTGTCTCCATAGCCTCCCTGTTTGGTAACACCACTGACATTCCGAAGCGCATCAGAAATTCGGGTAACTTGCTGATCTTGAATCACCTGGCGAGGGATGACTTGAATGGATTGGGGAATGTCACGGCTTGGGGTGTCAGTTTTCGTTGCAGTTGTAGCATCTGGTGCGCTGTATCCTTCTTGCTGACCAGTTACTACCAACTCAATCGGTTCATCACCAGATGCTGATGGTTGAATTGGTTGTGTTTGATTTCCTGGCTGCTCTTGTTCAGGAGTTGGTTGCGTTTGAGGTTGTTGCGCTCTGGATGCAGCACTTGCAACAGAGAAGATAAGACCCTCGTTCGGACTGTCAAACAACTCGACAGTGGGTAAACCCGCCTCACCCCTTACAGTTACTCGGATTGTGTTCGCATCAAAGTTAGTTACCGTTATCTCAGTCACACCCGCAATTGGCTTATCTGAGCGGAATGTGAATGCATCACCCGATGGTAAACGTAGTTGAGCATTGGGAATGTCAGCGATAAAGCTATTACCCGAACTGCGATTCACTAGTTGCAACTGTTGTCCTTTGGATGTCTGTAAAATAATCTCCACACCAATGTTTGTAGGATTTGCCTTAACGGACGTCACTTGTACAACTTCAGAAGAAGGTGTTGGTGACTGCACCAGTAACATTTGGGCGCTCTTGGCTGGATGCTCTATCTCACTTACTCGCCGAATCTGTTGGATTGGTTCAACCAGCCGTGCTTTGGTAAGCACAGGTGTTCGTTGAGTCGTGTCGGCGGATGCTGTACTCTTGCGGACTTCAATTGATAATATTTCCTCACTTCTAGTAGGAGTTGTGACCAACACCACTATCGCGCTTGTCAGTAATAGACTGGGAACACATTGCTCTAATTTCATAGTTTCTCTTTGACTCCGTCACGCCACTCCATCTTTAGTTGATGACACCAGCATAGAAGATTATTGAAATATATTTGCACTCTCGAAGCAAGCCAAATGAAGCTATAACAAATAAAAATTTACATATAGTTGGTAAATCTCAATAACACTATTGCTACTAATTAACACTAATTTCTTCATCTGATATCTTAATATTATTCTCAACAAGACCAAAAAAACCCGGTTTCTTACAAAATGTACAATCTGTAACCCTTGGTTTATCGTCCAGAAACCGGGTTTTTGGGATTACTGGACCGATGCTCTAGGAGAAGGGCAGACTTATTGTGATATTCGTCGAGACCCCACGATTAACCGTTCTGTTATCGCCCTTCGGGCAAGGCAGAGGGCAGAGGTGATAAGTGAAGAAAAAGTTTCAAGGTATGCCCTTATGCCTTTACGGGGTTCCGACTGGAAAGATGAGCCAGCCTTGTTTCGTTAACTAGTCAACTCGGACGGCTATTAGAGTTGTTATGAAGGCTGGCTCATCTTTTTTGCCCAAATGCAACGCCCAAACTGGGTTTAAGACCCCCGCCACTGTTGGCGGTCTACGTTCAGGTGGGGTCACCAATCCCCATCTGAACGCCTTCTGCCTCCTGCCTTCTTCAATGAAAGACAAGTTTTTTTAGAGGTAATCTTTAGCATCTACCAAAAGTAATAGATTTGTCAATATAGTTGCAGTTAATATTCAAAAACAATATTGATAAGTATTGTCTATTGATTAAGGGTTGCTAAACACAATAATTTGCTTATAGAGTAAAAGGTACTAATTAAAAATAACTTTCAACACATCTGAACCAAGATTTGCGTGACTGACCAAGCAATTGTGCAGTTTCTTCCATAAAACAACAATTGAGGTTTCTTCAAAAAGAATTCTCTTAATCGAATAACGTTGAGCCGTAAAGGCATCACTCTGACTCACATAGAGTGAAATTTGCCATTGCGCTTGCCTGATTCCACTATTGTTTGCGTGCATCTGATTGCCTGAGGCAGAAAATGACTTCAATTCTCAATAAATTTCCAGAAATTCTCCATCAGTGTACGACTGTGGTTGATATTGTGCATTATCGCAGTTCAACACAACCGCACACACAAGCGTTCACCTTCCTCGAAGATGGAGAAACTCAGGAATCAACACTAACTTACCATGAGTTGGATCGGCGTAGTCGAGCTATAGCGGCTCAACTCCAAGGCTTAGGTTTAAGCGGGGAACGTGCCATATTGCTTTATCCACCAGGGCTAGATTACTTGAGTGCTTTTTTTGGTTGTCTTTACGCGTCTATTGTGGCGGTTCCAGCTTATCCACCTCGCAATAGGCGCAAAACACCGAGAATCCAAGCCATTATCGCAGATGCACAGGCAAGCGTCGCTCTCACCACAACGGCGATGCTCCCCACATTACAATCGATACTCACACAACAAACAACAGAGGGAAATATTCGTTGGCTAACTACCGACAACCTGGCACAGGGTTTAGAAGATTCTTGGCAACAAGCTGAAATCAATGCAGATACCCTCGCGTTCTTGCAATACACATCTGGTTCTACAGGGACACCCAAAGGTGTCATGCTTAGTCATGGCAACTTGCTGCACAACACCGCCGTGACTTACCAACTCATGGAACATTCTTCCAGCAGTGTATTTATCTCTTGGCTACCTATTTACCATGATATGGGGTTGATTGGTGGCATTTTGCAACCTTTGTATGGCGGGTTTGGTTGCATCTTAATGTCCCCAGAGTCTTTTCTGCAACGACCTTACCGCTGGTTGCAGGCAATTTCTCATTATAAAGGCACCACGAGCGGTGGTCCCAACTTTGCTTATGAACAGTGTATTCAAAGAATTACCCAACAACAAAAAGAAACTCTCGACTTAAGTAGTTGGAGTGTTGCATTTAACGGTGCTGAACCAGTCTGGCACGATACTTTAGAGCGGTTTGCAAGAGTCTTTGGTGAATGTGGCTTTCACCCTGAAGCATTTTATCCCTGTTACGGCATGGCGGAAGCAACACTGATGGTTTCTGGTGGGATCAAGACAGCCTTACCGCAAGTAAGAACTGTAGAGAAATTTGCATTTTCACAGAACCAGATAGTTGAAGTAAGTGCCCAAAGCAAAGATATCCAAACCTTTGTCAGTTGCGGTCAAACCATTCCTCAACAGAAGGCTGTCATTGTCAATCCCGAAACATTAACTCGCTCTTCACCAGATGAAGTTGGAGAAATCTGGGTATCTGGTCCAAGTGTAGGTCAAGGTTATTGGAATCGTCTTCTTGAAACAGAGCAAACATTTCACACCTACCTTAAAGATACAGGGGAGGGACCATTTCTACGCACTGGTGACTTAGGCTTTTTACACAACGGAGAACTCTTTATCACAGGTCGAGCCAAAGATTTAATCATTATCCATGGTCGCAACCTTTATCCACAAGACATAGAATTAACTGCAGAATGCAGCCATTCATCACTGCGTTCTGGTAGTGGTGCAGCTTTCTCGGTTGAGGTAGAGAATGAAGAACGATTGGTTGTGGTTCAAGAGTTAGAGTTTCGTGCCAAACCGAATATTGATGAAGTTACAGCAGCAATTCGTCAGGCGGTTGCAGAAGAACATGAGGTGCAAGTCTATGGAGTGATTCTTATCAAAGCTGGTACAATTTCCAAAACCTCCAGTGGCAAAATTCAGCGCCGTGCAACGAAAGCCGATTTTCTGGCAGGTAAGCTAGAAGTCGTAGGTAGTAGCATTCAGAAAACTGCTGATATTGAAGGAAACGAAAATAAGTTGCAGCGTGAAGCTCTTTTAGCGCTCACTCCACGAGAGTGTCAACCGCTGTTAGAGTCTTATCTTCAACAGAAGATAGCACTGGTGCTTTCAATTCCGCCGGATGAAATCAACCCTCAACAGCCATTAAGCTCCTTGGGACTTGATTCTATAAAAGTTTTTGAGTTAAAAAACCAAATTGAGGTAGACCTGGAAGTTACCGTATCTATAGCTGATTTTTTTGAAGGCTTGAGTTTGCAAGGACTGGTGACCAAAATAATTGCTGAACTGACAATTGCGGTTTCTCAATCGTCAGTGTCTCTCAGTCCAGTTGTGAAAACAACGTCTGTCCATCCTCTATCTTTTGCACAGCAGCGACTGTGGTTTATCAATCAACTAGCTCCTAAGTTGGGTGTATATAACATTCCTATCATTATTAATTTAACAGGGCATGTAAATGTAGCAGCATTAGAGCAAAGTCTCAACGAAATTATCAGACGCCATGACACCTTACGGACAAACTTTATAGTCACTGAAGGTAAACCCGTTCAGGTTATTAAGCCAGCTGCATCCCTAAGCTTACCTGTTGAAGATTTACGAGAATTGTCAGAGAACGAACGCACAAAACAAGTGCAACGTCTATCCACTCAATTAGCTCAACAGTCCTTCGACCTGTCAAGCGAACCGCTCTGGTGTGCAAAGCTTCTGCGTTTAGCCCAACAAGAGTACAGACTACTTCTGACGCTGCATCATATTATTGCAGATGGTTGGTCTATAGGAGTTCTCATCAAGGAACTAGCAGCACTATATGAAGCATTCTCTGGTGGAAAACCGTCGCCACTTCCAGAATTACCTGTCCAGTATATAGATTTTGCATATTGGCAGCAGCAGTGGTTACAAAGTGAGTGCATCCAATCTCAACTTGCATATTGGAAGCAGCAGTTAAGCGGCTCCTTACCTGTATTAAACCTACCTACTGACCGTCCGCGCTCTCCAGTTCAAACCTTCAAAGGCGCTCAAGCTAAATTAGTCCTATCTGAAACTTTGACAAAAGCACTGAAAAAGCTAAGTCATCAAGAAGGCGTTACCTTGTTTATGACAATGCTTGCGGCGTTCAAAGCTTTACTTTACCGCTATACAGGACAGACAGATATCCTAGTGGGTTCTCCCATAGCCAGTCGTAATCGAGCCGAAATAGAAGCATTAATAGGATTCTTTGTCAATGTTTTGGTACTGCGTACTAACCTTGATGGTGAACCCAGTTTCAGAGAGTTACTCTTGCGGGTAAAGTCCACAGCTTTAGGTGCCTATGTTCATCAAGACTTACCTTTTGAGAAGTTAGTCGAAGAACTACAACCAGAGCGTGACCTCAGCTATAACCCACTCTTTCAAGTCGCGTTTGTTCTCCAGAATGTTCCACTGCCAACTCCAAACTTATCACATATATCGATAACTGCTCAGGAAGGTTACACTGGTACGGCTAAGTTCGACCTGACTCTGTTCATGGAAGACTCCCAACAAGGATTAGTTGCAACTGCTGAGTACAACACAGATTTGTTTAATGCTGATACAATAACTCGGATGCTGGGACATTTCCAGACAATGCTTGAAGGTATAGTTACCGATCCTGAGCAGAATCTCTTGGACTTGCCGTTGTTGACAGAGCTAGAACGTCAAATAATGCTTGTGAAGTGGAATGACACTCAAGTTGATTACCCCAGAGATTTGTGCATCCATCAGTTGTTTGAGGCGCAGGTAGAACGAACACCAAATGCGATTGCAGTGGTTTTTGAAAACCAGCAATTAACCTACCAGCAGCTAAACGCATGGGCAAATCAACTAGCTCACTACCTGCAAAAGTTAGGTGTAAAACCAGAAGTGCTTGTCGGTATTTGCATGGAGCGTTCACCAGAGATGATAATCGGGATATTAGGTATTCTGAAAGCTGGTGGAGCTTATTTGCCATTGGATCATACATATCCTGAAGAACGTTTAGCGTTCATGTTGGCAGATGCTCAAGTGTCAATGCTATTAACACAACAAAGTCTAGTCAAGGAACTACCGCAACACAAAGCTCAAGTTATCTGCTTAGACTCTGATAGTCAAGCTTTCATCGCTAATCAAAGCCAAGAAAATCCCGTTAGTAGAGTTCAACCAGAAAACGTTGCTTACGTTATTTATACCTCTGGTTCCACAGGAAAACCCAAGGGGGTTATGAACTCTCACCAAGGTTTAAGCAATCGCTTGCTTTGGATGCAAGATGCTTATCAATTAACAGCATCAGACCGAGTTTTGCAAAAGACTCCTTTCAGTTTTGATGTCTCAGTTTGGGAATTCTTCTGGCCCTTGTTTACGGGTGCACAACTAGTTTTAGCTAAGCCAGGAGGTCATCAAGATAGCGCCTATCTTGTCGAACTGATTGCTAAAGAGCAAATTACCACACTTCACTTTGTCCCCTCAATGCTGCAAGTGTTTCTAGAGGAGCCGGGACTGTCCAAGTGCAGTAGTCTCAAACGAGTTATCTGTAGTGGTGAAGCACTTTCTTTTGAGCTTCAAGAAAAATTCTTTACTCGTCTAAATGCACAACTGCACAATCTTTATGGACCAACAGAAGCAGCTATTGATGTCACCTTTTGGAATTGTCAGCGCTATAGTAATCAGCAAATTGTTCCTATTGGTCGTCCAATTGCTAATACGCAAATATATATACTGGATCGGCATCTGCACCTTGTTCCCATTGGAGTTCCAGGCGAGTTACATATTGGCGGTGTAGGATTGGCGCGAGGTTATTTAAATCGACCTGAGCTAACCAACGAAAAGTTTATTCCTAGTCCTTTTGCGCCTGAAGAACGCCTGTACAAGACAGGAGATTTAGCACGTTACCGTGGCGATGGAAACATCGAATTTTTAGGAAGAATTGACCATCAAGTCAAAATTCGGGGCTTGCGCATCGAACTGGGAGAAATTGAGGCAGTTCTAAATCAACACCCAGGTGTACAAGTAGCAACTACCATACTGCAAGAAGACGAATCTAGGGATCAGCGTCTCATAACCTACTTAGTACCAGATTCAAAGCAAGCGTTTGCTGTGCGGCAAATTCTTAAATTTGAAAGAGAAGGTTTGCTCTGTGACCAGTCTTGGTATGAATTATCGAATGGCATGGCGGTTGCATACCTGAACAAGCAGGAAACAAAGTTCTCATACCAAGAAATTTTTGCAGAGCAGGTATATTTGCGGCACGGTATCACCCTTGCAGATGGTGATTGCATCTTCGATGTTGGCGCAAACATCGGTCTGTTTAGTCTTTTTATTGGTCAAAAGTACCCAAATTCTATCATTTACGCTTTTGAACCAATTCCTCAAATTTTTGAGGCTTTACGCATTAACACATCACTCTACGGCTTAAACGTCAAGCTATTTAATTGTGGACTTGCAAACGATTCAAGGACAGAAACGTTTACCTACTATCCCCAACTCTCACTTATTTCTGGTCGCTTTGTTGATGGAGAAGAAGAACGCGCGGTTGTGAAATCGTTTTTGCTAAATCAGCAATCAGATCCTCACAGCGATACCACTTTATCAAAGGAAATGATTGATGAGTTGCTAGATGCTCGCTTAACTAGCGAACGAGTCAATTGTCAACTTAGAACTCTCTCAGAGACAATCCGGGAAAATCGGATTGAGCAGATTGATTTATTGAAGGTAGATGTTGAAAAAAGTGAATTAGAGGTTTTAGCAGGAATTCAAGAAGAAGACTGGCATAAAATTCGGCAGATTGTGGTCGAGGTTCACGATACACAGGGACGATTGCAAAAATTGACAAACTTGCTAGAACAGCGAGGATATCGTGTGACGGTTGAACAGGACAACTTGTTGGCAGAAACAGGGCTTTATAATGTCTATGCAGTACGTCAACTCAACAATCATAAACAACATCTAGAAGCGACAAAGTGTGAACCAAAACTAACTTGGAACAGTCCGAAGCAATTGGTTGATGATGTACGCGACAGTCTTAGAAAACAACTGCCTGAGTACATGATACCATCTACTTTCGTACTACTCGATACATTACCGCTCTTGCCCAACGGGAAAGTGAATCGCCGTGCATTGCCTATAACTGAGGGCTTGCGTCCGGAGTTAGCAGCAGCTTACGAACCTCCTCGCTCAGAGGTGGAACAAAGCATCGCGAAGATTTGGCAAGAAGTGCTGCATCTAGAAAAGGTGGGCGTAAATGATAATTTCTTTGATCTCGGCGGTCATTCATTGTTGATGGTTCAGGTCAATAACAAACTACGGGAAATTTTTAACCTAAATTTACCAATTGTGGAACTGTTTCAACATCCAACTATAAATTCTTTGGGAAAATATTTAAGTCAGAAACCAGAGAATGTGACTTATTTTCAGGAGACGCGAGATCGGACTCAGAAGCAAATAGATGCATTGAAACAACAAAAACAATTGATGAAGTTATCTAGAAAAACAGATCGTTGAAAGTGAAATTTTTGGAGTGCAATTATAATGATAGTAACTGACTCTATAAAACTAGGTAGTCTTAAAATAATACAAAGTGAGAATTGTCTAAATATTCTTCAACTGCCAGTTCCAACTACTATAGAACTGTTTAAGTCATATGGACTTCTTCTGTTCCGAGGTTTTAGTGTCAACAATGAACAAATGCAAGCGTTTGCTGAACAATTTAGTTCTAGATTTGTTCTAGATAAAGACAGACCTATCGTCAATTTGAAAAATAGGTTTGTCACCTTAGTAGATCCAGGAATGCATTATGTGAGTCCCCACTGTGAAAATGCTAATTCTCCCTTTAGTCCCGATGTTGTGTGGTTTTGCTGTGCTGTACCAGCTTCCCAAGGTGGTGAAACTTTAATCTGGGATGGTGGGCGAGTATGGGAAGAATTGAGTGAAGATCTCAAACAGCTATTTATTTCTCAGAAAATCAGATTTGTTCAAAAATTTCCTGCAGCTGATTGGAAGCGCTTTTTAGGGTCAGGTTCTACTATAGCTGATGTCAAGCGAACGCTGGACAATCTTAAAGGTGTCAATTACCAAATAAACTCAGATCAATCAGTTTCTCTAGAATATGTTTGCTCAGCTGTGGTCAAAACCAAGTATGGTAATCAAGACGCATTTGCCAACAGCCTCATTTCAGAGTACAAAAATCCAAGAGGAATGGTAACTTTTGAAGACGGTTCACCGATTCCTGTAGCAGTTATCAACCAAATCCAGGAAGTGATGAACAGGTTAACTGAGGTGATAACGTGGCAACCAGGTGATTTAGTCATGATTGATAATTCCAGGTTTTTACATGGTCGCAGGTCATTTACTGATACTCGACGGCGAATTTTTTCTCTGCTCAGTTATCTTAAGGACTAATATCATAATTGACAAAGCAATCTTTGATATAAATGGATTTAGACTAGCAAAAATACTCTATCAGAATAGATATCGCTTGCTAACAAAGAACCAAATTAAAGAGACAGAGAAAAATATACTTAACCCCAAAAAATATTAATTTTAACAACCCGCAAAAGAAAACCATGGGTAGTACAGAAGGATACGAATCAGTAGAAGGAATAGCCATCATAGGTATAGCAGGACGTTTTCCAGGAGCCAAAAATCTTGAAGAATTTTGGCAGAATTTGCGCTCCGGGGTGGAATCAATTTCTGTCTTCACAGATGAAGAGTTAATATCAGCAGGCATAAATCCATCTTTACTGAAGGATTCTAATTATGTAGGAGCGGGTGGTGTATTAGAAGATATTGATTTATTTGATGCTTCATTCTTTGACATTAACCCTAAAGAAGCTGAAGCAACAGACCCACAACAGCGTCTCTTCTTGGAATGTGCGTGTGTTGCCTTGGAAAGTGCAGGTTATGACTCCACTAAATGTGAAAGTCGCATTGGAGTTTACGGTGGTGCTAGTCTGAATAACTATTTACCTTTTGATTTAAATAATGACCACGTGGGGTCAGCGAAATGCTACCAGAAATTAATTGGTAACGATAAAGATTTTCTGACTACCCGTGTTTCTTATAAATTAAATCTCACTGGACCAAGTCTTACAGTTCAAACGGCTTGTTCGACCTCATTAGTCGCCATCACACTCGCTTGCCAAAGTTTACTAAATTACCAATGTGATATGGCGCTAGCAGGTGGGGTTTCAATCCATGTACCACAAAAAACAGGTTATTTGTACGAACAAGGAGGAACATTATCTCCGGATGGTCATTGCTACGCGTTTGATGCCAAAGCACAGGGAACAACTATTGGTAATGGTGTAGGAGTTGTTGTCCTCAAGCGGCTAGAGGATGCTCTAGCTGATGGTGATTACATTCATGCTGTGATCAAAGGTGCAGCAATCAATAATGATGGTTCTGTGAAAGTTGGCTTTACAGCGCCTAGCATAGATGGTCAAGCACAAGCGATCGCAGAGGCTCAGATGCTTGCAGGAGTTGAACCGGAAACAATAAACTATATAGAAGCTCACGGTACTGGGACAGCTTTAGGCGATCCAATAGAAATTGCAGCGCTTTCCAAAGTTTTTCGTGCTAGTACACAGAAAAAGGGTTTCTGTGCCATTGGTTCAGTCAAAACAAATATCGGTCATTTAGATGCAGCCGCTGGAGTTGCAGGATTAATCAAAACTGTTCTCGCTCTCAAACATCAGTTAATACCGCCCAGCTTGAATTTTGAGCAACCCAATCCTCAAATAGATTTTGCCAATAGTCCCTTTTATGTCAATACAAAACTAACCGAATGGAAAGCGGGACTGACCCCTCGTCGTGCTGGTGTCAGTTCTTTAGGAATGGGGGGAACCAACGCCCATGTCATTTTGGAAGAAGCCCCAACACTATCACCTTCTAGCTCTTCTCGTCCATCACAGTTGTTAGTAATCTCTGCTAAAACCGAGTCTGCTCTTGAAACTGCTACGCAGAATTTGGCTCAACACCTAACATTGCATCCCCAAGAGAATCTAGCGGATGTAGCTTATACACTGCAAGTGGGGCGTAGGGAGTTCAATCATCGGCGGATACTGGTCTGCCAAAATACCGAGGATGCAGTCAGTGCATTAAACCAGCAACTTCCTCAACGAGTTTTCACTCACATTCAAGAACCCATTGAGCGCCCCATCGCCTTCATGTTTCCCGGACAAGGTGCTCAGTACGTGAACATGAGTAAAGAACTTTACCAAACTGAGGCGACATTTCGCGAATGGGTAGATCGTTGCGCCATTATGGTACGACCATACTTGGGGTTTGATTTGGCATTGCTGATTTATCCGAGTGATTCTGATGTCGAAGTAGCAGCAGAAAAACTGAAACAGACAGACATCACTCAACCAGCATTATTTGTCATTGAATATGCTCTGGCTCAGTTGTGGATATCATGGGGCATTTCTCCTAGTGCGATGATTGGTCACAGTATCGGAGAATATGTAGCAGCAACCCTTGCTGGTGTATTTTCCCTGGAAGACGCTTTAGCTTTGGTTGCTCTGCGTGGGCGACTGATGCAGCAACTTCCAACAGGTGCAATGCTCTCTGTTTCTCTAGCAGAAGCCCAAGTGAAACCCCTGCTCAATGAAAACTTATCTTTAGCTGCGAGCAATGCGCCAAAGGTATGCGTAGTTTCCGGAAGCAATGAAGCCATAGATGCACTTCATGAGCAACTCACTACATTGGGTGTAGAGTGTCGCCGTCTGCATACCTCAGGTGCTTTTCATTCTGTGATGATGGAACCCATAGTGGAGTCATTCATCCAAGAAGTTAAAAAAGTCAAACTGAATCCTCCCCAGATTCCTTTTATTTCCAACCTCACAGGAACTTGGATAACAGCACAAGAAGCCACTAATCCTAATTATTGGGCAAGGCATTTACGTCAAACAGTTCGTTTCAGTGCAGGAATTTCCCAGCTGCTGCAAGAGCCAAATCGCATCCTACTGGAAGTTGGACCTGGACGTACTTTGTGTACCTTTGCCAAACAGCATTCAAATCAGGTTACTGAACAAGTCATACTCTCTTCATTACGTCATCCGAAAGAAGAACACTCAGATGTAGCGTTCTTGCTAAACACTTTAGGTCACCTGTGGATGTCCGGAGTTGCAGTAAATTGGTCTGGCTTTTATACGACAGAACGCCGTCACCGACTCCCCTTACCAACGTATCCGTTTGAGCGCCAGCGTTACTGGATTGAACAAAACAAACAAACAAGCGATTCTGTCTTAACAAATCACAAAAAGCCAAATATTGCAGACTGGTTTTATGTTCCAGTTTGGAAACACTCAATATTACCCCAACCTGTCAAGTCTGAAGAACAAGTAGAGAAAAAGTCATGCTGGTTAGTCTTTGCTGATACTGGTAGAGTGAGCGCGGAAATAGCACAACGACTAGAAGGTACAAGTCACGATGTCATCACTGTCTTGCAGGGAGAGCAGTTTAGCAAAGTTAGCGAACGCAGATATACTATCAATCCTCAGCAGCCGGAAGACTATGATGCCTTGATTGCAGAATTGCAAGCACTGGGTCAAATTCCAGATGCAGTAGCACATCTATGGAGTCTCATACCAAACGAGCAGACACAATCACCGAATCAGTTCTTTGAACAGTGTCAGACTCTGGGTTTTTATAGTTTACTATTCCTGGCTCAGTCGCTTAGCAAACAGGATATTACTCAACCTATAGATATTTTAATCGTGACGAACGATACATACGACGTCACAGGTATTGAAAGGTTAAATCCAGAAAAAGCAACCGTCTTAGGAATGTGTAAGGTCATTCCCCAAGAGTATCCAAACATCACCTGCCGGAGTATTGATGTTATCATTTCCTCTTTAAGCACTGTTCAAGAAAACCAGCTAATAAACCAACTTCTTTTAGAGCTAATAGCAAATCCATCTGACTCAGCTGTTGCATACCGTGGGCATCATCGCTGGATACAGAGTTTTGAGCCATTCCGATGGAATAATTCTACACACGTATCTTATGAGCCACTAAGTATTGCTGCCAAAACTCGGTTAAGAGAAGAAGGAGTTTACCTCATCACTGGTGGACTAGGAGGCATAGGTCTTGATCTTGCTGAATACCTAGCCCAGACAGTGAAAGCAAAATTGATACTAATGGGGTCTTCAGCTTTTCCCAAAAAAGACGAATGGAATGAATGGCTTTTGACTCATGACGAGCAGGATGAGGTGAGCCGCAAGATACTAAAAGTGCAGGAACTTGAAAAGCTCGGTGCAGAAGTTCTGACGACAAGTGCTGATGTTGCCAATGAAGCACAAATGGAAGCTGTAATGACTCAGGCAATTAAACACTTTGGTCAGATGAATGGAGTTATCCATGCAGCCGGAATCAAGTTATTTAGAACTATTCAAGAGATTAGTAAAAGCGAATGTGAAAAGCAACTCAAAGCAAATGGACATGGATTGTTTGTATTAGAAAAAGTTTTGCAAGGGATAGAGCTTGATTTCTGTGTGTTGATATCCTCTTTATCATCTGTTGTGGGTGCCTTAGGTATGGCGGCTTATCCAGCAGCACACTTTTTTGCTGATGCTTTCGTTTCTAAGCATAACCAGACAAATTCTACACCTTGGATTAGTGTAAACTGGGATAATTGGTTAACTAGTCAATTAGCAGTTGAACTGGCTGCCAAACCAGAAATATCAACTGAATTGTTCATGACAAATCAAGAAGGGGTAGAGGTATTTCAACGTGTTTTATCCCTAAATGCAATCACTCAGATAGTTATTTCAACAACTGATTTACAAGCTAGAATCCAACAATGGATTAAGCGTGAATCCTTACAAAATAGAGAACATTCACATCCAATAGATTCACACTCACTCCACTCAAGACCAAATTTACGGAACAACTATGTTGCTCCCAGAAATGAGGTTGAGCAAACCATTGCCAATATCTGGCAAGAAATCCTTGGTATTGAGCAAGTAGGCATTTACGACAACTTTTTGGAGATAGGGGGTGATTCTCTTCTCAGTATTCAGATTACTGCTAGAGCCAATAAAGCAGGTTTGCGAATTACCAATCAGCATCTGTTTGAATACCCGACAATTGCACAGTTAGCAGAGGTAGCAAAGAGGACTCAGACCGTCTTGACTGAACAGGGATTAGTGCAAGGGGAACTACCGCTTGTGCCTATCCAACACTGGTTTTTTGAACAAAATTTGCTTGAAGAGCACCACTGGAACCAGGCAATTCTGCTAGAGGCACAACAAGTGCTTGACCCGGTACTATTAGAGCAGGTTGTGCAACATTTGCTTGTACACCACGATGCACTTCGTCTACGTTTTGTGCCAGAAGAATCAGGTACCAAGCAAGTTTATGCCAGTCCCAACGAATCTGTGCCTTTCTCTCAAGTTGATTTATCGATGCTGTCACAACAGTTGCAACAACAGGCAATTGATGCAGCAGGTACAAAGTTGCAAACAACATTAAATCTGTCATCAGGTCCACTCGTACGGGTTGCTTTATTTGACCTAGGACAGCAAAAACCACAACGCTTGCTGCTCGTCATCCACCATTTAGTTGTGGATGTAGGCTCTTGGAGGATTTTGCTCGAAGATTTGCAAACAGCATACCAGCAGTTGAGCCAGGGGAAAGCAGTTAAATTTCCACCAAAGACGACTTCGTTCAAACAGTGGTCTTTCCGACTCATCGAGTATGCAAAGTCAATAGAGTTAGAAAGAGAGCAGGTGTATTGGCTAGCAGCTGAGCGTGAGTGGGTATCACCAATGCCTGTAGATTATACAGGAGGTGCTAATACTGTGCGATCGGCTCAGACTATATCAGTAACACTGAGTGTCGAAGAAACACAGGCATTGCTGGAAGAGGTGACAAAAGCTTATAAAGTCCAAATGGACGATGTGCTGCTTAGTGCCTTAGTGCAAGCAACTAGCAAATGGACTGGTAGACAATCACTGTTGGTAGACTTAGAGGGCAATGGACGGGATGTCATTTTCGACGATATAGATTTGTCGCGGACAGTAGGCTGGTTTACCAACATCGCCCCTGTGCTTTTGGAAATTGGCGAGGCTTCTCAACCAGGGGAAGCATTGAAGATGATTAAAGAGCAACTGCACAATTTTCCTAATCAGGGTTTAGGTTACGGTGTGTTGCGCTACTTGAGTGATGATATACTAATCACAGAAAAACTGCGAGTGCTACAACAAGCAGAGGTCGTTTTCCTCTACCTCGGCAAGCTTGAGCAATCTTTAACGGAGTCTTCTTTATTTAAGCGTTCTCAAGAATCAACTGGCTCACCCCGTAGCCTACGTGGAAAGCGGAACCATCTTTTAGAAATTAATGGTTTAGTTGTCCAAGCTCAGCTCGTTGTGAATTGGACATATAGCGAAAATGTACATCGACGAGAAACAGTCGAGGGGTTGGCTAATGATTTTGTAGCGGTGTTGCGATCGCTAATTACAAATTCCCAATCATCTTCAGTAGAAAACTTTACTCCTTCCGACTTTGCAGAGTTTAAGGAAAGTCAATGGAGTCAAGGCGACATTGACAACATTTTGGCAGCTATTAATGAATCTGAAGATTTTGCACCATATTAAGAACTATCTTTAGAGGATTATTACCAATGAAGTTAGACAGCTATTGTCAGACATTTTTTAAAAATTTACCTCATCAACTCAAGTCATTCATCTACCGCAAAGATTTAAGGAAATTGCTGCCTCTTTATAACAGCAAATGGAATCCTAATATGTATGGTCAGCGTTACCAACAGCACTTTGCTCCTTTAAGAACTAAAAAATTGAAGATTTTGGAAATTGGTGTTGGCGGCTATGATGACCCTTTGTCTGGAGGTGATTCTTTAAGGATGTGGAAGACTTATTTTCCTAACAGTATGATTTACGGTATAGATATTGTAGATAAAAAAGCTTTGGAATCAGACCGTATTAAAATATTTCAGGATAGTCAAGATGATGAAAATTTTTTAGAAAAAGTTGTGGCGGAAACTGGTAAACTAGACATTATCATTGATGATGGCAGTCATCAAAACGAGCATGTGATTAAAACATTTCAAATCCTTTTTCCAGAACTGAATGACGGCGGTATTTATGTCGTAGAAGATACTCATACTTCTTATATACCCAGTTATGATAATTGGTCGAATTTTTGTAGTGATAGCGTTCTTCCCCATTGGGCGCGGTATGGAGGCAGCCTGGATTTATACGACTCCAGAACAATGATAAATTTTTTTAAAAGATTGGTTGATTGCCTGAGCCACCAAGAGTTTCTTCATCCAGGATATTCTCCTAATTATTTTGATAAGCATATTGTTGCTATACACTTTTATCGCAATCAAGTTTTTATTTATAAAGGAGACAATACAGGACCAGGCAATGTGGTTGAAAACAACGTGCTAAGACCAGAGTGGTTGAAGGAGATTGGTATTAAGTCCATGGAGGAGCTAGAGTTAGAGTTCCCCACTATCGATGACCCAACGCGATTATTAAGTAATCGCTATTCTGACAGCCATCTATAAAGCTGAAGGTTATGCAGGGCAATGAAAAACATTGAAGATTTCTATCCGCTTTCACCCATGCAACAGGGCATACTCTTCCATACTCTTTATGCCCCACACTCAGGAGTCTATTGCGAGCAGCTTAGTTGTACAATTGCTGGAGACTTCAATGTTTCAGCATTTCAACAGGCTTGGCAGCAAATTATAGAGCGTCACCCAATTTTGCGTACCACCTTTGTTTGGGAAGGTCTTAAAGAGCCTGCTCAGTTGGTGCATAAGCAAGTAAAGCTGTCCTGGGAGCAGCAAGATTGGCGTGGGTTGGCAAGCGTTGAACAACAAGAGCAACTGGAGGCTTTTCTCAAGACGGACCGGGATCGAGGCTTTGAACTGTCTCAAGCGCCACTGATGCGCTTAACTCTGGTCCAGTTAGCCGAAAACGACTACCAATTTATATGGAGCCATCACCACTTGCTGCTGGATGGGTGGTCTTCGTCCCGACTTCTTGATGAAATCTTCGCCTTTTACAAAGCATTCAACCAAGATCAGAACTTAGACCGAGAGCGCCCCCGTCCTTACCGGGATTACATAGCTTGGCTGCAACAGCAAGACTCGTCTCAAAACAAAACGTTTTGGCAACAGCGGCTGAAGGGCTTTACTGAAGTCACTCCTTTTAAGGTAGACCAAACGCCTAGTCACTTACTCAATCAAGACAACAAATATGATAAACAGTTGCTTGAGTTATCAACAACAGAAACAGCAGCATTGCAATCTCTGGCTCGCCAGCAACAGTTGACGCTAAATACATTGATACAGGGGGCTTGGGCTATTCTTTTGAGTCGTTATAGTGGCGAGAAAGATGTCATCTTTGGAGGCGTTGTATCTGGTCGCTCGCCCACTTTAGCAGGAACTGAGTCAATGGTGGGAGTGTTTATTAATACTCTACCAGTGCGAGTGTATGTAAATCTGGAAGAATCTCTCCTACTTTGGCTAAAGCAGCTTCAAGCACAGCAAAATGAGACACGTCAGTACGAGTACAGCCCATTAGTAGAGGTTCAGAAGTGGAGTGATTTGCCAGCTGGACAGCCATTATTTGAGAGTATATTAAATTTTCAGAACTACTCAATAAATTTTTTAAAACAACAGCAAGTCGGCAACATTAAAATATCCAATATTGATACTTCTATACACCCCCATTATCCCCTCACTGTCTCAGTAAAAGCGGATTCTGAGTTATCGCTAGAGATTTTTTATGATTGCCACCGCTTCGACACAGGCACGATAACTCGGATGCTAGGGCATCTCCAGGCTTTGTTGTTAAGCATGGTTGCAAATCCACAGCAGCGCCTCATAAACTTGTCGTTACTTACTTCGCCAGAGCGTCACCAACTGCTGGTGGAGTGGAATAACACGCAGGTTGACTATCCTCAAGACCAGTGCATTCATCAATTGTTTGAAGCACAGGTAGAACTCACTCCAGACGCTGTGGCAGTAGTATTTGAAGAAGAGCAACTGACTTACCGGGAACTGAATAGACAAGCAAATCAACTAGCACGCTACCTGCAAAAAGTGGGAGTTGAACCTCTGGTTCTGATGGGAATCTGCACAGAGCGATCGCTCGATATGGTCATCGGAGTATTGGGCATCCTTAAAGCCGGTGGAGCTTATGTGCCGCTTGACCCAGCATATCCGCACGAGCGCTTAGCATTCATGCTAGAAGATGCCAAAGTATCAGTCCTGCTTACTCAAAAGAAGTTGGTAGCAGCTTTACCGGAACATAAAGCAAAGGTAGTGTGCCTTGATACAGACTGGCAGGAAATTGTCGAACAAAGCAATAGCTATTCTATCAACGAGGCAACTACTAAAGATTTAGCCTATGTAATTTACACCTCCGGCTCAACAGGTAAGCCCAAAGGAGTACAAATTAGTCATGGTGCTTTAGTTAACTTTTTAAGTGCCATGCGCCAGAATTTGAAGTTGACTAAAGAAGATATTTTATTATCAGTCACTACATTGTCGTTTGATATCGCAGCACTAGAATTATATCTACCACTGATTGTAGGTGCTCGTTTGGTATTAGTCAGTCGTGAAATCGCTGTTGACGGAACCAAACTGCTAGAACGGTTGACTTTGTTAAATACCACAATTATGCAAGCCACACCAGCCAGCTGGCGACTATTGCTATCTGCTGGCTGGCAGGACAATCGGCAATTGAAAATTCTTTGCGGTGGTGAAGCTCTCGATCGCTCCCTTGCTAATCAGTTGCTCGAACGTGGTACCCAAGTATGGAATTTATACGGTCCGACCGAAACTACCATTTGGTCATCTGTCCGAATGATAGAAAGCAATCCAGACCAAAAAGAAAGAGACAATATCATATCAATTGGGCGACCAATTGCCAACACGCAATTTTATATCCTTGACTCACACCAACAACCTGTTCCTGTAGGGGTTCCTGGGGAATTGCACATTGGCGGTGTCGGACTTGCTCGTGGTTATCTTAACCAACCAGAACTCACGGCACAGAAGTTTATCCCCAACCCCTTCCACAATGAGCAAGGAGCGCGTCTTTACAAAACAGGGGACTTGGTTCGCTACCAAGCCAATGGCAATCTCGAATTTCTGGGGCGTATCGACCATCAAGTGAAGCTACGCGGTTTCCGCATTGAACTGGGAGAAATGGAAGCAGTCATCAGCCAACACCCAATGGTGCGGGAAAATATAGTTGTGGCTTTTGAGGATGAACTTGCTTCTAAATGTTTGATAGCTTACGTAGTCCTGCACCCAGAGCAGACTGTAACAGTTACTGAGCTACGTCATTTTTTGGAGTCAAAGCTCCCAAGTTATATGGTGCCATCAGCCTTTGTGATGCTAGAAGCGCTGCCACTGACACCCAACGGCAAGGTAGATCGCCGTGCCTTAAAAGCACTTGACACCACCAGATTTTTTCTCAAAGAAGCTTTTGTCGCACCTCGCAATCCAGTAGAGGAAGTGGTAGCTGGAATTTGGATTCAAGTTCTTGGTATTGAACTCTTAGGTATTGACGACAATTTCTTTGAGTTAGGCGGACATTCTTTATTAGCTACCCAAGTCATCTCGCGGATCTGGAAAACTTTTGAAGTAGAGCTATCGCTACGTCGCTTGTTTGAGTCACCGACAGTGGCTGGACTCACAAAAGCTATACAACAAGCAATAGAGGTGAAATTGGGACAGCAAACTCCTCCTATCAAGCGTGTCTCGCGAGACGAAAATATACCGCTGTCTTTTGCCCAAGAGAGATTGTGGTTACTGGAGCAACTGCAACCAGGTAGTGCTACATACAACATACCAGTTGCTGTACAACTTGTTGGTTTGTTGAATTTAGCTGCACTAGAGGAGAGCTTATGTGAAATTGTGCAGCGTCACGAAGTCTTGCGGACTACTTTCCCTGTCCTAAATGGGCAACCATTTCAGGCGATCGCCTCAACTATAACCTTGAAATTACCAGTAGTGGACTTGAGAGGGTTGCCAGAGGCTGAACAGAAACCTCTTGTTCAACAACTGATTGACGAAGAATCCCAACGCACCTTTGACTTAGCCCAAGGTCCATTACTGCGATGTACTATAGTGCGCGTTAGTGATCAGGAGCATATAGTATTGTTCACAATCCACCATATTGTCTCAGATGGCTGGACAATGGGTGTGTTTATTCGTGAATTGGCAGCACTTTATGAAGCTTTCTGTGCTGAAAAGCCTTCTCCATTTCCAGAATTACCCATACAGTACGCAGACTTTGCCGTATGGCAACGACAGCAGTTACAAGGAGCAGTACTTGAAGCTCAACTCGCTTACTGGAAGCAGCAATTAGGAAACAATCTCCCTGTACTGCAATTACCCACAACTCGTCCACGCACAGTGGTTAAAACCAACAGGGGCGCTACTCAATCTTTCCTCATTCTCTCTAACACGTCTCAAGGACTGCAAGCGCTCTCGCGTCAAGAAGGTGTCACCTTATTTATGACCCTGCTGGCTGGTTTTCAGGTCTTGCTACAACGCTATACCAATCAAGATGACATCGTTGTTGGCACTGATGTTGCTAATCGTAACCGCGCTGAAACTGAGCCATTAATTGGTTTTTTTGTCAACCTGCTTGTCTTACGCACTCACCTTGGTGGTAATCCCAGCTTTCGGGAGTTGCTCAAACGAGTGCGCTCTGTAGCATTAGGAGCCTATGCTCATCAGGATTTGCCCTTTGATAAATTAGTGAAGGCTTTGCAACCTGAGCGGAATTTGAGCAATACAACACCATTATTTCAGGTGTTGTTTGTCCTCCAGAATGCTCCTATGCCAACATTGGAATTGCCAGGACTGACCTTAAGCCTACTAGAAGTTGAAAACAAAATAGCAAGGTTTGATTTAGCGCTATTTCTGACAGAAACAAAGTTCGGAATCGAGGGCAAGTGGCAGTACAATGCTGATTTATTTGATGCCACCATCATCACTTGCATGACAGGTCACTTCCAGACGCTACTCAACAGCATTGTGTCCCAACCTGATGCACGGATCAGTAACTTAGAAATACTCACGGAAGCTGAAAGAAAGCAACAAGCCATGCAAAAAACAGAGCGCAAAGCATTCAATCGGGAAAAGTTTATCAGTGTCGCTCCCAAAGCTGTCAGCTTATCACAAGAAAGATTGATCAAAACCGATTATCTCCAACCGGAGCAAACATTTGCTCTAGTGATTCAGCCTGATGCTGACGAGATTGATTTAGTAGTTTGGGCTAAAACTAACCGGGAATTACTCGAAAGACAATTATTAAAACATGGTGCTATTTTATTTCGAGGTTTTCATGTAGATTCTGTCTCGGAATTTGAAAGTGTTGCCCAGGCAATTTACCCAGACTTGTTTGGTGATTATGGCGATTTACCTCGTGCAGCAGAGAGTGGTAAAGTTTATGGTTCTACTCCTTACCCACCTGACAAAGCCATCCTCTTTCATAATGAAAGCTCCCACTTGCATCAGTTTCCTTTAAAAATTTGGTTCTTCTGCGTACAATCAGCCGAACAAGGTGGAGAAACGCCGATTATAGACTGTCGAAAAGCTTATCAACTCCTCAATCCCAAACTACGAGAACTATTAGCTGAAAAACAATTCATGTACGTTCGTAATTATACGAATGGTCTAGATGTCAGATGGCAAGATTTCTTTCACACAAATGACAAATATATTGTAGAAAATTATTGCTGTCAGGCTGGAATTGAATTTGAATGGTATGATAATAATAGTCTAGTGACTCGTCAAGTTCGTCCAGTAGTAGCAGTACATCCTAAAACTGGTGACAAGGTATTTTTCAATCAGATACAGTTACACCACATAGCGTATTTAGATGCAGAAGTTCGAGAGTCTCTGTTGTCTTTATTTGGAGAGAAAAAGTTACCACGTAATGTTTATTATGGAGACGAAACTCCTATAGAAGACTCAGTTATTTCAGAAATTAACGAAGTGTATCAGCAGTCGAAGACAAGCTTTCCTTGGCAGTCAGGAGACATTTTGATGCTAGATAATATGCTTGCTGCACACGGACGCTACCCCTATGAAGGGCAACGCAAAATTGTGGTAGCAATGGGAGAAATGATTCAAAGCAAAGATATTGCTATTGCAAGCCAAAGGATTAAAGGAGGAAGTAAATGTTAACTGAAACTCTGAATGGCTTTCGGCTGTCTCCTCATCAGAAACGTCTTTGGTTATTGCAGCAAGATAGTTCTGCTTACCTGACTCAATGTACGCTTATTATAGAAGGTAATCTCCAACCAGAGGTCTTAAAAGCAGCCATACAGCAAATCGTTAATCGACATGAAATTCTTCGGACAAATTTTTGTCGCTTGCCTGGTGTAAAGATTCCCGTTATGGTTGTTTCTGATAGTAGCTTTCTTTTATGGCAAGATATTGATTTAAGTAACTGTCATACTTCGGAACAGTCATCTAAAATCGAGGAGCTTTTTCAGGAGGCGAGACACCAATATTTTGACTTCGAGCAAGGTCCAATATTGCGTTTGTCTTTACTGAAACTGTCGTCCAATAAGCATATTCTGCTTGTTTGCTTGCCTGCACTTTGTGCTGATACCCGGACAATTAAGAATCTAGTTAATGAAATTAGTAATTCATATTCTGATTGCCTAGAAAGAAAGGAATTGTGTAATGAAGTTGTGCAATACTTTCAATTCTCAGAATGGCAAAATCAATTACTTGCAGACGAGGATGCAAAGACTGCTAATGAATATTGGTGTCAGCAGAAACTATCTTCCTTAGCTAAGTTAAAGTTACCTTTTGAGAATAAGACTTTAAAAAAATCAGGATTTGAGATAGACTGTACCCAATTAGTAATAGCTCCCGAATTAACAGCCAAAATTGAAACTTTAGCCCAAAAGTATAATACTTCCACTGCTGTCGTCTTACTAGCCTGTTGGCAAGTCTTGATTTGGCGACTGACAGGACAATCAGACTTCATTATCGGTATGGCTGCAGCTCGGAGGGATTATGAAGAACTACATAACTTACTAGGACTTGTTGCTACATGGGTACCAATTAAAAGCAATTTAACACCAGAACGGCACTTCAAAGAAGTTTTAGAACTCGCTGAACAAACTATAGAGGCTGGGTCGGAATGGCAAGATTATTTTGTTCCGGAACCACTAGAAAATAATAATACACTAGCTTTTCCTATTGGTTTCGAGTTTGAGCAACTACCAGAACAACTCATTGCCGGTGGTGTTTCATTGTATCTTGACAAATATTACACCTGTATTGAACCTTTTAAAGTAAAACTCACTTGTACTCAACGCGAAAGTTTCCTAATAGCAGAATTTTATCATGATGTCAATTACTTTTCGGCTGAAATTATTGAGCGGATAGCTGGACAGCTTCAAACTTTATTAACTAGTGCAACTGCAAATCCAGAAGAGAAAATATGTCAATTAGAAATTCTCAGCAAAAGCGATCGCCAACAATTACTAGTTGAGTTTAACCAAACGCAAATTGATTATCCACTAGACAAGTGTATACACAAGCTTTTTGAAGAACAGGTAGAAAAAACACCTAACAATATTGCTGTTGTATTTGAAGACCAACAACTGACCTATACTGAGCTTAACCGCAAAGCAAATCAACTAGCTCATTACTTGCAAACGCTGGGAGTAAAGCCAGAAGTTTTAGTTGGGCTTTGCGTAGAGCGATCCCCTAAAATAATTATTGGACTTTTGGGCATCCTCAAAGCTGGTGGAGCATACTTACCGCTTGACCCAGCGTTACCAAAGGAGAGTCTTGCCTTCCGATTACAGGATGCCCAAGTACCAGTGCTATTGACACAACGGCGATTAGTAGATACTTTACCAACAGATGCATCGCAGATAGTTTGCTTAGACACGGACTGGAATATTATTGCTCAGCACAGTGATGAGAATCCCACAAGTGTTGTGACAACCGAGAATTTGGTCTACGTATTGTTCACCTCTGGCTCGACTGGTAGACCAAAAGGGGTAGCAATTGAACATCGACAACTGCTGAATTACCTCAACGGAATCACAGACAGGTTGAATTTCTCAACGACAACCAACTTCGCTACTGTTTCCACCCTAGCAGCAGATTTGGGTAACACTGTTATCTTTTCTTCTCTTTGTACTGGAGGGTGTCTGCATGTGTTGTCTGCCGAGTGTGCTACTGACTCAACAGCCCTAGGAAAATATTGCCACAAACATTTTATTGATTGTCTCAAAATTGTACCCTCCCACCTTGCCACTTTGCTTGCATCTGAATCATCCGAGTCCATTTTGCCTCGTCAGCAACTGATTCTTGGTGGTGAGGCCACGAGTTGGAAACTTATTGAGCAAATTCAAGCTTGTGCGCCAGACTGCCTTATTTTCAATCACTACGGTCCCACAGAAGCTACCGTGGGGGTTACGACTTTCGCGGTTGAGGATAAGCAAGCTAATTATACTGAAAAGACAGTTCCACTTGGTCGTCCACTTGCTAATACGCAGATTTATTTGCTTGATGAGCAACTGCAACCCGTACCCATTGGCGTGACAGGTGAGCTATACATTGGCGGTGCTTCTTTAGCTCGCGGCTATTTAAATCGTTCTGAGCTAACAGCGGAACGATTCATTCCCAACCCCTTTGCACAGACAGGACTCATTGCATCTGTGTCAGGATCGCGCTTATATAAAACTGGTGATAAGGCTCGATATTTGCGCGACGGCAATATTGAGTTTGTTGGACGGGTTGATCATCAGGTCAAAGTCAGGGGTTTCCGTATTGAGCTAAGAGAAATTGAGACCATACTGTGTCAACATCAACAAGTGCAACAGGCTGTCGTTTCAGTTCGGGAAGAGGAGTTTGGCAACAAGTACTTGGTAGGCTACATTGTTCCTAAGCAAAAACAAATACTCAGTGTTAATGAACTACAGAAATTCCTCAGAGAGAAGCTACCGGAATACATGGTGCCCTCAACTTTCATGATGTTGAAAGCTCTACCACTAACGCCGAATGGAAAAGTCAACCGCAGCGCGCTACCAGAACCAGATGGTCATCGTCCAGAATTAGAAGTCACTTATGAACCACCTCGAACTGAAGTCGAGCAAACGATTGCTAATATCTGGCAGCAGATGCTTCATGTTGGAAAGGTGGGCATTCATGATAATTTCTTCGACCTTGGTGGTCATTCATTACTTCTTGTTCAAATTCATGCCAAACTGCGAGAAGTTTTAAACACAAATCTATCAATTGTTAATTTGTTTGAATATCCAACTATCAACTCTTTAGCTAAATATTTAACACAAGAACAAACTGAAACCTCCTCTTTTGAGGAAAGCAATCAACGAGCAGAAAGCCGCATTGCTTCAAGGCAGGCAAGAGCGCAATCTAGGTAACATTATCTGACCCAAAAACAGCATTTTAGGTAGTTACTTAAACCACCATCAGTGCAAATCATCAAGTAATAAAAAAGGAAATTGTGATGAATAGCCTAGAAACACAAAATAAAATAGGCGATTTAGATATAGCGGTTATCGGTATGTTTGGACGATTTCCTAGAGCCAGGAATCTTGATGAGTTTTGGCACAATCTGCACTCAGGGGTTGAATCAATTTCATTTTTTTCCAATCAAGAACTGGAGTCAGTAGGGGTAGATTCATCTTTACTGAGTGACCCCAATTATGTTAAAGCAAACGCTGTCCTGGAAGATATAGAATTATTCGACGCTTCATTCTTTGATTATTCTCCCAGAACAGCAGAAATTATGGACCCACAGCACCGCCTCTTTTTAGAAACTGCCTGGGAGGCTCTTGAAAATGCTGGCTATAATTCTAAAACCTATGATGGTCGGATTAGTGTTTATGGTAGTGCCAGTATTAGCTCCTACTTTTTATTCAATCTTTTTTCTAACACCGAACTGATAAAATTAATAGGTCTTGACCAAATTAGGCATAACAATCGCACAGACAATCTAGCTACGCGAGTCGCTTATAAACTAGACTTGAAGGGGTCAGCTATCACTGTTCAAACTGGATGTTCTAGTTCATTAGTTGCCGTTCACCTAGCCTGTCAAAGCTTAATTGATCGTGAATGTGATATGGCTTTGGCTGGTGGAGTTTCTGTAACAGTGTTACAAAAAGCTGGCTATTTTTACCAAGAGGGAGGAATTTTGTCTCCCGACGGACACTGTCGCGCGTTTGATGCTCAGGCAAAAGGGACTGTGGGCGGTGATGGTGTGGGCATAGTCGCTTTAAAGCGACTGGCAGATGCTCTAGCGGATGGAGATAATATTCATGCTGTTATTAAAGGTTCAGCTATTAATAATGATGGTTCTTCAAAAGTTGGCTATACAGCTCCGAGTATCGAAGGTCAAGCAAAGGTGATTGCTGAGGCACTTGCAATAGCTAGGGTTGAACCTGAGACAATCAGCTATGTAGAAACTCATGGTACTGGGACTATTTTAGGAGACCCAATTGAAATTACAGCGCTTACCAAATCTTTTCGTGCCAAAACTAAAAAGAAGAATTTCTGCGCCATTGGTTCAGTAAAAACTAACATCGGACACCTAGATACTGCAGCTGGTGTTGCTGGTTTAATCAAAACCATTCTCGCACTCAAACACAAACAAATACCCCCCACCTTGCACTTTCAAGAGCCTAATCCCCAGATTGATTTTGCTAACAGCCCCTTTTATGTTAACAGTAAGCTGTCCGCATGGAAGACAAACGGAACACCACGCCGTGCTGGGGTCAGTTCTTTCGGAATTGGCGGAACCAATGCCCATGTGATTATCGAGGAAACCTCAGAAATTGAAGCATCTAGTCCTGGGCGGACATATAAGTTGTTGGTACTCTCCGCTAAAACTAGTTCAGCACTAGAGACTGCTACAGCAAATCTGGTCAAGCACTTGCAGCAGCATCCTGAAATCAACTTGGCAGATGTCGCTTACACTCTTAGTGTGGGTCGTCGAGTGTTTGACCATCGCAGGATAGTGGTTTGTCAAGATCTTAACGATACAGTCAAAATTTTAGAAACAAAAGACCCGCAACGAGTTTTTACCCATTTCACCGAACCTTGTGAGCGAGAAATTGTATTTGTGTTTCCCGGTCAGGGGGCTCAGTATGTAGAGATGGGTCGAGAACTGTACCAAACTGAAGCAATTTTTCGGGAACAAGTTGATTATTGCTGTGAAATACTTACACTTGTTTTGGGGCTAGACTTACGCACTATTCTATATCCAAGCCCAGAACAGGCAACAGTCGCAGCACAGCAGCTGACACAAACTCATATTACTCAGCCAGCGCTGTTCGTGATTGAGTATGCTTTAGCACAATTGTGGATGGCGTGGGGAGTGCGTCCTTCTGCAATGATTGGTCACAGCATTGGGGAATATGTTGCAGCTTGCTTGGCTGGCGTTTTTTCTCTGGAAGACGCATTGGCGCTAGTTGCTATCCGTGGACAACTGATGCAGCAAATGCCTGCTGGTGACATGCTAGCTGTACCACTACCAGAGAAAGAAGTGCAATTAATGCTTGGCGAAGAACTTGCCCTAGCTGCAATCAACGCACCATCTCTGTGCGTGGTTTCAGGACCAAGGTCGGCGATTGATGAATTGCACAACTCTTTGACTGAGCAAGGGGTTGACTGTCGTCATCTGCATACATCGGGTGCCTTTCATTCTCAAATGATGGAGCCAATCATCGAGCCGTTCATAGCACAGATAAAGAAAATTAACCTAAAGGCTCCGCAAATTCCTTTTGTGTCCAACGTGACTGGTACTTGGATTACTGTAGCAGAAACCACCGATCCAAGCTATTGGGCAAAGCATTTACGGCAGACGGTGCGCTTTGCTGAGGGTATTGCATTGTTCCTGCAAAAGCCAGAGCAAATTCTCCTAGAAGTTGGTCCTGGACGGACGTTGACTACATTAGCTAGACGTCATCCAGATAAAACGGCACAGCAGGTTATGTTAACTTCGTTACGCCATCCGCAAGAATCCGACTCGGATGTAGCGTTTTTGTTAAATACATTAGGTCAGCTATGGCTTACTGGGGTAGAAGTGGATTGGTCGAGATTCTATACCCATGAGCGGCGTCATCGCTTACCTCTGCCGACTTATTGCTTTGAGCGTCAGCGTTACTGGATTGAATCTAAAAAACAAGCAAACGCTGTCAAGACGGATGTAGAAACTTTGCCTACAACCTCTCTACGCAAAAATCCGGAAATGGCAAACTGGTTCTACATTCCATCTTGGAAACGCTCCCCACTATCCATCAATCAACCAAGTGAAAATCCAGTTTTGTCCTGTACTCTGGTGTTTATTGATGAGTGCGGCTTGGGTGAAGAACTAGTGAAACGACTCGAACTTGAGGATCGGGATGTGATTGCTGTGAGGATTGGGTCGGAGTTTACTAAACTAAGCGAATGTCCTACGGACAGGCTTTGCCAACGCCTATATACTCTGAATCCTCGACAACGTGATGACTATGAAACTTTACTTCATGAACTTTTAGCACAAAACAAATTCCCAAAAACAATTGTTCATTTATGGAGTGTCACCCCTGTTGATCGCGTAGAGTTAGAACTGGAAACAGTTGATAAATCTCAAGAAACAGGATTTTATAGTTTGCTGTTTCTAGCACAGGCACTTGGAAAACAGAATTTTACTGATGAGCTTCAAATCGCGGTTATTTCCAATAATATGCAGGAAGTGGCAGGCGAAGAGTTATTCTATCCAGAAAAAGCTACTTTACTTGGACCTATTAGGGTCATTCCTCAAGAATACCCAAACATCAGCTGTCGTAGCATTGATGTTGTTATTCCCCAAGAAGCAAACTGGAGCAAGCAAAAACTCATAGACCAACTGCTTGTTGAGCTACAGGTTCATACTTCTGACCGAGTTATTGCTTACCGTGGTTTTCATCGTTGGGTGCAAAATTTTGAGCCGGTTCGATTAGCTGAAGCAAAGGAAGAAACACCAAGATTAAGGGAAAGAGGAGTTTATCTGATTACAGGTGGACTCGGAGGTATTGGACTTGTGCTAGCTGAACATCTGGCTCTGACAGTACGAGCCAAGTTGATTCTGACTGGACGCTCAGCTTTTCCTGCACCAGATGAATGGGAACAATGGTTGACCACTCATGATGAGCAAGATGTTATCAGTTGTAACATACGGA
Organism: Iphinoe sp. HA4291-MV1; assembly: GCA_019359415.1. Lineage (GTDB taxonomy): Bacteria > Cyanobacteriota > Cyanobacteriia > Cyanobacteriales > Nostocaceae > Brasilonema. The sequence continues at coordinate 109,324 of JAHHHH010000003.1, read as the reverse complement.
AAGTGCTCGAACTTGAAGAACTGGGTGCAGAAGTTTTGGCGATCAGCGCCGATGTGACCAACTCTGAACAAATGCAACAAGCGATCGCTCAAGCACAAGAGCAATTTGGTCAACTCAATGGTGTCATTCATGCAGCAGGGGTTCCCGGTGGTGGTGTGATTCAGCGAAAAACACCGGAAATGGCAGAAAGTATTCTAGCACCTAAAGTAAAAGGCACCCTAGTTCTCGATAGTATCCTCAAGGATGTTCAGCTGGATTTCTTTGTCCTTTGTTCAGCGCGTACTGGAATCCTAGGGGGATTTGGGCAGGTCGATTATGTTGGTGCAAATGCCTTTCTTGATGCCTTTGCTCACCATAAGACTAACCAAGATGCCACATTTACCGTATCCATTGACTGGTGTGCTTGGCAGGAAGTGGGGATGGCTGCACAGGCGGCTCAGCAACGAGATCAAACTTCAGATATTTCCCAAACTCGTCAATTCAAAGAAGTCACCCACCCCTTATTCGATCAATGTATAGTGGAGGGTTCACAGCAGGAGATATACATTTCCCATTTAAGTGTAAATAAGCACTGGGTTTTGAAAGAACATAGGGTCAGAGGGAAAGCGACACTTCCAGAAACAGCCTATTTAGAAATAGCCAGAGCAGCTTGTGAAAATCATGCTCAGGACAAAACGATTGAAATTCGAGAGGTATATTTATTGACACCTTTAATTGTAGGAGATGATGAGGAAAAAGAAGTTTGTACGCTTTTGAAGAAGCAAGGAGATGGCTTTGAATTTTTGATTATAAGCCAATCTAACTTAGGGTCAGAGCAATGGCTTGAACATGCTAGGGGAGAAATAGTTTGTCTAGAACCAGAATCACCCGAAAAACATGACATCAAAGAAATTGAGGCAAAATGTCATGAGCGGGAAATTATTTTTACGCAAGATCATCAACCTCAATCAGAATACATAGAGTTTGGCCCCAGATGGAACAACTTCAAGCAAGGAAAGCTTGGAATAAACGAGGGGTTGGCTAGCATAGAACTGCCCAAAGTCTTTGCTGCAGACATCAATTCATACCAGTTGCATCCAGCCTTATTAGATACTGCTGTGAGTTCCTTGGCTGGCAGATTCAAAGATGGAGCTGCTTACCTACCCTTTTACTACAAAAGGTTAAGGATAAAAAGACCACTGCCGACAAAAGTATATAGTTATATGAAATATCTAGAGAACAAGCAGTCCCAAAAAGAAATTCTGAAATTTAACATCACAATTATGGATGACCAGGGAACAGAACTGGTCGAAATAGAAGATTTCACCCTGAAGAAGGTAGATATTGATATACTTTCTACTAAAGTGTCTTGCAGTCAAAGCGAAACAACACCTCCCGTCCCTGAAAGCCAAAACTTGTGTTTAAAAATCTCTTCTCCTGGCATCTTAAGTAGCCTAACATTTGAGCCAACTACACGCCAAAAGCCAGGTTATGGTGAAGTGGAAATCTCCGTTGGTGCAACTGGTCTCAACTTCAAAGAAGTACTTATGGCGCTGGGACTGCTTCCTGTTCCACCCAATGTTCCTGTCAAGTTTGGTTTGGAATGTGCTGGAAAGATAGTCGCACTGGGAGAAGGCGTTGAGGGCTTTGAGATAGGAGATGAAGTCATTGCTTTTGGCTATTCATGCTTTAGCCCATTTATAACAACTTCTGCAAAGTGGGTTGTACCAAAACCAGATCATCTCAGTTTAGAGGAGGCAGCAACAATTCCGATTGCCTTTGCAACCGCCTACAATTCTCTAATCAAAGTGGGCAAGCTTTGCCAGGGCGAGAGCGTTCTGATTCATGCTGCGGCTGGTGGTGTTGGTATGGCTGCGGTGCAAATTGCTCAGTGGATAGGAGCTAAAATCTTCGCCACAGCAGGTAACGCAGAAAAACGGGCGTTTCTGCATTCATTAGGCATTGAGCATATCATGGATTCTAGGTCTTTGGCTTTTGCTGACGAAGTGATGAAACGCACTGACGGCAGAGGTGTAGACGTGGTTTTGAATTCATTAGGGGGAGAATTTATACCCAAAAGCCTTGCGATTCTCGCACCCTATGGACGTTTCCTAGAAATTGGTGTGCGGGATATCCTCAACAACAGTCAATTGGGTCTGCGACCTTTTGAGAAAAGCTTATCGTTTTTTGCTACTCCGCTAAACCGGGAACACCCCAACTTCAGTAACCTGTGGAATGAAGTTATACAACACTTCCACGATGGAAATTTTAGTCCTCTTCCCCATCATGTTTTCCCAATTACGTCTGTGGCTAGCGCCTTTGAGTACATGGCTGCAACCAAGCATATTGGCAAGATTGTGGTATCTTTACAGGATAAAGAGGCTTTAAGCAATCTAGTAACTGAGGAAAACCAGATGAGTCAAGAAGCAACTTTGACTGTAGCTTCTTCTGTCCAGTCGCGTACTCCATCTCCCATTCTGTCCTCAGCTAGTTCTGGCTTATTCAAAAAACCAGGAGCATCCACAAACAGATTTCAAAGACAACTTCTCAAGGAAGAACTTTTACCAACAGAAGGAATAGAAGTCTTTCGACGAATTTTGGGGAGTACGCTATCCCAGGTTATTGTATCAACTTACGAGCTACAGAGTCGTGATTTTCTAATTCAGGGTAAACAGGATAATGGTTTTCAAGCTAAATCTTACCCTAAAGTGTTAGAGACGGCTAACCTATCCAAACTAACACAACAACGACCATCACTCATTAATCCTTATGTTGCTCCTAGGAATGAAACTGAGCAAACGTTTGCTGATATTTGGCAAGAACTTCTTGGGATTGAGGCAATAGGAATTCACGACAACTTCTTTGAGCTTGGTGGCGATTCACTTCTCATTGTTCAGGTTCGCAGCCAACTACAAAAAAGACTCAATATAGATATATCAATATCCGACTCATTTGAATATCCGACCATAAGTGCCTTAGCAGAATATTTACGCAACAAACAGGTTGAGCAACCTGTCATTCAGCAGTTTCAGAAAATTGAAAGAGCGAAACGGGGAAATACTAAAGATATCTTGGCAAAAGTCAATAAAATTTCAGACCAACAAGTAGACTCTTTACTCAAAGAGATAGAAATACTGTCTAAAAATGAATTTGAGCAATGAAAGATAGTCACAAACATATCTCTTTTATTTCAGCGGAAGAAAAACGTGCTCTTCTAGCACAGCTGCTTGAAAAAAAGGACTTTTTTCCTCTGTCTTTTGCTCAACAGCGGCTGTGGTTTCTTAATCAATTAGAACCTAGCAGCTCCCTCTATAACATCGCTCATGCCGTGCGCCTTAAGGGTTCGCTTAATGTGATAGCACTAGAGCAAACCCTCAATGAAATTGTGCAACGTCACGAAGTCCTACGCACTAGCTTTATGACAGTAGAGGATCAGCCAGTCCAAGTGATTGATCCAACCCTCACTTTTACTCTCCCGGTGGTGGACTTGCAGCAGTTTGCTGAAGTTGACCAAGAAGCCGAAGTCTTACGACTGACTGCTGAGGAAGCACAGCGACCATTCAATTTAGCTAAGGCTCCATTGCTACGAGCTACTTTGCTGCAATTAAGTGAGGTAGAACAAGTGGTGTTGTTCACAATGCACCACATTATCTTCGACGATTGGTCAATGATGATACTCATCAAGGAGGTGGTAGCTCTTTACGAAGCCTTCAACAATTGTCATCCCAGCCTTTGGCACGCTACGCTAACACCACTTTTGGAACTCCCAATTCAATATGCAGACTTTGCTGTTTGGCAACAGCAGTGGCTACAGGGAGAAGAGCTACAAACTCAGCTATCCTACTGGAAGCAGCAGTTGAATGGTACTCCGTCCATAATAGAGTTACCCACTGACCGTCCTCGCCCTGTGATTCAGACCTACCGAGGCGCAAAACAGTCATTGGTGCTGCCTCAATCCTTAACCCAAAAGCTGAAAAAACTTTCCCAGCAAGAAGGTGTTACCTTATTTATGACGCTGTTAGCAGCATTCAAGGTGCTGCTTTCCCACTATACCCAGCAGAATGACATTTTGGTTGGTACTCCCACTGCCAACCGTAATCGTTTTGAAATAGAAGGGTTAATTGGATTTTTTGTCAATACCCTAGTTTTACGTACTGACCTTGGAGGGAACCCAAGTTTTCGAGAATTGTTGAGGCGAGTCCGTGAGGTAACTTTGGGAGCCTATGCTCATCAGGATTTACCCTTCGAGTATCTTGTGGAAAAACTACAACCTGAGCGAGATTTAAGCTATAGTCCACTGTTCCAGGTGATGTTTGCACTGCAAAATGTCCCAAAGGATGAGTTTCAGCTATCGGGTATAACCCTGAGTTCCCTAAAATTGGAAAAGCAAACAGCCCAGTTCGATTTGAGCGTAGATCTCTTTGAAACCGAGTCAGAACTGAGAGGGTGGTTTGAGTACAATACGGATTTGTTTGATACCTCTACTGTTACCAGGATGGTAAACCATTTCTGTAATTTGCTGTCAGGCATCGTCTCTAACCCAGAGCAGCGCCTTTGGCAGTTGCCTATGTTAACAGAAATTGAACGGCACCAATTACTGGTAGAGTGGAATGACACTCAAACTGACTATCCCAAGAATCAGTGCATCCATCAACTATTTGAGGCTCAGGTAGAGCGAGCCTCCTGCAGAGGAGCTACGCTAACGCCTGACGCCATTGCCGTAGTCTTTGTAGACGCGCGCAGCGCGGCTTCTCGCAGAGTAGACCAACAGTTGACCTACTGTGAATTGAATCGACGTGCTAACCAACTAGCGCACCACCTGCGATCGCTCGGAGTCGGACCAGAGGTACTAGTGGGTATTTGCGTCGAGCGATCGCTCTCTATGGTCATCGGACTGTTAGGGATTCTCAAAGCGGGTGGTGCTTATGTACCGCTAGACCCTAGTTATCCTCAAGAGCGATTAGCCTTTATACTACAAGATGCACAAGTGTCAGTGCTGCTGACTCAGCAGCGACTAATAGAGGCAATGCCTCAACACAAAGCCAAAGTTATTTGTTTAGATACTGATTGGCAAACCATTGCCCAACAAAGCCAGGAAAATTTATTTAGTGAGGTAGCTACTAACAACCTGGCATATGTCATCTATACCTCTGGTTCCACAGGCAAGCCTAAAGGTGTGCAAATTCCCCACAGCGCCTTGAGCAACTTCTTGCAAAGTATGCGCCAAACACCAGGGCTAAGCGAGCAAGGTGTCTTGCTCGCTGTCACTACCTATTCCTTTGATATTGCCGCGTTGGAACTTTTCCTGCCAATTACAGTGGGTGCTCGCCTGGTAGTCCTCAGCCGGGAAATAGCCTCGGATGGAACACGCTTGGAAGCTTTACTAACTGACTCAAATGCCACAGTTATGCAAGCGACACCAGCGACATGGCAGCTACTTTTAGCAGCTGGTTGGCAGGGGAATCATCAATTGAAAATCCTCTGTGGCGGAGAAGCTTTACCTGGACAATTAGCAAATCAGTTACTCAAGCGGTGTGACTCACTGTGGAATATGTACGGTCCTACAGAGACCACTATTTGGTCAGCAGCGTGTCAGGTAGAAAAAGACATCAGTATTGTACCAATTAGTCAACCGATTGCTAACACACAATTTTATATACTAAATCAACACGCTCAGTTAGTTCCTGTTGGTGTACCAGGTGAACTGCACATAGGTGGGGATGGGCTAGCACGTGGCTACTTTAACCGCCCAGAACTGACAGCAGAAAAATTTATCCCCAATTCCTTTAGCGACAAACCAGCAGCGCGTCTGTACAAAACTGGGGATTTAGCACGCTATTCACCTAGCGGAGAGATTGAATACTTAGGTCGCATCGACCACCAAGTCAAAGTTCGCGGTTTCCGCATTGAACTTGGAGAAATTGAAGCACACCTAAGCCAACACCCAGCAATACAGAATACTGTAGTTGTAGTTCGCGACTATCAAACAGACTTTCAACAAATAGTCGCTTACATCGTTCCTCAAAAAGAGCAAACACTCACAGTGACTGAACTGCGAGACTTCTTGGAGTCGAAGCTGCCGAACTACATGGTGCCAAGAGCCTTTATGATGCTAGAGGCGCTACCACTGACGCCCAATGGTAAGATAGATCGCACAGCACTGCCAGCACCTGATCTAACACAGCAATTACCCCAGTCTAATTTTGTAGCTCCTTCTACCCCCATCGAAGAAATGCTTGCCTTAATTTGGGTAGATATACTTGGTGTGGAAAAAGTAGGTATTCACGACAACTTCTTTACCTTGGGAGGACACTCGCTCCTAGCAACTCGCGTCATTTCCCAAGTGCGGCAAGTTTTTGAGGTAGAGCTTCCCTTGCGTCGCTTATTTGAAGAGCCAACAATAGCTGGGATAGCAAAAGACATTGAGAAAGCAACCATTGCAGGCTTAGGACTAGAGACACAGCCCATCAAACGCATTTCCCGATCGCAAGAGTTACCCCTATCTTTTGCCCAGCAACGCCTGTGGTTCATCAACCAGTTGCAGCCTGGTAACAGCGCCTACAACATCTCCTCAGCTATGCGCCTCTTCGGTTGGCTGAATATGGCGGTGCTAGAACAAAGCTTCAACGAAGTCGTGAGGCGTCACGAAGTCTTAAGAACCACATTTACCACAAGGGATGGACAACCTATCCAAGTTATTGTTCCAACCTTTACTTTCAGGCTACCAGTGGTAGATTTGCAAGAACTTCCCATAGACTTGAGAGAGGCTGAAGTTCTGCGACTGGCTCATGAGCAAGCCCAACAGCCATTTGACTTAACTAACGGTCCCTTATTGCGAGTGACTCTACTACAGCAGACACAGACAGAGCATGCGTTATTGTTGACGATGCATCATATTATCTCTGACGGCTGGTCAATAGGTGTGCTTATTCGTGAGATAACAGTTCTTTACGAAACCTTCTCTCATGAAAAACCGTCACCGCTTGCTGAACTACCAATCCAGTATGCAGACTTTGCCGTTTGGCAGCGACAATGGTTACAATCCGAGAAACTAGAAACTCAGCTTGCCTACTGGAAGCAGCAACTGGGTGGTAGACTACCTGTACTAGAACTACCCACTGACCGTCCCCGACCAACAATCCAGACTTTCTCAGGAGCAAGAGAATCTCTGGTGTTACCCAAAACCATTACCGAGAAGCTTAAAGCTCTGAATCAACGGCAAGGCATTACGCTATTTATGATACTACTTGCAGCGTTTGGAACTTTGCTTTTCTGGTACACAGAGCAAGAAGATATCATCGTGGGTACTGATATCGCCAACCGCAACCAAGCTGAAACTAAGGGATTAATCGGGTTCTTTGTCAACCAACTGGTGTTGCGTACAGATTTATCAGGAAACCCTACCTTTCTAGAGTTATTAGAACGAGTCCGCAAAATGACTCTGGAAGCTTATACTCACCAAGATCTACCCTTTGACAAGCTGGTAGATGCTCTGAATCCGAAACGGGAGTTGAACCGCTCACCACTATTTCAGGTCAAGATTGTTTTAAACAATACCCAAATCCCGTCCTTGGAGCTTCCAGGTCTTACTATAAGCCCTCTGAAGGTTGAAAACAAAACAGTGCAGTTTGACTTGCTTCTAGAGCTAAACGAGACAGAGCAAGGACTATTTGGTGTATGGAAATATAACACAGATCTATTTGATACGGTCAGCATAGTCCGAATGTCGAAAAATTTTAAAGCACTTCTAGGCAAGATTGCAACACAGCCAGAAGCCAAGTTGAATGAGCTAAAAACAATTCTCTCTGAAGCAGACAAGCAGCAGAATCTCGCTCAAGAACAAACCTATGACAGCGCTATCCAACAAAAATTAATGAACGTTAAACGCAGAACTAAGAGCAGATTATAAATCTAAGGAAAGACAAATTATGACAAAAACTGAACATCAAGAATACAATATCGGTCATTTGGGAACTGTCAGACGTCAAACCGTCAACATATCACCAGGAAGCTTAATAAAAACAGAATTTATTCAGTTAGGAACCAACTTTCCTTTGGTGATAAAACCCAGCATAAAAGGTGTGAATCTGCAAAACTGGGCTAAGAACAATCGAGAATTTTTAAAAACAGAATTATTACAATATGGAGCTATACTTTTTCGGGATTTCAAAGTCAAGTCAATAGAAGAATTTGAGCAAATCATCGCAGCTATTTGTGGAGAAGCAATGGAGTATCGTTATCGGGCATCTCCACGAACTCAAGTAGGTGGTAGAATTTATACTTCAACTGATTACCCTGCAGAGCAAAGCATCTTTCCTCACAATGAACACGCTTACTCTCCTACCTTTCCATTAAAAATATTCTTCTTTTGCATGACTCCAGCGCAATCTGGAGGAGAAACTCCAATTGGTAGCTGTCGAAAAGTATTTGAGCGTATTCATCCAGACATACGCGATCGCTTCATCGAAAAGAAAGTGATGTATATGCGTAATTTTGGCGATGGATTTGGTCTTCCTTGGCAAACTGTATTTCAAACAACAGACAAAACAAAGGTAGAGGAGTATTGCAAAAGCAATGGAATTGAGGTTGAATGGAAGGAGGGTAATCGCTTGAGAACTCGACAAGTTGGACCAGCCGTTATCAAACATCCTCAAACGAGTGAAATGGTTTGGTTCAATCACGTCACTTTTTTCCACGTTTCCACATTGGAACCAACAGTACGCGATTCGTTGTTGACAAATTTAAAAGAAGAAGACTTACCGACTAACACATATTACGGGGATGGTTCTCTAATTGAGCCATCAGTGTTAGCTCATCTGAGAGAAGCTTATCAACAGGAAATGGTCACCTTTTCCTGGCAAAAAGGAGATGTATTGATGCTAGACAATATGTTATCAATACATGCTCGCACGCCATTTGTCCCTCCAAGAAAAATTTTAGTAGGAATGGCTGAACCATATAGTCCCCAATGCATTTAATTGACACAGAGGTATAAATATGCAAGCAGAAAGTATGGAGGGGTTTCAACTTTCACCTCAGCAAGAGCATCTATGGTTACTACAACAAATTGATCAAAGTGAGGTTTATCGTAGCAATTGTGCTATTTTGATTGAAGGTCATGTCGATAGAAATCACCTAGAATTGGCATTACAAAATATTGTTGATCGCCATGAGATACTCCGCACGTGTTTTCCTTGTGTGCCTGGGATGACTCTTCCAGTACAAGTAATTACAAACGGCAAGGTCATATTAGACAAACAACACAATCTTAGTAGTTTGAATCCTCAACAACAAGAAGCTAAAATTGAGATAATATTTCAGCAATTGAGCCAACTACCTTTTGACTTTGAGCAAGGTTCCGTTTTACATACATTCCTGGTGACTCTTTCGGCAGAGAAGCATCTGTTATTTATCAGTTTACCTACTCTCTGTGTAGATAGTGTAAGTCTCAAGAATTTTGTGCAAGAACTGGCTATTGGCTATTCAGGAAAATGGCACCATGAATTCTCGGAATTACCACTGCAATACGTCGATTTTTCCGAATTGCAAAATCAAATACTTGAAGCAGAAGAAACAAAAATAGGAAGGAACTATTGGCGCAAACAAGACTTCTCTGCTGTGAAGACTTTAAAGCTCTTTCATGAAAGTCTGATTTCTGAGCAACAGAAATTTGAGCCAAAATTAATAAGTTTAATAATTGACTCGGAATTAGTAACTAAAATCGAAGTATTAGCTCAGAAGTATAATATTTATACTCCTACCTTTTATCTAACTTGCTGGCTAGTTCTGCTTTGGCGACTTATCGGACAATCTGAGATGATCATAGCCAAAGCAGTTGATGGCAGAAAATATGAGGAACTCAAAGGAGCATTGGGGCTGTTTGCCAAATATTTACCACTTCATTGTCATTTAGAAGATAATTTTATATTCACTCAAATTTTGCAGCAAGTTCATGAATCGATAGAATCTATCTACAAATGGCAGGAGTGTTTTACTTGGGAACAAATATTAGAGTCAAATCCCGAATTAGAGAACTTGCCTTTTTTCCCTATCGGCTTTGATTTTGAATCAGAAGAACCAAAGTATTTTGCGGATAATATAGTATTTTCAATTGAGAAGCATTACACCTGCATTGAGCGTTTTAAAATAAAGCTCTCTTGTCAGCAAAAGAATAATTTTCTCAAAACAGAGTTTCATTATGATTCCAACCTGTTTTGTGCCAAGGATATTGAAACTTTAGCAGAGCAATTTAACAAGTTAGTAGAAAGTGCCGTAAAAAATCCAGAAGCTGCAATCAGTGAATTAGAAATTTTAAGCGATCGCCACCTCCGTCAACTTCTCGTCGAGTTCAATCAAACACAAGCTGACTACCCACAAAACAAGTGTATTCACAAGCTATTTGAAGAACAAGCGGAGCAAACACCAAATAATATTGCTGTTATATTTTCTGACGAGAAACTTACCTACCGTGAACTAAATCAGAGTGCTAATCAAATAGCTCATTACCTACAACGGCTAGGAGTGAAACCAGACGTACTGGTGGGAATTTGTGTTGAGCGAAGCCTCGAAATGATAGTCGGTATCCTTGGCATTCTCAAAGCTGGTGGAGCCTATGTACCACTTGACCCAGCTTACCCTAAAGAGCGCTTAGCCTTCATATTAGAAGATACTCAAACGCCAGTATTATTAACTCAGCAACGACTGCTGGAAAGTTTACCTGCTTACAACGCCCAAACGATTTGCTTGGACGCAGCTTGGGAAATTATTGCTCAAGAGAGTGACGAAAATCTTGCTTTGAAAACGTGTCCTGAAAACTTGGCTTACGTCATCTACACTTCCGGTTCTACAGGGAAACCTAAAGGAGTGCAGATTACACATCAAAACTTAGTTCACTCGACGACTGCTCGTATTACTTATTACCAAGAATCAGTTACCAGCTTCTTATTGCTTTCTTCGTTTGCTTTTGATAGTTCTGTTGCGGGTATTTTTTGGACACTTTGTTCTGGAGGAATTCTTTGTCTTCCCCAGGAAGGTTTACAACTGGAGATACCAAAACTGGTAGAGTTAATCGCCCAAAATCACATCTCCCATCTATTAAGCCTTCCCTCTCTGTATGCTCTCCTATTGCAGGAGACAAAACCCGAACAGTTAACATCACTTTGTAGTGTCATTGTTGCGGGTGAACTTTGTCCAACAGAGTTAGTGCAACGTCACCATCAATTGCAGTCAGAAATATCTCTGTTTAACGAGTATGGACCAACGGAAGGAACAGTGTGGAGTAGTGTATATCACTGCTATTCTCAACAGACAAGAGCGCAAGTCTCGATTGGTCGCCCCATTAGCAATACGCAGATATATATACTTGACTCTCATTTGCGTCCTGTTCCCATCGGTGCGATCGGCGAAGTCTATATCAGTGGTGATGGTTTAGCTAGAGGTTATCTCAATCAGCCTGCTCTAACTAGCGAGAAGTTTATTCCTAATCCCTTTAGCGATCATCGCCCAGGAATGCGCCTTTACAAAACGGGAGATTTAGCTTGTTATCTGAGCGATGGGAACATTGAATTTCTTGGAAGGCTTGATCATCAGGTAAAAATCCGGGGTTACCGTATTGAATTGGGAGAGATTTCGGCGGTACTGAGTCAACATCCACAGGTGCGGGAAGTTGTCGTTCTAGCTCGCAAGGATGAACTTAAAGATATGCACCTCGTGGCATATCTAGTTGCTAACCAACAGCCAGTTACTCTCCAGAGCGAACTTCGCCGCTATTTGTTGGATGAGCTACCTGAATATATGGTACCATCAGCCTTTGTTCTGCTGAAGGAAATGCCTAAGCTACCCAACGGCAAGGTAGATCGTCGGGTGCTACCTGAGCAGCCACGGCTTTCTCTAGAAGAAAACTTTGTAGCTCCCCAGACCGAACTCGAACAAATTATTGCAATAATTTGGCAAGAGGTTCTTCATCTTAAGAAAGTAGGCATTCATCACAATTTCTTCGACCTCGGCGGTCATTCATTGCTGATGGTTCAGGTACACAGCAAACTTTATCAAATTCTTAACAGAGATATATCAATTGTTGAAATGTTTCAATATCCAACTATTAGCGCGTTGGCGAAACATTTCAGTCAAACATTAGAAGAAAAGCCTTCTTTTCAACCAAGCCATGACTTAGTTGAAACTCGTAGAGAATCAAGGAAGCAACAAAGACAACTCAGACAAAAACATCGGGAAACAAATCAGTAGCGGGAGGCTTTCATGAATAACTCAAATGCATTTGATTGCCCCGATGAAATAGCGATCGTTGGCATGACTGGTCGTTTTCCTGGAGCCAAAAATATTGAACAGTTTTGGCAGAATCTGCGATCTGGGGTAGAGTCAATTTCTTTTTTCAGTGATGAAGAGCTATTGTCTTCTGGAATTGACCCAGCTAGATTGAGTCAACATCAGTATGTAAAAGCAGGAGCGGTATTAGAAGATATTGAATTATTTGACGCTTCATTTTTTGACTTTTCTCCGAAAGAAGCCGAAATCACTGACCCGCAACACCGTTTCTTCCTAGAATCTGCTTGGGAAGCTCTTGAAGGAGCGGGCTACGACTCCCAAACATATGCAGGTCGGATTGGTGTTTACGCTGGTGTCAGTCTAAGCACTTACTTTCTGTCAAATATTTATACAAAACCCGAGCTTATAGAATTAATGGGCAGTTATCGAACTTCGATTGCAAATAGTAAAGATTTTCTGCCCACATATGTATCATATAAATTAAACCTCACCGGACCAAGTATTAATGTCCAAACTGCTTGCTCAACTTCATTAGTTGCCGTTCATTTAGCTTGTCAAAGCTTACTCAATGGCGAAAGTGACATCGCTCTGGCTGGTGGTGTTTCGATCCAAGTGCCACATAAAGCTGGTTATCGCTATCAGGAAGGAGGAATTATGTCTCCTGATGGACATTGCCGTGCTTTTGATGCTAAAGCAAAAGGAACTATTAGCGGTAACGGTGTTGGTATTGTCGTTCTAAAACGGTTAGAAGATGCTTTAGCAGATAGAGATTATATTCATGCTATTATTAAAGGCTCAGCTATTAATAACGATGGTTCTTTAAAAGTTGGCTATACGGCTCCCAGTGTAGATGGGCAAGCAAAAGTCATATCCGAAGCGCTTGCAATGGCTAGGGTTGAACCTGAGACGATCAGCTATGTCGAGACTCATGGCACTGGAACAGTTTTAGGAGATCCAATTGAAATCGCAGCGCTGACACAAGCTTTTCATACTACAGATAAAAAGAACTTTTGTGCCATTGGTTCAGTAAAAACCAATATCGGTCACCTGGATGCTGCGGCTGGTGTTGCAGGTTTAATCAAAGCGGTTCTTGCACTTAAACACAAACAGGTACCACCCAGCTTGCATTTTAACCAGCCCAATCCCAAAATTGACTTTGCTAACAATCTCTTCTATGTCAATTCCACGCTTTCGGAATGGAACACAAATGGAACCCCCCGCCGCGCCGGAGTGAGTTCCTTTGGTATCGGTGGTACCAATGCTCATGTCATTCTTGAAGAAGCCCCTGTGGAGGAGCAGGGAAGCAGGGAAGCTCTTGAGCAGGGGAGAGATTATCAACTGTTGGTATTATCTGCCAAAACTAGTTCAGCACTGGAGAGTGCGACAGCAAACTTGGTCAAGCACTTGCAGCAGCATCCCAATCTTAACCTCGCTGATGTCGCTTATACCCAATGTGTGGGTCGGCGAGCTTTTGACCATCGCCGGATAGTAGTTTGCCAGAATCTTGATGATGCAGTAAAAGTCCTAGAACCCTCAGATCCGCAACGAGTTTTCACCCACTACACCGAACCCTGTGCGCGACAGGTTGCATTTATGTTTCCCGGTCAGGGTGCTCAGTATGTGGACATGGGTAGAGAATTGTATGAAACTGAGCCAATTTTCACTGAACAGATTGATGAGTGTTCGTACCTTCTCAAATCTTACCTGGGGTTAGACCTGCGTACATTACTGTATCCGGATGTGGAACAAAAAGAAGCTGCTGCACAGCAGCTGAAGCAGACTCATATTACCCAGCCAGCACTGTTTGTGATTGAGTACGCTTTGGCTCAATTGTGGATGACTTGGGGTATACGTCCTTCTGCAATGATTGGTCATAGCATTGGGGAATATGTCGCAGCAACTTTGGCTGGGGTGTTCTCCTTAGAAGACGCATTGATACTGGTAGCGACTCGCGGGCGGCTGATACAGCAACTTCCCTCGGGGACAATGCTAGCAATACCACTATCGGAGCAAGAAATCCAACCCCTGCTGTGTGAGAAACTCTCCTTAGCTGCAATCAACGGACCAAATCTGTGTGTGGTTTCTGGAGTGGAACAAGCGATTGAGGAGTTACAAAACCGATTGACCGACCAAGGTGTGGACTGTCGCCGTCTGCATACTTCCCATGCCTTTCATTCCCAAATGATGGACTCTATTCTAGAGCCATTCCAAGAACAGGTCAGCAAAATTAGCCTGAATTCTCCAAAAATTCCTTTTGTATCTAACGTCACTGGTACTTGGATAACCGCAGCACAAGCAACAGACCCGAAATACTGGGTAAAACATTTACGACAAACAGTACGTTTTAGTGAGGGAATCGCCGAATTGCTGCAACAACCGGAGCGAATTCTGTTGGAGGTTGGTCCTGGGAAGACATTAAGTACCTTGGCTAACAAGCAAGCATGCGCCCAGCAGGTAGTTCTTTCTTCACTAAAACATCCACAGAACCAACAATCAGATGTGGCGTTTTTACTAAATACGTTGGGCAGACTTTGGCTAGAGGGAATAAATCTAGATTGGTCAGAATTTTATGCTCATGAACAACGTCATCGTATTCCCTTACCAACATATCCTTTCGAGCGAAAAAGATACTGGATTGAAAAAGAGGCAAGGGAGCAGGGAGCAGGGAGCAAGGGGGATGGTTCAGGGGATTCGACCCCAAGAGAATCTGTGTCTCAACCAAAAAAAGCTCCAGATACGCAAGTAGTTAATCAAAAAGAGGAGAAACCTGTAGCAAATACAGTTATTGAACAAATCATTTCACAGCATCTTCAGGTGATGTCTAAACTGGTAGACTTATTATCACAGGGAAGTTTACCCAAAGAAGTTTTGCCTTCATTGCAAGCTATCCAATCTTCTCCTCTCCATCAAAATGGGCAAATTGCTCAAACTTCAACCAATGCCTCTGGGTTTGGTGTAAATCAGTCTACAAATTTTTCCTCTACATCTAGTAGGGCAGAGTCCGAGCAACAGCCCAAAGACCGGAAAATGGATTTTACACCCAAAGCTGCTTTTCAACAGATCGAGAAAGAATCGATGATGTTGAGTCCCCATCAGCAGAAACATCTGGATGCATTAATTGCACGTTTTATCAAGCGTACCCAAGAATCCAAACGACTCACACAAGCTTATCGTTCTTACCATGCCAATAGCAGGGCGGTATCAGGGTTCCTTCCCTTTATTAAGGAGATGATATATCCAATCCACGCAGAGCGTGGAGAGGGTGCTAGACTCTGGGATGTCGATGGCAATGAATACGTAGACATTTCAATGGGGTTTGGTACGCTTTTATTTGGTCATTCGCCATCTTTTATTATCAAAGCTCTCCAAGAGCAGAGCAAGCAAGGCATACTAAATGGTCCACAATCGCGTCTTTCTGGTCAGCTAGCTAAGTTAATTTGCGAGTTGACGGGTGCCCAACGGACAGCTTTTTGTAATGATGGCACAGAAGCAGTGATGGGAGCCATACGCATAGCACGTTCTGTGACAGGACGCTCAAAAATTGCTTTATTTGCTGGTTCTTATCACGGCGGTTCTGACGGAGTTTTAGTCAAAGGAGTAACAACCAACGACGGAAGGTTGCGTTCTGTCCCGATGACTTCAGGTCTTCCATCATACTTGGCAGAGGATGTCATGGTGTTGGAGTATGGTACTCCCCAATCTCTGAATATTCTTAAAGAGCATGCTCATAACTTAGCAGCGATTTTAGTTGAGCCGATACAAAGCAGTCGCCCAGATTTGCAGCCCAAAGAATTTCTCTTTCAGTTAAGACAATTAACTCAAGAAACTGGAACTGTTTTAATTTTTGATGAAGTGGTTACTGGCTTTCGGATGCACCCAGGCGGTATCCAGGCTTTATGGGGTATTCAAGCAGATATCACGACCTACGGTAAAGCTGTTGCTGCTGGCATACCTATTGGGGTAGTAGCTGGTAAAGCTACTTTCATGGATGCATTGGACGGAGGTATGTGGAATTATGGAGATGAGTCTTATCCTCAGGTGAAAACAACTTTTTTCGCTGGTACTTTTTTCAAGCATCCTCTCGTCATGGCTGTCGCCTGGGCTGCACTCAATCACATCAAGAACAGCGGTTCCAAACTTCAAGAAAAGTTAAATCAACGGACAACGCAATTAGTCGAAACTCTTAATAGTTACTTTCAACAAAAGCAAGTACCAATTAAAGTCGTTAATTTTGGCTCTCTCTTCCGTTTTAATTGCCAGACTCAACTTAGTAATTTGCTTTTCTATCACTTGCTTGAAAAAGGGATTTATGTGTGGGAAGGACGCACCCTTTATCTATCGACAGCCCATACTGACGAAGATATTGAACAGGTGATTTTGGCGGTCAAGGAAAGCGTAGTTGAAATGCAAGAAGGTGGATTTTTCCCATCTGAAAATATTTCAACAAATAGCGGAGAACCAATAACCCATCAAACTTATGGATTATCAAATCATCTGACTGGTTCATCTTTCAATTTAGTGACTGAGTCCTTCCCAGTTACTTCAAACGCAAAGTCTGCTGATGAGTTGTTTGAAACCCTGGTTGAGCAAATACCTGACGCTTTGGAGAATACTTATGCTACTTCCCGTAAAAAGGTTGAGAAAACTATTGCTGACATTTGGCAAGAACTCTTTGGTTTTGACAACGTGAACATTCACGACAACTTCTTTGAGTTGGGTGGTGATTCTCTAACCGCTCTTCAAGCTATTTCTTTGTTAAACAAAAAGTTAGATGTTGAAATGCCTATAGAAAGCATTTACGAAGCACCAACCATAAACTCTCTTGCGAACATTGTATGTCCGGAACAGAATGAAATACTTTCTGCTGAAAAAAGTATTTCTCGTGGTCAGAGACGAAGAGAGAAAATAATGCGCCGCTAGTAATATTGAGAAAGTGATTAAAAATCCAATGGAGTTCAACAGCTTATGTCTTTAGAAACTCGTTATTCTGATTATGATAGGATGGATATTTGGTTCACTCATAAAGGCAGAGAACGTTACGAACAATTTCTGACACACTTGGAAGAACTGATTCTACAATATCTCCCCAAAGAGGCGCACATTTTTGACCTTTGTTGTGGTAGAGGGCAAATAGCACAGTTACTGCTAGAAAAGGGATACCGAGTAACTGGGCTAGATGGATCTGAACTGATGTTACGCTATGCTCGTGAGAAAGCATCTGGAGCTAATTTTATATTAGATGATGCACGTTACTTCAAATTGTCACCTACGTTCGATGCAGCTATTTCAATAGATGTCTCCCTAAACCATATCATGAGTATTGAGGAACTGGAAAGAGTCTTCCAAAATGTGTATGCAGCGCTTCTAGAAAATGGTACATTTTTATTTGAATTGAGTTCGGAAGAAGACTGTCTTTCACAGTGGGGTGTTCCTATCATTAAAAATGATGTTAAAGATGATTCTGCCTGGATTGAGCATTCGACATATGACAGAGAAAAAAAAGTAGTTCGAGAAAACTGTACTCAATTTCAATTAGTAAATGGACAATGGCAACGTTTAGACGTGACTTCACTAAGAAAAGCTTATTCCCCAACAGAAGTTAAGTCTGCTTTAGAAAAGGTGGGCTTCACGGAAGTTAAGATTTATGATGAAGAACGTGATTTAGGAGTAAGTGGAAGAGCTGGAGTAGCCTGCTTTATTTGTCAGAAACCCCTAAAATAAGAAAATTAGATGTGATGAATAGTTTTAAAATTTCTCATCAAGAAGTAGATGATGCTGACTTGAAGAAAGGTAATAGACTCAACAACCGCCAAATTTGAATATATCTTTACTATGGCAGAGTGGCTTTCATTCCTTACCCGACAAGGATTACAGGGCGCTTGTCACCCCCTCAGATATCTACGTGTTCAATCCTTATTCAAACCCCAACATCAAATTAATAATTTCAACGGAGTTCAACAGCTTATGTCTTCAGAAACTCGCTATTCCGATTATGATGCTATGGATCGTATTTTTCCCCCATTCAGCGAAGAGGTATACAAAGTTTATCTGGTGAATTTAGAAAAATTAGTTCTACAATATATCCCTAAAAGAGCGCACATTTTTGACCTCTGTTGTGGTAGAGGAGAACTAACACAACTACTTCAAGAAAAAGGGTATCAAGTAATTGGGCTTGATGGCTCTGAAGTGAGTTTGCGCTATGCTCGTGAAAATGCACCTGGTGTTGAATTTATCCTGGATGACGCACGTTCTTTAAAATTTCCATCTACCTTTCATGCAGTTGTTTCGATAGGTAGTTCCCTAGACCATGTCATAAGTATTGAAGAACTGGAAAATGTCTTCAAAAACGTCTATGAAGCACTTCTAGAAAATGGTATATTCGCGCTTGAATCCTATTCGGAAGAAGATGCGCTTTCACATTATAGCGTTCCTATTAGGAATGGTCATGTTGAAGATGATTATGTCTGGATTGGGCGTTTGACATATGACAGAGAAAAAAAAGTACTTCGAGAAAACTATACTGAATTTCAATTGCTTAAGGGAGAGTGGCAGCGTTCAGATGTGACTTTGTTAAGTCGAGCTTATTCCCCAGCAGAAATTCAGTCTGTTTTAAAAAAGGTAGGCTTCATGGAAGTTAGGACCTATGATGAAGAACGTGATTTAGGGGTCAGTGGAAGAGCTGGAAAAACCTTTTTTGTTTGTAGGAAACTCCTAAAATAAAAAAATTGGATATGATAAATAGCTTAAAAATTTTTCATCAGGTAGATGAAGCCGACATAGCTGTTATCGGTCTATCTGGGCGGTTTCCTAAAGCCCAGAATATTGAACAGTTTTGGCAAAATCTGCGCTCAGGGGTAGAATCAATTTCGTTTTTTTCTACTCAAGAATTAGAGTCTGCAGGTATAGACTCTGCAACGCTCAATGACCCCAACTATGTAAAAGCAGCAGTTCCACTAGAACATATAGATTTGTTTGACGCATCATTCTTTGGCTATAACCCTAGGGACGCTGAAATTATGGACCCCCAACACCGCATTTTTTTGGAGTGTGCGTGTGTTGCGCTTGAAAATGCTGGCTATAATCCCCAAACGTACTCTGGTTCAATAGGGGTTTACGCTGGTTCAACTATAAGTAACTATTTGTTCAATATTTATTCAAACCCCAACATCAGAGAATCAGTCAGCGGTGTAGAAATTAGCCTGGGAAATCATCCCGATTATCTTCCCATGCGCGTCTCTTTCAAATTAAATTTAACTGGACCAAGCTATGCAATTCAAACTTCATGTTCCACTTCTTTAGTTGCTGTCCACGTTGCTTGCCAAAGCTTGCTCAATTACGAATGTGATATGGCTTTGGCGGGTGGTATTTCGATATTGGATATGCAATCAAAAAACGGTTATCGCTATCAAGAAGATGGAGTTTTGTCTCCTGACGGACATTGCCGTGCCTTTGATGCTAAGGCAAAGGGAACTATTTTTGGTAGCGGTGTAGGAATTGTGGTTCTCAAAAAGTTAAAGGATGCTCTTGCTGATGGCGATCGCATTCATGCAGTGATTAAAGGTTCTGCCGTCAACAATGACGGTTCTTTGAAAGCTGGATTCACAGCACCTTCTGTAGAAGGTCAAGTGGAGGTGATTGCAGAAGCCATAGCCGCTGCTGGGGTAGAAGCCGAGACTATCACTTACGTAGAAACACATGGGACAGGAACACCCCTGGGCGATCCTATAGAAATAAAAGCTTTGACAAAAGCTTTTCGTACCAGTACACTCAAGCGCGGCTTCTGTGCTATTGGTTCAGTGAAAACCAATGTTGGACATTTGGATGCGGCTGCTGGTATCGCGGGCTTAATTAAAACAATTCTGGCTCTCAAACACAAACAAATTCCACCTAGCTTACATTTTAAAGAGCCCAATCCCCAGATTGACTTTGCTAACAGTCCCTTCTATGTCAACAACACACTGTCGGAATGGAAAACGGACAGAATTCCTCGTCGGGCTGGAATTACTTCTCTTGGTTTTGGTGGAACCAACGCCCATGTGATTGTTGAAGAAGCTCCTCCTATCGAAGCGTCTAACCCTGGGCGAACTTATAAGTTGTTAATGCTGTCTGCCAAAACTAGCTCTGCTTTAGAAGCCGCGACAGTAAATCTGGGAAATTATCTTCAGCAGCATCCCGAGCTAAACCTGGCTGATGTGGCTTACACTCTCCAAGTTGGTCGTCAGGCTTTCAACCATCGCCGAATACTGGTGTGTCATGATATTGAAGATGCGGTTAAGACACTGCATCCTCTTGAACCGAAACGAGTTTTCACCCACTACCAGCAGCCCTGCAATCACCCTGTCGTATTTATGTTTCCTGGACAGGGAGCGCAGTACGTGAATATGGCTCGGGAATTGTACCAGAGCGAACCCAAATTTACTGAGGAAGTTGATCGCTGCTGTTTGATGCTAAGACCATTCCTAGGACTAGATTTACGAGATATTCTCTATCCAAGCGAAGCACAAACCCAAACAGCTACAAAGCAATTAGAACAAACTTCTATTACCCAGCCTGCGCTATTTGTCATTGAGTACGCCTTATCCAAATTGTGGATGGCTTGGGGTGTGCGCCCAGAAGCGATGATTGGTCACAGCATTGGGGAATATGTGGCTGCAACTCTTTCTGGAGTTTTCTCCCTCAAAGATGCTTTAGCGCTAGTAGCTGCTAGAGGACGACTGATGCAACAAGTTCCAAAAGGTGCTATGCTCTCGGTTCAACTTTCGGAACAACAAGTGCAACCCCTGCTTGGAAAAGAGCTTTCTCTTGCGGGAGTCAATGGTCCCTCCTTATGTGTTGTTTCCGGTTCAACAGACGCGATCGCTCAATTACAGCAGCAACTACTGGAGAAAGACGTAGGCTGTCGAAAGCTGCATACATCAGGTGCTTTTCATTCGCAGATGATGGATTCCGTCATCGAACTTTACACACAATATATACAAAAAGTCAAGCTTAATACCCCAAAAATTCCATTTATCTCCAACGTTACTGGCACTTGGATTACCACAGCACAAGCAACAGACTCTCACTATTGGGCAAGGCATCTACGACAAACTGTACGCTTTAGCTCAGGGATGACTGAATTGCTTAAAGAACCAGAGCGAATCTTGCTAGAAGTTGGTCCAGGAGGGACATTGAGTACCTTTGCCAAACAATATTATAATTTGGAACCAGTGGTGCTGACATCACTTCGCCATCCCCAGGAGCAACAGTCAGATATAGCATTTTTACTTAATACTTTAGGTAAACTCTGGCTTTTCGGAGTTCAAGTAGACGGGTCTGGTTTTTACGCTAACGAACGGCGTCATCGTATCCCTTTACCAACATATCCATTTGAGCGTCAGCGTTACTGGATTTCGCGACAAGCACAGCCACACGATGTCCGCGCTACGCAAGTGTCACTGAGTAAAAAGCCGGATATCGCTGACTGGTTCTACCTACCTTTGTGGAAGCAATCTGCACCTCCAGGGTTGCTCGGTAAAGAAAACTTGGCAGAGCAAAAGTCCTGCACGCTTGTGTTTATGGATGAGTGCGGCTTGGGTTATCAATTGGTGAAAAAACTCGAACATCTGGGCAGTAGCAAAGCGATCGCTGTGAGGGTAGGGTCAGAATTCTCCAAACTAAGCGATAGTCTTTATACCCTTAATCCAAGACAAAGTCATGATTACGATGCGTTGCTCAATGAACTTGGCGCGTTGAACAAAATCCCCAATACAATTGTTCATTTATGGAGTGTCACACCAGACGAACGCACAGAATCAGAACTTGAGTGGTTTGACAGCGCTCAATATTTGGGATTCTACAGTCTGCTTTTTCTCACCCAGGCACTAGGAAAACAAAATTGGACTGATAAGTTTCAAATCACGGTTGTCTCCAACAACATACAGTCAGTGACAGCAGAAGAAATCTTGTGCCCAGAGAAAGCGACTGTACTTGGACTTGTTAAAGTCATTCCTCAAGAATATTCAAATATCAGCTGTCGTAGTATTGATGTTGCTCTTCCTCGCTGTGGAAGTTGGCAAGAGGAGAAACTTGTAGACCATTTGCTGACGGAACTCATAACTAAATCTTCTGAGTTAGTTATTGCCTATCGTGGTTTGAATCGTTGGGTGCAAACCTTTGAGCCAGTGCGATTGGAAGAAGCGAAAGGAAGCACATCAAGATTAAAGAAAGGAGGAGTTTACCTAATTATTGAAGGTTTGGGAAATATTGGACTGATACTAGCGCAGTATCTAGCCCAGACAGTACAAGCAAAACTGGTCTTGATTGGACACAAGGGTCTTCCTGAAAAAGATGAGTGGTCACAGTGGTTGGCAACTCATGATCACCAAGATGAGATCAGCCGTAAAATCAGGAAAGTCCAGGCGTTAGATGAGTTAGGAGCCGAGGTTTTAGTTTTGAGCGTGGATGTGACCAACTTTGAACAGATGCAAAGAGCGATCACATTAGCTACTGAGCACTCTGGCAACATACATGGTGTCATCTACGCAGCAGAAATTGTTAGCGACAACTCAAATAAAAACTCAAACAAATCTATTCAAGAAATTTCTCAAACTGATTGCCAGTATCAATTTCAATCAAAAACTCATGGACTCTTCGTACTAGAAAAAATTTTGCAAGCCAGAGAGCTTGATTTTTATCTGTTGATATCTTCTTTATCATCCATTTTGGGAGGGTTAGGGTACGTTGCTTATTCAGCAGCGAACATCTTTGTAGATACTTTTGCCCACAAGCAAAATCAAACAAATCCTGTCCCTTGGATCAGTGTTAATTGCGATCGCTGGCAACTTGGGGAAGAAGAACAAAACATAGCTAATAGAACAACATTGGCTGAATTATTCATCACACCAGAAGAAGGCATAAAAGCTTTTCAACGTATTTTCATAAGTGAGAAGATAACTCAAGTTGTTGTCTCCACAGGAGATTTACAAGCCAGGTTTGACCAATGGCTGAAGCTAGAATCTTTAGGTGATATTGATCAGACCTCTTTTGCTGGGGACACAAAAGAGGAATTAGCATCAACAAGTCTTGCTAGAATACTCCATCCCCGCCCCAATCTGGGAAATGATTACGTTGCTCCCCGCACTCATATTGAACAAACCCTTGCTGACATTTGGCGAGAAATTCTTTGTATTGAGCACATAGGCATCCACGATGACTTTTTTGAGCTTGGAGGTCACTCACTTTTAGCTGTACACCTCATGGCGAAAATTAAGAAACAGTTGGGACAAAATATTCAATTATCTGCCCTTTTCCAGGGAGCAACTATCAAACATCTAGCGAGTATTTTGCATGAGCAAGCTAATAACCAGACCTTGTCTGGTTTAGTCGCAATTCAACCTCAAGGTTCCAAGCCACCTCTGTTTTTCGTTCATCCAGTCGGTGGGAATATTCTTTGCTACTATGAATTATCGCGTCATTTGAGTTGGGATCAACCATTCTACGGTCTGCAAGCACTAGGTTTGAATGGGGAATGTGAGCCAATCACCCGAATAGAAGATATGGCGACTCAGTATATCAAAGCACTGCGCGAAATTCAGCCAACTGGTCCATATTTTTTGGGAGGTTGGTCTATGGGCGGTGTTGTCGCTTTTGAAATGGCTCAACAGTTACTAAGACATGGTGATCAAGTTGCCATGCTTGCTATGCTAGATAGTCCAGTACCAGTTAAGAGCGAGCAAACTGCAGAGGTTGATGACTACGACGATGTCAAAATATTAGTTGATTTTGCCACAGATATGGCTCTCTCTGCTGGGAAGAATTTATCTGGTTCAGTGGACGAACTCCAAGGGCTAGGACTGGATGAGCAATTAAACTATTTCTTAGAGCAAGCAAGGATAGCTAACCTCCTACCTCTGGATTTTGAACTTCAACAGCTTCGCTGTCTTCTAAAGGTTTTTAAGAGTAACGTACTAGCTCTACAGAGCTATGCACCACAAGTTTATCCAAACAAATTTGTATACTTTCAAGCTAGCGATGAAGTATCTAATGATTTGCAGAATCCTACTTTATTTTGGGGTGGACTTTCATGTAAGACAGTAGAGATTATTACTATCCCTAGCAATCATTACACAATCATTACCAAGCCTCATATCAAAGTTGTGGTTGAGCATCTGAATGTTTTTATGAATCAGATCTAAATAAAACAGATTTTTGAAAAAATCTAAAATATCGTTTTTTCAGAAAAAATGCTTTTCTATTTGGTATTTTTTGAATTCAACTGATCAATAATATTTCTTTATCAAATGAGCCAAAAATCCGAATCAATCAGACATCATAATTGTATGAACAATAAAATCGAAGCTCTAGGCACTAGCACAGGAAAGATACTATATAGTAGTGATTGTCAAAATATTCTTGACCTCTCCGTAGCAGAGACTATGGAGCTATTCAAGTCATCTGGAGTGATTCTTTTTCGGAGTTTTGAGGTAACTCCCAAGCAGATGAAAGATTTTTCCGAACAATTTAGTTACAAATACATTAGAGACTTTACAAAAGTTAGCATTGATGATGACATTTTTGTCAACTTTGTAGATAGCGAAAACGAAATAAATAGTCTTCTTCCTCATTGTGAATACAGTTTTTCTCCCTTTCGACCTGATGTGATTTGGTTTTGCTGTACTGTTCCAGCCGAACAAGGAGGCGAAACTTTATTCTGGGATGGTGTCCGAGTGTGGGAGGAACTAAGTGAACAGTCGAAACAGTTATTTCTTTCCAAGCAATTAAAATTTTATCGTAATAACGTTCCGGTTGATATATTGAAGGGACTTGCAGGTTCAGATGCTAATACCATAGATGATATTAAGAAAATTTTGGACAATCTTAATGGTGTCAGTTATCAGGTGAACGATGATAAAACTGTTTCTATCGAATATACTTGTTCAGCTGTAATCCAAAGCAAATATACTCATCAAAAAGCATTTGCTAATCACTTTTGGGTATATCAGAAAAGGACAGAAGAAGCAATTTTTGAGGATGGTTCAAGAGCTTCTGATGAAGTGGCTAAAGAAATTGAGACAATCTTCGACAAGTTGACGGAGGAGATACATTGGCAAGCAGGCGATCTGGTGATGATTGATAATTGGAGATTTCTGCATGGTCGTAGAGCATTTAACGATAAGCGACGGCAAGTTTTTACTACCCTAAGTAATCTGAAATTTTGATCAGCTGTTTCACATAAAAGTTGCACATTGACGCAAGTAGATTGTCATTAGTTATTAATATTAAGCAAGGAGAAACTTTTTATGTCTTCATCTTCAGCAACTAGCTATTCCCAAACTAGTTATTCCAAATCTGTGCGGTACAATAAAAAATCTAAGTTGATATGGACGCCAATTGATTTTGTTGAACGTCGTAGTAACCTCTCGTATGAGAAGTTTGTCCGAGAGTATGCATCTGTTGGAAAGCCTGTCATCATCACTGATGGGATCAAACACTGGAAAGCCTTGAAGAAGTGGACTATGGATTTCTTCAGGTCAGAGTACGGGTCAAGCAAGGCTTTTGTAATGGATTACAAGGCTGAAACTAGCATGAGGGATCGGACGTTGGATCGAACTTACGTGAAAATGAGTATTGCTGATTTCATAGATGTTATGACTAGTCGTGTTTGCGACAAATTGCTCTACCTATCGGAATTCCATATTAGTGATCACCCGGAGCTTTGGGAAGATTGCGAAGATCCAATATATTTCAACAATTGGTATAGAAAAGTACCATTAACACTTTTTCAAAAATATATAAACCATTCCTATGACATCCATATAGGTCAGAAAGATACATCGGTAGGTCTTCACTATGATTCCTATCACGATACTGCATGGGTTGCAGTGATTTCTGGGCGGAAGCAAGTGGTATTGTTGTCACCAGACCAAGAAAAATATTTGTACAATGGTCAAGTTGACTGCTTCAACCCAGATTTAGAAAAGTTTCCACTGTACGCCAATGCCAAACCAGTGGAATGCACAGTAAATCAGGGAGAAATTATCTACATACCACCGGATTGGTGGCATCATTTCAAAAACCTCGAAGACACAATCAGCTTGGCTATCAACACGATGAATGAATGGAGCTATGAACTAATTCGTCAAGGTTTTTTAGAGCGGAATCCAATAAAAGGTCATCTTTTTCCGTTAATTGTGAAATTTCCGTTCCTAGGCAAAGCTCTATTGGCTGTTGGTTTGCTCTAACACTAGAACATCGATTCATTAATAAAACGCGAGACTGAGAAAGCCAGTTTTTACGTCTTTTCAAACCAAAATTTACTTATTGCAGCCCAACGAAACCTAGTTTTTTGGTCATAGTTCTGAATAAATCATTTTTCATTGCGTTGGTAATGATAGGCTTGCAAAGCAATACGTAAAGCAAGGATAAATCTTTTATGTCTTCGTCTTCAGCAACTAGCTATAACAAATTTGATGAACCATTTGCCCGAATATATAACGAGTCTTTGGGACCAAGTTACAACAAAATAGCCTTGCCAACCTTGGAAAAATTACTATTACCTTACATTCCTGAAGAAGCGAATATCCTCGACCTCTGTTGTGGGACAGGGCAACTATCACAATGGCTACTAAATAAAGGTTATCAGGTGACTGGAATTGATCGCTCCCAGAGAATGTTGGAATATGCTCGTGAGAATGCACCTAATTGTAAATTGATTCTTGGTGATGTGCGCTTCTTTGAATTACCGCCTACTTTCCATGCAGTTGCTTCAATGGGTTTGGGTTTCAATCACATTCGGAACTTGTCAGAATTAACACGTACTTTTCACAACGTATACAGCGCACTTCATAGCAACGGTATATTTGTATTCGACTTACGTCTAGAAGACGCATATAGTTCCACTTTGAACGGTCGTGTTTTAGGCGATGTTAAGGATGACTATGCTTGGGCTATGAAAAACAGTTATCATCCAGAAAGCAAAGAATGTCGAGTTTTTGTAACGACATTTCAGTTAAGAGAAAGAGATTGCTGGAAACGTCTAGATACTAGTTTTTCAGTGATTGGCTATTCCAAGAATGACATCCAATCATCTCTAGAAAATGTCGGGTTTACAGAAATAATTGTCTATGATTTAAAACTTGATTTAGTATTAATACCAGAGGCTGACATGGTCTGCTTTGTTTGTCGGAAACCAAGTTAAAAAAAATAGGTAAGAATGGGTTTATTTTTATGAATTATTTCTGTTGAAATTTACAGACTATGATCTAGACCAGCGTATAGCCAAAGAGGTAAGAAAAGTCTTTTATTTGAATCGTCATCCTTTACACTCAAGTCAGGAAATATAAATTTCATGAAAACTCAAGAATCTAACTTACAAGAAGCTCAGTCGCAGATTGATTCAATACAATCTTCCAAGCAGATATCAACAGAAGGTCTGAATTCTCGTCAACAAAAACATTTAGAAACTTTAATTGCACGCTACACCAAGCGCACAAAAACCTCAAAACAACTCACGCAAGCTTATTGTCCAGTTCTGGCTGACCTAAGAGGTTCCGTAGGACCTTACTCTCTCCTAAAAGAGATGGCCTATCCCATCATTGGTAAGCACGCTTCGGGTTCTAGAATGTGGGATATTGATGGCAACGAATATATAGATTTAGAAATGGGTTTTGGGGTGAATCTCTTTGGTCATAATCCCCCCTTTATCAAGAAAGCTCTAGAAGAGAGACTAGAACAAGGCATACACATCGGACCACAATCAGATCTTGCTGGTGAAGTTGCCCAGTTAGTTAGTGAACTCACAGGGATGGAGCGAGTGACTTTTGCCAATATAGGTACAGAAGCTGTGATGGGAGCCATACGCATAGCACGAGCAGCAACAGGTCGCTACAAGATTGTCCGATTTTCTAACTCTTATCATGGACATTTTGATGGCACTCTAGTTAAAGCACAGAAAGCAGACGGCAATGGACGTGCAGTGCCAGAGTATCCAGGAGTGCCGCCAAATATTGCTGAAGACATTTTAGTTCTCGACTATGGAAATCCTCAGTCTCTTGAAATAATAAAAGCCCATGAGCAGGAATTAGCAGCTGTTATCGTTGAACCTGTACAGAGAAGGCGACCAGATTTACAGCCTAAAGAGTTTCTCCAGCAACTGAGGCAATTAACAAAAGAATCAGGGATAGTCTTCATCTTTGATGAAGTGATTACTGGTTTTAGGATTCATCCGGGTGGCGCGCAGGCTTGGTTTGGTATTGAAGCTGATATAGCTACTTATGGAAAGATTGCCGGTGGCGGTATGCCGATAGGCATTATCGCTGGTAAAGCTGCTTACATGGATAGAATCGACGGCGGCATGTGGAATTATGGAGATGCATCTTTTCCTCATGTGGAAATGACATTTTTTGGTAGCACCTTCTGTAAGCATCCGTTAGCTATGGCTGCTGCACGAGTTCTACTTCAGCGTCTTAAGACTGAAGGACCGACTCTTCAGCAACAGTTGAATCAACGCACATCACAGTTTATCAAAACGCTGAATACTTACTTTGAGGCTGATGAAGTACCTATCAGGCTTGCGAATTTTGGCTCGCTCTTTGCTCCTGCTTCCTCAAAGAATCTTTTGTCTGCAGGAAATCCTACTGCCTCAATGACTCTGCAATTGTTATGCTATCATCTGCTCGACAGAGGAATCCACTTTTTGGGAGGAACTGGTCATTACTTATCCACAGCCCATACAGATGAAGATATTGATTGTATTATTCAAGCTATTAAGGATAGTGTAAGGGAACTGCGAGACGGAGGTTTCTTGCCTAGTCCCTCTGACAAATTGGCTCAAACATAAAAGCTTTTTTAAACCTTGGGTTTAGTGCTACGGGTGTTGATCACAGCAGCCAGTGTCGGTGAGCGCCAAGGCGGAAAATCAGACTCATTTTTTCTCTAAGCAATTTCTGTGTCAATAGGGGTGATGGTTCACACCCCTCATTAATTCGCCAACAGTATCGAGCGAAATCGCAGCTACACAAGCGAAATCCACCTACGTGGACTAATTTTAAGGCTTCGTTTGTGTAGCCCCAGACTTCTAGTCTGAGGGGCGATTTTTCACTACCTTTAACGTTCTTAAACTTGTATCAGCACAACCGCTAATAAATCCACCCAATTCCTGAATATTTTGTAAATACTCTAAAGTAAATGGAGAAATAATTTCTCCAGGCATTAAGATAGGAATTCCTGGTGGATATGGACAAATGATTTCCGCACAAGTACGTTCTGAACTTTCTTTTAACGGCAAAGTTTCTGTAGCAGCAAAAAAAGCTTCACGAGGCGAAATATGTATGTTTTTTTCTGTTATACTAAACAACTCCTTTCCTCTCCTCATTAACAGAGAGTAGACAGAAGATGGAGTTTTTCGATACTCTTGACTGAGGATAATAAAAGCTTGCACTAATTGTTCAATATCCTTTTGATTGTTACCCAAACTGATAATAAAAGTGAGATGTTGTAGCGAGGAAAATTCAGCAGTCACACCCAGCTTGTCATTCAGAATTTCCTCAGCTTCAAAGCCAGTCAAACCCAAGCCAGAAACAGTAACAGTTAATCGCGTTTTATCTAAAGCAACGAAGCCAGGTGACTCCTCATCAAGAGGGATTTCTAAAACCGATAAACCGGGAATTTGGCTGATACGGGTTCTCGCTTCTTGGGCTAGTTCCAATGTGCGAGACATCAACTCTTTACCGTAAAGCGCCATTTGTTGACGTGCTGCATCCAGGGAAGCTAAGAGTAAATAACTAGGACTGGTGGATTGTACGAGTTGCAAGGCTTTACTGACACGGTCAATATCTATCCTGTTACCTTGAACATGCAACATTGATGCTTGAGTCAATGCGCCTAGGACTTTGTGAATAGATTGTACGCTTAAGTCAGCACCGGCGGCTAAAGCTGGAGTGGGTAGTTGGGGATGAAAGGCGAAGTGTGCGCCATGTGCTTCGTCCACAATTAAGGGGATATTGTATTGGTGGGCGAGAGATGCGAGCAGCGATGCGTTCTGCGCGGAGCGCAGCAGCGATGCTATCGCCTTTACATTTCCACATACACCGTAATATGTGGGGTAAACCATCAACACTGCTTTTGCGTCGGGATGCTGTTGTAGCGCAGCTTGTACAGCTTTGGGAGTGATACTGTGGGCAATATCTAAAAGTGGATCATATTCTGGATGAACAAAAATGGGGATAGCGCCAGAGAGAATTAAACCTGCGATCGCAGAGGAATGAACATTCCGAGGCAGAATAATTTTATCTCCTGTGCCGCAAGTTGCAAGAATTGCTGCTTCAATTCCGCAGGTAGAACCATTGACAAGAAACCAAGTCTGTGAAGCGCCAAAGGCTTGAGCTGCGAGTTGCTGCGCTTGCTGAATAACGCCACTTGGTGCAAAAAGGTTGTCTAATTCAGCTAATTCTGGCAAGTCAGCGCGGAACACTGCTTTGCCCAAAACATCAGTTAAGGATTGAGAAATCCCCTGTCCTCGCTTGTGCCCTGGGGTGTAAAAAGGAGCATGAGGACGTTTTGCACAGACTTCTAAGGTGTCTAATAAGGGTGTTTGGTTTTGATTGAGCATTTTGGCAACGGATTTTGTAGCAGATGTAGTGGATGAATGACTCTGTGATATTAGATTTCTTGCAAAAATCTAATTTAAAGGTATTTGGAACCGCAGATGCACGCAGACAAACACAGATAATTTATCTGTTACATCAGTTATTTCATCCGTTGCAAATTTCATCCGTTGCAAATAGCTATATCGGAAGATGTCAGTAGCATCTGTTGTTATCTAGGTTGGTAAAGTCGAATAGTTTAAGTAGACACACCATGATTTATCCTAATCCTGGACCCTTACCCAACGAACCACTGATTCCTGATCCATCACCAAATCCGCTACCAAATCCCAATCCATCACCAGAACCAAGGATTCCCCAGCCTATACCAACACCTGTCCCCGAACCTGTTCCAGCGCCAGTTCCAGAACCTGTACCGACTCCCATTCCCCAGCCTGTTCCAGCACCAATTCCTCAAACAGTTCCTGGACCTGTTTGAAACTCTTTGCTGGTAGTTTTAAGATAACGTTTGGTACCAAATCCAAAATTTTAAATCTAAAATGCTACGAGCCGGAATTGTCGGACTCCCTAACGTTGGAAAATCGACTTTGTTTAATGCCTTGGTAGCTAATGCCAAGGCAGAAGCAGCCAACTTCCCTTTCTGTACTATAGAACCGAATGTCGGCGTTGTCTCTGTGCCGGATGAGCGGTTAGATGTTTTATCGAAGATTTCCTCCTCAAAACAAATTGTTCCGGCGCGTGTTGAGTTTGTCGATATTGCCGGTTTGGTTAAGGGTGCCAGTAAGGGCGAGGGATTGGGTAATCAATTTCTGTCTCACATCCGGGAAGTTGATGCGATTGTTCATGTTGTGCGTTGTTTTGAGAATGATGATATCATTCACGTTGCTGGTTCAGTTGACCCAGCGCGAGATATTGAAATCATCAATTTAGAGCTTGGTTTAGCAGATTTGGCACAAATTGAGCGCCGGATTGAACGCACCCGCAAACAAGCCCGTACTAGCAAAGAAGGACAGATTGAATTAGTATTGCTGGAAAAATTAGCTGCTGCATTAAATGAAGGGAAATCAGTACGGCAAGTTAGTTTGACCGAAGAAGAAGCCGAGATTATTAAACCACTAGAACTGCTCACTCTTAAGCCGATTATCTATGCTACAAATGTTTCTGAGGATGACTTGGCAACAGGTAATGAATACGTAGAGAAAGTGCGGCAAATTGCATCGGCTGAAAATGCACAAGTTGTGGTTGTTTCTGCACAGGTTGAATCGGAATTAGTTGAATTACCGGAGGAAGAACGGGCTGAATTCTTGGCATCTTTCGGTGTAGAAGAAGGCGGTTTAAAATCCTTAATTCGCGCCACTTATACTCTATTAGGTTTGCGTACTTATTTCACCACTGGGGAAAAAGAAACTCGTGCTTGGACGATTACAGCAGGAATGTCAGCGCCGCAAGCAGCCGGTGTAATTCACAGCGATTTTGAACGTGGATTTATTCGGGCTGAGACTGTTGCTTATAATGATTTAGCCACAACTGGTTCAATGAATGCTGCTAAAGAGAAAGGGCTAGTTCGCAGTGAAGGAAAAGATTACGTTGTGCAAGAAGGCGACGTGATGTTATTCCGGTTTAATGTGTAATGCAAGTTGTCCTTATCCACTCTTGAGAAAGGAGCATCCCAATGCATGCAAAAACACCTACAGGCTAGAAACCTGGACGGCAGTTGCTACAACGAAGGCAGAGTATTTGTGAAAATTTGGGATGCTCCCCAAGCAAAGCTAGGTATGGCAAGCCCCATAGATTCATTGCAGTTATAGTGCACTCATCCATTAACGAATTGATATATAGCGGTTCTCATTCAGATGAGGTACAAATTTATCTGCGTCTATCTGCGTTCATCTGCGGTTAATTCTTTCTTCTTGTACCTCACTCAAGTGGGAAACGCTATATACTCTGAGAGTGCATTTTTATCTTTCGTAATAATCTTTCTTTTGTCACTCCGGGAAGAGTAAAATCAAGCCAGGAGGGGACGATGACACAGCCGAGAAGTCCCAAACCCAGCATTAAATTTGTGGACGAGTATTGTGCAATCGTAACCGTTCTACCCCCCGTGAACGGTTACATAGTTTGTAGTACTTATCTTATGGTCAGTCTTCATTCAAGTGTCTTTCACGACTCTCACAGCTATATTCTTCAAATATTTGCGGAACATTCTTTGTGGAATAAAAATTATGGTTGGAAGAATATCTTGAATAATTTGCGTCTTATCGTTCAACCTTTCGTCCTTTTCAATTTGATTAAACCTTGGCTCAAAGTATTTTCTATTCCCAAACTTTCTCTGGGATTTTCTTACCTGATTAACATCATGAATACCTTGCACAATCATCTGTTTTTATCCCTTTGGTCAAACTATTTCTCTTTTTCCTCTGCCTAGAGTGACAAAAGAAAGATAAGAACTTGCTCGTAGTGTACAGTCCAGCAATCCCTTTTGATGCGGTGCCGACGCTTGAGCCTAAAGATGAGGAATCCCAAACCAAGTAACACCAGAGCAGGTACTGTAGTAGGCTCAGGCACAAGTACAGGAGGACGGCGAAGCTTTGTGGCACGCTCGTAGTCGTATGCGTAACTGATAATTTCCGCTTCGCCAAAGTAGTTGCCCAAGAACTCCAAAGACATGGGAATTCCTTCAACCGAGAATCCCATTGGGACTGTAATAGCTGGCAAACCGAGGATGTTTGCCTCGAACCGTGCAGGAAGACTACCGTAGATTTCGTAGACCCCTTCTCCTGCATCTCCCTGTGGTGGCGCAAGGTAGTTGAGCGTTGGGAAGACGAAGGCATCAATGCTGTTCGCTGTCATAAAGTCCTCATACTCTTCTGTCCGGAGCCTGGCGAGAGCTTGCAGTGCTTGGGCTACTTCTGGAAGCTCCTCCCACGGCTTGGCTTCTCCAGCGGCGATGACTTCGGCAATATTCTTGATGTATGAGTAGTTTAAGTTATCCTCTGGGATAATATTGAGCAAGTCAACGAACGATTTAATTTCGTCGTCGTTGTACTCCTTGATGAGTTGTTCGTAATAGTACGCCCGATTCTGATCCACCCGCTTGTTGGATCTGGGGTAGTCTTCCGGACCAACATCAATAAACCAAGTTTTGTGAGCAGGAATGTCAACCTCAACTAGCTTTGCTCCTTGCGCTTCTAATGCCATCTTGGCTTGCTCAAACGCTGCGGCGATCTGCGGATCTATGGGATAGCTTTCCCCCTTTTCGGGATCGCCCTTACCAATGTAAGGTCGGGGTAAACCCAGTGTTTTACCTTGGAGCGAAGTGTCGTCAAGGAAATTAATGTAGGAATTAGGACGGATGTTGCCCGGAATGTAAGGATTCCAGATGTTGTTTGGGTCGAAGTCAACCAGCGTATCCATCGCAATGGCGACGTCTGCAACCGTTCTAGCCATCGGACCAATTACGTCCCGCTCTGGTGTTAGGGGCCAGATACCATCGACAGAGATGAGACCAGCAGTGGGTTTAAGACCGACCAGAGCGTTGTGGGTGCTAGGTACGCGGATCGAGCCGCCAGTCTCGCCACCCATAGCAAGTATCGTCAGGTTAGCTGCTACCGATACTGCCGATCCACTGCTGGAACCGCCAGGTGTGCGGTCTGGCGCATAAGGGTTGATAACCGAACCGTATGCCTCGCTCACCCCATCGTAAGAAAAAGCCCAAGTACTCATGTTTGCCTTACCCAGGATGACTGCTCCGGCTTGCTTAAGCTTCTTAACAGCAAAGGCGTCTTCCGTCGCGATGAGCGACTTGAAAGCCTCAACGCCGTTGGTTGTTGGCAAACCCTTAACGTTATACGAGTCTTTCACAACCACTGGTATACCGTGCAGTGGACCGAGAATAGTGCCTTGAGTACGCAGCGCATCTAGCTGTGCTGCTTCCTGTAGCACGTTTGGATTGAGGAAACCAATGGAATTTAGCTTTGGTCCTGCTTGGTCGTATGTGGCAATTCGGTCAAGGTACATTTGTGTGAGTTCTTGACTTGTTAAAGTACCTGCCTCAAATGCTGCATTGACATCAGGAATGGTCGCTTCCTCTAGTTTGAAAGTTGATGCCAGCACTGCTGTAGGAAAAATTCCTAGCATGACAACTTGAGCTGCTAGAAGAGGTGATTGTTTTAGAAGTCTCATCAATGGGTTATACCTCGTTACTTCAAATCCTGAAACCTAGGTTTTGCAGGGTAATATTGTATGAGCGGATATTTTTGAGATTTGAGTATTCACCAAGTATTGCAAAGCAACACTTTCAGACGGTCAAACTTGTGTCGTCCCAAATCTTATAGTCCTTGAATGAATTAGCATCAGGAATAACTCCCTCTGTAAACAGGTAAATCTCCAAGAAAAACTTCTGCAAATGGAGCACAGATGTTTCAACCTAGAAATAGGCACAAAATGACTTTTGTGAGTTAAGTCAGCAATCAGCGTTGTCAATTAATTTTGTCATTTTTTTAGCCAGAAAAAGATTCTATTTCTACGTTCCTTTATCAAAAAAATATATTTTTGAGATGTGTCATAAATAACTTAAGAGCAGGGTATAATCTCTGTAAAGTAAAGCTTTTAGAGAAAAAATATCTGAAAATGTAGTCAAAAAAGATAAATTTTACATAAAAAATCATTTTATCTACCATAAAGTAGGTGATAAAAAAATATTATCAAAAAAGCGATATCTAAAATAATGCATCATGAAGCGCTCACTTGCTAAAGGCACCAGGTTTAGTTCTCGCCTCAATGGGAGTGAATCTGACAGCAATGGTAATTATGTTGTGGTACTTACATCGCAGATTTGATGGCTTAGCCTTGCAGGAATGGAGTTTGCCGATACTGAGTTTGATTGGTGCCAGTGGAGTGGCAGGTATTGCCTGTTGGTTGACAAGCTGGGGCTATGAAGTTCTTTGGGGTAGCGAAGGAACACTGAAGCAATTGTTGCAATTGAGTCTTGCTGGAAGTGTTGGATTAAGGGTCTTTGCAGTATTGGTTAG
Source organism: Iphinoe sp. HA4291-MV1 (assembly GCA_019359415.1). GTDB lineage: Bacteria > Cyanobacteriota > Cyanobacteriia > Cyanobacteriales > Nostocaceae > Brasilonema. The sequence continues at coordinate 73,449 of JAHHHH010000003.1, read as the reverse complement.
TTTGATGAAGCTACCAGAGGTAGAGTTGTTGATTAAACGTTTTGGCAAAAAGCGGAACTAATAGCAGAGGATTTTCTTCAATCAGCGTTGTCTAATCAATCTAACAAAGAGACGTAGTATGTGACGTCTCTACAGCGCATCTACTCTAAATGAACAATAAGGAGACACGATGAAAAGACTTGTCATCCCGAGGTTAAATAGATTTGCGACGGCAATTCTGATAACTGTCTCAGTATTGCTCCTTCTCTGGTTGACTTCGCCATTGCCTAAAACTCTGGCAAAACCTGAGACAAAAGTTTTTGAACAAGTCTGGCAAACTGTCAACGAAAACTTTTACGACCCAAAATTTAATGGAGTGGACTGGAAAGCCATGCGGCAAAAGTATGAACCTCAAGCAGCGCGAACCAAGTCTATCCAAGAAGTTGCTCCGCTTCTCAATCAGATGCTTTCTGAATTGCGAACTTCTCACACCCGATTCTACACTCAAGATGAGCCAGCATATTATCAGCTTTTGGGGATTTTTCAGGCAAGGAACCCTGAGTTCCAGAAGCAGTTAAGAAAGTTTTTCCCAAAGGGCAAGATTGAATACAGTGGTATTGGCGTGTTCACTAAAGATATCAACGGTAAAACTTTTGTCAGTGCCATTCTAGATGGGAGTCCGGCTGCAAAAGCTGGATTAAAAGTGGGCGACCAATTGCTGAGTGTAGAAGGTCGTCCTTATCAACCGATACAATCTTTTGCAGGTAAAGCAGGTCAGAAAGTCACTTTGTTGATTCAGAGAACGCCTGACGCTAACAGCCAAGAAAAAATTGCTGTGACTCCCAAAATGTTCGACGCAACGACCATGTTTCTGGAGGCTCAGCAAACTAGTACCCAGGTTATTCAACGGAACGGCAAGAAAATTGGCTATGTTCATATCTGGTCAAACGCCGCTGAGCCAGATCAGGAAAAATTACGAGAAGACTTAATATACGGTCGCCTCAGAGATGCACAAGCGTTGGTTTTAGATTTACGAGATGGCTGGGGTGGAGGAGATATTGGTTATCTCAACATATTCACTGCAAAAGAAGGTCCTAGTGTGACTAGTGTCCCTCGCAATGGTAAAAGATATACTTATATTTCTCAATGGAAAAAACCTGTAATTATGGTCATAAATGAGGGGAGCAGAAGTAGTAAAGAAATTTTGGCTTATGCCTTCGGGCAACACAAAATAGGACTTGTAGTTGGTTCTAAGACAACAGGAGCAGTGGTTGCTGGTCGTCCTTTTCTTATGCCTGATGGTAGCTTCCTTTATTTAGCAGTTTCAAATGTGTTTCTCAACGAAACACAACGGTTGGAAGGAAAAGGAGTCACACCTAATATTAACGTTCCATTTTCATTAGAATACGCTCAAGGTGCAGACCCTCAAAAAGAACGAGCGATAGAAGCTTTGCTAGAAGCACTCAAATAACACAGTTTTGTTCTGAAATCTAACTACCTAACTTAGAAAAGCAAGAAAAGCAATCTTCCCCAAAATAAACTGCCAAATCATCAATTAAAGCTTGAGGTATGGGAATACCCGTCAATAGACGTTCTTCGCGAGTTATGGCTTCTAGTTCACCTGGATAATAGATAGGTTGTTTGGGGTCGAGGCGGGGGGTATCCTTGAGGGAGGCGATCGCACTTTGCACTCGTTGCTCAAACTCCTCTCGCTTCGTCCAAGCCTCTACATCTAGCACCCAAAATAAATGTCCTGTACCATTGGCAGCGTCATGAATTGTCTTGTCCTTAAACATTGCTGCTGCGGTATTCAACAGTGGACCACATAACAAATCTGCAACGAACGCCAACCCAGAACCTTTATAACAAGCTGGCAAATTTACCACCACCTGCTTCGGGTCGTCAGTTGGTTCTCCTGCTTCCGTTAATCCCCAATCCAATGCTAGTGGTAAATCCTGAGAAACAAAGTGCTTAAAATTACTACCAATCACTATTCCTGCTGCTATATCCAAAATGACGGGTTGTGGTGTCCCTGTCGGGATTCCCCAGGAAATCGGATTGTTACCAAGTTTTGCTTTCTTTCCTCCGTAGGGAGCAAGGTCTACAGCATTAGTATCACTGGTAGCAAAACCAATCATTCCTGCCTCAGCCGCCATACGAGTATAGTAACCTGCCATGCCAAAGTGATTGCTGTTGCTCACGCCAACAACTGCCATGCCAAACTGACGTGCAGCTGCAATGGCTGTATCCATCGCCACTCGCCCCGCATAATGTCCGAGACTGCGATCGGCATCAATCCGAATCATAGTCGGGCGTTCTGAATTCAGGCGCAACCGAGGCTGAGGGTTGATTCGCCCACTTTGCAGACTTTTGACATAACCAATAATTTGCTGCAAACCGTGAGAGTCCATTCCACAAAGATTAGCCTCTACTAGATGCGTCTTCAGTGCCCTTTCTACTTCTTTTGTCAACTGGTAAGGTGAGAGGACTTTATCGAGATAACTATACAATGATATGGCTGAGATTTTGACGTAGCTTGACATGAGGTTTGTAAACATCAAGAGTGTGGTAATTAACTTGCCATTCTGTATTTAGGAATTCTTTTGGGCGCACAGAACAGACTGTTTCAACCCGCCAACCGGACATTCCATGAATGCTAAGTGGAGGGAGTTTTTCTAAAACCGTTGTAGCAATCTTCACTTCAACAGGCTTAGGTTCAGTACCCCAAAAACTTGCCACAACCATAGCCGTCTCACCTCAAACCTGCAAGCGTAGTTGCAAGGAACTTTTCGGGCGACACTCTTCACCGGGTTTAGCGGAGGTACTTATCAATCGGTTTGAAAATGATAAAGAGTTTTATACCTCAGCTGACAAGAGCAACGTGGATGTGTAAAGTAGTTTTGGACTATTTACCATCTGCGAAATTTTATGCAACTGCCTAAAGAAATAGAAACGAAACGCCTTTTGCTCCTTGTTGTGTCCTGTAGTTTAGCTGGTGTTATTGTAGGAGGTATCGCAAGTTGGGCAGAGGGCAATTGGTGTTTGCAAGCTAGCACAGTTACGAGTGAATGTCTAACCCAAGACCAAATAACCAGAACTATCAAGGGAATGAGCACTGGTTTGGTAGCTGGAGCTGGGGCGGCGTTTGGTGCAGCATTTGGTGCAGCATGGCAGCATGGGCATAAAGATTGAATCCACCTGTTGTTATAGTAATCCTAAATGATTTGTGAACACTCATCTGGGGAGGATGAGGGAGATGCTTCCTCATCCTCCTCATCTCTTGCCAAGATTTCACAACTCATATCATGTCCGGTTAATTGCTTATAAATCCCGCACAACTAATCAACCGGACATGATATCAAATAGGACTGCTATCTTATTGACCAAATATTATGGAAAAAGCATCTAACTTATTACTTAAACTTTCGCGTCGTTTGTTTGAAGCTCCAGATGAACAGGAGAGATTTGTGGAGGCTTTAATGAATCCCAAACCTTTCCATCCCTGCATTCTTTGGTGTCAAGAAAAACCTGAATCTTCTCCCTTTCCTGTCGAAACACCAACGACTTGGCAACCGCAATTTATAGACCGTTTATTACTTGGAGAAAAACCTGGTCAACATCCCCTACATAAACAAGGATATTTTTATTGTCTAGATTTTTCTTCTGTGTTCGCAGCTTCTATTTTGTTAACAATTCCTAGCCCTGTTAAGTTAGTTTTTGATATGTGTGCTGCACCAGGAGGAAAAAGTGTCTTCGCTTGGAAAAGTTTACAACCTGAATTATTAATAACTAACGAAGTCATTGGTAAACGTTTAGGAATGTTAATTTCTAACTTAAAACGTTGTCAGATTAACCTCTCTGTCGTCGTTAATAAAGATTCTAGTATTTTTGCTGAAATGATACCTTTATACAGTGATTTAGTTATAGTAGATGCCCCTTGTACAGGGCAATCTTTACTTGCTAAAGGTGAAAAAGCACCTGGATGTTTTCATCCGACTGCTATTAATAAAAGTGCGAATCGGCAAAAGAGAATCATAGCCAATTCTGCTCATATTGTTGCACCTCAAGGATATCTTGCTTATATGACTTGCACTTATTCTCTTGAGGAAAATGAGGAAGTTTGTGAATGGTTTTTAGAAAGATTTCCTCAGTTTCAGGCAGTTGAGATTAGTCATTTACAAGATTATCAGTCGCATTTAACTTCTGTGTCTTGTTACCGGATATTTCCCCAAGATAGATTGGGTGCAGGTGCATTTACAGTACTTTTTAAAAATACTGAAGAGGGTGAAACAAAGGAGATAGATGTAGAGGCTTTATCTCCTGTTTGGATGAATACAAACCGCGAAGACGCAGCTGATTGAAAGTCACTTGCATCTTTTCTACCCCCAACTTGAAAAAGTCGCTTGCTGTGATATTGGTGCTGGGGTTACGTGATGAGTATAAAGGTGAAGCGAGAAAACAACAGGCGAGTGCAACAGCAATACCAAAATTGAGAATCAATTCAAACAAGCTGTTCATAAGTGTTTCTCACGTTGCTAGCACAACAAGAGCAGTAGGTAAGGTATATGCCCTACCTACTAAACAATTCAAAATATGCCCTCAAAGCACGCACTTTACGCTCATTCAATTCGGAAAAAATCAGTCAGCGCGAGTCGTCTAGTCCCTAGCTGTGTGCATTCTTATATGCATGACAGCTTATTTACAGCAATAACAGTCTGATTTGGGCTTTACTTCCATCCCTTATCAGCTTTTCCCAGCACGTATGCTGTGACATCTTCAATTTGCTCAGGTTTCAAACGACCTTTGAAGGCGGGCATGGCACCTTTACCTTTTGTCACTTGGGCGATAATAGCTTCTTCTGAGTACATCCCAAACTTTTCCAAAGCCTCTTTTTTTAGGGTTTTGGCAGCGTTAACTAGGTTCTTCCCACCCGCATGACACTGAGCGCAATTAGCACTAAAGATTTTCGCTCCTTTAGCTGCATCTCCTGCAAGAGCTGGACGATTGAAGGCGAGCGTGAAAATTGCTATGCCCAGCAACAATACTGAAAGAATTTTTTTCATTCTGTGTTCTGTGTCTACAAAAAAGGCTTATTCGGTAGAATCTACTTCATAATTCTCTTGTTCATTGCACCTGGAGTCAAAAGACATACTGTCAAACTTCGCGCGGTTTTAAATCAATCCAACGATCACATAGGCGCGTAAGCAGCCTGATGTCATGACTAATAACCAAAATGCCCAAGCGTTCTGTCCAGAAGCTTTAGATTCCGTGTAATTGCTCACAGCAAAAAGCAGGGCTTGTTGAGAATGAGGTAATTCACAAGCCCATGATAGAGTTAAGTGAGGTGCAAGCCAGGAGGACTACGACCAGCGATTAACAATAGTTGGCACAACTATGCGATCGCCTCACCACCCTGCAAGCCCAAGCAAAAGCCGCGCCAGACCGCGCCGCAGAATTGGCAACCCCGACACCCTAGCGGACAATCTCGCCTCGGTGCAGCGCTTAATCAACGGTGAACTGTCTGCTTACCACACCGAGAAGCGCTACATTCGCAAAGATGGCTCCTGGCTCTGGGCAAACCTGTCCCTTTCACTCGTCCGCGATGCCAAGGAAAACCCTGCTTATCTCCTTGCCATTGTGCAAGACATCAACCAGCGCAAAGAAGCTGAATTAATTGCTCAAGGGCAGCAGATGGCACTCCAGCGCATCCTTGCTCTTCTTTACATGGGTTCTCTCTGGAGTCAACATCCTCTAAGGGCACGCGCAAGGGACGGAGAGCTTTAGACCAATTAACTTACCAAAAACCTGATACCTTATGCCTGATGCCTGAAATCTTTTTTGGTAACCATGAAATCTCTTCTTTTCTCTGGTGCATTCTCTGTGTCTGGTGCGGTTAAAAAGTATTTTATTTAACCACACCAGGCACTCCAGAACACAGGATCAAGAGGTTAAAGAGTGTAGAGACGTCATGCTACGTCTCTAATAAAATTTTTACCCACCTTGAAAGGGCTGGTTCTATCATAATTAAAAAAGAATTAAGAAAGATTAAGCTGAACTATCTTTGGTATGAGCAAAACAGCCCTAAACTTAATAGCAATATCTGTTTTTATAATGACGATTTCTAGCCTTTTAGGACCGTTGGTTCACTTGTCACCCACAATCCCGGCTACACTGACCTTTACCGTTTTGGGAATTGCAACTTTTGATGCATTTAGTTTACAAGGCAAAGGTGGAAATTTACTGTTAGATTGGATAGCTGGTTTTTCTCCGGAACACAGAGAACGCATTATTCACCACGAAGCAGGACATTTTATCGTCGCTTACCTGCTAGGTGTTCCGGTTATGACTTATACTTTAAGTGCTTGGGAAGCACTCAAACAAAGACAACCAGGACTAGGTGGCGTGAGTTTTGACGATGGCGAATTAGCATCCCAACTAGAACGAGGTACAATCAGTGCTCAAATGCTAGACCGTTACTGCACCATTTGGATGGCAGGTATTGCTGCTGAAACACTGGTTTACGAAAACTCGGAGGGAGGAGCTGATGATAAAAGCAAGCTATCAATGGTATTGACAAATTTAGGTTTTTCTGCATCATCTGGTGAACAGAAACAGCGCTTTTGCATCCTTCAAGCCAAAACTCTCTTGCAAGAAAACTGGTTGGCATATCAAGCCTTAGTGAAGGCTATGCGAGAACGTGCTTCAGTAGCAGAATGCACTCATGCAATTGTGGAGGTTTGTGAAGAAATACCCTGAACGCTCAGTTTTCTTATTGGCGGCTATTGCCCATACTGGGACATCGAAGATGAGCGGCAGTACTCTTGCTGCATTCTAGATGGAACATGTAACCACTGCAACCAATGGCACAATTGCGTCCAGCAGCTTTAGCCTGCAGGAGGTGTTGATCAGCACGTTCTAACAAGCTGATTCCGTTGCCATCATCTTCTGGTTGTAGACAAGCTGTCCCCAGACTGATTGTAACATTGATAGTGAGTTGGCTATTAATTGCAAATGGTTCTTCACCGACGACACGATTGAGACGACGTGCCACGACGAGTGCTTCATCGCAGTTGGTGTTGGTCAAAACAATCACAAATTCCTCTCCACCATAGCGGAATGGAGTATCTTGAAACCGCAGATTATGGCGTAGACGGTGACACAGTAACTGCAACACGCGATCGCCAACCAAATGTCCATAGCTATCGTTCACTTTTTTAAAATGGTCCACATCTAGAATAATTAACGAGAGTGGAGTTTCATGACTACGGGCTTTTTCTATTTGCCTGGGTAAGTCCCACTCCAAAGCACGGCGATTATTCCATTCTGTTAACGAATCAAATAAGGCTATGGCTGACAACAAGTCATTTGTCCGCAGCAAATCACGATATTTCTGTGCCTTACGCAAGCCTACAGTTAAATGAGCTAGTAGTAACTGCTCATTGGCAGTTTTTTCTGGTGGGAGATAGTCTGTTTTTTCCTTTGGTAGCTGCCAAATGTAAGCATCGGCTCCTTGACGTAGTGCAGCAGATGCCATCTCCAACTCCCATTCTCTACCACACTCACTTCTTAGGGCAAGCACCTGGGGACGATCCTCCAAAAGGATACAGTAAATCCAGGATAGCTTTGTCTGTTCTTTCAACCAATGGCAGAGTTCCATACTGTCATCCGAGCTAGCCTGTATCAGTATGACATCAGGCGGTGTGATTTGGATTCGCGACACCGCCTGACTCAGATTACCGATCGCTTCTACGCTAAACGCAGATGCATTACGGATCTGATCTGGAAGTTTGGTGAGAGAATTATCACCTCCGAAGACCAGAATAGATATGTTCATTGCTCTGGTTTTTGCTTTATATCAACTTTAAGAATTTAACTCTAGTAGATTTACTGACACTCCCTATGATGACCGATTGTGCCCATATTTTTGACAGCGTGGGGCACTCACTATTCCCTATTTTAATTGTTTTACTCTTAGCCTTAGCATCAATCTCTCATTTTTTCCACCTCATGGTAGTTGACTTTTACTACCACAATCACTGTTGTTTATATTTCTGATACATAATGTCTGCTCTTTGAGCATTGATTTCAAACAGTAAAAATACTGAACATTTTTTGGACTACAAAGATATTTTTATAATACTTAGAACTAAAATTCATAATTTAGTTCTAAAATATACTAGGAATTGTTTCCAAAATTAAGAACTTTTTGAGCAAAAATAAGGAATAAGATACGAGAAAATAGCTTTAACCTTCTCCCTTACTTATATTTATTTACACTTTTTAATTTGCAGAAATTCTCAGTAAAGTTACGTAACTGCCGTAGTAGAAGGCTCCGCCTCTGGTCCCCCTAAACGCGAGGCGGAGCCTCGATAACTGTATTCCCAGTCTCTGACTGAGAACAAGTCTGTGGGGTCTTACCCCTGATTCGCCAGCAGTATTCTTTTAGGCGTGGGAGTGTCAAAAACCTTCTTCCCCTAACACAGTTGATTACGTATAGTAAATGAACCGTTATTGATAACCTTCAATCGTGTAACCAGCAGAAACAATTGCCTGTTTGATTGACTCTTCAGAAGCAGCAGATTCTACAGTCACAGTTTTAGCATTCACATCCACACCTACTTTGGCATCAGGTTCCATTGTATGAATGGATTCGGTAATAGTTGTTGCACAATCTTGACAGGCAATATTCGGTACGGTTAGTTTTAACGCCATAATCTACCTCTTTTAGGGAATTTTGATTTTTTTCTCTGCTTCGATTGTAATAATCGTCAGCACGCTCGCTCATCCTACCAAAGTTAGGTGCCAGAGTTAGATTCCAGAGTTAGGTGAGTGTATATGACACAATAGCTGCATACGCTGATCTCTTAGCAAAGGTTACTGGTCGCAAACCGAAACAAAATGCAAAAATATATAAACATCATTGTCTTGAGTGTGGCTATCAAACGCATCGAGATCATGCGGCTGCTGAGATGGTGTTATTGCGTGGATTGAACTTAGTACCCGTGGACAATCGGGGAAGGGAAACTGCCTGTGCAGGCGTACTAGCGGGGGCGGAAACGTCTAGCCAAGTGCCGAAAGCCCGTAAGGGAACAACCAGGAGATCCAAGAAGTGATTCTTGGAATCCCCATCCCTCTATAGGGTGGAGAGGATGTCAACTAGGAGAAAATGACTCAAGACTTTCTCAGAACTTATAATTTATTGTTCAGGACTCGGAACTCAGAACTTTATTCGTTAACACTATTTTTGTAAGCACCCATGTCTTATCATCCCCAGTACAAGAGCGGTAACGAAATTCGCGCTTTATTCCTTGACTTCTACACCCAACGGGGACACCAAATTCTCCCAAGTGCTTCCCTCGTACCAGAAGATCCAACCGTACTGCTGACAATTGCGGGGATGGTACCATTTAAACCCATCTTCCTAGGACAGCGCACAAGCGAATTCAAACGTGCGACCACTTCCCAAAAATGCATTCGTACCAATGATATCGAAAATGTCGGACGCACACAACGGCATCACACGTTCTTTGAGATGTTGGGGAACTTCAGCTTTGGGGACTATTTTAAAGAACAAGCGATCGCTTGGGGTTGGGAGTTGTCAACAAAAGTCTTTGGTTTACCAAGAGAACACCTCGTCGTTACTGTCTTTGAGGAAGACGACGAAGCTTTTGAAATCTGGCGTGGTAAAATTGGTGTTCCGGAAGCTAGAATTAAACGTTTGAGGGAAGATAACTTTTGGAATTCTGGTCCTACTGGTCCTTGTGGTCCATCTTCAGAAATACACTACGATTTTCACCCCGAACGTGGGGATGACAACATAGATTTAGAAGACGATACCCGGTTTATCGAGCTCTATAATCTCGTCTTCATGCAATACAACCAGGATGCTGAAGGGAACTTAACACCACTCGCGAACAAAAACATCGACACCGGGATGGGTTTGGAGAGGATGGCGCAAATCCTCCAAGGCGTTCCCAACAATTACGAAACCGATTTAATATTCCCCATTATTAAAACAGCAGCGGAAATTGCTGGAATAGACTACGCCAAAGCTGATGAGAAAACCAAAGTCTCCTTAAAAGTGATTGGAGATCACATTCGTGCAGTCGTTCACATGATAGCCGATGAAATCCGCGCTTCTAACGTGGGACGAGGTTATGTGCTGCGTCGCCTCATTCGTCGCGTTGTCCGTCATGGAAAATTAATTGGAATTGGTGGAGAGTTTACCACCCAAGTTGCTGAAAGTGCGATCGCACTTTCGGAATCAGCTTACCCCAATGTACGAGAACGGGAAAACGCCATCAAAGCAGAACTGCAACGAGAAGAGTCCCGCTTCCTGAAAACTTTGGAACGCGGTGAAGAACTGCTGGCAGAAATTATCCAACAGGTGCAAGGCAAAGGCGAAACCCAAATTAGTGGTGAAAGCGCCTTTACCTTATACGATACTTACGGTTTCCCTCTAGAACTGACTCAAGAAATTGCTGCTGAAAACAACCTCACTGTTGATGAGGCGGGTTTTGATGTCCAAATGCAAAAGCAGAAACAACGCGGTAGAGAATCACACGAAACAATCGACTTAACAGTACAAGGTTCTCTCGATAAGCTGGCGGAACACATCCATGCGACAGAATTCTTGGGATACACCCAACCTGTCGCAACATCCAAAGTCGAAGTGCTATTAATAGATGGTGTCTCCCAAGAAGACGCAGAAGCCGGGACAGACGTGCAAATTGTCCTCGACCAAACCCCATTTTATGCAGAGTCGGGGGGACAAATTGGCGATCGCGGTTATCTATCTGGTGATGGTGTCCTCGTGACAATTCACGATGTGAAGAAAGAATCTGATTTTTTTGTTCACTTCGGACGCATCGAACGCGGTACAATCCGAGTAGGAGATGCTGTAACTGCACAAATTGATAAAGCTTGTCGTCGTCGCCTCCAAGCTAATCACACCGCAACTCACCTCTTGCAAGCGGCGTTGAAGAAAATTGTTGATGACTCTATATCGCAAGCAGGTTCTCTCGTTTCATTTGACAGGTTACGGTTTGACTTCAACTGTCCGCGTGCTTTAACACCAGAAGAAATACAGCAAATTGAGGAACAGGTGAACACTTGGATAGCCCAAGCACATTCTGCCAAAGTGGAAATTTTGCCTTTAGCAGAAGCAAAAGCGAGAGGTGCTGTTGCGATGTTCGGGGAAAAATACGGCGAAGAAGTCCGCGTGATTGACTTTCCTGGTGTATCAATGGAACTGTGCGGCGGAACTCATGTCGGCAATACTGCGGAAATCGGCGTTTTCAAAATTATCTCTGAAGCTGGCGTGGCGTCAGGAGTGCGGCGAATTGAAGCTGTTTCTGGTCCTGCGATACTAGATTACCTCAATGTCCGGGACAAGGTCGTGAAAGATTTGAGCGATCGCTTCAAGGTAAAACCCGAAGAACTCCCCGACAGAATTACCACTCTGCAAAACGAACTCAGAACCAATCAGAAGGAACTGGAAACTCTCAAATCACAACTTGCTATTGCCAAATCAGATAGTTTGCTACAAACAGTCGAGTTTATTGGCGATTATAAAATACTCGTCGCCAAGATGGAAGACGTTGATCCAGAGTCTTTAAAAACCGCAGCCGAACGCTTGCTGCAAAAACTTGGCAATGGTGCAGTTGTGCTGGGTTCGGTTCCAGAAGAAGGAAAAGTTAGCCTAGTCGCAGCTTTCAGTCCAGAGGTGAACAAAAAAGGCTTGCAAGCAGGGAAATTTGTTGGTGCGATCGCTAAAATTTGTGGTGGTGGCGGTGGCGGAAGACCGAACCTTGCTCAAGCAGGCGGACGCGACGCAAGTAAATTACCAGAGGCGTTGGAAAAAGCGAAAACTGAGTTAAAGTCAGCGTTGAGTTAATCTCGTTTTTGTAGGGCAGACATCTTGTCTGCCTTATGGTTCTTTTGTGGGATGGGTGTCTCACCCGTTCATAATTGTGAACTGAACACTTAACCGCTGCTAACCCTAACTTTTACCCAGATGGCTTAATCTGATAAACGTGTGTTTATCTAATCAAATATATGACATTACCACCCCAGTTGCTAACCGATCCGTTTCTGCAACTTCCAACAGAAACTTCAGTGCGAGTTGTGTGGTTTACTGAGTTTGCTGGTTATGGACATATAGTCGCCTACGGTAAGAATTTAGCTCAAACTGCTATTGCCATAACTACCCAACTTAGGCGCACACGCGAAGACCAACACTCACGAGTCGGAAATCAAACCCAAGATGGACAGGTTTATCAACATCCTGTCCAGCGCCATATTTGGCGACACGAAGCCCAGATCACTGGCTTGACTCCCGACACGCGGGTTTCTTACTATGTAACGAGTGTGCGGGAAGATGACGAAAGCGTCAGTAGTAATGTGTTTACTCTTGCACCCAAGCCTAGTTCTGGTAAACCATTGAAAATTCTACTGACCTCTGATCATCAAATCAAACCAATGGTTGCAGCAAATTTGCAAAAGGTAGTGGAGACAATTGGACGAGTTGATGCGGTTTGGTTCGCTGGTGATTTGGTCAATATTCCTGATCGCGCCTCAGAATGGTTTGATGACAATCGTGGCGGTGCTTTCTTTCCCTGTTTGCAAGGTCATGCTAACTATGAAATGAACAACAACGAGATCAAGGCAATCTACACAGGTGGCGAAATCATTCAACACGCCCCAATGTTTACTTGCATTGGCAACCATGAGATTATGGGAGGTTATGGAGGTGGAAGTGTCAATGATGAATTTGATGCGACGATTCCTCGTGCTGTTGCTCTCAAGTTGTATGGGCAAGAATCTTTAAAAGATAATTCTTTTAATACTAATACCTACGAAGAGATTTTCACCTTACCACAAAGTCAAGAAGGTGGAAAAACTTACTACGCGATCAGCTTTGGTGACGTGCGTTTGGTTGTCCTGTACGCGACAAATATGTGGCGGACTCCTCACTTGGATGCAGAGGCTAGAGGTAGATACCGAGAACGGGAAAAAGATTTGAACACCCCAGAAAATTGGGGTTACGGGCAACATATTTATGAACCAATTGCCAAAGGCAGCACGCAGTATAATTGGCTAGTACAAGAACTCAACAGTTCTGAATTTCAGCAAGCAACGTACAAGGTGGTAATGTTGCATCATCCGCCCCATACATTAGGTGGTAATATTGTTCCAGCATATACAGATCCTGTACAAATCATTGAACGTGATGCTGATGGTGATATCAAAGCAATCCGTTACGAGTACCCCAAGGATGCAGATTACCTCATCCGTGATATTGTACCTTTACTTGAGGTCGCTGGTGTGCAGTTAGTATTTTACGGGCATTCCCATTTATGGAACCGCTTTCGTAGTCAGTCAGGAATGCAGTTTTTAGAAACATCTAATGTTGGTAACTCTTACGGTGCTGCTTGGGGTGATAACAAGCGAGAAGTTCCTGTTGGCTATAAAGAGGATTATGTTGAACTTGGTGATCCTTATGGTTTAGAACCTGTAGTACCAACAATTGTTCCATTATTGGGTGAGAATGGTAAACCGATGCCCTACATTGCGAGTAATGATATCACGGTTTTTAGTATCTTTGACACAGGTTCGGGTACAGTCAGTAGTTATCGTTTTGATATACGTAAGCCGGATTCGGAGGTTATGAAATTTGATGAGTTTCAGTTGAAATAGGAGTACTCGCCTTGGGTTATGCTCTTGATAGAGTCGCCCAAGGGATAAGCAATCGCCTATAAGTCTTGATGATGAAAAACAACTTATTGGCTGAGTCGGTTCTAGGATTGTGTTTCGCCTTCACTCTTTTTCGCTTGTAACTGCTGAATAATTGCTGCTTGAATTTTGGCATCAAATTCAGGATCATCAACAGTAGCAATGACTTTGCGTGGGTATTTACTAAGTCTATCCAGATATGCTTCAAGAGCTACTTTATCTTCACGATGACTGATAAAGTATTGTCGCAACTCTGTATCAGACATCGCTTCATAGTTAACATAACTCATCAGAATACATCCCCGTTTAGTGTAATTTGGAATTCCAGTTCCTCATCATACCCAGCTAGAATGTATACATTTCGAGTTCGGTTATCAACGCAGATGAGATGTATGGGCTGAAACATAAAATATGTCAGTTGATAGCCAACACGGTACAAGCTCTCTAATTGAGCAGCAGTAGGCATTCTAGTTACTCACCACACTTGCCATTGATTCTAACAAATTGCCATTACGTGTATTAATCAACCAATGACTCTAACTGAGATCTTGCACCATTCTCAATAACTGTAAGGTGGGCACTGCTGTCAACGTAAAAATAGCAGTTTTAGCGAACGGTAAGCAGTGCCCTGAGGATTTCAAGCAACCGCAATCTTGCAGTTTCGATAGTCCATTGCTCATTCCAAGGTTCACCGTTAAACACTTCAACATACAAATTGGCACACTTATCTAGATGTTCAGCGGTGAAGGTTTGAATTTTTCCTGACATCAAAAAACTGGAGTTTAGTTGGTCATTTTGTTGTAAAATTCTCATAAGATACCAAAAAATTGCACAAAAACTAGTTCAACTTTTTTCTTCTTTAATAACTTGTGAACTTTTTTATTGGTTGCGCTGTTTGGGCATATAAGGGTTGGGTAGGCGAACTTTACCCTCAAGGCACTCGCCAAGGTGATTTTTTGCAACTCTACAGCCGACGCTTCACCACTGTTGAAGGTAACACCACCTTCTACGCTGTGCCTAATCAGGAAACTATCACGCGTTGGGCAACACAGACACCCCAAGGTTTTGAATTTTGCCTCAAATTACCGCGAGATGTCACCCACAAGGGACGACTACAACCTCATATTCCTGATGCTTTGAAGTTTTTGGAAGGGATGCGTCCTTTAGGTAAACGTCTTGGACCTATTTTTGCTCAGTTACCCCCGAGTTATGCACCTACACTCATTGATGACCTTACCGTATTTCTCGAAGCTTTACAGCAAACAGGCGTTCGTTTAGCGTTAGAAGTTCGCCATCAAGAATGGTTTGCAGAACCTTATACTGGTGAGTTGACAGCACTTTTGCAAAGGCTTGGTGTTGGAAGAGTATTGCTAGACTCGCGTCCTATCTACACCGGAGATGATGATCCACAACTACAATCTGAACGTCATAAACCCAAAGTCCCTGTGCAATTTAGCGTAACAGCGCCTTTTAGTTTGATTCGGTTTATTTCCCATCCCAACTTACCAGTGAATCAACCTTTTATGGAAGAGTGGGTGACTCAGATTAAGCAGTGGTTACAGCAGGAAACACAAATTTACTTCTTTGTTCATTGTCCTGTAGAAGAGCGATCGCCTAATACAGCGCGTTACTTTCAAAAGTTATTGGAACAGAGTGGTGTAGCAGTTCCTCCTCTTCCTTGGAATATCCTTGATAATCCTCCTAATCAGTTAAGTTTGTGGTGAGCGTACTGTGGTAATTTGAGTAGAAGAGCCAAAGGAGAGTTAGATGAGCCGTCTTCTTTATGAGAATTCCGTTTCATATAAAGGTTATCTCATCATTCCATTTGTCTTTAGTACAATTCATAATCACGATATTTATTCGTATAAATTACTATCAGAAATTAGCCATAAAAGCCAATTTCACAAAACAGAAAATCCAGCTGAAATCTATGGTAGTAGTATAGAAAGTATTGCTGACATTGCCAAAGAACATATTGAGAAACATTCAGATTTTGTTAGTCATGGGGATAGTTTTAAATTTCGCTACGTTTACCGCAACAACTTAATTATCGTCTTTCAAGAGGCTGGAAAATATTTTTATGACCATTATCCTTCAGACTCACTGAACAATATTGCAGCACCAAAGTTATTTTCATCGGAATACGAGTGCTTGAGATGGATTAAACAAGGTATGGATGGGTTGCATATGCAGCAAAGCTAAACACTCCTGAATATAAACAAAATTTGCGCGAACTTTCTAAAAGATTTCGCAATATTCGATATGATGTTCAACCGATTATTGAGCAATTACAACAAGGAAATATTTTAGGAGATAGAATTGGAGATCTTGGTGAGGATTATGTTGTTTATAAGATGAAGATTCGCAATAGTAACATTCAAAAAAGTAAGAGTGCTGGATACAGATTGATTTATCAAGTCGAATCACCTACAAGTATTTTACTACTAACAATTTATTCCAAGTCTGACCAAGAAGATATCTCTGCGAAAGAAATCCGAAATATTGTAGCTGATTGTTATGATGAGGAAAGTTAAAACTGCCAGAAGATTGTCTCTCAACAGAAGCGATCGCTTTGGTTTTCAACATCGAACTTATTAAATTTCTTAAATTTAACGGGAGCATCCCAAATTTAACTTGAATTTCTGCTTGACAGAGTAAGCTGTTGCGTTTATAAAATGCATTTTTTAACTTTAAAGAAAACCGTCAAATCCTTTCCCTCACTCTCTCACTCCCTCACTCCCTCACTCTCCATTGTGCAACTTGTAGGCGTAACAGCTTACTCGTCGTCCGGAATTGACAAGAGCGCAAGTGTTGATAACTTAAAGAAGCGCGTAAGGAGAAAAAGCGATGACTGTATTGTTAGCCGTCAAGGTAATCTTGACTACCCCAAACCATCAAACACAAGGCGCAGAGATTCTCGTTCAGTCCTTTGTATTAGAGGAATGAAGCTCAAAAGTCCTCTGTGTACCTTGTGCAAAACAAGTAGCACACATTGAGGAAAAAAATGAATTTAGATTGCTTAGGCTGGAGCAATTTTTTTGCTAACAGCTTTGAACCCTATCGCCAAGAAGGATTTACTGTTGGTAGGGTAGCCATTGAACATAGAAATACGTACATCCTTTACAGTGAACAGGGAGAACTGTCAGCAGAAGTGACAGGTAAACTGCGGTATCGGGCTTCCCAAAGCAAAGATTTTCCTGCAGTAGGGGATTGGGTTGTCATTCGTGCAAGAGATTCCGAAAAGCAAGCAACTATCCATGAGATTTTGCCCAGAAAAAGCAAATTTTCCCGCAAAATAGCAGGTGCTAAAACAGAAGAACAAATCGTTGCAACCAACGTTGATACTGTCTTCTTAGTCTCTGGATTAGATGGAGATTTCAACCTCAGAAGAATCGAGCGCTATCTCATTCTGGCTTGGGATAGTGGTGCAAATCCAGTTATTGTCTTAAACAAGGCAGACTTGTGTGACAATGTTGAACAGTGTTTGACTGAAGTGGAAGCGATCGCTCTTGGTGTACCCATTGTAGTTTTAAGTGCGACCAACCATCAAGGATTCAATGCTTTAAAGCCACACCTCCAACCTGGACAAACGGTTGCTTTGCTAGGTTCATCTGGCGTGGGCAAATCCACCATCACCAATCAACTCATGGGAACAGCCATTCAAACTGTTCAACCAGTGCGACAGGGTGATGACCGAGGTAAACACACAACGACCCATCGAGAGTTAATTGTACTACCAACCGGCGGCTTAATTATGGATACCCCAGGAATGAGGGAAATTCAAATTTGGGCGGGTGACGAAGGTTTGCAAGAAACATTTGCAGATATCGAAACACTAGCACAGCAGTGTCACTTTCGTAATTGTCAGCACAGTTACGAACCAGGTTGCGCGGTACAGCAGGCGTTGGACGAAGGAAGACTCGACTTGCAAAGGTTTCAAAACTACCAAAAGCTGCAGAAGGAACTCAACTACCTCGCTCGCAAACAAGACGAAAGACTCAATTTAGCTGAGAAGGAAAAATGGAAGAAAATTCATAAGGCGATGCGGAATCACAAGAAGCGATAAATAAAACTACAAGGACCCAGTGTTGCAATCGTCACTTTGTCCGTGGGTCTTCCGCCGTTGATTCCTCGTTTCCCTCCTGTGACGTAACGAACAGCAATCTGACGCTTTTGAACGCGAATTGTTTATGCCACAAGGTACGAGGAACGACGAATACGGAACCAGTTCCTAGTGTTACTTTATAGACTTGATTCTCAGTGATAATCATGACCTCAACCTCGCCCTCCAGAATGTGTAGAAGTTCATCATCCGGGTGGCGTTCCCACGGGGTTTGACCCGAAAAGCCAACTACTCCAACCGCACATTGGTTAAATGGTGTAAGCACGTGCATCGCAGCGCCAGCCTCTTCTGGCGTGGTTTGCTCATTGATGTCCAAGCGAGGTAGTGTGCGCAGTACAGCACCAACATCATGAGATTCCATCACTGTGTCAGGAATAGGCTTGACCGCCATTGTGACTTCCCTTTTCTAGAGAACAAATATATTATAGCTCCTCTTGATTGCCCCACCGACCCAGTTTCTTGGAGAAACTGATTTTCTAAATTTAAGGTAACCAAAATTCAGGCAAAATAGATTTGCCAATTTGACGCGCAGTTCTGTTAACAACTCTTGCTAATTGAATGTGTGTCTCATCCACTTCCACAGGTATAATCTTAGCTGGAGTACCCTCTGCAAAATAGGAAATCACTAAATTCGCTGCTTCTAAACCTGTAACGTAAGCCTTTTCCTGCGACCAAGAACCGTGTCGATTTACAATCCAATCACCACTCATAAAAACATTCTTAAAACTCGTTTTTGCTGGTAACATATAACGATAACTACCAGGAGCAAAATGAGAGACTGCCTGTGGTAGACGAATCACGCTGCTATCAATAACTTTAGCTTCCCAAAATTCCGGTACACAATTTGCTAAATAACGCTGAACTATTGGAATAATTTCCTCATTTTCTAAAGAAAGAAACTGATTAGCATGATAAAAATCAGCTTCAACAACTGTGCCAGGTTCGTTACGGTACTCATCATGCAACGTATTTAAATCAAAAAATGTCCAGCCTGTAGTTGCATCAAACCCAAAGCAAGCATTAGAAGGACGCTTAATATGAATCTTACGGTCAAACCATAGCCGAGTTGCTAAAACATCAATTGCTCCCAAATTGCTGACATTGCGAAAATCATCACGACTTTGCAAGCTGGGACTACTTGATAAAATCTTTTTCATACCAGTGATACCAACAGCAAAAATGACTGCATCCGCATCAAAGACCTCATCATTACAGACAACTCCTGTAACTTGATTATTTCCATCAACGATTAAGTCAGTAACTCGATGGTTCGCTAATACTTGAGCACCACATTTTTCAATACGTTTTACCCAAGGGCGAAAGATTTTTTCTCCTACAGTTCCTCGACACCAAACCACATCAAAATCCGGTTGATGCGCCAAGATAAAATAGTAAAGCATCCCTATAGCTGCTGCTGCCGAACACTGCTCTCCAGGGGCGAACAAGCCCACCAATAACATAGGTTCAAAAGATTCGTGATAGAGTCGTGCAGAAACACCAAAATCTTTAAACAATTCACGGGCAGTAACAAAATCATAACGCCGCCAAGCTTCATCGGAATTATCAAAATCAATCACGGCGTAAAGTAAAGGCAGAGCGCTGAGGCGGTCAATCAGTGGTAAACGTTTAAACTGTGTATAGAGGAAAGTTCCCAAAGGTGTGGGGAGTTGTGGTAACTCCTGAAAAATGGGTGATTCAACTTCTAACCCTGCTGGAGAATATTGCGATGAACGAGTCCAAGTTGTAAAAGGACTAATTCCCAGTTCATTTATCAGAGAAAATATATTTCTGTAAGGATACCAGAAACCATGAATACCCGCTTCCACAGAACGTCCTGCGGCTGTTTTCCAACCTGCAACCAATCCACCAGGATAAGAACCTGCTTCTAGTAGTGTCACGTGATATCCTTGTTTTGCTAGGTGGTTAGTTGCTCCTAAACCAGCCCAACCAGCACCAACAACGACCACTCGCTTGCCTTGTGACATATAAGCCTCCAATTTTTATCCTACCATCAAATTTAAAACATTCACACCTTGACATCCAGTGTTGCTATGCAAATTTAGATGAGCTAACTAAGTACAACATTTCATTCATACGAGCGCGAATTCTCCGCGTTCCTCTGCGCTTACCTCTGCGCTCCTACCCTGCGGGAAGGCGTTCGCGCAGCGTGTCGCTTTGCGACTCAGCGCCTATGCGTTTAAATTTCAACTCTCAATTCGCCACGATTTTACGCAAAGCTGTACTAGTGGTTTACATAGACTTCAGAGTACAACCAAGAACAGAAGAATCTCATGAGTAAATCAGTAAACGGCAAAATCAGTTTGAATGACTTTCAACTTTGGGATGGTATCTATTTACCTAATGACTATGAGCAGTTGAATAGTACTGAACAAAAACAAAAATGGGACAAAATTGGTGAGAAATACTACGGTTCTCAAAAAATTGAACAAGCAGAAGAAACATCGCCACTTAAACAAGATTACACTCTTTTAACTGGAAGACCTGGAGGAACTTGGAAGAAATTCCCTATCAACAAGTCTGTTGATTCTATTCTGGAAATAGGCTGTGGTTATGGTCGAATTCCTTTGTTCCTTTCAAAGAATAAAAATTTGCAATGTCAGCACTATTATGGTATTGATATTTCTGAATCTTTATTGCGACGGTTACTTAAGTGTAAGCAAGAATATGATTTTTTACCTGGAGCAGATTTTTACATTATTTGTGCTTCGGCTGAGTTATTGCCTTTAGAAGATAATTCTATAGACTTGCTCATTTCAAACTGTGTATTTATGCATATACCAGAAGCACAAATTAGAAATCTCTTGGTTGAAATGTCTCGTGTACTAAAACCAGGTGGAACTTTTGTGTTTAATCATTCTTTCCACAACAAGTCTTGTCCTTCTCATATCATTCATAATTTAGTCAGAAGACTCAACCCAAAGCAAAACTCAATTTATCTCAAGCAATATTCGGCAACCGAAATAGATGCAATGTTAACTGTTTCTGGAATGAAAGCGAAGTGTCCACAATATATTATAGAACCAACACAAGAATATGCCATTTTACCAGAAACAATCAAAGGAATTCGGATACCGTTTGCTAGATTAATTAATAAAAGTCTCAAACCATCAGCAGCTATGAGAGAAACTTTAGCTTATGGCTATAGTGCTTACAGTAGTCAATTGGACTAGTCCAGAAGTCTAGCTTTTGCAATTCTTACTAGCCAAATTGTAACTTTTCTCAATTTGCTGAAATGCAAGTCTATTTTTGGGTGGGCAGTATCCACCCTACTTAATTTATTAAGAACTGGGAAATAAGATTAACACAGTTAGCTGTATCAAAATTATAATGTTATCAAGTAGAAAAAATTTTTTCTCTAATTATTTTGTAAGAAAATATACTGACAAAAGGAGTCATAACGAAGTCTCTCAGTTCTGCCAAAAATTTGATAAAGACATCCGGAATACGGTTGCTTCAATTTGTAGATTAATTTTATTCCTACATAAATTAAGATGCTTAGCTTTAACAAACATTGCCTTGTCATATTTAGGACTATAGCGCCATTTTGGTACAACAGAAGTGTTGAGGAATAGCGACACGATGCTGCAAACGCAACAGGTTATACATAATCGCTATCAACTTAAAGAAAAACTGGGTGAAAGTGCAGGTCGCCAAACTTGGTTAGCACTGGATTTGTCAGCACATGAAGATGTTGTGGTGAAACTGCTGACCTTTAGCGACCAGATGCAGTGGGAAAACTTGAAACTATTTGAGCGAGAAGCACAAGTTTTGAAACAGCTGAACCATCCTCGCATTCCTGAGTATCGCAATTATTTTTGTGTTGATGACCAGTTACTCTACTTTGGGTTAGTTCAAGAATATATTCCTGGTATATCACTCAAGCAATTACTGACTCAAGGTCAAGTGTTCGCAGAACCAGAAGTTCGGAAAATTGCTGCTCATATCCTAAAGATTCTGATTTATCTGCATGGTTTAAGTCCTCCTGTGCTGCATCGGGACATTAAACCTAGCAATTTACTACTGGGTAAGGATTCTCGTATTTATCTGGTTGATTTTGGCGCAGTACAAGACCGTGCTTCTAAAGAAGGTGCCACTTTCACAGTGGTGGGAACTTATGGCTATGCACCACTGGAACAGTTTGGTGGAAGAGCAACTCCAGCATCTGACCTTTATGCTTTGGGAGCAACATTGATTCATTTGCTGACGGGTATTTCTCCAGCGGATTTACCTCAGAAGGATTCTCGCTTGCAGTTTGCTCACCTTGTCCGGCTGAATCCTGGGTTTGTCCGTTGGTTAGAGCAACTGACCCAGCCTAATCTGGAAAGACGCTTTAGTAGCGCGAAAGAGGCACTTCAAGCTCTCAAAGCTAATCAAAATGCTATCAGAGTCGCTAGTCCACGACTCCCTGAAAGTAGTATTTGGTTGAGAAAATCACCGAGCCACTTGCAGATTAAACTTTCTGTTCCTTGGCACAAGGTGGTAACTACCCCTAGAAATTGGATTGTGGTGGCGGGGTTAGGATTTTGGTTGTTTTGGCTGTGGATGTTGAGTCGTGGTGGGATTTTGACGTATTTACTGTGGTTGACAGGTGGTCTCGTATTGGCAGCTTGGTTTATACTACCCGTCTTTGTGGCAACCAATATCTACTTTGATCATCTGCAATTTGAAATTGAGGTGAAATTATTGGGTTTTTGCATCAAGCGACAGCGAGGAAATGTCTCAGAGATTGATAAAGTTTTTAAAAGTGATTCTGGCGGCTATGGCGACAAGAAGATTCCTGAAGTCACTCTGGCTGTTGGTGTGGAAGAGCATTCATTTGGAAGATTGCAGCCGCCTCTTTCTCACGATGCATGCCGTTGGCTAGTAGACGAAATCAAGCATTGGTTGGGACTTTAGATTTTAGGCTCATGTTATGGCAGAAGCAGGACAGGTAATCTGCGTTCGCTCAGCGACTCCGCAAGAGTCTCGCTATCAACTCCAAGAAAAATTGGGGCAAGATGCTAGTCGTCAGACTTGGTTAGCAGTAGATTTGGGTACACAGCCCCAAGAACAAGTTGTTGTTAAACTGCTCACTCTAAGCCCGCAGGTGCAGTGGGATGAATGCAAGCTCTTTGAACGTGAAGCTCAGGTGCTGAAAAATCTCAATCATCCCCGAATTCCTAAGTATCGAGATGATTTTGTTTTGGAACAGCAACCTGGTTCGAGATTTCCCTGGTTTGGGTTGGTGCAGAGTTACGTTCCTGGAGTATCATTTCAGCAACTGCTGGATGGGGGTCATCGCTTTTGTGAGTCACAGGTAGAAAAGATAGCGGTGGAAATTTTGAGCATTCTTGTCTATCTACACGAACTCGATCCTCCTGTGCTACATAGAGATATCAAACCCAGCAATTTAATTTGGGGTAAGGATGAACGAGTTTACCTGGTTGACTTTGGCGCAGTGCAAGACCAAGCGGTGTTGGAAGGTGCAACTTTCACAGTTGTGGGAACCTACGGCTATGTGCCAATGGAACAATTTGCAGGTCGTGCTGTTCCCGCCTCTGACTTGTATGCTGTGGGTGCAACCTTAATTCATCTCCTGACAGGAACACCTCCAGCTGATTTACCATATCGGGACTCTCGCATTCAGTTTGCTGACAGAGTGAGTGTCGATTTGGGTT
This sequence comes from Iphinoe sp. HA4291-MV1, assembly GCA_019359415.1. Taxonomy (GTDB): domain Bacteria; phylum Cyanobacteriota; class Cyanobacteriia; order Cyanobacteriales; family Nostocaceae; genus Brasilonema. The sequence continues at coordinate 49,935 of JAHHHH010000003.1, read as the reverse complement.
TTGTGAATTGGATTGGTAAACTGACAGAACCAAATGTCGTACAGAGGCTTAGTACTGCTCGTCAAGCGCTAGACGCACTAAAGAACAGACACGCACTCACTCCACCACTCACTAGCCGTAAGCCTACAGGTAGTCAAATTCAAATCAAAAAGTCTGCGAACAAGATAGAAATTCAGATTCCTAGACGCGGAGGCAAAGTATTCAAATTATTCTATCTTATCGGGCTGGTGACTCCTTTTATCTGGCAACTGCCACAGTGGGTCAATTTGGCAACAACAGGACTTGGCTATGCTTCGATATTGTATATTGTGCCTGTTTTAGCATTACTGTTTGTCTTATTCCAAACAACAGTGCTAGCTGCTTTGAGACACACAGACTTGTACTTTGACCGTGAATATTTTGAAATCCGCTGGAAGTTATTTGGTTTATGCTATTGGCGGCGTCGAGGAAAAACTCCACTAATTAGTAGAGTTTACGAAGAGATAGTTCAACAGGGTTCCGCACCTCGGGGTGTGACAATTGAATATTCTGGTAAACAGAAGTTTACCTCCAGTCCTTTAGCTACGGTGGAACGCCATTGGTTGATTCAGGAAATAAATGATTGGTTGAGAGTGAAATAACTAAAGGGGAGCATCCCAATTTTGTGAAAGTAGTGCGAGCATCTTGCTCGCACTGCATTTGACATAAAGAGCGAACATTTGGGATGCTCCCTAACTAAAGAGAATTCGTTGGAAGCAACGAGGCGATAACTTGAGCTTTACTTAGTTCTATAACAAGTCGTTGAGCTTGATGTTTATAGAGTGGGAAATGCAATGTTTTTGGTAAATTCCTCATCAGATTTCTAGCTGTGTTGAGATTGCATCCTGAAATTCGAACAATAACATTAGCCCCTTCAAACTGTGCCTCTTCTGTCAAAGCTTTTGCAATATGCACCTGCCAGTTTTTTGATGCGGTGCGACTTGCTCCTTGCTCAATGCGCTGTAGACCATCGCTTGTTGCCAATACTACCATGCGATCGCTCACAGCTAAACTAATGTCCTCAGAAGGCATAAGCTTAGCCATCTCTGTTCCTTTTTGGTAGAGAATTGGAACGACTCCGTAGCCATAGGCGACTTCAGATAGCAGTAAACCATTGAGCGTATCACCTGCTTCAATTTGGTATTCTGTGACCAAGATAGTTTTGTGATAAACGCGGAACAGATTAATAATGTTTTCCCCAAATGCTGCTCCGGCAAAAGCTTCAGCAACTACGGCGTAGACACACAATACTTGAGCATTCGGCAAGAGTTCAGCTAAATTGTCACTTAAGCCAAGACCTGTGGTGCGGATAACCAAATTGCTTTTTGGATTTACATCATAAGCCATAAGGCTGACTTCCAAATTCAGCATCTCGTCATCAGTCACCACAACGACGCTTTTTGCTGTCTGAAGATTTGCCTTAGAAAGAGACCCCTTTAAGGAACCAGTAATGAGTGGCATCTTTGGTAGAACCGTCATGTCAAAATCTGTATTTAGAGTGATGCCAACAAGGGATTGGTTGAATTCTTGTAAAATCTCTGCGATTCCCTGACCCATCCGACCGAGTCCCACCACAACGACATGGTCTTTCTGAGGAATGGGTGGACGTCGTTTATTCAACTGAAATCTAGCAGCTAAAAGTCTTTCTGTCAAAAAACTATAGAACACCCCTACAAGGATTGTACCAGTGATTGTCATTCCCAAACTAATCAACCGTAACCAAAACGGAACAGGAAGCTTGAAATTGAATCCACCAAACAAATCACCAAATCCTCCTAAAAGTAGCATTGTTGAGGTTAAAAAGGCATCTACTAAGCTGATTTGGGGATAGGTCAATCGATACAAAACCGTTCCCAAGAGCAATAAAAAACCTACAATCACTCCACAGACAATACCTATCTGCTTAAATCGATGTTCGTTAGGTTTGCGTAAAAATTTAGCAACTTGCTGCTTAACAGTTAACCAGTTGAGGTGTTTGAGTCTTGTTAATAAGTGCCAAGGGTTATACCAGGTCTTTTTTACCAGTTTCTTAGAGTCAGTGGAAGTTGGCTTTATTACCTCAAGATAAACAATTGTGTCTCCTGGCAAAAAGGGTGCATTTGGCTCCCATTCATTGAAGACCTTGGATGAAGAAGCAGTCCCAGATGTGTGATAGAGAAGCCGACGCTTGTGAGTATTCAGTTCGTACAACAGACGGTTATTGCACCAAGAGTCTGTTGGTGATAAAGTGCGTTTTACAACTTGCAACCACTGTCCTTCTAAATTAAACAATCCTAATGTCTCTGTACCAAGAGCAGCAAGAACAAAGGCTGAGGCAGGTAGTTGAGTTGGTTCAAAGGCAATAAAATTTCCTAAATGTTCACTCAATAATTCATTGAGATTTTTTTTCGATGAACGAACAACCAAGCGAGTTTTGGGATTAAGTTTCCGCACCGCTAAAGCTGTCTCTGCATTGACTTGCTCACTACTAGTGACTATGATGGCAGCTCGGCACTGCTGGATTTTAGCTTGTTGTAGAACATCGATTTGACGACAGTCACCAATAAGTAAGTTATCTAAGAAATCCTGAAGGTGAGGAATTTCCCAGTCTCCAGGCAGTTTTTTATCAATTGCAATCACGCTGATCTCAAACTCCTTGAGGGCAGCAACACAATGTTGACCTAAACCGCCCAGTCCACAAACTAAAAATTGATCTAAGAGCACTGGGGCTTTGCCACTTGATGCATCTGTATTACTGGTTGTCAATAGTTGTCAATATATTTTTGAAATTATGATTAATTATAATTGTAAATATTGCGATTGGCTTTGCCACTGCCCTTTGGGCAATCGCCCCTTGGGCAATCCTGCGCCATCGCCCTTTAGAGCACTGCGCTCCCTTGCATTGTCCGTATATGCAAGCGCCTGTTCTTCTGTGAACAAGCTTCTCCAAAGCTCTGCTTTAGAGCAAAGTTGCTCCGCGACTTTGAGCAACAGGGCGCGCTGAGGCTTTGCGCTCAGCATGAGCTCGCGAACGCGCAAAAGAACTCAGTCAGCTATAAGACGAGCGCGGAGGGATTTGAACCCCCGACCAACAGAACCGGAATCTGTTGCTCTATCCACTGAGCTACGCGCCCTTAAAGCAGCAAACATCAAAGTTTGCAACTGGAATCAATAATAGCATAGCTATCCCTTGAAGAAGAACTCAAGAATCACAACTCATCAACTCAGCAATTTTGAGCGTGGAGGCGAGGGCTTACACGTAAAAAGAAAAAGGTTTGGTGGTTTCAGGTGTAATATGCGATTGCCTTCTCAAGAGCGGAGACGCTCCGCGTTGGCGTAGCCTGTCAGCAGGACTTACGGCACTGCCCCTTGGGCAATCGCTCATCCATCACACTGATGTTCAGTTTGTATCGAGGCGAGCAAGAGAATTCTTTGAGTTACATTTTTTGCCAATTACACTTAGGGTACAACGCTTAGTTTACCTGGTTTTGGTTTTAACCGAACTGTATTGCATGTGATTATTGAGTACAACCTATGATAGCATATCATCATGCTAGTAATAAACTACACGTGACCAATCAATTATCAATTATCAATTATCAATTGTTCATTGATTCGTGACAGATCCATACACTGACGCCCTCTGGGTGTAAACTGTGGGCTGACAGTTACGTCATTAGCCTCAGTAATCTGTCATCCGAGGATGACTACCGTTATTGGAAATATGTTAGGCAAGTTAGCCATTCATCCAGGTATCGATACTTCGTATACCATGCAGGGCTTCTGGTGGCTGAACCTAAAAACATAAACTCACAGCATTACCCGTTAGAACTCTATGGACATAATCCAGGGGTTCGCTTCAAAATCTTATACAAACAAAACTGCTGAATTTGGAATTGGTCGTGCAACAGGAAGACAAGTCAGAAATCCCTAATCACATTTATCAATCAACTTTTCATCAAAGTGGAGTGATTCCAGAATTCACACATTTACGACCATTTAACCGCAGCACGATTAAATTATTCAAATTAGATGAAAAAGCCAGTCGCCCAGACATTTTGCTAGAAGAGATTCTGTCATGGACAGGTGCTCAGCCGTTTCTCACCCAAAAGCTTTGTCAATTGCTTGCTGAGTTTGAAGCTTTGATTGGTGCTGGTGAGGAAGCAGCAGCAGTGGAGCAGCTAGTGCAAACTCGCTTAATTAATCATTGGGAAACTCAAGCAGCATCTGAGCATTTGAAGGCAATTCGGGAGAGGCTTTTTCGAAATAAGCAGTGCAACTCTTTATCCCTACAGCAGCTGTACCAGCAAATCTTGTCTCTGGGAGAAGTTCCAGCAGACGGGAGTCCCGTACAAGCAGAACTGCTGAATTTGGGATTGATTATACAACAGGAAGATAAGTTAAAAATCTCTAATCGTATTTACCAATCTGTTTTTAATCAAAGTTGGATTGACCAAGAGTTAGCACGTTTACAACCTTTATTCAAATTAGGTGAAAAAGCCAGCCGCCCAGACATTTTGCTAGAAGAGGTCTTGTCATGGACAGGTGCTCAGCCGTTTTTTAACCAAAAGCTTTGTCAGTTGCTTGCTGAGTTTGAAGCTTTTATTCCCGCTGGTGAGGAAGCAGCAACAGTAGAGCAGCTAGTACGAACTTGCTTGATTAGTCATTGGGAAACTCAAGCAGCATCTGAGCATTTGAAGGCGATTCAGGAGGGGCTTTTTCGAAATAAGCAGTGCGATCCCCCACTACTACTGCGGCTGTACCAACAAATCTTGTCTCTGGGAGAAGTTCCAGCAGACGGGAGTCTTGTACAAGCAGAACTGCTGAATTTGGGATTGATTATACAACAGGAAGATAAGTTAAAAGTCTCTAATCGTATTTACCAATCTGTTTTTTCTTTGAATTGGGTGACTCAAGAATTAGAGAAAAGCCTTCAGCCTTCACTTTCAGAATCAACCAGAAGTGCTCAAAGCAAACCAGTTCCAGAAAGTGCTCCCTTAAAGGGAACAAACACTATTTCCAATCCTAGAAACGCAATTTTTAGACGCATTTGGGTTTCACTGGGAATAGTCGGCTTGGTCTTCCTTGGCGTTAATGTCATTCGCTCTAATCTTTTTGGGCATTCAGAGGTGGAAATTCTTTTTCAACAAGCTAACCAATTATACTACCAAGGAAAATCTCAAGAGGCAATCACGAAATACAACGAGATTTTAAAAATTGATAGTAACTACTACCAAGCTTGGACTAACCGAGGCTATGCACTAGGTAGCTTACAGGAATACAACAAGATGCTCGAATCCTGTTCTGCAGCAACTATCATTGAGCTGAAGGCAGTGTATGCTTGGAATTGCAAAGGAGAGGCATTACATAACCTCAAGCAATACGATCAGGCGATCGCTGCTTTTGATGAAGCCATTGCGCTCGACTCGAAAGACCCTGTTTTCTGGATTAACAAAACTGAATCACTGCTAGCAAAGAAGAAAACTGACAAAGCACTTGCAGTCATTGACGAAGCAATTAAACTTTTTGAACCGATTAAAGAAAAAGAAACTAGTCAGAGAAATTTATCGGTTGCTTTTAGTCATAAAGGTAAGGTGTTATTGCAAAAGCCAGAATACAGAGAAGCCCTGAAAGCCTATGACCAAGCGTTAGCATACAATCCAAATTATTTTGCTGCTCAACGAGGTCGAGGTATAGCGCTTCAGGGCTTGGGACGATACGATGAAGCAACTGCTCAATTTAACCAGATGCTAAATGTATCTAAGCTGAAACAAGTTCAAAAAGCCGAAACTTGGTACTATCTGGGATTGACATTCTGTCGGTTATCTGAAATCAAAAAAGCGCACATCGCCCTTGAAGAAGCTCTCAAACTCAAGTCAGATTATCAGGCAGCAAAGACAGCAAAAATGAATTGCGGAACATAATCTCATTACATTAGAAGAACCACCAACGACTATGAGATTTGGGTTTGAGATCAGAGTAAATTCGACTGACAGTCCTAGCATCAGGAGGCTGTGCTTGCTTAAAATTGCTACCCAGCATTTGGTATAAAGCTTGAGAGGAGTTAACTGTTGAACCGAGAGTAAATAAAACTTGGGTACTATCGCGATCGCAACCGATACCCCTACGTTCTACAACGCACACGACAGATCTTGAATTGACTTTGTCATTTGTCAAGTAGTTTGCACGATTCGTATTGTAAAGAGTCTGCAAAGTTTTAGCTGTATTCTGACAGTTCTGCACAGCATCTTTGGGTGAAAAATATTCGGGGAGGAAGCTGAGGATTGTAACATCTTTCCCTATTCCCTGTTCGGTAGAGGTAGCAATCACTGTTGGTATACTGGCGTTGGTGTTACAGCTAATGTTCGCGGTATTGGCTGTGCTGGGTTGAGTGAGTGATACTACAAAGCCTAAAACCAACATCGGAGTTGTCCAAGTCGTTGTCCAAAATTGCATTTTGTTCATCAGTTGACTTCCTATCTTGACGTGGGTTTACACTTGAATATAGACTCTATGATGTCGCTTTTAGTTAAATTTACTTAGGTTTAATATCAAAACTTATGCTTAAGTGAAGATTACCATTGTTTGGTATTAAACAGGGTGTGAAAATTTACTTTATTTAAATGAAAACAGGGTGCTATTGAATCAGCTGGTTCGTCTGCCTGCTGCCCTTAAAGACTTAGTAGTTGGATATACTTCCGGCTACTTCTTTTGCTTGGATTCTGATACCAAGTCTACTTAACTTTGTAGTGCAAGCATTTGGTTTGCATGCGGGCAAGGCAATTGTCTCGTTTTAGCGCGGGCATCTTGCCCGCACTACGATTTTACGGTTTGATGTGCGACTTGGTATGAGAGCCGCATATCCAACAACAGACCTCACGGCGGATTCGCCACCTCCATACATGAAAACATTTCTCTGTCTACTCCCTCCACTCCCCCCAGTGTTTTCAAACGTTACTCTGCGAACTGTAGCTGGCGTTGTTTACCTCTACTGTCTACTAATCAGTAGCCCTGTTCAAGCGCAAATTTCTTCAGATGGAAGTGTTCCAACAAATGTCAGTCGGTCTGGCAATGTCTTTGAAATTACCGGAGGAGCACAAGCTGGTAGAAATCTATTTCACAGCTTCAAGGAATTCTCTATTCCAACTGGCAGCGAGGCTTTTTTTAAAAATACGACAAATGTTAATAACATTAACTACATTATCAACCGAGTAACAGGTGGCTCAATTTCCAATATTGATGGATTAATCAAAGAAAATTACGGTGCTAATTTCATTTTGATTAATCCAAACGGCATTAATTTTGGTCCCAATGCCCAATTGAATATTGGCGGTTCTTTCTTAGGTAGTACCGCGAGTAGCATCAAATTTGCCGATGGTGTGGAATTTAGCGCCACAAATCCTCAAACTCCCCCTCTACTGACTATCAGTGTTCCAGTCGGTTTGCAATTTGGGCAGAATTCGGGAACAATTCGCGTACAAGGTACGAGTCAAGCTTTCACTGTTGCCGATCCCAACTTCTCACCTGTAATGAGAACCAATACCTCAACAGGTCTGCGGGTACAGCCCAATCAGACCTTGGCTTTGGTTGGGGGCAATATCAGTATAGACGGAGGTACTCTGACAGCAGAAGGAGGACGAGTAGAGTTAGCCAGTGTAGCAGAAGGTCAGGTGAGTCTCAATCCCACTTTGGGTGGGTGGACTTTGGGGTATGAGGGCGTGCGTGCTTTTAAAGATATTGAAATGCGATCGCAAGCTTTAGTAGATGCTAGCGGTGCTAGCGGCGGTTCAATTCAGGTGCAGGGGCAAAACTTCTCCGTCAGCGATGGCTCGCTCGTTTTGATTCAAAATCAAGGAATCCAACCCGCAGGCGCGATTCAAGTAAACGCCACAGAGTCTGTAAAATTGAGCGGAACCAATGCAGATGGAAACATTCGGAGCAGCTTAACGAATGAAACAGTGGGAGCGGGTAGAGGAGGAGACATCAATATTTCAACCAAGCGCTTAGTTGTAGAGGGAGGAGCTACCATCTTTCCGAAAACCTTTAGTTCGGAAACAGGCGGAAATATCAATATCAATGCCTCTGAGTCGGTACAAGTAAATGGAGTAAGTGCTGTTAATCCTAGCGTTTCCAGTTCTATCATAACTGCCACTTATGGTTCTGGAGATTCAGGCAACACTACGGTGTCTACTGGACGTTTGACCGCTACTGGAGGAGGAACCATCATATCTACCACTTTTGGAACAGGTAACGGAGGAAATCTGAACGTAAATGCCACTGATTCTATAGAAATTATTGGCGTCGAACCTCAGTTGTTTATACCTAGCGGTTTTTTTGCTACCACAAATACTACTGGAGATGCTGGTGACCTAAGAGTCAATACACCAAGATTGACAGTTCGGGATGGAGGAAGGGTCGATACTTCTACTTCTGCAAGTGGTTCAGCTGGCAATGTTATCATCAATGCTCCTGAATTTGTAGAAGTGAAAGGTACAGTACCAGGATCTATAAATCCGAGTTTGATTGGCTCCTCCGCCATTATACAGGATGAAAGCTTACGAGAGGCTTTTCGCTTGCCTGCAGTGCCAAGTGGGGCAGCACAAAACGTGACAATTAATACAGGTCAGTTGAGGGTCACGGATGGTGGTCAAGTGACTGTGAGGAATCAGGGGTCAGGTAATGCAGGAACCGCCACAATAAATGCTCGCTCTATTTTACTGGATAGCGGAGGTAGTATCACAGCAGCCACGCAATCTGGTGAAGGTGGTAACATCACCCTCCAAACAGGTTCGTTACAAATGCGCCACGGTAGTCAGATTTCAGCACAAGCAGGTGGAACTGGTAACGGCGGTAACATCACTATTACTGGCTCTCCTTCCGCTGATTTTGTTGTGTTGCTAGAAAATAGCAAAATTACCGCCAATGCTTTTGAGGGGAGAGGAGGAAACATCCAAATCAACACTCAAGGATTATTTGTTTGCCCAGAATGCCAGATTTCTGCCAGTTCCCAATTCGGATTAGATGGTGCCGTACAATTTATCACACCAGATATTGAAGCCAACCAGGAAGCGATCGACGTGCCACAAGAAATAGTTCAACCTGAAGAAGTCGTGGCGCGGGTATGTACCGCAAAAAAGGAACAGAATAGGAGTGAGTTTATTATCACCGGGCGCGGAGGATTGCCACCCCGACCCAGCGAACCACTCAGCAGTAAAGCTTTAGTAAGTTTTGAGCCTTCCCAACCAGGAAATATCTCTTATTCAATGATGCCTATTGTTGAGGAAGCGGATACCTCAGAGTTACCGCCTCCAGCTCAAGGTTGGTATGTTAACTCAAAAGGTACTGTGATTCTCACTGCTAATCCCCCCATAGTTACCCCCAACGCTTCTGAATTGTTGACCTCATCATCGTGCCATGCTCATTAAATCGAAGTTATGGGGCAATGGGCAATGGGCAAGGGGCAAGGGACAAGAGGACAAGGGGACAAATCAATTCAAAAGTCAAAAGTCAAAAGTCAAAATTAGGAATCTCTCCCTCACTCCCTCCCCGAAGCCCCCCATCCCCCAATCTCCCTATCTCGCCCTCCTCTTCCTCCCCCTACTCGTCATACTCTCTCACACACCTCCTGCTTGGGCGCAGCCTATCGATCGCGTTACCCCAATTCCCCCAGAACAACCTCAGCTTACTCCACTTCCCCCACAAAAAAAACCACTCCGACTACCTCCGACTGCGCCTCCAGCTTATGAGAAAATCCAGAATGTGCCTAGGATGATTGTTGTTCAGAGGTTTGAGTTTGTCGGTAGCACTGTATTTAGCCAAGAAGAGTTAAATCAGGTGACGGCTGACTTTATTGGGGAATCTATCAGTTTTGACCAACTCTTGCAAGCTGCTAATAAAGTGACTGAGCTTTATCTCAAAAAGGGCTACATCACTTCTGGTGCCTACATACCCAGTCAAGAAATCCAATCAGGTATCGTCAAGATTCAGGTACTTGAAGGTAGCTTGGAAGAGATTAAGATCAATATCGCTAAAGGGCGGTTGAATTCAAACTATGTTCGCAGTCGCATTGCTTTGGCAACCTCAAAACCCCTCAACATCAACCGCCTACAAGAAGCACTGCAATTGTTGCAACTTAACCCCTTAATTGAAAGCTTAGATGCGGAACTAACTGCTGGCACTAAACCTGGTACGAATTCTCTAGAGGTAACGCTTCGGGGAGCAAAAACCTTCAGCACCGAATTCAGAATCGATAATAACCGCAACCCTGGCGTTGGGAGTTTTGAACGCGGTGTCGAGATATCGGAAGCTAACCTCCTAGGACTGGGAGATAAGTTGAGTTTTGCCTATAGCAATACCGATGGCAGCAATAGGTTTGAGGGTAGTTACACTCTGCCAGTCAATCCCCGTAATGGTACCCTACGCTTCGATTACCAGATAACTAACAATAACATCGTTGAACCCCCTTTCAACGATTTAGATATTGAGGTAGACTCTAGCGAGTTTGAACTCACTTTTCGCCAACCAATTATTCAAACAGCTACTCCACAACGCAGCCAAGAATTTGCCCTCAGTTTTACAGCAGCTAGGCGAGAAAGTGATGCCTCGATTTTTGGAGTTGACTTTCCTTTATTCCCAGGAGCAGACGTCAATGGAAAAACCCGTATTTCGGAACTGAATTTTGCTCAAGAATGGCTCCAACGGAGCCGTCAAGATGTTTTAGCTGCTCGTTCTGAATTTAGTGTTGGTATCGGTGCTTTTGATGCCACTATTAACAACAGCGAACCGGACAGTCAATTTTTCCTTTGGCGAGGGCAAATGCTGTATTTGCGCCGTCTAGGAGAGGCGACAGGTAAGCCTGCTGTGGGTCCTAACTTGTTAGTCCGTTCAAACATTCAACTAGCAAGTGATTCTTTACTTTCCCGAGTGCAGTTCAGTTTGGGAGGTCAAGCAACTGTGAGGGGTTATCGTCAGGATGCTCTGCTCACTGACAATGGTGTTTTTGCTTCTGTAGAAGCACGATTACCTATCTTCCGAGTACCAGAGGTGCAAGGAACTTTACAGGTTACACCATTCATTGATTTTGGCACTGGCTGGAACACAAGTGGAGACGGTCCAGACCCCAATACCCTAGTGGGTGTAGGATTCGGTTTACTCTGGCAGATGGGGGATAACTTCACGGCTCGTTTGGACTGGGGTATTCCTCTAATAGATATTAATTTGAGAGATGGGACATGGCAAGAAAATGGTGTGTATTTTCAACTACAGTACAGACCGTTCTGAAACCAGAATGGGGAATCAGAAAGAATGATTTTTAACTGGAATTGATATGATTGTGAGAAAGTACCGTCGTATAGTTGTCTTAATCCTTCTAGTCTTGTTTGGACTGGTGTTCACCTTAAGTTTTTCAGCTTGGTCGAATACAAGCCGTGCAGAACTCAAGAGTCATAATTCGGAATATGCCCAAAGGACACGCAACACAAACAAAATTCAAAATTCTTCGAGTCGTGCGCTACAACTGGCACGGGAAGGTCAAGAACTCTACAATACCGGAAAATTCGATGAAGCAGCTAAGTTGTGGGAACAAGCAGCTGAGACTTATAAGCAAATAGGCGATCGCGAAGGGATAAGTAAGAGCCTGATCAACAAATCCCAAGCTCTTCAAGATTTAGGATTATATCCTAAAGCTTGCAAAACTTTACTCCAAGCTTTTAGCATTAATAACCCAAACTGTAACCAAGCACAAATAGATAGCTTCCTCACAAATCTCTCTCAACAGCAAAATTCTATTTCACCAACCCAAGCTGTTGGCTTACATAGCCTCGGAGAAGTCCTGCGAAAACAAGGATTGTTGAAGCAGTCCAAGAAAGTTTTGCAGTTGAGTTTGTCAGTCCTGAAGGAATCACCGGAGTCCAGTGCTGTTTTGCTGAGTTTAGGTAACACCGAACGCGCTTTAGGAAACCAAATACGAGACCGTTGGGACTATGAAGAGGTCACTGAAATTATAGACCGCAAATCTCAAGAAGCGGCTAGAGCACCTTACCAACAAGCTTTGAATGACTACGTCCAAGCAGCAACGGTAACATCAGCTTCACCAATTTCTAAAATTCAGGCACAACTCAATCACTTCAAGCTATTACTAGAACTGCAAAAATGGTGGGAAGAGCAAACGAATCGGCGCGTTGCTTCTTGGTCTAAGTTTGGCGAATCTCAGTTGGTCGAACGGGCAAAGGATTTTTTGTCCCAGTTAGAGGTGAAGTTGAGTCAAGATGCACAAGATTTGCAAAGTCAGATTGAATCCACTCTTGCCACTCTTCCTCTAAATCGCACAGCAATCTACGCTCAGATTAACTTTGCTCAAGGTTTGATGCAAAGCCAACAGACAGACAAGGCTGAACGTATTTTGAACGTGGCGCTGGAACAGGCTCTGAGCTTGCGAGATAGGCAAGCACAAACCTATGCTCTAGGTTATCTCGGTAAATTATACCATCAACAGGGGCAGTTAAATCAAGCAATTCAACTAACTCGGCAAGCTCTGGCTTTAGCTCCAGAACAAAAAATTACAAAAGATGTACGTGAAATTAGTTATCTTTGGCAATCTCAGTTAGGGAATTTACTGAAAGAACAGGGAGATACAAAAGGAGCAATTGCTGCTTACACAGCCGCCTTCAACACTCTCCAGTCTCTCCGCAGCGATTTAAACGCAAATAATCGAGATGTCCAGTTTAACTTTCTCCAAGAGGTCAAACCTGTTTATACTGAACTAGCGGATTTGGTCTTGAAATCAGAGCTGAGTCCAAGCGAGCTAAATACCCTACTCGTGTCGAACTCTGGCATTAAGCAGGAAAAAATTGAGACGAACAAGCCTAAAAGCCGCTTAGAGTTTGCTCGAAGGGTGATAGAGTCTCTACAATTAGCAGAATTAGACAACTTTTTTCAAGACCCCTGTTCAGAGGAAACGGATGTCGCGGTGCAGATTGATGATATCGATCCTCAAGCAGCTGTGATCTATCCCATTGTTTTAAAAGAGCGCTTAGAAGTTATCTTGTCCTTGCCAGGAAAACCCTTGCAAGAAGTCGCAATTCCTATCAGTGAGGAGAAAGTTAATGACATTTTAGATCGGCTTTATGATAACTTAGACAACGTAACTGTCAATACTTCTGCTCGCAACATCTTATCTACTTCTAACCCAGATCCACAGGAATTAAAAGAAAATATCCAGAGGGTTTTACCAATTTTTGGACAGCTTTATAACTGGTTAATCAAACCTTTTGAGACAGAGTTAAATGCCAACAAAGTCAAAAATTTAGTCTTTGTGCTCAATGGTCAATTGCAGAGAGTGCCAATGGCTGCACTCTATGATGGTCAACAATATCTGATTGAGAAATATAGCGTTGCTCTGGTTCCAAGTCTGCAACTCGTAGACTCTAAACGACTCAAGCAGCAACAGCTTAAGGTTTTAGCAGCTGGAGTTAGTGAGCAGATCAAAGTACAAGAAGAGATTTTTCCTGCACTAACTAACGTGCCTAAAGAATTAAATGAAATCAAAGAAGCTTTTCCTTCTTCTTTGAAGCTTCTTAATCAAGAATTTACCACAAAAACTATTCAAAACCAACTGAAATTCAATTTTCCTGTTGTCCACTTAGCGACTCATGGGCTGTTCAGTTCTAATCCTGAAAAAAACTTTATTATTACAGGAGATGGAAAAAGTATCAGTATCAATGAGTTGAGTGCTTTGTTAAAAGAAGCAGAAAAAAACTTGGAACTACTCGTGCTGAGTGCTTGCGAAACCGCCACTGGTGATGAGCGTGCTGTCTTAGGTTTGGCAGGAGTTGCTGTGCGTTCTGGCGCACGTAGTACTCTAGCGACTCTCTGGCCTGTGGGAGATGCTTCAACGGCTGGAGTGATGGGTAAATTCTATCAAGACTTAAAAAAACCAGGAGAGAAAAAATCAGATGCACTCAGGATAGCTCAATTATCTTTGATAGAAGCGCTTAAGACAAAGCCCCCATTTGAAGAAATTAGAGCTTTACCTCCTCATCCTTATTACTGGGCATCTTACGTTTTGGTAGGAAATTGGCAGTAGGGAGTGAGGGCTATACGGTTCGGTTAAGGGTAGTTCGCGTGCACAGAAACCCGGTTTCTTCAAGAAACCGGGTTTTTGTGTTTCTTTGCCTCAAGATTTTCTGAGTTAGTACACGTCAAATACCGATGAAAAATCCTCACCGCTTCTGCAACACCATTCTCCGCACGAATCTTTTCCTTCAATGCCAAGGCACGCTGCCGCATTGCTTTATCGTGTACTGCTATTTCAATCGCTGATACCAACTTATCTACCGTTAATTCTTTGGTGAGAATCGGTTTGGGACTAACTCCTAACTTCGCCGCACGATATCCCCAAAACGGTTGATCAAAGCAAAATGGTATTGCAATTCCAGGTACTCCGGCGCGGAAAGCTGCTGCCGTTGTTCCCGCACCGCCATGATGAATGATACATACCATTTGTGGAAATAACCAGTCGTGGGGTATCGATTCAATCATAAAAACGTTATCTGGCAAGTTCCCATCGCGAATTCCGCCCCAACCCTTGAGAAAAATTCCTCTATGTCCAGTTTTCGCTAACGCTGCAAGCGCTATTTCTGCGGTAGCTTCCGCTGCATCGCCTACCATGCTGCCAAACCCGATGTAAACCGGAGGTAAGCCCGCAGCGAGAAAATCAACTAAATTTTGTGGGGGTGAAAAATTAGTGGGTTTATCTAAGTACCAATATCCAGTTACGTGTGTATGTTCAGACCAATCACGTGGAGGTGGGACAACTTCTCGGCTATAGGCATGAAGAAACGGTAATTTCCGAAAATTTATTCGTCCCAACGCACCTTGCCAGAAGGAAATTGGCTGTAATTTTAACACACTACTACGAAAGTAATTGATAGGTTCACTAAACAACTGCCATAACAAAAACAATATCAACGAATAGGTCAAGCGATTGTAAATGACTCCCAAGCGCTCTAATTCTGGCGGTGTGTTGGGACTTGGAAATGCGCGTGTCGGAATGGTGGGTTGGAATCCAGCAATATATAAAGGTATACCTAGTTTCTCCACATAATCCAACGCTGCAAACATCAGCCAGATGCAAACTATTGTTGCATCAGTTCCTTGGCAAGCTTCCCAGGCTTCTTTAACCAAACCTACAAGATACGGTTTAGCCATTTTGGCTATATTGAGGAAGAACGCGATTGGATTTTTGCCCGTTCGCAATACTGCTTGTCCAGCTTGCTTTTGTAGTTCTTCTTGTGGGTTGAAAGAAAGTAGTGCAAATTCTAACCCTAAGGAGCGAATTTCCGCTTCAAAATTGGCGTGGGTTGCTAATCTAACGATGTGTCCGGCTTGTTTTAAGCCGAGTGCAAGCGCGATGAATGGTTGCACATCGCCACGGCTTCCAATAGTCAAAATGGTTATGTGCATAAGAATTTGATGATGTGTAAAAAAATATAGCGATTAGTTGTTAAGTATAGACTAAGATGGTGTTTAAAAAGTCAAAAAACTCCCGTAATAATAATCTTTTAGTAGATAAAAATGCGACAGTATTACAAGAGCAATGTCTAAATCTTATCCAAGCAACTTCATTGATGAACTGTGGGGATTGCTATTGACCCTTGTCCCGTTCGAAAAGCTAACAGATCGTCCTTCTATGCTTTCGGCATGCTGAGTGCGTTAGCTCTTCTGGGAGGCACGCGAACGGTTGACCTACGAGTAATTAGCGCTATTTTCTATACTGCTTACGCGAGTTATGCGTGGCGAATGCTACTACTAGACTTTCCCCAACTAGAAAAAGGTATATAATTACTTCCGCAAATGGTATATTGACACTAATTACGCAAAATTGCGATGGCGCAGAGCGCCCGCCGTAGGCGATCGCGATTCGGGGTACTGCCATAAGTGCAAAGTGTGCCCGCAGGGCATACACGTAACGTCTAGGCTACTGAGAAGGCGATCAGATCGCTTGGGTCACTAAAGCAATAAAATCCCCTCCAGTCAGAAAACTTGGAGGGGCATATGCTGAATGAAACAATTGCTGTTTATGCTGTCTTATATTGATAACTCCCAACTTGGATTACTAGCGCAAAGCCGCCAGCATCTGTTTCGTAAAATCGTGAAATTCCCTGGTTTGATACCAAGCACACGAGAACCAGCATAATCTTCTTACAGTATCTCCCCAAGCACTCAGACTAGGCGGTAACAAAGAAATCGGAGTCTCCATCTTTTGCAGGTATGTATTTATTTCTTTGAGAATGATCGCTTCAGCCTCTTTCTGGCTAAAACCCTGAGTCAACATTAAAATTAGGAGGCTATTTGGCTTTTGAGCTTGGCGTTCGCGCTCGAAGGAGCGTATATCATTAGCTAATCGAATGCTACTGCAAGCAGTTAGCATCACTTCATCTATGAGAGTCTCCAGGTTGGCGTGAGGCTTTAGGCTAAATTCTGAATCGACAGGTTCACCCACCATTGCTAGCAACGAACTCATGACAGTCGATGCTGCTATGGATTTTCTACCATTTAGGAGATATTGTTCATAAGTAGAGTAAGTTCCCGTTTCCTTGAAAGCTTGGCTCCAGTGTAATTCTGTGCGTTGAGCCTCCAGAGCTAACTCAAAATGTTTTGCTAATATACCGTAATAAATCGTAGCAGCTGGGAATTTTTGCAATTCTTGGCAAAATTTCGTCAAAGCATTGGCTAACTGCATCCAGGGCTGCGCCTCATTAATTGTAGAAAATACTTTGATTAAATCTGGATAATCACGATAAGTTGAGTTACCACCTGATTGAACAAGCTTCACGTACAGCGTTAACATGACCTCTACTTCTTCAACTGTCAGTGTCATATCCAGAAAACTTTCGGTGATGTCACCCAAATCATCCACAGCGAATAAGATTAGCGATATAACAGACACCTCAACAATGACAGATGGTTGTGCATGAGGGGCTGTTGCGGCTATTGCCAAACATGTTCCTGCTATCCGTTGCGGTAGAATCACCGTAAACTGTGCTACCCAGTTTTCCACTTCTGGATAAATGGATAGCGCAGTTTGCAGCACATGGGCGCGATCTACTAGTGGAATACCAGAAAGTTCACTCACGGCAACTGTATTTTTTAAATTCTGCTGTTATTCTAAATCACTCGCCATCTTCTTACAACTCTCTGTGTTGTTGACATCAAACTGGTTCCACAGTCATTCGTAAACCGTAGCGCGGACGGAGAGTGATCCCAGGCAACGCCTCGACAGGATGTCCAGGGACGCATCGTAGTCGGTACTTCTGCACCATCATGGCGACAGTCAATTGTGTTGTTAAAAGAGCGAGGTGTTTGCCGATACAATAGCGCGGTCCACCACCAAATGGAAAGTAACTGTAAGAATGTCGCTGTGTAAAGTGTTCTGGGGCAAATCGTTCTGGATCGAAAACTTCCGGTCGATCCCACAACTTAAGCAGACGATGGGTTATATATGGACAGAGCAAAACTGTAGTTCCTGCTTTGAGCGCATAACCATCGATAACATCATCCTCTTGGGCGACTCGCGCTAAGAACCAGCCAGGTGGATAGAGCCGCATAGCTTCCTGGATAACCATCTTGGTGTACTGTAGTTTGGCGACGTCAACACAAGTTGGTTGGCGTTTGCCAATGACAGCGTCAATCTCTGCTCGCAGTTTGCCCTCCACTTCAGGGTGTTTGTCAAGCAGATACCAGACCCATGTTAGTGTGGTAGACGTAGTTTCATTGCCAGCTAGAAAAAGCGTGATGCTCTCGTCTCGCAGTTGTTGGTCGTTCATCCCAGTCTTGCTTTCTTCATCGCGGGCTTGCAGCAACCGCTCAAGTAGGTCGCCGTAGTTCAAACCACTTTGACGTCTAGCGCGAATGATAGTGAGAATTGTATTATCAGTGGTCTGGATAGCGTTGCGAAAAGCTCTCTCTCCTGGTATTGAAAATTGCTTCGGGAGAACGCAAAGGAACACACGACGACTGACTTCTCGCACCAGAACCTTTAGTGCCTTAGCCAGAGTTTCAGTTCTAAAGCGGTCGATACTTGAACTGAATAGGACACCTAAGATAACGTTTTGTGTGAGCAGCGCCATTTCATTTTCCATGTCGATTGCTCCACCGTCTGTTACTTTTTCAAAACGTGCAAGCTCCGAAGCGATGATCTTGACTAAAAGTTCCGTCAAAGCATTGGCTTGCTTGGCTGTGAACATTGGCTGCATTAAGCGCCGACTGCGAAACCAGCTTTCGCCCTGACTCGTCATCAAACTTTTGCCCATCACTTGCCGAATTGGCTTCCACATGATCTCACCCTTGCCGAAATTCTGCCAATTATCGTTCAATACGTGTTGAACATGGTCAGGATAAGTGACTAAATGAGCCTGGATAGGTCCTAATTTCAGTGCAACTAACTCGCCTGGGTGCTTTTTGACGGCTCGTTGGAACAACCGCAGAGGATTATGCAATAACTCAGGTAAGACACCAACAAATGGATATCCATGTATGACAGGGCAGGTTTTTGGTGTGAGGGAAGAGTCAAAAATAGATGGGTGATTGATTTGATGCTTCCGTGCTGTATCTGAGTTTTTTAAAGTTTGCTGTTGTTTAGTTTGCTGTTGTTTAAAATAACCTTCTTTGATTTCCATATTCTTACTACTCTCTCTATAGCCTATCTAGGAACAACTTGCTCATCTGCAAAAACCTGATACAGCACTGCTAGTACTACCGAAAATACTACCCGTGAAGGCAAATACAACTCTTTACCTCGCCATAGACGGGGTAATCTCGGATTTCCGGCTATTTCTGTACTAGAACTCAATTCATCCAAATGCTGCCATAAATAGTTCACACCCCTTCTAATGGTTTGGCTTATGCTTGCTTGGGTTGTTGGTCGTGTTTTTTCTATTAGTTTTTGCTTAACAGTATTCAAAATTTGAAGAGCGTAAGCTGTCTCTTCCAGCGTTGAGCATTCACTACCATTCATGCCCCAACCACCGTCTTTTGCTGACTGAGTTGCTAAAACCCATTCAACTGTTAGTTGCAACTGATTTCGTACGGATGGGGATGGGTGTTGTGCTAAAGCCATTGTTGCAGTTGCTGTAGCGTAAAAAGGACTCTGATGCCACTTGTCTTCCCAGTAACCAGCACCGTTTTTTGTGCTGTAGAGGTAGTCAATTACTTTGTTAACACTGTTGTTTTTTACAACCCAATTATAAGGAGTAGACATGCTTAACAAGGCTGCTAGCACATGAGCGTTGGCGCTTAAAGAAATATCTCTTTCCAATTCAAAGCAAGTAAAGTAAGTGTCGCGCTCAAAGTTCTGTAAACAGTCCACTGAAACTGTTTTCATTCCTATTTTGTCAGCTAACAAATTATGCGCCGCCAGTACCATTGCGGTATCATCTGAGTCTGTTGGTATTCCTATCAATCGGCTGATGCTTGCTCCTTTTTGGGTAATGCTTTCTTGCAACCAAATTAACAACTTCTTGGCAACTGAGCGAAAAGCTTCTTCTTTGAAATCGATCCCGCTTTGAACAAGGTTGTATAAAACCCAAGATCCCTCAAAAGCATCAATCGGATAAGCATTGGGCATAGCACCCGGATCGCCAGTCCTGCGAGCCTGATTCGATAAATGTTGTAGCCACTCAAAAGCAACCGTATCCCACTCTGGATTATGATGAATTAAAATAGCAGCAGTAGCTGCAGGTGAGTTGCCATAACTACCGTTGTCTGCCTGCAGTGGCTTCAAGCGCTGAAAATCAACAGAAGGAGCAAAAGCTTCTAGAGAATGAATCAGTCCAGATTTGCCGCTGTAAATGAGTTCCGGGGAGCAAATGCTCAACTTGTGGTGATAAATTTTTAACAGTTCAGCCTTATCTGGAAACTCAAACACCACACCTAACTTTTCCAGCTCTTCCAAATGTTTTGGAACTAAAATTTCAAAGGCAACGCTTTCGTGGTTAGCGACTGACCATTGTCTGAGCGCAGTCTGTAGGTGAGCCTCAGCACGCTTAGCAGCATAGCGAGTTGATTCCGTTTGCTGCGGGGCTTTTAGCAAAGCTAAAAGCCCCGCCAGGGTAGGTACTATCTGAGGTGGATAACCCCAGCTACCATCTATTGATTGATGCCTAAGAAGCCAGTTGAAAGAGTCTGGAAAAGCTAGCTGTTCAGGATTATGTGGCTCTCGTACCATAGCCACCCAGGCAACATCATAAGCAGCGGCGGACATTTTCCCTCCACCCCACTTTTCATCATAGTCAGCTACCATCTCTTGCAGTAAAGCCAATACCATATCTCGTATTAAGGCTAATGTACGCTGACTTTGCTTTATTGAAGAAATAATCACTGTATTTTTCCTTTGCTGAATTTCAAGGATGTCTGCGATGAAAATAAAGCAGCTATCGTCAAGACAGAAGGAATAAGGATTTTTATGCTTTGCTATGAGATTTTCTCATGGCAGACTGTCAAAAACTTTCAGCCCATATACGTCTAACTCGGAGATGTCTAGTACCGCAAGGCGGAATTCAAAATTTGAATACTTTTTCCCATTATAGATAATAAATATGAGTTAGTAAAGTACTTATTTTGGTTTAATAAGATTAAGCTAGTACATCACGACAAAAATAATTAAAAGCGCTTTATTAAATCCAAGGTAATCTCATCTAAATTAGTATAGTTTATACTTGACAAATAAGGAAAATAAAGCATAGGCAAGTGAGTATAAAAAGTACTTAACGACGGAGAAAAACCAGTGAGATGAAAGCAATACTGTAGTGGAAAATTTTAGAAAATACGCCTTATGTCTCAAGGCTTTGAAATTGAATCTATCGATGCCAACATTGAATTTTGAATTGTTAATCTCCTTCCTACGAAATCATCTGCTATTGCATTCCCGTTCACTTCCTTAATACTTCTTTACAGAACTCGTTTATTTTTGTCCTCCTACTTACTTAAACAGAATTAATTACACAAACGTCTCACAGATAATTCATTGGGTCTACTGGTGTCCCATTGCGACGCACTTCAAAGTGAAGATGGGGACCAGTTGATAAACCTGTAGAACCTACAGCAGCAATTGGCTGTCCTCGTTTCACTTTTTGACCTTCCGAAATATACAACTCGCTGGTATGACCATATAAGGTCGTCATTCCATTGCCGTGGTTGATAATCACAGATTTGCCATAACCTCCGTACCACCCTGCAAAAATAACCGTTCCAGTATCTGCAGCACGAATTGTACTACCATAGTCGGCGGCAAAATCCAAACCTGTATGGAAGCGACGCTCCCCAACAATTGGGTGTATACGCCAACCAAAAGGACTGCTGGTGCTAGCTTTGATGGGATATGCAAAAGTACGAGTTCCAAGGATAATGCTGTTAGTGCTAATAGCTCCGGTTTGCGCCTTTTGTGGTGCTTCAGTTCCTGCAACCTTTTGTTGAATCAACACCTCCAAAGCTTTTGAATCTTTCTCTAGTTGAGCTAACGCCGCTTTTAGGGCACTGCGATCGCTCTTGAGGCGTTGAATGATTTTTGCTTGTAACTGCGCCTGCGCTTGATAATCAGCTTTTTGTGCAAGCAGTTGCTGACGAATCAGGTCAATTTCGTTTTTTTGGTATTCGATCGCTATTTTTTGTTGGTTTATGTGCTTGACTTGTGCTGTGAGTTTTGTAAGCATCTGCTGGTCAGCTTGATAAACTAACTTCAGCTGATGACGACGGTCAAGAAAATCGGTAAGATTTTGGCTTTGTAACAGAATCGTCCATCCTTGAGTGGGGCGTGCTCGTTGGAGAAAACGCAGTCTGGCAATTGTCGCCTCTTGACGTTGCTGGTAGGAAACCTCAGATACTGCTACATTTGCTTGCAACTGCTTTTGGCGTTGAGTCGCAAGCCGCAGTTGCATTTCGCTATCTTCAATTTGAGTGTTCGTGGTGTGTAAGTTTTTTTCTATGCCATTGAGGCGGTTTTGTGCTGCTTGTTGCAAATTGGATAGGCGCTGTTGTTCCTGCATTATGTCTTGACGCTTTTGGTTAATCACCTGCTGTTTTTGGCGCAATATCCTAAGAGAACTTGATTTGCCTGAGAGTACTGCGTAAACTGGCAATGCTGAAGTGAATGTCAAGTAGGCACATAAAATGCAGCAAAATGTAAGAAGTAAGCTAAGAAATTTTCCCTGATTTTTTAGAACTCTCGCTCTCATGCTGTTAGATTGAGCCAAGATATGGCTCCAAACACCATGAGCATTATTCCCAAAATATTGACCAAGAAAGTAGTCAGGAGCCAGAATTCAGATTAAAGAGAGAACAGGGAACGCTTAACTCTTAACAGGGGGCTTCAGGTGGGGATTGAGACTAGGGTGTTGATTTTGTTGGGAATGAGCCGGAAATTTTTCATATTTCATACAAGTTTTATGTCGTCAAGTGGGGAAGAAACCTCCATTCAATCAGGCTTTTTTCCTTGCGCTTTGAGACACAGATTTTGTCTTTTGAAATTATCACCTCAAAACTCTCAGAGTCAATACCCTAGGTTCAAGCCCCCACTAATTGCATTCTGACTCGCCGCAATTGCTGAATTCTGAATTCTTCTTTTTGACTCTTAACTTCTAGTTTTCAGATCTTTTCTAGATGGTGCATTGATGCTGCTCGGTCAAATACATTGCAATTCCTTTCTCATAGTAAGCGGCTTCGTTAATAAAGACAGGAAAAACGGTTGATTCACCTTCATAAACGATGGTCTGCCCATCAAAGGTTAGAAATATTGGATCACCAGTATGTAGGGCATTGTAATCTTTAAACTGCAACTGAGGATGAATCATTGCCTGAATTTCTCCAGCCTCATTTCTGGGGTAGTCAACACTCTGAATAGTTTGATATAGGTGAAGTGTATTCTTGAAAGAAAGCGGGCTTCCTTGGTTAAAAGCTTCCACATAATCCAGAATTGAATGAACGAGTGCTTCCATTTGTTGAAACAAAGCAGCATCTAGCACTCCCTGAGCCACAGCACCTACTTCAAAGACGCAGCCGAATTGACTAATTGAGTTCAGGTAAGGCGCATCTAGATTCTGTGTGAGCGGACAAAGAACCTTGATGCTTGGATGGATTGATGTCAAATAGGACGCTAACTGTAAGTTGAATAGATGCTTGCTAGGAAGAATCAGGGTTAGACCCATATTGGAGGTTGTGGTGTGCAAATCAACAATTAAATCGGCTGGCTGGCTACCCCCAGATCCAAACCTACGGTAAATTTCTTTGGCTCGTTGCGCTTCGTAAGTAGATAGGCTAGTGTTCTCCAAATCCTGTTGACGAAAACAGCGGTTGAGATCGGTATCTACATACCGTTTCATCAGTTGATGTGCTCTAGGACTAGCAAGCAGCGTACAACTCTCAAAGCTCGAACGTGCAATCAAGTGGGGCGATCGCTCGTATTTTTTTACCAGATAGATTCCGTTTAGTTCATTACCGTGGGTTCCACCCACGACTACAACACGCGAGATTTTGCTCATGGTAATAAGATTCCTTTTCTCAGGTGAAGAGATCTAATGGTAAGCGCGATCGCTTAACTGAGTGCCATTCGGTTTAACCTTTCATATGCATAATTTTTCTAATTTGTTCGCCAGATACTATCAGCAAATTCCCGCTATGTCAGCATGATCTCAAATATATTGCCTGACGAGGTTGTATGAGCATAGGCAGAGCAATTCTCTTTATTGCCTTGGTTATTCCGGGTTTATTAGTAGCGGGGTCATCGTTTTACTCGTTCAACACTGATTATACAAAGCTAGAAAGAACCGAAAGGTATGTGGAAAAGTTAGCGAGAGATGGAAGAGCCAACAATAGACAGTTGGATCTTGCGTATCATCGTAGTCTTGTTCAGCGGATGAATACCTTTGCCAATGGAGCTTGGGGTTTTCTAGGTGTAACGATCGCTGCGATCGGCGCACACGGAATGGCTATGAAAGAGGAGACAACTCAAGATCAGCGAAAAGCATCAAAATAGTCTTGAGTGCTGATGGGCAATGGGCAAAACAATTCAAAATTCGCTCATTCAAAATTAAGAATCCAATGCCCAATGCCCAATTCCCAATTCCCTCAGTCAGCACTCATGACTCAGCACTGTTTTTGAATTCCTTCAAGTCAGCCAAAGCGCGATCGCGATAACGTCCGTAACGCTCTTGTTTATTTTTGATTTTCTCACCCAGTTCTGGCAAAATTCCAAAGTTGGGGGGCATTGGCTGAAAATGCTTAGGCGAAGCGGAACTGATAAACTCAAACAGCGCCCCCATCATCGTTGTCTTGGGTAAAGTCAAGGGTTCTTTCCCCAAAGCTAGCCGTACTGCATTGGTTCCTGCTAACCAACCACCTGCTGCGGCTGCGGTATATCCTTCAGTTCCTATCAACTGTCCAGCACTTAGTAACGTTGGACGCTTTAAAAATTGCAAACTAGGCTGCATCAGCACAGGCGCATTGATAAAAGTGTTGCGGTGCATCACCCCCAGCCGGACAAACTCAGCATTTTCCAAACCAGGAATCATTCGGAAAACACGTTTTTGCTCACCCCAGCGTAGATTCGTTTGGAATCCTACCATATTCCAAAGTTGACCTGCTTTGTCTTCTTGTCGCAACTGCACCACAGCGTAGGAACGTTCTCCAGTCCGAGTATCTGATAAACCGACTGGCTTGAGGGGACCATATCGCATCGTATCTTCTCCCCGCCGTGCAAGTTCTTCAATTGGCAGACAAGCTTCAAAAAATTTTGCCGTTTCCCGTTCAAAATCTTTTAATTCCACTTGTTCGGCTACACAGAGTTCTTGCCAAAACTGCAAGTACTGCTCTTTATTCATTGGGCAGTTTAAATATGCAGCTTCGCCCTTGTCGTAGCGAGAGGCAAGAAAAGCAATATCATGGTTAATGGATTCTCCCACAATGATTGGGCTTGCAGCATCAAAAAAGCTGAGGTATTCCATTCCTGTGAAACGGTGTAAATCTTCCGCCAATTCCGGACTTGTTAAAGGACCAGTTGCTAAAACTACAATTCCTTCAGGGATAACACGTACTTCATCACGACGCAGTTCAATCAGAGGATGGCGAGCGAGAGTTTCTGTCAAGTCCTGACTAAATTGTCCTCTATCTACTGCGAGTGCCCCACCAGCAGGAACAGAGTGTTCATCAGCTTTTGAAATCACAATTGAATTGAGTTGGCGCAGTTCTTCATGCAAAAGACCAGCAGCGCGATCGCTTGCCATTGCCCCAAAAGAATTACTACACACCAACTCCGCCAAATGTTCCGTATGATGTGCTCCACCCAAGCGATTTGGACGCATTTCCCAAAGAATCACCGACACTCCAGCAGAGGCTATTTGCCATGCTGCTTCTGTCCCAGCTAGTCCACCTCCAATAACATGAATCGTTTGTTTTTCCATATTTATTTCCATATTTATTTATATTATGTAAATTCTTGATGAGTCTGCTTGGTGGTCATCTGCGTATCTATCCAGAAGAGCCGTAACAGTAAAGGAAACTTCATCCCACTCAAGTCTTACTGCACCGCGATCATTTTTACAGAAATATAGCAACGTTTCTGAAAAATACTAAACTTTTCTATTTTACCCCACTGCAAAACCAGTGTATTTACGCATAAACAGAGATTTATATGCCAGAACAATGTCATGTTTAGGAATGCCTGACTCTACTAACTCATTGGCAATTCCATCTTCCGTACCGTCGTATTGAATCCAAATTTTGTCGCCTTTGATATCAATATGGATTAAGCACCCATAAACGCGACGACGATTTTCCCAGCCAACGCTAATTACCTGATAGTGATCTTGCTCGGTATCAAATGCACTATAGCGCTCAATGTCACCAAAGGAAGGCTTGATCTGACTATAGCGCGTCAAAATTTGCTTGATTGCTTGACGATACTGGTTTAGTTTATCCATTGTGTGATGACCTCCAGTTCGGGATCGAATACCAAAACTTTGACTTGATATTCTTTCAGACTAAGCTCAGGGAGTTCTTCAGAAAAAAAATCTTCATAAATGTCGAGTGGGACTGCTAGATAGAGAATTCGTTGTGGCTGCTTCAGGCGTAAAATAAGTCGGTAGTTCAAAAACTGTCCTAGCGCCATATGAAACTCGGAAACATTAGAAGGCGCAACGAAACTCTTGATTTCAACAGCAATTTGCTGGTTATCTTTCTGTGCAGCAATGAGTTTTTCTGCTCCAAGATCAATATGCAATTGGCGATCTCGCAGATCCAAAGTTAGGGGATCATGTGTAATGATCCAACCATCCTTATGAAGTGCGTTTTTGACTACATTATGAAATAGATCCCTAGCGGGCATCAGACAGCCTCTATTGCTTACAATTCGGCATACTTTACTCAAACTTTGACAATTGGCTGAGTGTGTATATCTACAATATCTACAATATAAGGTTATCAAATCGTTGAAGTTGTGAGAGGCACTTGGAAATGGATGTGCTGGTTCGAGAAGCACGACCGAATGATGCTGAGGCGATTGTCGGTATTTTGAACCCCATCATCGCAACTGGTTTGTATACTGCAGTTGACACACCGTTGACAGTCGAGGCGGAACGGGAATACATTTTGAACTTTCCCCAGCGTGGGGTGTTCCATGTTGCTGTATGTCGTACAGATCAGAAGGTTGTTGGTTTTCAAAGTATGGAACCATTTGCGACCTTCACACGCGCATTTGACCACGTGGGAGTGATCGGAACATATGTGGATCTCTCATACCGACGACAAGGCATTGGCACGTGTTTGTTTGATGCCACATTTGAAGCTGCTCGCCGCAAGGGATATGAAAAGATATTCACATACGTTCGTGCTGATAACTTTGCGGCGTTAGCCAGCTACCTCCGACGTGGCTTTCACATTGTTGGAACGGCACAAAGACACGCCAAGTTCAACGGAACGTATGTAGACGAGATAATCATCGAACGGTTCTTGTAGGCAAGCCCTGTCTTTTGAGTGCGTTGTATGGCAGCAACCTGATGATTAAAAATGTTGATCATTCTACTCCAGCACTTAAAACTCTTTGGTAACAAGAACTTTGCTAGAACTCGTTACAGCTATAACTCCCTGTTCATTTGTGATTTTTCCTTTGAGGTCTAGAATTTCTCCATTGAGACTATCTTTATATTGTGTCCCAACGACCTCCCATTCCATATCAATTAATTCTCCTGCTTTAATCGCTTTAAGGAATTGGATAGAAAAATCCAAACCAACCATTGCATAATTTTGAGAGAAGTGTTGAGCTGCTAAACCCATCATCAGAGAACTAATGTGTGGACCACAGACGATGATGCTACCAAACCGAGTCTTCTGAGCGTATTCGGCATCGTGATGGAGTAAATTAGGATCTCCGATTGAATGAGCAAATTGGCTAATTTCTATTTCATTCAATCTCATTTGATGGACAAATTTCTCCCCTACTTGAACAGGTTTTATGGAAGAGACAACATTCTGAACCTTTTGTGTATCTCGCTGCAACTCTTGGGTCATGTTTATCTTAGCTCGGTTAGTTTTGATGGAATTGACGAGGTAGTCGTAGAACTTCAGCCTATATTTTAGTGACACTGAGCTGATGAGCTATAAATTCTTTGCCTTTTTCCTCTCCATGTTGATATAACGCAACTAACCCTTCTACAGTAGCTTCTGTAAAATTGACTTCCATTTCCTTGGGATCTACATCTGGTTGAATAATGTGAATGGAAACTCCTTTGTAGCTCTCAGGAATTGCTTCGATTTGGAACATATCCCGATAGAATATGCCTGGTTCATTAGCAATAGCAATCACTTCCTGATACCCTTGCTCAATCATCTGCATCGCTGGACACAAACAAGTGTAGGAAGCATCTATGTGAGGCTTTCCATCTATCCAAGCGGGGATATCCCAAGCGTGAAGCATCCGACAAGATGCGTATGCTACTTCATCAAAGTTACTCGCATCAAGACGCAGTTCACCTGCTAGTTTGGTGCTAAACACAGTTAATTGTAAATGTTCGTCCACCCAACTACGGTCTTTTTTACTTGCAGATACTAACAAGCGTCGCCCTAAGCGTCTGGCTTTTTCACTTTGAGTCTCGTTCGCAGCTTCTGGAGTTATCACCGCGCTGGTAGCAACGAAATATTCTGGTGTTTCTGGCTCAAACAGTTGTTTATTTGGACTAAAATGTGCAATTCCTCCAAGAACGACTTGGCTCATTCCCACATTGGATTGCTTGAGTACTGGTAAGCCTGCTAACCAGTAATCTACTCCCAATTCTGTTGCTTTGCCAATGGTAGCCCAAGCAGTGGGAATCACGGACGATGATGCAGCAGCATAAGCAGATGCTTGAACTTCAGAGGCTTCCAACGCAATTAACACACCATGAGCAAATGCACCTTTAAAACTACCTGACGCACAGGCTATCGCTAATGATTTACTATTTTCTCGCAAGTCCAAAAGGTGTCAATATCAACCAGGCAATATAAACTGAATGGGTATTCATCCAATTAGGCGCTGGGTAATTATCAAAAAAGATAAAGTTGTCAGTATAGTGAAGAATACTGGCAAAAATATTCATTGCTAACAAGATAAGCAGCCAAGTCTGATGTTGATTATTTTCTGTGTTCATAAACTTCGGTTTACCCATTCAATCAACTGTTGTAATTCTTCTTGCGCCATGTGTCGAACATTCTCTTCTGATGGAAACACATTTTGCTCAACTTCTTCCTTATACTGTCCTATTGCTTGAACAGTCAGATTTTGGTAATTCTGATACGTTTTTGCTAGTTTAAGCTTACGAGGTGTTATTCCTAAAATGTCGTTAACAATGAGAACTTGTCCATCAGTAAACCGACCGGAACCAATGCCAATTGTAGGTATACTAAGCTTTTCTGTTATAATCTGACCTAGCTCTTCAGGAATCAGTTCAAGTAGGAGCATGGATATACCAATTCTTTGAAGAGTTAGCGCACCTTCAATTAATTCTTTAGCTTGTTCAAAGCTTTTTCCTTGTACTCTCTTCTCTTGTTGAGTTTGTGGAAGCAAGCCAAGATGACCACATACTTTTATATCATGCGAAATCAGATGCTTGACGATTTCTTCTCGAACACCCTCTAACTTAATGATGTCCGCTCCATTTGCTAAAAGTTTTTTGGCATTTCCTAAAGCTTGCTGTGGAGTTTCATAAGAAGCATAGGGCAAATCAGCAAGAATGTATGCTTGCGATGTTCCTCGTCGAACAGCTTTGAGATGATGGACAATATCATCCATCGTCACTTCCTGTTCGCTGTCATAACCTAAAATATTAGTTCCTACGCTGTCACCAACAAACATGACATCTACCCCAGCCTTATCTTCCAGTAGTGCTGTAGGATAGTCATATGCTGTGAGCGCTACTATTTTCTGACGATTTTGCTTTTTGGCGAGCAAGTAAGCTGAGTTTTTTTTCATATTAGCTTAAATGCGTAATTGGCTTTCGATGTAATTAGTCAAATGATTGATGGCTCGTTCAAGATGAATTGAGTCTCCATAAAGCTTGCTCATCATCATAGCGCCTTCAAGTGTGGAAATAATGATGGTGGTAACTTCATCAGCGTCGATTGTTGGACGAATTTCATCTTTTTCTATTCCTCTTTGGGTAATTCGACGAAATAGATCACGCCAAGAGTTCATCGCCTGTTGAGCGCGTTCCCGTAAAGCAGGATGAGCATCATCACTCTCAATCGCAGTGTTCAGCAGCGGACACCCTCCCTTTATAATTGGGTTATCTATGTTGCTGCGAAATACATCAATAATGGCTTGTAGCCGCTCAACTGCATGATGCTTGCTTCGGATTGCTGTTCTATAATGCCGTTTGAGTTTAGCGATCGCAAAGTCGAAAGCTTGTAGTGCCAAATCATCTTTGCTTTTGAAGTGATTGTATATTCCCCCTTTCTGCAATCCTGTGACACGCATAATGTCCGAAATAGACGAGCCAGCATACCCCTGTTGATTAAACAGTTCGGCTGCTTGTTGGAGAATTTTCTCTTTTGTTTCTTCGCCTTTAGACATTTTAAAGTTTTTGAGGATTTTGATTGCACTTTCATCATCCCAGTCATGGATTATGCGTTTCATTCACTGTATATCATAATAAAAGCCGTGGAACCAAATGTTTCACGGCTGTTGGTGTGGTGTGAGGAGCTTAACTAAATATCATCTTAATGGTAACTGACGAGTATAAACACGCTCGTAACGATTTTGGTAACAAAAATTTTTCCACGTGTATTGATAGATTTTCTTGCTTATGATAGACTAACATCCTTATAATATGCCATCCTCTGATTGGGTGAGTTTCTGCTTACACTCCATGACAAAATAAAAACCGTGGAAGCTAAGTTGAGTCCACGGTTATAGGTGTGGTGTGAGGAGAGTTAACTTTGATTTATCATAGACTTATTCAAGCGTTAGTCAGGCGCGGGTAACAGTTTTGGTAACGACATGATTCTGAGGCTGCACAAGTGAGTTGCACCCAAAGGAAATTGAATCAGTATCAGGTTCACTCTCGCAGTACATAACCCACACCACGCACCGTTTGGATGAGACGCTTTTCGTTATTCGCCTCCAATTTCAGACGTAGGTAGCGAATATAAACCTCAATGATGTTGGAGTCGCCCATAAAATCATAGTCCCAGACTTCCTCCAAAATGCGATCGCGTGTAATAACCTGTCGTGGATTGGTGAGTAAATACTCCAGTAAATCAAACTCTTTGGCGGTTAACTCAATTAAGCGTGTCCCTCGATGCACTTCCCGCGTACTACGGTTTAAACTCAAATCTTCAAATTGCAAGATGTCGCTGTCAGCTTCTTGGGTTCTTCGCAAGTGTGCGCGGACTCTAGCTAACAACTCTTCGAGGCTGAAAGGTTTCACAACATAATCATCAGCGCCAGCATCTAAACCAGCAACGCGATCGCTCACTTCATCTTTTGCCGTTAACAATATAATAGGCACCTGATCCCCGGTGCTTCGTAAACGTCGGCAAATTTCCAATCCAGATAAACCAGGTAGCATCCAGTCTAATATCACTAAATCTGGCTGAGACTCTCGTGCAGTGGTCAGTCCTGTTAATCCATCGTGGGCAATGCTGACTTTGTAGCCCTCATAACTCAGTTCCAATTCCACAAATCGAGCGAGTTTAACTTCATCTTCAACAAGTAAAATATGCGCTGTCATGGATATTTAATAACAGATAGTAGTTACTTTTATTTACATTTACTGACTAAAAAACCTGATATTTTTGTATTGACCTGATATTTTTGTATTGATATTATACACAGACTAAGTTGAAAACCCTGATAAGAATTGTTGCAGTTTTTGAAGAGTCGATTTGACTACAGAACTTTTCATCGTCAGTGGTATAACGTATACTATTTTTCATTTTTCTAGGAGCATTCCATGTCCTTGAAATCACATAATTGGCAGCAAGAAAGACGCACACTAGAAATTTTATCTTCACTAAGTTATCGCAGAGGTGAACTCAAGAGTTACTTGCGAGAGATTACCTTAGGCGTTAGTGAATTACTCGAGATAGATTGGTCGGTTGTCACCCTATGCCAGTACGGTTTTGAGAAGGTGCTAGCTAGCAGTATAGACCTCGATAACAGTGGCGATGAGGTTTATTCATTGCATGGGACTGTAGCTGGAACGGTGGTGGATACAGGACGAAGTCTCGTGGTATCGGATGCCAAAACCTGTACTGACTATGGCAAAACACCAGAAGGATATCAAGCCTATTTGGGGGTGCCTTTACGCACTTCCCAAAGTGAAGTTATTGGGACGGTTTGTTTGTTTCAAAAACAGCCGCGCCAGTTTTCTTCTGATGAAGTTCGCATAGCTGAGTTGTTTGCTGAACGTGCAGCGACAGCGATTGACAATTATTTTCTCTACCAGCAACAACTACAATTTAATCAAACACTAGAAGCTGAGGTAGCGCGGAGAACAGAAGAATTAAGGGCAGCTCAGGCTAAGCTTGTGGAACAAGAACGTTTAGCTGCAATAGGCGAATTTGCTGCTTGTATTATCCACGAAATTCGCAACCCTTTTACAACAATGAAAATGGGGTTAAACTTTTTTCAAAAACTTGATTTATCAGCACCAGCGAAAGAGCGATTATTTCTAGCACTAGACGAAGCCAACAGATTAGAAAGATTGTTAAAAGAAATATTGCTATATGCTAAGCCGCAGACATTGCAGTTAGAAAAAATAGATATTAATGAATTTATTACCGAAATGCTGCCTTCGCTGCAAAATATGCCAGAAGCTATGGAACGGAAAATTGCATTTGATGCAGCAACGAATGCGACTAAAGTAGAAGGAGATAAAGATAAATTAAAACAAGTATTAATTAATATTGTCCGGAATGCATTTGAAGCAATTCCAAAAGGAGAGACTATTGAACTACAAATTACAAATAATACCAATCTCAATCAAGTTTGGATTAATGTTCACAATGGTGGTGAACCAATTTCCCCAGAGATTTTACCCAAGCTAACCCAGCCCTTTTACTCTACAAAATCTTCTGGAACTGGGTTAGGACTTGCCATTACCAAACGCATTGTGGAAGTTCATGGTGGAGAGCTTTTGATGAGATCGAATCTTGCGGAAGGTACTACAGTCAGCGTGCGATTACCTATAGTTACTATATGATATCACTATCACACTGATTATTAGCAATAGGCTGCTATATCTTCACCACATTCATCAGCAAGATAACACAAAGCTCTAAAACGTAAACTCACGACTTCTTCATAAAGAGGATTTAACTTACACATAGGTGGAATGTGAAATAACTTGCGACCAAATAGTGTAATATTACGTTCAAAAGGACATTGAGCAGGGATCAGTTTGCATAAGAAATGAGCTAGTTTAGCGTTATGAACTTCTATAGAATCAAACCATTGACGAATCGGTTGAAGAAGGTCGTTTTGTGCCCGGATTTGAGTAAAGCTAGTCATAGTTACTTACCTCATCTTAAGAATTTCAAAGTTAGTCTTGTTTGTTAGGTTTGAACCCTTTCCTATATATTTATCGGGTTCGGTTTGACTGTTTTATGCAGTTGTCTGTTGTTTTTTGTTCCCTTTTTTAGGAACACTTATAACTACAAACTCCAGTTCCAGTGTTCCGGACGATTCTCCCGATATTTTGTTGCACATAAATTTTTTCTGAGGAGGTGTAAACAGCCTTAAAAGCTTGCTTTGATTGGCTTTAGGGGCGATGATGCAAAATCGCCCCTATCGTCGGCTTCCTCACCTGTTGAGTTTCAGCTAGCACCGTAAGTCTGGATTCGGACTAAACCAAAGGGGATGTCTGTCGTTAATCCGACGCTTCTACCGTAAATTGGGTAAAGCCACGTCTGCGAAACGGGTATCAATGGATAGGTTGTTCTCACGCCTTGTAGCGCAACTTTGAGTGTAGTTCCAGCCGTTACTGGTTCGGTGAAGGCGATCGCAGCTCTTTTGTCTTTAACGGTAACTTCTCCTGATACTTTTTCTCCTGATTGATTTGTTATGCTAATACCCTTGGTTAATGTCAACTCATTTGGTAAATCAATAAAAAGGTGTGAAAGGGGAAGCCCTTGAACTTGTAAGTCAAAATAGTGTGTCGCATTAGCAGCATTGGTATAGGTAGAAAGTGCTCCGCTACGGACGATATATGTCGCTTTGGTATCGCGTCTAAATGTGGCTGCGTTAGTGGGAGGAACTATTGCAGAAGAGATAAGTAGGAGTGGGACAACACTAAGAATCAGCTTTTTCATCCTAGAAACCTCAGAAAAAAGAAGAACTTTTTGAATCACAATCCATGAGTGATTCATATTTCTAGGATGAAAGGAGTTGCTGAATTCTCAATGAACTCAAGACAAGCTCTAACTAAGAAATCAATAAATAAACTGAAGAGTTTATGAGAGTTTGCTGAATAAGTACAGCGTTTCATTAGTTCGTAATGTTTCTAATGCTTCAAAAAAGGATGCGATCGCTCTCTATAGTGGAAAAATCAAACTTTAAATGGCTGAAAAAGCCACATTTTATACTTAATTATTTTTGTCAATCGTCAGATTAGGCTCATTGACTCGACTCAGACAGTGTTAATTTATTACACCTCCATTCGCGTATTAGTGGTTTTTCCTGATAGGTGCAAGCTCTGAGGTGTCCGTTTTCAGTTACAATACCAGCTGTGCCAGTAATTGTCTTTTCAGGGAGCAATGTCTCTGTTATTCAACTTTGTGGGGGTGAATTAGTCGTAATGTCAAAAGCTGTCCTCATTACCGGAGCAAATGGTGGCATTGGTCAGGCACTGTGTCAGGCTTTTGTAGAATCAGACTATTTTGTAATTGCTTCAGATAAAGTTGCTGGCAACTGCGTTTGTGATATTTTTATCCAAGCTGATCTTGAAACTCTCTGCACTAATCCACAGTATCGCACAGATATTTTCGCCACAGTAGATAAGTATATACCAGAGCAAGGAATGTTTGCGTTAGTCAATAATGCCGCGATTCAGATTCTTGGTAAGACTGAACAGGTGACAGCAGAACACTGGCATCGCACTCTAAATACTAACTTGATTGCCCCGTTTCTGCTGACTCAGGGATTGTTACCACAACTGAAAAAAGCAAGGGGTTCGGTTGTTAATATTGCCAGTGTTCATGCAATCAATACCAAACCAGGGTTTATTGCTTATGCTACCAGTAAAACCGCTTTGGTTGGGCTAACCAAAGCTATGGCGGTTGACATCGGATCAGATGTTCGGATTAATGCAATTTGCCCCGGTTCAACAGCAACACCGATGCTGTTAGCTGGGTTTGAGGGAAATGAAGTTGCGTTTCAGCAATTGTCCAAAATACATCCACTAGAGAGGATTGCACAACCAGAGGAGATTGCTCAGGTAGCGCTGTTTTTGGTATCGCCGCAGGCAAGTTTTATGACTGGTGCATCCTTAAGTGTGGATGGAGGAATTGGAGTGAGGCTACATGATCCGGTCTAGGAGTATCCCGGATGGAAACAACAACAGTCACACTACCCCGTAAATTTTCCAGTTCGACGGCAATCCTAATGACAAGCTAATCGGTATATTGCATTCAAAACCGAAAGAAATGTGAATTCTGTTCAGTTAAACTAGGAAACTGGCTCAGAGAGCAGGATGTATATTTCTGCCTACGTCTCAAAAAAAATGAATTCATTGAAGTTGAAAAAGAGATTTGGTTGGAATTAAAAAATTTAGGTTTATCGCCAAGGCACACTCATGCTACTGTTAGATGGTCTTGATGAAGTTAACAGTAGCGATCGCTGGCGAGTCGTACAGCAAATTAAGGATCTGTTAGACAAGCACCCAAAATGTCGCGTTGTCATAACTTGTCGTACTGCAGTTTACAGAAGTGAATTTGCTGATGTAGTTAACCGGACGCTGGAAGTTGTGGAATTTAGCGATCAACAGATTCGCCACTTCTTGGGTTCATGGAAGCAAGATATGCCAACAGATAAGTCGATTGAGCAACTGATGCATACGTTGCGTGATCGACCGCGAATTATGGCTTTAGCACGTAATCCGCTCATGCTAACTATTATTGCTTACCTCTACACAGACACCCCTTTTGTACTACCTCACTCGCGGGCAGAGTTTTATCGGAAATCTACAGATATTCTGCTAGATCAATGGCATCAAGAACACAATCGTTTTCAAGCACGGGACAAGCGGCTAGTACTCCAGCACTTAGCTCTTTACAACCAAGACAGTTCTAATTATCAACAGCAAGACCGCCGTAGCATCAAATATACAACAGTGTTGGAGCAGGTACGACAGGTGCTCCCTGGACTGAATCTCCAAGCAGATCAAGACGCGTCACCGCTGTTAGACGAAATTGTAGAACGTAGCGGCTTACTACTGGCGATCGATGGCGGTGATAGATATCAATTTGCCCATCTTACTTTACAGGAGTTCTTCGCTGCTGCTGAATTGATAGATAAAGCCGATGATCTATTCGCTCGTTTCCAAACAGACAATGATGCTTGGCGTGAGACTGTCAAACTTTGGTGCGGACTTGCTGGAGATAGTACAGCTTTGCTCCAGAAAATATATACAAAAGACTCTATTACTGCTTTTGAATGCATCGCTGATGCTCAGAAAGTAGACCAAAGATTAGCCGAAAAAATTATAAATTCTTTCAAAGTTCAACTAGGCACAGTTGGTAACACAACTGCTGTAGAAGCTGCTTTTGGTGCTGTTGCTGCAGATTCACGTCCCCGTGGTAGAGAAGTGTTAGAGTTTTTAGCAAAAACACTGGCTACGAGTCAAGAGCCAGCCCGTCGCACAGCTGCGGCTAATGCTCTATCTCTCACTAACCTACCTGATGCAGCACAACGGCTTGGACACTACTATACTAATTGCCAAGAGGCGCGTACACCATTAGTACGTATGGGCGATTTAGCAGTACCTGCACTTACATCTTTAGCTGCGAACGGTTCTGTTGAAGCGATGGATGACTTGCTCACAATTGGTACACCAGAAGCAGCTAAAGTACTTGTACCCTTGCTATGGCAAGAAGATGAGAGTAAAGCAGGTAGAGCAGCTTGGCGTTTAGCAGCTTTGCTACATCAACCTAATGTAGAAGATGTCTTACGAGATTATCCCCTCACAGAGGAACAGCGGCGGGCTGATAAGCTGGATTGGATCTGGGAACCTTTTAATGAGCCTGCAAATTCAGCTCTGCCAATAATTGCTGGTAGGATAGCGTATTTGATGGAGAAAGCGCCAATTGAGACAATTCCTGCAACGCCACCAGCATTAGATCCGCGACTTGTCATTCCTTTGTGTTCAATACAAGTTGTGGGGGAAATGAATCTATTCGCTCTTATAAAAGAACAACCTACACCAGAATTAGTGAATATAGTAAATTCTCTGTTTAGTGACTCTGTACCTAAGTTAGTCGAAGATATAAAATCTCAGAAAGTATCTGAACGTTATGTAGCAATAAAAGAAGTCGCCCATGAACTAGCTGCTATGCCAAGCAATCAGATACCTCAATTATCTAATTGGCAAGCACGCTTTGTCGAGGAAGTTTTCAAAACCACCGATGCAAGTTCTCGTTGCTGTTACCTTTGGGTTAGTTTGACATCTAACATGAAATGTAATTTGCTTTATTGCCTGCTAAAAGGATATGTAATAAAAACCTTGCCAACCCAGAGAGATTGGCTCAATATCTTTCGACCTATAAAATATCAATTCAAGACGAGTTGGCACCTTCGGTTAATCCTCACCCTCCTCATTATCATTGCCCTAATTGCCTTAGGCGAGATGGCAAATATTGCTCTCCACTCATCAACACTATTTAGTAGCACCAAAGGGCTTTTAGTGTTTGCAGCTGTATTAGTAATAGCGTGTTTCTACTTTTCCTGGATAACGCCCTACGACGACAGACCTAGGGGTCGGCTTACAGCGTTCTTATTGGGAGCAATTTTGTATCCTTTTATAATCATTGATGTAATCCGCAAGAAAGATTTTGAGGATCTGGTGGATTATAGTGATCTTATGGTAATGTCTTACTGGTTACCAACAGTAGGCTACTTCACAACTCTAGTTTTACTACGCATTTTTCCCATCCCCTATGTTGTCATCATCTGGCTAACTTTTCTCACAACCTGTGGTATTTTGTGGTGGGTGGGGGAGAAGCGCGATCGCAAAGCCAGAAATCCATTGCAAGGTATCCTTGAGGCTAAAGCTAGCAGTACATCATCCAAATATCTAATCAGCAAAAGCTTATTTCGTCTGCGAGGATTTCGTCTTTGATATCGTGAGCTTTCAATCAAAGCTAGCTTGTGATTGATAATGGTTGCACACACTCTTTAAGATGCGATTGGCTTTGCCACTGCCCCTTCTCCTAAGGGAGACGCTGCGCGTTCGTCTTTGGCGTCGCCCCTTGGGCGAAGGGCGATCGCTACGTGGATAATCTTGGCAGAATGAATTCAACTTAAAATGTCTGTGACGGTGATCACTTACTTCCGAAACTCGTACAACGCTTCACTACCTTACGAACCAAGCACTGTTCACAGAAAAAAATTCATGCTTTCAAAAGATGTGGAGGTGCAAAGAATGCTCTTTTCCTCTATACCTTTCCACTACATTTTCAAACTGGTTAGTAGCTATATATTATCATGTTACTATATGATGAAATATGTAACTCAGCTAGAGCTATATTTTTTTGAGGAGGAATAGCACGCTTAAAACTTAACATGGCAAATTAAGTGGAGAAAGAATTTTAAGTGAAGTCTCTGTGTTATTTCAATGAAGAAAACTTAAATTTTTGATTAATATTTTAGCTAAAAAGCTTTCTTGAAAATAAAAAGGTGAATATACTAACTAACTCACTTTACCTTCTCAAGACATAAGATACCCTATTGCTGACTCTGGCGAGAGTAAAACGGTTAATCTGCCAAAAAAGATAATATTTTTTATGGGGAATAGAAAAATTCAGATTCTTCTGGTGGAAGATAGCTCTTGTGATACTCGCCTACTAGGTCAAATATTAACGCGCAATAGTCACGAAGAATGGCAAGTAGAATATGTGGAGTGTCTGAATGAGGCAATTGTTGCTTGTACAGCAGGAATTAGCCTCGTCTCAAGGAATTCTTCATCACAAACCATATATCAACGCAGATTCGATGTTGTTTTGTTAGACCTCAATCTGCCAGATTCTAATGGATTGGATACCGTAAAAAAATTCCAAAAAGCCGTACCTGATATTCCTGTTGTGGTGCTATCAAGGCTTGATGATGAAGAATTAGCACTACAAGCACTAGCAGAAGGAGCGCAGGACTATATTGTCAAAGACCAACTAACAATTCAGATGCTAGTGCGTTTTATTCACTATGCTATTCAACGAGGACAAATTTTTAATCAGTTACGCGCAAACGAGCAACGCATTCGTGAAGCGCTAGTCAAAGAACAAGAACTGAATCAATTCAAATCGAAATTTGTGGCAATGGTTTCCCACGAGTTTCGCACTTCTATGAGTATTATTCGTACATCTGCACAGCTACTCGAAAACTATAACGCTCGTTTGACTGAGGAGTGTAGAGTCAAATACTTTCAGCGAATTCAAAGTTCTATAAACCAAATGGTTCAACTTTTAGATGAGGTTTTATTCCTCAGTAAAACCGAAGTTGACAGAGTTGAATACCAACCTACCTCTTTAGATATCAAAATTTTCTGCCAGGAACTTACAGAAATTTTTCAACTCAATACAGACGGTAAATGTGATATTGTCTTTAGTTGCCAGGGAGAATGCACACTAGCCCAAATGGATGAAATCCTGTTAAGTTCCATTTTCACCAATCTACTCTCCAATGCCATCAAATACTCTTTCCCAGAAAGCAAAATTTGGTTTGATTTGATTTGCCAAGAAGGTGTAGCAGTTTTCCGGGTAAAAGACCAAGGGATAGGCATTCCTTACCAAGACCAAGCTCATCTATTTGAAACCTTCTACCGTGCTAGAAATGTAGGTAAAATTCAAGGCACAGGACTTGGACTTGTTATTGTGAGAAAATGCGTGGAGCTTCATGGAGGTGAGATTCGAGTCAAAAGTCAAGAAGGAATGGGAACAATTGTTACAGTGAGACTACCAATGTACCCACCTCCAAATAACAATTCAAAATCACCGTATGCGCAAAGCGCAGGCTCCGCCAACGCGCAAGCGTGCCCTATGGGCAAGATTGGAATCTCCTTCTCCTATCCCAGAGGCTGCGCCAACGGAGACGCGCAAGGGACGGAGGAAACCTCCGCTCCAACTTCTCTCAAAATTCAAAATTAAAGACAGTTTGAGTTGGGGATTTAAACCCCACCTCAAACTGAGGAGCCAGTTTCGTAGGCGGGTTTCCCGACTTGAGACATCTGGCGTACTACGGAAAGACGTAGGGGTCTTAAACCCTTTAATGTACGATAATGATTGCAACTAAATAGGTAAAGTCACAGTAAACACGCTCCCCTCTCCTAATTTGGAGCGCACTGTTACACTACCCCCCATTCCTTCAACAAGAGTCTTGACTATCGATAAACCCAAACCACTACCACCAGTAGCATGGTTACGGGCTTCATCTACGCGGTAAAATCGCTCAAAAATGCGTGATTGCTGTTGTAGAGGTATACCATAACCTTTGTCACAAACTTGAATAATTGCTTGATTTTCTTGCTGATTTAACTTTAAGATTATAGGAGCATCAGGTTCAGAATACTTAATAGCATTATCAATTAAATTGAGTAACACTTGTTTGAGGCGATCATAGTCTACTTTTGCTTCAACAAAATCAATTTTATCCTCAATTTGAATTGTTCTTTCACTATACTTTTTCGCCATCCCGACGACTTCTACCACTAAATCATTTAATACGCAATATTCTATGTGAAAATGCAAGTACCCACTATCTGCTCGTGCTAAATCAAGTAGATTTTCTAAAAGGCGAATAGTGTGTTCAGCTTCTGATGCAGCTGTTTCCAAAGCTTCTCTTTGCGTTTCTGTTAAATTATTCTGCCTCCGCAATACGCTTTGCAAGTAACCATGTACAATCGTCAACGGAGTGCGTAATTCATGAGAAACATTACTCACAAACTGTCGCTCCTGTTCCCAAAACTGAGAGAGACGAGATAACAGCATATTGAAAGTTTGAGCTAACTCTTTAACTTCACTGGGTGCATGCTCGATATGTAGCTGTGCTTGTGCTAAATCTTTTGCGGAAATAACTTCCGTCATTTGGTTGAGTTGACGCAAGGGGTGAAGAGAACGCCTAACGTAATATGCAATTGCAACTGTGATGACAATAATGATTAAAATACTGGCAATCCATAAAGTCTGTACCATTGCCAAAAACATTGTCTGTTCACGGGTGATATCTTGCACTATGAGCAGCTTTCCTAGTACTTTCCCCTGTACTTGCAAAGAACTACCACATAAAACAAAGTAGCGTTGTTCAACTTTATACACCTCAGGTTTAATCGGCATTTCGCTCGTGGACATTAACTCAGCTACTGTAGAATCCGATAGAGAATGCCAATTGGTAGATTGTGCTGTTATTTTATGATTAGAATTTTTTACCCATAGGAATGTGTTGGTGTTGGTCAAGTTATCAATTGCCTTTTGCAATCCAGTTTCTAATGGTATCATTTCACTATAAAGCTTCACATCACGAGGTAGGCGTGCAGCAATTTGTTCAACATAATTTTTATGACTATCAATCAAAATTTGCTGCATTTTCCAGCTCATCCAAATAGCGATGCTACCATTACCTAATGCTGAAACGACAGCAATACCAATTGTTAAGCGTAAACGTAATGAGAAGAAATCAATATTTCTCCAAAGTTGCCTGATTTTATTCACCTGTGATTTTACTTAAGTGAAGAGCGAAAAATAATGATCAAGAGTTAGAAGAGTTAAGAGTGAAAAGTTTTTTGATCTTGACTCAAAACTCAAAACTCAAAACTCAAAACTCAAAACTCTTTATTTCGGTTGAGGATTGGGAGTAGGACAAGTGTTCTTCATAAAATCACACTGAGAAATGTGAGATTTTTGCCAACTTAAAGGAATTTCTAGTAAATCTCGCGTTCCTGTCATCCCTTGTCCAATAAATAGTAATAAGGCAATGCAGTTTAATATTGTGTGGACGACGCGCCAGCGATTCGACCTATCTTTATAAATATCAGGAAAAATTGCTAGGGAAAAAATCATCAGTTCTGCTGCGGTAATGCCAAAGTAGTAATGGGACCAATACCACTCATTTGTACGGCGGAATACTCCATCCTGACAGCCGAGAATCACTAAACCTGCACCTGTTAAAGTGGCAAAAATTCCCCGCCACAGCGGCTGCTTAGCTCGATAAAGTAATACTAAAGAGGCTATAGTAGCAGTAAACATGAGAAGAATAAAAATGACTTGGAAAATGTCTTTATTCCACAATTGATTTTTAATCATATTCTCACCAATGGGGTAGACTAACCCTAGTAAAGCTAATCCCACAACTGCACCCGCAAGCCAATTTCCTAATCGCCTATGTTCTACCCCCACAACAGGAGGGATTTTACTTTTGCCAGAATCTACACTTTGTAAGCGACGCTGGCGTGTAGCCCAAGCAAAATTAGCTACTATTCCAATGAGAGGAAAGACGAAAAAGACTGCAATAGCTGGATGGATAAGACCGAGAAAATCTGCAAGTTCCATAAAACACCTGTTTGCACAAACTTGGTTTGACTCAAAAAATTTATATGTTTCTACAAAAATACAAACTCAAAAAGTATAATTAAACACTTAAATTGGCGTAACCAAAGGTAGCATTGAACTTACGACACCATACCGCTACAGATTTAAAGTTTGCCAGTTTCACATTTTCAGGTACGCGATAACGTTGAGTCCCACTCGTCTTTTGCAAACGAGCAATACTTACATAATCTTTCTCTTTTATACCAGATACAGGTGGTGTTTCAGAACGATACAGAATCACAAAAAGGTCAGGACCAGAATCAGTTTTGAAACTCTGGTCAAACTCCAGATAACGTTTTCCGTTGTCATTGACAACGCGGACTTTTCCCTGAGTTGGGTGTTCCCCAGCCTTAAAGGTTCCAGACTGGGTAATATTCGTTGTTACAGTTGCAGTAGACGTTTGAATATCTGGTTGCTTGGCTGGCTGCTTGGAGCTTATCTCTCTGGTACAGCTAACGGTTAACAGAGCAACAATACTAACCAGCAATAAATACTTCAATCTCATAAGTCTAGAGTCCTCAAATCCATCTCTAAGGACAATTTAAACTGTTTTTCTCGAAGATAAATGAATTTAGGCTGAGAATTTCTAGAAAACTTACGCCTCTCTCCAAAAGCAAATTTTTAATCAAATTCTAATCTTGCAAGCACAATTTGCTTTTAACCTTAATTTTAAAGACTAAATACTATTTACAAAATCGTAACAATTTGATACAAGTATTTATACGAACTTTTATAACTCTCCGTTGTTGAATATTGTTTTTTTAGACCATGCAACTTTTAAATCTCAGGCAATATATCCAAGATTGAAGAATTATGATGCTGATGCTAAGCACAATATTTAACTTAGTCAACAGAAATTTCTCAAAAGTCTATCTATGGTTAGCTGTTCTTATCTTTGGTGCTGCTAATGCAATTACACGTAAGCTGACGGAAATAGGTTCTCAAAATTTAATTGATGGCAGAAATCCGATTTCTTTTTGCAATGTTTTATTTGTAGGAAATATTTGTGCCTTGCTGATGCTAATTCTTATTTATCGGCGACAGTGGAATATTTCTAATCTTAAACAAGTATCTTGGCAAAATTGGATTGGTTTAAGTGCAGCAGCAATTCTCTCAGGGGCGCTAGCACCTAGTTTAATTTTCGGTGCTCTTTCCCACACTATGGTGACAAATGTTGTTTTAATAGGACGTCTGGAATCTCCCTTGACTCTTGCTCTCTCTTTTATATTACTGAAAGAAGAAGTTAATCTTTGGATAATTTCTGGTGCTATTATTTCGTTCATAGGAGTTGCTCTCACACTATTCCTGCAATTTTTATGGGAAAACATGATGAGTTCTGGTGTTTTTATCACTGTGGGAGTAGGAGAAATTATGGTAGTAGGAGGAGCTATAGCCATAGCTATTTCAACTATTATCAGTAAAACTCGTCTACAGCAAGTTCCTCTAGGAATTTTTAGTGTATTTCGTACAGCTTT
The DNA here is from genome assembly GCA_019359415.1 of Iphinoe sp. HA4291-MV1. Lineage (GTDB taxonomy): Bacteria > Cyanobacteriota > Cyanobacteriia > Cyanobacteriales > Nostocaceae > Brasilonema. The sequence goes on along the minus strand of JAHHHH010000003.1, from coordinate 6,157 downwards.
AGCAACAATTGTCTTTTTTTGTCTTGTTTTATATCTCTATGGAAGTCAACATTTTATGGATATCTTCTCACCTTTTTTATGGCAATGGATACTAATTTATAGTGCAGTCATAGTTGTATTTGGTCAGTTATGTTGGTTTACTGGTTTAAAAAATTCTTCGACATCAGAAGTTTCATTAGCGAGTTCTTTTGCTCCGATCGCAGGTATATTAGCCGCTTACGTGTTTTTGGGTGAAGTGCCTACCGCTGCTCAATATATTGGCGGAATCATTATTTTGTTTGGTATTTTTCTGAGTCAGATAGGAATTTGGCATCAAACTGCTTCCAACACGGCTGCTCATAGAGTTACTTCTCCTGAAAAAATGGATGCTCGATGTGGTTTTAAAGGAGTGTAAAAATGACCATTACACAGATAAAAAAAAGATTTAAGCCGTCTTGTTCGTCAACGACGTTTAGTTAAGAAGTTCTGCTATAGGTCTTTGTCTCAATTACGAAAAGCAACGCTGTTTCTACTAAGCATCGTTTTTTTATTCAGCATTATTGTAGCAGCATGGTTTGCTGGTGAAGACACAATTAATGGAATTTTTGCTCAAATTCATATCTTCCAAGAAAATCCACCAATCTGATTAAAACTGCGCTTTGCGCTTACGCTCCACTACGTTGCGCTCGCAATGACAGTTCATAACCTGACTGGGTCTGATATAACTTACACATTTGGGATGCTCCCGTACAAGATGCGATCGCACCCATGCTTTGCTGTAATCTGCGGTTTCATTTTCCTAACATTGACTAAAGTTTGGCTACTTTCCATAGAGAGTAATATTTATTACTGTAAACTCTATTGATTTTAGACTTATATTTCTTTTCTATTCTCTGACGAGAAGTACTTGATGGATTGAGTAAAAATACATCAGTGAAACCTTTGGGAATTTTGGGAATCTTTTTGTCTTTCATCAACAGAAACCGCACTTTTGGTTCTACAAGGTAACTGAGAGAGAAGACATTCTCATAATTAATGCCAAAAGAATCACTAATCAAAAGCGGACGGGAAGCTCGATTGATGATTTTAGCGACTTGTGGATGACCAGAACTGACACCCTGACTCGACCAAGTTTCTGCTTGGGAACTAACTGCACAAGAAAGAACACCACAGACAATAATTAGTACAAATATTGTTTGCCAAATTCTCCGGAATGTAAGAATCCCATCATAGAGCTGATAAGCGAAAAGGTAAGCAACTGCTAGTTGAATCCCTAAATAAGAAGGTATTAAATACTGCTCTGCTGTTGACTGCGTTCCTCCAGAAATCAAATCCGAAAGCATCAAAGGTAGTGCTGGTACAGCAATCAATGACACGATAAATAACCAGATTTTTGGGTGAGTCGTACGATAAAGAATATAAATTGAATATCCCAATATAATTAAAAAAATATAGGTCATTGAATAGGTGAAGGGATTTTCTAAACCAAAGTCCAAATCAAAAAAAATATGACTTAATTTAAGTAGCCAAGATTGAATGAAAGTAAGTAGTGACAATTTTCCTACTGTTTCTGCTGTTTTACGATGGAATTGCAACAGGTTGGAAAGAATAACTAAAATCCAAGGTGTAAAGACTAAAAAGCCTGAAAGTGATGCTAATGTATAAAATCTGGTTGTTTTATTCCAACGAAATCCCGTAATTGTCACGACATAAATTCCATGAGCAACCGCTACAAATCCACTAAGCAAAGATGTATAAAGACTAAGTGCTAAAGTGAGTGTATAAATTCCCCATGTTACGGTGCGTTCTGATACTCGTCGTTTTGATTCTAGTCGCAAAGCTCTTAGCAAAGAAGCGCTAGAGATTAATATTGTGACAGCCCAAAGAATATATTCTCGTGCTTGGTGAGCGTAAATGAGATGAATTGGGGAGATGGCTACAAGTGCGATCGCCAAAAAAGGTACTGAGAATGGCACGTGAAATAACTCTCGACACAGCCAGTAAATACACGGGAATACGAATAAACTAATAATGACAGACAAACTTCTGATAGCTGTCACCGAAGTGCCAAAGATTTGCGCCCACAATCGTGCTATGACGTAATAAAGTGGAGGATGGTATGGGTCTTCTATCACTAAAGATTTTAGTGTATCACTTAAACTTTTATCAGGATGAAGACTCTGGAACTTAGCAAAAGCTTCCTTGTTAAGGACACGACCATTAAAGATTTGCTGCCGTACTTCTGTAGTTGTATATCCAGAAATTCGTAATGAGGTGTAAGTTTCATCATGCCCATAAACTTTGCCGTCAAGGTTGAAGAAGCGAAAAAAGACACCCACCACCAACACCACGACAATTAGAAACCGCAACCAATTCGGAGCGAGTTTGATATGCCGCATAATCTGGTTTCTGTTTTCTAACGTAGACGCGTAGCGGCGTGCCGTAGGCTACCGCAGAGGATACAGAGGTCAGAGAACTAAGAGAAGTTCACAACTCAATTAAGATTGATATAACTGGATGAAGTTGTGTATGACTTGGCAATGAACACTTTACCATATCAAGCCTGAAAAGAATTTAGCAAAGTTTTGTTCATTCATTAACTCACTCATACTTGCTGAGTTGTCAATTTGGCTGGAGTATGCTTACGCTCCAAGAAATTAACGCTCTTATTATCTGAGATCTTGCACCCTCCGGGTTCGCCAGTCGCTCATGGGGGAAACCCCCAAGACTGCGCTGGCTCACTATTCTCAATAACTGTAAGGTGGGCACTGCTCACAACGTAAAAATAGGAGTTGAGCGCGAACGGTAAGCAGTGCCCAACGCCAGATACCTACGGTAAGTCCTGCGGAGGCTTGCGCCAACGCGTAGCGTCTCCGCTCTTGAGAGGGAAAGCCGTCATTCGTACTGGCTCCCCGACAAAAATTGCAGTAAAGCAACTGGTGCAAGATGTGAGCGCCCAAGGGGCGCGATTACACGCCCGCAACGAATGAAAGAAACACCTCTTTCCTTTCTTCCCTGTTAAGAGTTCCCTTCTTAAGAGGCGATCGCGCTAATTTGTATTTATGCTTGACAACAATTAAGTTCAAAAGAATTAGCTATGAAATGGCGTGTGATTCTTGAAGTAGATCCTTCAAACAGTGATTGGGCTGTATGGTGTCCAGAATTACCTGGTTGCACCTCAGCAGGAGAAACAGAAGAAGAGGCTTTGGAAAATATTAAAGAAGCAATTCAACTTTATTTACAGCCAGATTCAATTGAGTTAGCTCCGGGCACGATTACAAGAGAGATAATTCTCTCATGAGCGAACGTATCCGTCGTATGACGGCAAGAGTTGTTGAAAGTATCTTGAGGCAATATGGGTTTCAACTAATTTCTCAAAAAGGTAGCCACCGTAAATGGAGAAATGAAGACCTTGGACTACAAGTAATTGTCCCAGAACACCGAGGGCGTACTTTACCCATTGGTACTTTACGGAGTATCTTTCAGGGAGCAAAAATTCCTGAATCTGGATGGAGAGGTTGATATAGTCAACATTTGAATTGCGATCGCCCCAAAGAGGCGATCGCATAAATCTTTACTACGGCTAACTTTTATCCCACAAGTAGATGCGCCTTATCTACCACAATGTTAGTCACATGATGAGTGATGGGAAGGCTATCAACAACCATGCCAAGACACAACAACATCATGTATGAGATGGAATAGAGAAACAACCCTTTAGCTAAATTGCGGTCTTCTGGGTTGTGCAGGAGTTGCCAAGCTTTGTAAATAAAGACTCCCCCTAGGCTTAGAGCAATGACTCCGTAGATCATTCCACTGACTTGCAAAGGATAAATCAATGAAAATGTTGCTGCAACTGTAACTAGAGTGTAGAACCAAATCTGCCGCACTGTAGGCGTAGTTCCTACAACAACAGGTAACATTGGGACGCCAACTTTTGCGTAATCATCCCGAATCATCAAAGCAAGCGACCAAAAATGAGGCGGTGTCCACAAAAAGACAATCGCGAAGATTAACCATGCTGCCCAGCTTAACGTACCTGTAACAGCAGCCCAACCTACTAACGCCGGAATCGCTCCTGCTGCTCCACCAATAACGATATTTTGAGTACTATGTCGCTTGAGTAAATGCGTATAAACTAGCACGTAAAACAAAATACCAGATATTGCTAGCAGGGCAGCTAGTAGGTTAGCAAATACGGAAAGTAAGGTAAAGGAAATGACAGCCAAAACACTAGCAAAAATCAGAGCATCGCGCGACTGTATTCTACCTGAAGGCAGAGGGCGATGACGTGTGCGCTCCATTTCATAATCGATATCTCGGTCATAGACACAGTTAATCGTCTGGGCGCTTGCAGCTGCCAAAGTGCCACCAGTAAGTGTGACGAGTAACAACAATGGATCTACTGCTCCCTTGGCTGCAATCCACATACTTCCAGCAGTGGTAATGAGTAGCAAAGGGATGATTCTGGGCTTTGTCAGCTGGTAGTAGCTTTGAATAACTTGTAGAAATGTTTGATGGTGGCGAGAGACATTAGTCTCAATCATTTTGGCACTATTTCCTTTTATTCAAACTTAAATGCAGCTCTAGTGGCTAACAGCAATCAAAGATGAGCTATTAGCAATTAGCCATGAGTAACTAACCAGTTATCAGTTATCAGTTTTTTGTGTACTGTTGACTGTGTACTGTTCACTGTTCACTGTTGTAATCCAGTTGCTTATTCACTTGTCGTCGTGTTTGCTTTGATAATCACGCTGTTAGCGTTGATCCCACGGCTATTAACCCAGTCGCGTAGTGCGAGAACCGTGAAACCCACCAAAGTACCAAGCATTGCGGCTCCTACAGCTTGGTGAGAGACGGTGAGTGGTTCGACTTGAAGATGCAGCCGGAAAGTGGCAATTCCCAACAAGACTTGTACAATCAGTAAAGCGCCAGCTATATTTGCTAGTCGCCGCAAAGCTGGATGCAGTGCTGGTGTACGCCATGAAAGAAATACTACTGCCAACGTTGCCACGCCTGGAGGCACTACGCCAGCAATATGACTATACATCACAGCACAAAGTTGGGATATGCCAAAGCATTGGTGTAGTGCCCAGCGAGATCCTACCAAAGCACCTAGTAGACTTTGTAGATAAACCAAAATAGCTGCTGTTAAACCTACCCAAGGCAAGTTACCAACGGTTCCGGTTCCCTGGTAAGGGGTGAGTACAGTACCGATGACCAGTAGGGTTGTGAAAAATAACAGCGCTGTTCCTAAGTGAGCGGTTACAATATCAAACCGCAAAAGTTCAGTGACGGTGAGTCCGCCCAAGACACCTTGGAAAACGATTAAAAATAAGGCGAATGTGGATGCCCAAGGCAGCCATCTGGGTAAAGAGCGACGATACCACCAGGACATTCCAAGAAGTGCGATCGCGCTGACACCAATCAATGCTGCATCCAACCTGTGAAACCACTCCAAGAAAACCTGGAAATTCATTTGCTTGGTTGGCACCAGTTCCCCGTAACACAAGGGCCAATCAGGACAAGCAAGTCCAGCATTCATCACACGGGTGGCACTGCCTATTGCCATCAAAATCAAAGTGGCTACACACATTCTCCACACCAAGCGACGAATTCGTTCCTGTGGCACCTGCTGCGGCGCAGTCGTTATGTTTTGTTGTTCTAGGACAAATTCGCTCATGTAAAGATACCTTTTGCCGCTCTTTATTGATCTGTCTACGTTTCAAACATTTGTCAGTACCGATTCCTTTCCACCCTAGCGTACAACTAAGGTTCGAGACTGGCTCTCACTATACTTTGAATCACTCTAGCTACTTTTTGCCTGAAGCTTTAGGGATTTTTCAAGTTGTGAGCGCCCAAGGCGCGATTACACGCCCGCAATGCCTCTGAAGAAACACCCCGTTTTGAGTGGCGCGCACCCAATAGGGTGATCGTTCACCGTTAAATAAATCCTGCGCATAACTACGCACAACTAGGCTTTTCTATACAACAAGATGACTGGCACTAGTCAAAGAGAATGCGTTTCGTTTACTTCCTTGCTTCATCCTAGCAACGTCGGCGTTAACCAGTCCACAGGCTCATACGGTCTAACTGACCGCGTTCTTCAAATTGATTGCGGCATTCAAGTCGCGGTCAAGAACAAAACCACAATGATCACATTCAAACACTCGCTCAT
>JAHHHH010000002.1 GCA_019359415.1 Iphinoe sp. HA4291-MV1 | reverse complement strand
AGCATCTTGACACCCAAACTCGCCCTTATATCTTGAGGATACATCGAAGTTGTACCTCAGATTCCTGACTGGCACAGGGTTTTAGATTTCAAAATCCTAGTTCATTTGTTCGCGTTGAAAGGGCTGGTAATAAACATCTTAGAGAAAGCAAGTTGCTGGCTAAAAGAGCAAGGAGCAGAGATAGCGATCGCTGGATGCAGCGAATTATCGGTTTGTTTTGCCAGAATGGAAACAGTAGCACTACCTTGAGTCAATCCTTTGGATGTGCTTGCTACCAACACTCTTGATTTAGCGTTTGGATACTGTCAGCTTGAGGTTCTGCCTGAGTCAAGAATTTATGCCTGATAAAAGGGCAGAGTTTTCTGATGACTGGATCGACACTCTAAAACTGGAAGGCGGTTCTAATGACCCCAACAATGACATCAGAGTTGCGTTCATCGTGGTTAGGAGCCGTCAACCATACAATACCTGAGGTAATGGTGATATTGTCGCTCAGCCGATGCGTGTAAAAGGCTTCGATGTGAAATCCAACGTTGCGATCGCTCCTCTGCCCCGGTGGTAAACCAATCGCACCAGCTAGCGCCGCATTGCTCGTACCTGTCAGCCTGGGTTGCATTCCAAAGATTAAAGCAGCTAAGTTTCCCTTTTTGCCCACGTCAAAAAAAACCAAATTGAAGCGATAGTCCCACAGCTGAGCATTTCCCTTAGTCCCGTCTCCCAAGGTACGTGCAGCGATATGGCCTACTGAACCACCGAAGGTGAGCTTTGGCGTAATTCTATAGTTGAATGAAACATCATAACTATTACCGACAACCGGACCTGCCCCAAGGAGTTTAGCAGCGTTACTACCGGCGAGCGTATCAACTCCAAACTCACGGGAGTAGAAGTGGACAAAAGGAAAAGCCAACCGAAGCGAACCGAGAGTGATCACTGGTCGGACAGAAGCTGCGTAGCCGCCGCCACCGAACAGTCCCACAGCCGGATCGTTTGTCTCGTCTTCTCTTGAAACAGAGACGTCAATGTTGAGCCAGTTAGCGGCTGTCCATTGCAAACCAATTCCTGTCTGCTGACCAACGGGATAACTGAAGGGGTTGAGTGAACCAAAGTTTGTTATGGCACCCGTAGCCGGACTAGATAAAGGCGTGATGGGTTCTGTCAGAAGTCTATCGCCAGAAAATGCATCTAGAAAAACCACCAGTTTGTCGCCTACCGGAAACTTGTATTGTAAGTCGCTGAGGCTAATATCCCCATCCCCAGATATACTGCTTGGAAGAAAACGAGTTTCATCGGTGCTACCGCTCAAAGAACCTTCAGGAAATTTCGTAGCGGTGTCAAGTCGTCTTAAATTGATGGCTCGCAGGGAGACAGCCAAGTTATCTTTACCTGTGAAGCTGGTATTGAAGTTGAGTGTGGCTCGATAGCCCAATGCAGTGTTATTCGCCTTGCCTGCATTTTCACCCCAAGCATTTCCCAAATAGGTTAACACCTGACCGCTCAGCTTGGTGGTTGTGGAAAACTGCTGTTGCTCTAAGCTTGCTGTATGAGCTTCCAAAGTATCCACGCGACCTCTTAGATTCTCTAGTTCTGAGGCGAAATCTTTTTGCAGCCGCTCCAGTTTAGCTAGGTCTTCTTTACTCACACCAGAAGTCGTTTGTGTGGTTATCAGTTCGCTAATCTGCTCCAAACATTTATTTAACCCAGCAGCAAACTCGTAGCGACTCATCGCTCGGTTACCTCGATAGGTGCTATTTGGATAACCTTCAATACAGCCATACCGCTCTACCAATGACTGTAGTGCCCCAAATGCCCAATCCGTGGGCTGTACGTCGGTTAGCTCAGAGACTGAGGTTACCTGTGCCATCTGAGTGGTTTCTTTTGATGACTGAGGAGCGCCCTGCACTTCACCAACTGGTTGTGACCACATCTGCTCCACAACAGTAGGAGCGGGTGAAGCAGTTGGTTGCTCGCTAACTGAGGAATCTATAGCCAGAGCTTTCGTTTTCAGCAACTGCACACTGCAATAGACAGTGAAGGCAATTATTAAAGTTTTGCAAAAAAGTTTAATCATATCAAAAGTGTTGAATATTGAGAAATCTTTGGTACAGCATGGCGTAAATGTGCATTTAATGATATAATTATAAAAATGCGATTTCAAAGCTATGTTGCAAAAGCCGCTTGAAAACATCAAGATCCTGTTGGAAAAAATATTTATGCAACGACGCTGAGCACCGCGCCCTTCCGGGTGATCGCAAAAGATTGTTATATTTTTGAAGATCGTTTGAATGCTCTATAGCAAAAGCAACCCACCTCTTACCTCTCACCGCTTGTGGCTATGCTCCCGTGCTAAACACGTTCATCAAATCTTGTGCGAAAACCACCGTATTTCAGCCAGTATTGTTTTAAGGTATGGTGAGGTGTATGTAAACTTGCCTTCGCTCGATAAAGAATCACCTGACGATGATCGCCCATCCAGATTTTGCCAATGGGTTCAATGGATAATAACGCCCCTCCCAGCGCTGCAATACACTCTGAAAATCGTTCAACCGCACTGTAATCAACTGATTCAAAAACAAAAAAATTTCCTGAACAGATCAGATGTCGGCTCCGGATCCAGCATTGCATCTTTTTTTCAGCTTCCGGCGGCAACATTCCTATTTTTACCCCAGCTTCCGTTTGCTCACCCAATGCGTTCATAAAACTGTTGCTTCAAAGACGATCCAGGGGAAGTTCATTTGCAAAACTTTCACGCTTTTCAAACCGTAACGGTCCAAAGGTAGACCCCCAGACTTGTTGATGGGTATTGACATCCATACCTTTATCAAGGCTAACCCACGTTGTTGCCGTAAGCTCCACATCACTGATCAGATAGGTCAAACAGCCCTTTCGCTCGATTAGGCAATTGTTTCCTGGCTCTACACAGCCTCGAAACATCTCGCCCTCTCGTTTGAAAATCATAGAGCAGTGATACCGTCGTTCGATGCAATCAGGTCTAAGGTTGTTGAGAATGCTTAATTCCCGTGCTGCTCCTGCATAGAGCAATGGATCGTTAAGACCGTAATTTTCAATATAAATTTGATTTCCCTGGTCAACTAATCGATGCACTCCCTGACGATAGGGACTCCACAAGTCGTGATCGTAAACCTGTTCCGAGTAAAAACCAATCGTGTTAAAAAACTCAAAGGGTAAGGGACGAAAAAAGATGTGGATATGAGCGAATTGCTGAGGCTTTTCGTAGGATTGCTTGTAATTGCTGAAATCACCTGCCATCCACTGAGCCAGCGTTGTTAAATCATTGGCTTTTACTGAAGTCATGATCACGTGTTGTGAGGGTTATTTCAGACAATTAAAAATTGGAACTTATTCATTTTTAGCTTTTAATTTTGCATTTTTAATCCGAATGACTCCTAATTGTCACCCGTCTTTGTGTACGCGAGTTCATGGTGGCTACTTATTACTGGACAACGAACGAATTTCTGAGGCAAAGGATGCAGTTACCACTCCACTTCCACCACTGGTTTTGATGAATGATACCCGAAATCGTAAGTTTGGATTGGCAAACCAAATTTTTTCCTCAGCCGCCGCCCGATCATATGTCGTGAGCAGCACAAACGTCCCGTCTTCTGTCAGGTGATAGTCACCAGCTGCTGCTACGGTTTCAGCATATCCTTGATCTCTAAGTAATTTGCCCCGATGGGGGACATTAGGATCGGGAACTGGTACCAAGATACTACTCCCCTTTATCTCTGCGTTCTCCTCATCCCAATCCGATTGTCCCTCCCAAGTCATCTGAAAGGGAGATACTATCTGGGTTCTGTCAATATTGTATGACTTACACAGAGCGATAACAGCTGGAGCGTCAGGTGAGAGTGCAATGATATCAATAACCGATTGTACAGCTTCAAAGTGGCTAAATGCCAAATGATGGGCACTGCGCTGCGATCGCCAACGCCCAATTGAAAGCTCAACAAACTGCGTAATATCCATCAGTTTCATGCAATGAATTTTAAGAGCAACAGAAAAACCCAATACTTTTTGGGTGTTTGTTTGCCACCTCGCCGCCGATTCTAAAACGTTCCAGACTTATTACCATTCTTAGACGAGAGTAAAAACAGTTATCAGTTACCAAGGTGATAATCTAACAGGAGAACCAGTTTCCCCGCATCAGAGTTACTTGGGGTGCAGCATAGATCTTACTGTTTACTGATAACTGATAACTGACAACTATTGACTCATGGCTGAGTCCTCATTATTCTCTAGGCAACTTCAGTAATACTAAGGATCTTGCCGCCAGTCTTGTGGATGTTCTGAATCTTCTGCGACATTTGGTCATAGCCTACTTCAAAGGTGACATTGCCCTGCTTCACCCGAGGATTAAAGCTAGCCTTGGCAGCAGTAATCCGGAAACGCTTGCCGGTATTGCTGTAAGCTCCAAAGCCAGATGCTGGGAATTTGATTTTAGTCGGAAGGTTACTCCCTACGTCGCTAATCAATTTCGCCTTTTTGCTAGCGGCGTCATAGGCAGCATATCCTCGATCTAGAGCAAAGGTGCGATTAAAGCCGACATTTTTAATGCCAGTTTGAGTACGATTACCGCGTGAGTAAGGAACCACGTTTTCTCCAAAACTCTGGGTGTACTCATCACTGTCAATGTAGGAGTTAATCTCAGCTTCGTAGCCCTGCTGATTGTAGATTAGAACATGTTCCGAAATCTCAGCCTGATCAGCCGGAGCACGCCCTAACAGATGCTTGAAGTTCAATTCAATGAAACGGTAGGAGGATGAAGTCTCAAAAAACAACGAGCGGTAGAGTTCGGATTGGGCAACGGCTCTCACAAATTCTCGAACGGTAGTATCACCATTCCGCAGAAAGGATTCTGCACTGGTAAGGCGCTGGCTTTCCATGACGTGGGCATTGCCCAGTACTTGCCGATAGACTCCCCGAATGATCGTCTGTAGATCATCCTCTGAAGTGTTGGAGCGCAGTTCAACAGAATCCAAATCTGCAATCCAAAGTGCCATTGTAGTTCCTCCTAAAATGAGTTTTTATTGCTCAGTTTGATACAGTTGAGCGATCGCACTCGTAGCGCAGTGCCCCTTGGGCGATCGCTCTCATAATTTAGTCGGCAAAAGGGAAAATCATCTCAAAGCTGATTAGACTATAGGTTCAAAACTAATTTTCAATTTCTACGGCAATGATTGGTATGAGTAATTTCCAATGGAACGGCTCAACTGGTCATTGCACATAGTCTCTAGCACAATGTTATCTAAACTTCAATCTCTTGAACGAGATCTTCAAGGTTCTTTTTGATCACCCCTTGTGCTGCTCCCAGCGTGAGCATCGCTCTCTAGAATTGCAAAGGACATGCCTTTGCAATTTTTCAAGGTTGAAAGCCTAGACAATTTCAGTGATGCTGACAATCTTACCACCGCTGCGGTTAATCCATTGAATTTGAGGGGTCATGCGGTCACCAGGAACAATGTATTCGGTGGTGCTGAACCGACGAGGGCTATCAAACTTGGAACCCTGCACCAGAATCTTGAATTTCTTTTTGTTCGCTTCACCCGAACCACCGAGGTTAACATCTGCTGGTTTTATCTTGTTCGGGCTGTTGGTTGCCACTGCATAAACTAGTCGAGACGACTTAACCGCGCTACTGATTTGAGAAGGACCACGATCTAGAGCAAACATACGGTTGTACGTAACCTGGCTCTGCCCAACCTCTGTTTTCGCCCCACGATTATAAGGTACAACATTTTCGCCAAATGCCAGCAGGTACTCTTCGCTGTCGATGTAGGAATCGATTTCAGCGTCGTATCCTTCTTCTACGCAACGAATTATGTGTTCAGAAATTTCCGCTTGGGACTGAGGCGGACGACCAAGGAAGTGCTTGAAGTTCAGTTCCACAAAACGGTAGGGAGCACACTGTTCAAAATAACGAGAGCGGTAGAAATCGGACTTACCAACTGCCCGGACAAACTCCCGTACAGAGATAGTATTATCCTTCAATTGTGATTCTGCCGTCACTAATCGCTCAGTTTCCATCACATGGGGATTGCCTAAAACCTGATTGTAGACTGCCCGGATTGCTGAGAGCACGTCTTCCATAGTGCTAGTGGACCAAAGTTCTATCGGTGTTATTGTTGCCATAATTAAGCGAATACTCTTAAAACTTGTTTGACTCAGAATTCAAAACTCAGTTATTGACATTTCCCCAACCTACCTTGCGGTTGAGGTTGGGAATTCCAAAAGTCATCTCCTGGAACTTCCTGCTTCATCCCCTCTTAACTAGACAAAAGGAAAACTAGTATTCTCCCTAGCCCCCGTCAGACGAGTCAGCAGGCATTTTAGTTTAACGTCCACCAAGTGTCCCTAGGCAGACGATTCACTATTTTTATACAGGTGTGATACTAGCGATAACACCACCCTGTTTGTGAATCCGTTGATACTCTTCCGATAGCTTATCGAATGGCACCAAATAAACCTGATTGCTGCGGCGGAACTTGGAAACTCGGTTAACCGCGTTTGAACGGTAGCCAGTGACTTCAATGCGATAAACCTTACCTTCGTCGCTGGCTCCCGCACCAAGCCGGACACGCGCGCCTACTGGCGGGTTGCGGAAGGTTGTCCCTGGTGGAACGACAGGGGTTGGTGTTGCATTAATGACTAATGAGTTGAGTTTCGGAGACTTACCTGCCAAATCTGCCTTGAGAGAGCTAGTGGAAGCACCTCGCACCAACTGGAAGGTATGGGTAAAGCCGATCATATGGCTCAATGCATCGGTCTTATAGCCCCGGATGTAAGGCACCAGGTTTTCACCGAAGGTGTTCTGATATTCGTCGCTGTCAAGGTAGGAGTCGATTTCAGCTTCAAAGTCACCTGTATCCAGGATGGCACTGTGAGCCTTCATTTCATCGTAGCTGTTGGGAGCGCGACCGAGCAAATGCCGGAAGTTTAGCTCGATAAAACGATAGCGAGGACAGTCAGCAAAGCGGGAGAAGTAGAGATCGGACTTTGCTACAGCCCGAACGAACTCACGAACACTGAGTTCGCCACGTTTAAGTTGTGACTCTGGCACTACTAACCGCTCACTTTCCATAACGTATGCATTGCCCAACACCTGTCTATAAACGGCTTGAATGAGGGTTTCTGCTTCTGCGTCAGAGCGACCGGGAACCCACTCAAACGGAGGGGTTTCATCAAAGGCGCTAACTCCTAAGCGTGATGCTGGTCCAAAAGGCATTAAGCAAATCTCCTGGTTAACGACATAAGCAACAGAGCAATTGTCTCAAAAGATTAAGGAAATTAAGAATTGCTTTTTCAAGCAACAAATTTAGAGTTTAGAGTTTTTATCAACTCTAGGAGTTAGAAAAACTGCTAATTATATGAGTTTTTTAACTCTCTATCAAGGTTTTATATTTTGCACACCCTCAATCTTCATATAACGTCGTAACCAAAAATATTAAGAATCGTGAAGTTTTATTGTGTAGATTAGTTACATCAGTTTGACATCACTGAGACATCACTTAAGCCCTCGTAGAGCGCTGTTGCTTAAAGCCGCTGTAGCCACAACAGTCCAAATTTAGTTTTTTCAAACTGATTATCTTGGCATCTAGGATTTTAGTCACTAGGCGGGCGATGTCTACGACGGGCTACGCCTACGCCAGATGTAAGTATTCATATTTCTTAACTAATTTTTCAAGTTTATGAGAATTTTAAGGAAGTGTTTTTTGTTAAACTTTAAAACCAACTAGTACCACCTCTGATAAGTGTCTCTATCACAGTATAACCTAGCACTACACATTAAATGGGTAACACCGACTTGTGCTGATCGGAATTACCCACTTTAACGACTTACCTATTGGGATAACTTTTAAATCGTCCTTCTAAAGGTTATCGCTCAAGAAGCAACATTGAGGGATTGCTCAAAAAAACAGTTAACCAACAGAAGGCTTGCCATTGTCTGACAGTAACGAGTCGCGCAAGAAAACATACTGTTGTTCAAATCCTATCGGTTCGACCAAGGACAACAACTTTTTCGCATCAGGAGAAAGTTGATAGCTGGACGGTACCTGAATAATCTCAGAATTTTCCATGCCTTGAGCTAATTGGTACCACAAAGCCAGCTTGGTATTATTTGTGAGAGAATTATATTCCTGAGTAACGTCCGTATCTGCTCCTGTCAACAGGTCACGCATCACTTGGAGTTGCTCTTCGTGAGACTTTTGTTTGACTTTATTGAATAGTGGTTCCGAACTGTCAGGTGCTGTACCACTGGGATCTTGCGGTCTGGTCGAGCCACCCATCTTGATATAGAGAAACCACAGAACGCCAAGCTTGTTATCTACATTAAGACTTCTGAAGGTTTCTGAGTACACCTCTGGCTGGCTTTTGTAAGCAGATGTCATGATTAAATTTTTCCAAACTCAACAAATGATTTGTCTTTTGGTGATTAGCGTGAAAGAAATCACCTTACTCGTTACTAACGGTAACGATCAGATTCAGTGTTCTTAACCCTACCGACGGTATAGATTCAGAACTTAATACATTTGCTGATACAGAACCTCAGAGAGAGGATATTTGAGGAGTAAAAAAGTTGTTATATAAGGTTTTGTCGTGTAACTTCACTCCGTTGCGCCTGCCTGCTGCAATATTTGAGCCGCCCTGATGGGACGGAACGATTGCTTTGCTTCACTCAATGCCGTTGCCCCCCAACGGTTTCTGGGACGAAAGTCTGCGCCATGTGCCAGCAAGAGTTCCATTACCTCCAAATCTCCCCTTGCTGATGCCATCATTAGAGGAGTCCAGCCACCAATATTCTGTGTATTCACGGAGGCTCCTCGTTCAATTAGTGCCTTTACAGTGTAAAACTGCCCATTGTCAACTGCCAAGTACAGCGCCGTATCGCCAATCTTATTAGTTGCATGTACATCTGCCCCCAAATCAATCAGACACAGAATCAAATCTGTCAGACCAAATCGAGCAATGGACATCAGTACAGTCTCACCATAGTGGTTTCTCGGATGGATATCGGCTCCATAATTTAGTAACGCATTGACGCTTTCTGAATACCCACCCTCTGCAGCGTACATTAGAGCAGTATAGTTAGCATCATTTTTGACATTTACATCTGCACCATGAGTCAGCAAGACGTTAACCACATTCGCATAACCCTCTCCGGCTGCCCACATGAGTACGGTATTGCTCTCTCCAACTGGTGTGACTCCCCCGGTTGTATTGACGTTTGCCCCTTGAGCTAAGAGATTTGTCACTGCTGTAGCATCTCCTCGAACAGTAGCTCTGATCAGTTCATGGTCTAACGAAGACATGGTTTTCTAACTCTTACACTTGTTTTAATTCAACTTTAAACACACCATCAGCAGGCCTTTGGGCAATAGTAGCTTCCCAAGCGATCGCTCGCAGAAACTCCTCTACCGAGGCAGTTTCCACAACATCCACACCCCATTCTCCAGGTTGCAATGATTCGGGAGAAGTACTCGTTGGTGGAGTTGTTTTCATTCCTCCCAGAACCAAAATATCTGGGATTGGTTGTTCAGCAGGCTGTTGCGATCGACGCTTTTGGGCTAGTATCTGAGCGCAGTGTTTGCCAACCTGCTGCGGTGATAGTTGATCGCTGGTAAACAGAATTTCTACGATCCAGTGGGGATTATCTACTAACCGACATTTGATATTCTCATAAGTGCTAAACCCTTTCATGAAAACAGTAGCAAACTGCTCACGATTGAGTTCGGGAACACTGTTGTCTGACACATTAAAGTTATGGGAAAGTAGCATTCGTTGCTGGGCTAAACTCACAAAACCAACTCCCTTTTTCATTCATTCTTAACCCTTGTGCATTTCATCCTAACCCAAAGGCAGCATCAAATTTTTCTGTTGTTGGGTGTGGCGATTACTCTTAGCGCCCTATGCCCCAAGAAAGCTCCGCAGGGTGCCCCAAATCTCCGATTTTGGGAAAGGGTTTTCTAGAGGAAAACCCTTTGGGCATGTACGGGCGATCGCTATCTCCCCTGCTCCCTCATCTTTTCCCATAAGACTTCATAAGGCAAACGACAGGACTACAGACCATAAGCGCTTCTAGTCGTTTACAGAGTATAAGTACTGAATCAATACGATATTGATATCAATATTGCAGGTCAGGTTTTCCTTGCTTATAATTGAAGAAAAAGGTGCAAGACAAAAGCACCAAAATTTAAGGAAAACTACAAACCACTAGGTTAAATAAGTTTAAAAATCATCGGGTTTCAAAAAAACTAAAAAAAATCGCTTTGTCCGATAAGTATCAACAATTTGAGCCTTCTAATTGTCAGTAAAAGTTGAGCATAGCTCAAGGATATTTTTTGCGCTGTGGAAATTTTTGATTGGCAGTAGAATGGTGCGTATTTTGACTGAAATTTTTATATTGGGTTCGACTATATAGCCAACCCAAGCTTTGTCAGGTGTCAACATGACTAGATTAGATTAACCTGGAGAGAATAGTAAAATGTTGGAATTACAAAGAAAAGACTTTAACTGTATTACCAGCTACGCTTTAGAAAGTATATCTTCTATAGATGTAGATAAGCTTCAGCCATTCTTTATCAATCTTCCTGCAGATCCATACTTAGCAGGTAATTATCGTTTCAGGCGCTTATCTCATTTTCACATTTCTGACAAGAGTATAGTCAAGCTGCCACATCGTCCTTTATATCAACCCAAACAATATAATCCTTTGTTGGGTGATGTAGTCAGGGAGTATCCAGAACTAGATGACGAACTGATAAACCTGGAAGACTTTCAGAGAATGATTTTAGAATTTTTCGAGTTTTGTGAACTCTGCTCAACCTTTAAAGAAGTTGCAGTTCATCAAATTAGAACCACTGCTTCTTTGGAGCAAATAGGCAAACCTGCTCCTGAAGGAATCCATAGAGATGGAGTAGACCTAATTAGCATATTCTCTGTGAACAGAGACAAAATTGAAGGAGGAGAAACTCATTTATACAAATCTAAGAATGATAGCCCAGTTTTTAACAAAATTCTCAACCCTGGAGAATTGTTAGTATTTAGCGATCGCGAATTTTTCCATTTTACGTCTGCTATCAATGCAACCTCCTCAGAAGGTGGGGTCAGAGATGTGTTTGTGTTAACTTGTCCAGGATTGAGTTCGCCGAACAATAAGTAAAGAATTAAATTCACCATCCAGACTTTGACTTGAGTAAACGGTAAAGTAATATCACAAACAAAGGAGCTTTTATGGTTGACCTTGACTTAGGGTGGATACGCAATCAGTTTCCAGCACTTTCACAACAAATCAATGGTCAACCTGTGATTTTTTTTGATGGACCTGGTGGAACTCAGGTACCAAAGTCAGTCATAGATGCGATCGCCGAATACCTAGTGAGTTCAAACGCCAATGCACACGGTGCTTTTGCAACAAGTGAGCGGACAGATGCGCTCATAACTTCAGCTCGTACAGCTATGGCTGATTTATTGGGATGTGCTTCTGAGGAAGTGGTCTTTGGTCCGAATATGACGACGCTCACTTATATCTTGAGTCGAGCGATGCTCCAGCAGGGAGCCGCCCAAAGGGCTATCGCGCAGGAATTTCAAAGCGGTGATGAAATTATTGTCACGAAACTAGACCATTATGCCAACGTTTCACCTTGGTCTGCGCTTTCTGAACGCGGTGTTGTCATTCGTGAGGTCGAAATTAACGTAGAAGACTGCACCCTAGACATGAACCATCTCAAGCAGCAGATCAATGAGCGGACGCGGTTAGTGGCGGTAGGGTATGCATCCAACGCTGTGGGTACAATTAACGATGTCGCAACAATTGTGAAATTAGCTCATGCTGTTGGGGCGATGGTTTTTGTGGATGCAGTTCACTACGTCGCTCACGCTCCCATTGATGTACGTGTGCTTGATTGCGATTTTCTCACTTGTTCCGCTTATAAATTCTTTGGACCCCATGTTGGAGTTTTGTATGCAAAGCGCGAGCATCTTGCTCGACTGCGCCCTTACAAAGTGCAACCAGCACCAGAGGAAATTCCGTCACGTTGGGAAAATGGAACCCAGAATTACGAGGGACTAGCAGGGGTAGTCGCGACAATTAACTACCTTGCTCAACTAGGTCGCCAAGTCTTACCAGGTGTTCAGAACCGCCGAGAAGCCCTAGTTACAGCGATGATAGCAATTAAACAGTACGAAAGAGATTTGTGCCAAAAGTTGGTTACTGGATTGCTAGAAATTACTGGTCTAACTTTGTACGGTATCACTGATTTAACCCGCTTTGATTGGCGGACACCAACTGTTAGCATACGACTTGCTGGGCGAACACCTCACGCGGTTGCGAAAGTGTTGGGTGAGCAGGGTATCTTTACTTGGAACGGTAATTTTTATGCGCTCAGTCTTACCAAAGAATTAGGAGTTGAGTCAAGTGGAGGACTTTTGCGGATTGGGCTGGTCCACTACAATACTGTTGAAGAGATTCACAATTTGTTGAAAGCACTTAGTGAACAATAGGAGAAAAAGGGATAATAATCATGTCGCTGCGCGATGCAACACGGTGGCTAAAGAGAGACTTGCACATACATTCCTGGCGAAACGCTCTTGACTTCTGCCAAAATTTTATCGGTAAGAGTTTCCAAGAGCTTTAATCGATTTGTGGGAAGCTCAATAATCGCTATGCTTTGTTCAGTTAAGTTTTGCTGGTATTTCAAATTCTTGTCTGATGTCAGAAAAACATCATACACACCATCAATCCTCGCCATCAGTTCGCCATTCTTAACGCCAGCCCATCCCTGCTCCTGAACAGTAGTCACCTCATAACCAGACAAATAGCGCTTTAAAGCTCTTGGTAAATTCTCATCCAGAATGATTTTCATCTTTAACGTGTTCACGAGCAAGTTTCAGAAAATTGACCGCATCTGCACGAGTCACAGATGGGAAATTGTCCAAAAACTCCTCTAGAGAAAATCCATCGTCTAGATAATCAAAAAGCGATTGGACTGGAACTCTCGTATTTCGGAATACCAACGTACCGCCCATGACTTCTGGATCGGAACTTACTGGACTTTGGACGAAGGTAATCATTGTTTTTGTTTTTGCTAGTTTTTTCCAATATATAGCAGTGGACAGAAATCTTAAGACATCTGGGAAAAGTTATCCCAGAGGATAAGCCAAGAATTTTCGTCCTAATCAGCTTGGCGACTGCGATATCTAAACGCAAGTCAATGCATTGTTAATGCATCGACTCGCATTGTTAATGCATCGACTCACATTCAGTAGACCGAAAAGATTTCTAGAAGGCTTACCATTGGGGCATTCTGGCGGATTGTATACAATCCGCCAGAATGCCCGTATCATCTGCGTTTTGAGCAATAGGGTTGTAGATGAGTTCTCCTGCTAAGGTAAGCGATCGCTCGACCCTGTGCCCAAAACATCGCCCCAAACCCTCATTCTTGCGTTGACTGACAAAAGTTTTCGGTCTACTGACATTGTTAATGCAGTGGACAGAAATCTTAGAACCTCTGGAAAAAGTTATCCCAGAGGATAAACCAAGAACCTTCGTCCAAATCAGCTTGGCGACTGCGATATCTCCTCTGAACTGTCGCAGAAGTTATTATGAAGTAGTAATGCAAAAAAATCAGGAAGAGCGATCGCTCTTGTGGGAGGGTGAGTCATAGTGACGGGGAGTATAAACCCAGATGCTACCATCACACCGTTCAATCATCCGAGTTTTGCTTGATCCCACAAGAATAACCGTCCGCATATCAGCGAGTTCTGGTACTAAATGTTCCAAAGTGCAAACCTGAATAGATTCTCCACTCCTACCAAGGTTGCGAGCAAGCACGACTGGAGTATCAGGATGTCTGTAACGTAGCAGTATATTTTTTGCCTCTGCCAGTTGCCAAGTGCGCTGCTTTGACACTGGATTGTAGAAGGCTATCACAAAATCTGCTTGTGCAGCAGCAGTGATTCGTTGTTCGATAATTGACCACGGCTTCAAGATGTCAGACAGGGAGATGGTACAGAAGTCGTGACCAAGTGGTGCACCAATTTTTGCTGCTGCTGCTTGCATCGCAGAAATACCTGGTGCTACTTGAATTTCGATACCTTGCCATTCCGGTTTTGCCTCCTTCTCAAGCACTTCAAATACCGCTGCAGCCATCGCATAAATACCAGGATCACCAGAAGAGACGACTGCGACCAAACGCCCTTCTGCTGCTAAATCTAGCGCCATTCGTGCTCGTGCAATTTCTTCCCGGTTGTCAGACTCATGCCATCTTTTGCCTTTGCCCAAAGACCCTACTAATTTCAAGTAAGTAGAATAACCAACTAAATCAGTGGCATTACTTAAAACTTTCTTGACTTCCGGCGACATCCAATTGCTTCCTCCAGGACCAGTGCCAACTATTGTCAATCGACCGCGTGGTCTCCCTGTGGTATTGATATGAATAGGTAAGAGTGCGATGCCTTCGGCAAGCTCCGCTAACGCAATGGCACAGCTAAAGTCAGATGTTTGTCGTTGCATCACCAACTGCCCAGAGGAAGCTGCTAGAGCCGCAGCCGCCGCCACATCTACGGTGTTATTTTGTGACATCACAGCGGCAATTTCATCTGGGGTAAAAAAGCGAACAGTCACATTGAGGGCATCAGCAATTGCTTGTAAAGCTGGATTGGCAGCATCAAGGGTACTAGCGAAGACTCCAGCAACAGATGCAGGGGCTAACTCAGCATCAACTAGCATTTGCTGCACAAGAGCAATTTCCTCAGAACCCCACTCCATCTTCATCACCCTGCCTTGCTTGTGGGAAGGAGCAGGGGGTGAGGTTCTACTCACTGCGATCGCTACTGTTGTGGGATGATAGACAAGACGGGTTGATGTAGGAACGACTTGCTTTTCAGTAATTTGTATAACTCTCTCTGCATCCTGGGCAATTGGTAACGAACTATTCATCAGCCAAGGTGCATTGCCCTCCAACCTTACAGAGTTTCCCGCTAGTAAGTCAGACATGAACGATTTGGCGTCATCGGGGTTAGCCAAACGGTAGCCTACAGGGGGATCTTCCAGCGCAATGCCAAAACGAATGTCACCTGTGGTTGTGATAGCGGGTTTGACACCCAGTACCTCAGCGATTTGGCGTGCCAAGGAATTTACACCATTGAGTCCGCCCAAAAGTGGCACCACTGCACTACCATCTTCAGCAACTGCAAGAACTGGAGGTTCCTGTCGCTTATTGGCAAGCAGTGGCGCGAGAGTTCTGATGAGAATACCTGTAGCACAAATGCCAATGATTGGCACTCCATTGGTAAATAACTCCCGTAGTGTTGCTCCGAACTCAGTAAAACTGACATCTACATCACAAGTACGACCTGCCAATCCGTATAACTGTGCTCCTGGCATAACACTAGTAATTTTTTTTGCTATAGGGATACTGTTGTTACCTAGTATGACAACGGCGAGTGCGATTTTGATCATAGGACTGTAGTGGAAGTTAGCAGCTTTTTTTAGCAATGAAAGAGTCTTTGATACTTGCTGACGAGTTCCTCACACGCGCTGATAAGTCTTTGATACTTGCTGACGAGTTCCTCACACGCGCTGATGAGTCTTTGATACTCGCTGACGAGTTCCTCACACGCGCTGATGAGTCTTTGATACTTGCTGACGAGTTCCTCACACGCGCTGATGAGTCTTTGATACTTGCTGACGAGTTCCTCACACGCGCTGATGAGTCTTTGATACTCGCTGACGAGTTTCTCACACGCGCTGACGAGTCTTTGATACTCGCTGACGAGTTTCTCACACGCGCTGATGAGTCTTTGATACTCGCTGACGAGTCTTTTTGAGTTTGTAGAGAGCGATCGCGATGAGGTTTCAATCCCTAATAGGGAGTAAGAGAAATTTCAACGCCACCACATCTAGGGGTAAGTCGTGGAACGGTAGTTTCAATCCCTAATAGGGAGTAAGAGAAATTTCAACAGTTTTTTTGACAGTAGATGATATAGCAAATTTACGTTTCAATCCCTAATAGGGAGTAAGAGAAATTTCAACATGGACGGCTCCTGATGTAGTTGAGAATCACATCTTCCCGTTTCAATCCCTAATAGGGAGTAAGAGAAATTTCAACAAGATACAGTGGCGGGAATGATAGAAAATTTTCTGGTTTCAATCCCTAATAGGGAGTAAGAGAAATTTCAACTCATGAAGACGGCTGGTTGTGGAAAATAGTTGATAGCTTGTTTCAATCCCTAATAGGGAGTAAGAGAAATTTCAACTTCTGGGGTCAAAGCAGCGTCTGCTATTGAAGCGTTTCAATCCCTAATAGGGAGTAAGAGAAATTTCAACTTTGTTGGCACACCCAGAATGGGCAAAAATAGCCAGTTTCAATCCCTAATAGGGAGTAAGAGAAATTTCAACGACTATTGCTTCCTCAATAATGAGGAGACAGACGTTTCAATCCCTAATAGGGAGTAAGAGAAATTTCAACTATTAATTTGGCAAACATCCTGATATGGTTGATTTGTTTCAATCCCTAATAGGGAGTAAGAGAAATTTCAACTTGATCCAGCGATCGCTGATCTCTACCGCGCCGTTTCAATCCCTAATAGGGAGTAAGAGAAATTTCAACGCGAGTACCGTAACTCATTTCAGTCACTGAAATGAGGTTTCAATCCCTAATAGGGAGTAAGAGAAATTTCAACCTGCTGCCCAAGAGATACTAAATCCTTCGCTATTTGCTTGTTGTTTCAATCCCTAATAGGGAGTAAGAGAAATTTCAACAAAAGAAGTACAATAGAAGTCCCTGGAAAATCGGAGTTTCAATCCCTAATAGGGAGTAAGAGAAATTTCAACGAATGGTTTTCGCTGGAATGGAAAAAGCTGGAATAAAGTGTTTCAATCCCTAATAGGGAGTAAGAGAAATTTCAACATCGCCCTTTTCCGTTCACTCTTATTCTCAAAGAATCTCGTCCGTTTCAATCCCTAATAGGGAGTAAGAGAAATTTCAACTGCGGGAGTCAGAGAAGTGTTCTGTATAAGGTTTTCAAGGTTCAACAGCGCGGATGAACTAAATATAGCATAAAAAATCTGGGTTGATGTAAAGATAAATGGCTGAAATCCAGTCTGGACAAGGAGCGCGGATGGATGATAAGCTACTTTTCCCGTAAAGCTTTACGCTGTGAGAGGTTCAGCCATTTTTTTCACAACCTCTTTGCTAACACCTACCCATCCGCGCATTCGGCAAGAAAACTGTATCAACTCATTTTGTCGTATCGCTCCTATAAATGACTCTTACTCGGCACTAGAATCATCGAAAAGTAAGGCACTTGGGCTGAATCTACATTATCTAGCGAGATAATTCGCTGGTTTGCCATCGTCCCTCGCTCAATATAACGCGCCCTTGACACCAGCCCTAGTTTATGCAATACATCACGAACTTTTGCGAAATGCCGTTGTAACTTAATAATGGCAGCAGCATCAGCATTTAATAATTGTGCTTCTAGGACTTCAGCTGGCAGTGTAGCTGGCAGTACACTGAAAACATCGTTGCGATAACTCAGCGGTACTCCTAATGCTGAAGCACACCCCATCGGTGAGGAAACTCCTGGCACGACTTCTGTTTCAAACTGGTCAGAAAGTCGTGTAAATACATACATAAACGAGCCGTAAAATAACGGGTCGCCCTCGCACAATACCACCACATCTCGCCCAGCAGCAAGATGTTCTTTTATAGGGATGACAACCTGGTCATAAATCGGTTGTGCTGCATACGGATCAAGAGCGCGGGGAAGATGATACTGTACCTCGATTTGATTACCAGGGAGATATTGGGCTACGATACCTCTAGCAATACTTTCTTTGTCGTCTGCAGATTGATAGGCGACTACTGGACAAGAACGTAATAGCCGCAGTGCTTTTAATGTGATCAGTTCCGGATCGCCAGGACCGACTCCTATTCCGTAAAGACGACCTTTTTCCATCATTCTTCCTCCATCGCTAAAGCATTAACTGCTGCAGCCGCGATCGCACTCCCACCTCGCCGACCATGTAATGTCAGAAATGGCACACCACGACTATCTGCAGCCAGTGCTGCTTTCGACTCAGCCGCCCCCACAAATCCAACTGGAAAACCCAAGATGAGCGCTGGTTTTGGTGCTCCAGCATCTAGCATTTCTAGTAGCCGGAACAAAACGGTAGGTGCGTTGCCAATTGCTACCACCGCCCCTTCTAACACTGGTAGCCACAATTCTAAAGCAGCAGCAGAACGAGTGGTTTCCAGTTTTTGAGCAAGGTTTGGTACATCGGGATGATTGAGAGTGCAAATCACTGAATTGTCTGCTGGTAGTCGTCGCCGTGTAATACCTTCTGCCACCATCCGACAATCACACAAAATTGGTGCGCCTGCTGCTAAGGATCGTCGTCCAGATTCCACAGCTGTTGGTGAAGCTGCTAGATCATAAACAATATCTGTCATGCCACAAGCATGAATAAGACGTACGGCAACATTTGCGACATCCGGGGCAAGTACAGACAGGTTTGCCTCAAAGCGAATAATGGCAAAGGATTTGCGATATATTTCGTTACCGTCTTTTATGTAGTCAATAGTCATTTGTTAATTGTTAATTGTTAAACGAACCGCCAAGACGCCTTTGCGCAGCGTCTCCGCTCTTGAGAAGGACGCCAAGAAAAAAATAGGTAATTTTGTAGCAAGAAGGGAGTAGTTGTTAATTGTTTGTTTGTTTATAGGACTTACGCACCATCTGCTGTGAAACCCGGTTTCTTCGTTCGTATTTGGTTGCGAAACAGACGATTTTTGGTAGAAACCGGGTTTCTTTGCGTAAGTCCTGGTTTACTAACCACTAACCACTCTCCTTTCTCAAACAACTGTTGCAAGTCTGCAATAGCATATTGATTAACGAATTCCCCAAAGGATTCATTGGGAGTCTCACGTTCTGCCATATAGATTTGCAGCATCTGTTCTACCAATCGAGGTAGTTCTGCAAAAGGTACCCAACGGTAAATTTCTCGTCCAAATTTTTCGTGACTATCACCATCACCTACATAGACTTTGTAGCCCTCCACTGTTTCTCTCTTATCTTCAATGGTGACACCGATAAGGGCGATATCACTCCTGCTATGCTGAGCACAGGATTTTTCACAACCTGTAAAATGAATGTTGACTGGTTGGTCGAGAATAAGGCGACTATCTAAATATTCAGCTAATGCGAGGGCGTGACTTTTGGTATCTGTTGCCGAAGACGCACATCCTGTATTGCCAGTGCAAGCAACTAGGGCACTACGAATATTAGTTGCACACCAGTGCAATCCTAAGTTTTTGATTTTACTTTGTATATTGGGAATCCACTGTTGAGGAATATCTGGTATCAGGAGATTTTGCCAAGGCGTCAGCCTCAGTGTACCACTGGCGTAAGTTTCAGCAACATCCGCTAACTCACGCATTTGCCAAGTATCTAATCTACCAACAGGTACCACAACACCAATGTAGGACAATCTTTTCTGTCGTTGGGAATGCACACCTATGTGTTGGTACCTGACAGAGACATTGGATGCAATGTCTCTACATCCCTCCTTCGTCTCCGTATCACTCCATTTCGCAGAAAACCGCCGCAGTGGATAGGGAAGATGATGTTCAACTTCTTGAAGAAATCTTTCAATACCTAAATTGTTCAAAATCTCCCAGAGACGAGGCTGACGTGATTTGCGATGAGGAATAATTTTTCCAGTCTCTACTGTTAGATGCTGCAAATAGACTTTTGCTAATGCAGCCACAACCTCTGTACACTCTTCTGGTTTCAGCAGGATGCCTGTATCAATAAATGGTTCAAACAGTGATGTACCTAAATTCAGCTTGAGGCGGAAGTAAACGTTAGTATCAATCATCACAGCAATCCAAGCGATATCATTGAGGCGATCGCGAATCGACACAGAACCACCGCCATCAAAAGCAACGCTGAATTTCGGTGAAAGTGGTGCTAGTTCAGCGTGAGTGGTAATGTAATTGTCTAATTCATGGATAAGCGATCGCGTATCAATGAGTTCGTATAAATCAATGCCAGCCGTGGGACTAGCCATGATATTACGCAAATGGTCAACCTCTGGAATGGCTGAAGCTATACCAATCTCCTGCAGTGTTCTCAAAGCATCAGCGGGAATCTCTGTAAGGATTTCACGGATTTGAAGATTGGCACGATTGGTAATATTCGTGTACCCTTCTCCAAACTCGTCAGCTAAGTCAGCTATGACATGAAACTGCTGACTCGTCAGTATTCCTCCAGGTATGCGGATGCGAGATAATGTACCGTCTCGCGCGGACGTTTGATAAAAAAGACCAGGACAACTAGACACGCCTAAAACTCCTTCCCCGTGCGACGCGGAGAGCAGATAATAACTGTGTCTACAAGACACCCTTGGAGTCGGTATTCTGACTAACAAAGTTGAAAGGTAAAAGGTAAAAGAAAATAATTTACTTTTTACCCTTCGGGTTCGCCAGTCGCCTACGGAGGGAAACCCTCCTGCAGCGCTGGCTCACTTTTTACTTGATTACAGCTGCGGCACAGTGCCAGAATCTCACCGGACTTTCCCGACTCTAAGTTTGTGTAGTTTAGCATGAGATAATAGCCTTACCTCTTTTTGCCAATTCTTCTTAACTCTTTCATCAGTTGCTAGATGCACAAATGGTTATCAGTGGTAGGTATTGGTGAGGATGGGCTATCGGGATTGAGTGCGATCGCTCTTTGTGTTGTTGAGCATGCACAAGTGATAGTCGGTGGAAAACGCCATCTCGCCATGCTACCAGCAGACGATTCACGAGAAAAACTTATCTGGACTTCCCCGATCAGTCATTCGATAGAAGAAATTCTCCGTCGCCGGAGTCAATCAGTTTGCGTTTTGGCAAGTGGCGATCCCATGTGCTTTGGTATCGGAGTTACCCTCACCCGCCAAATTTCCATTTCTGAGATGACTATCATCCCCGCACCTTCATCTTTCAGCCTTGCCTGTGCGAGACTAGGATGGTCACTTACCGAAGTCGAGACATTAAGCTTAAACGCTCGTCCCCCTGCTCTCATCCAAACCGCTATCTACCCAGGAGCACGTCTTCTAATTTTAAGTCAAGGAAAGGAAACCCCAGCAATTGTCGCTGATATCTTGACAAAACGTGGTTATAGTGGTAGTAAAATTACCGTTCTGGAACACATGGGCGGTTCTGAGGAACGAATGATAGCAGGGACAGCCGCGTCATGGACGACAATAGAAGTAGCTGATTTAAACACCATCGCTGTAGAATGCATTGCTGATGCTGGAGTTATCCCCTTACCTCGGTTAGCAGGACTACCAGATGATGCTTACCATCATGATGGACAGCTGACTAAGCGTGAGGTACGAGCAATAACACTTTCTGCTTTAGCTCCTACGCCGGGACAGTTGTTGTGGGATGTGGGTGCGGGATGTGGTTCCATTGGTATTGAGTGGATGCGGAGTCATCCTCGATGTCAAGCGATCGCGATTGAACAAAACTCTACCCGACTACAATATATTGCTGACAATGCTGCTGCTCTTGGTACACCTCATTTACAAATTATTGCAGGTAAGGCTCCCGCAGCATTAAAAGATTTGCCTCAACCGGATGCTATCTTTGTTGGCGGTGGAGCAACGACAGAAGGTTTATTTGAGGTGTGTTGGGAAGCTTTGCGTCTGGGTGGGCGTTTTGTTGCTAATGCTGTGACGGTTGAAAGCGAGCAGAAGTTGTTGCAATGGCACAATCAGGTAGGCGGGGAGTTGATCCGTGTTGCTGTTCAACGGGCTGCTCCTATTGGCAGGTTTTTGGGGTGGAAGCCGATGGTACCTGTGACGCAGTGGGTGGTGGTGAAGTCGTAAGGTAGAAGGCAGTATAATACGTATGATCGCGACGAAGACGGAATTTGGATTGTAGAGTGGACAAACTAAACAGGAAGCTATTGAAAATATCAAAGATGCGATCGCAGCCTGTCTACAAGTTCGCGCAAAACGTGGTTTACCAGTTTCAGTGTGAAAATTCCAGCAGATGCAATTATTCCAAACGACAAACTAACCCGCTATCTGCTGGTGTATAAAGCAAGAAACGATAAATCCAAGTTTCTAGCGCAGGCTGGATTCATCCAAGAAAATCCGGAAGCATTGCGAGCAGCTATTGAGTCACTTGCTGAGTTGGTCGAAGCTGTGGAAGATGGAACTAATGAATATGGCATCTTCTATCGTGTTGAAGGAGATTTGAACGGCATTAATGGAATGAACTTGTCAGTTGTTACAATTTGGCTACAACGACAAAGTGACGGCAAATTTCAGTTTGTCACCCTCAAACCTCGTAAGGAGTCTCGCCATGACACTTGAGTTATATAAGGAGGTTGCTTTAACTCTCAACTTGAGCGAATATCAGCTTAGAGCCGGTGATATTGCAACGTTAGTTGATTTTGTTCCTCATCCTACTGGCGGAGAAAATGGTTGTGTACTGGAAGTATTCAACGCGGTGGGTGAGTCGATTGCAGTGGTTACTGTTCCAGTATCTGCTGTTGAAGCCTTGCGTGCTGACGAAATTCTAACTGTACGCTCTCTAGCACAAGCCAGTTGATGTGCTTCACAACGGTGCATACGTAACTGATGCCAGCTTATCGCTGTTACACTGTGAGCAGGATTCAATATTTTATGCATTGACAATGCGTTCAATTGAGCAACTGACAGAAGAAATCCTATCATCTGGAACAGACTCGCCTCGGTCTTGCAGAACTTCAATGTCAAGAGCGATCGCTTCTTTAATATTTGCGATTAGCTTCCTCACGAGTTGTTCCCTAGCACAAGCTAGTTGATGTACTCCACGCATTCAATTCGAAACGCACTAATCTGTCTTAGAGGTATCTGCTGCTTGTTAGTTGTTAAATTTGAACAACGGTTCAATCTCCTAAATTTATCCATGAGGTCTTAATTTTGAACTTTGAATTTTGAATTCCTTTGTAGGGGATGACTCAGCTTCTGGTGTAACTTCTGGTTGTGGTTCCGTTATGCTTTCTGCTTGTGGAGTTTCAATAACTTCTGGCAAGGTAGGAGGTAAGCCAGGAGCTGTTTCAACTGGTATTTGTGGAGTCGGTATCCTCCTGTCTGCCCGACGTTGAAACCAATTGAAAAAGCCACCTGATTTTGGTTTTTCTGGCTGTATTTGGGGTACTTGCTGAGATTCCGGAACGGGCTGTTTTTCTGCTTGAGGTTGTGTTTGAGGTGTTTCTTCAACGCTGGGCGTTGAGGTTGGAGTGGGTATAGGTTCAGGAATGGGCTGTGTTTCTTCCTTGGGTTGTGTTTCGGGTGTTTCTTTAACAGTAGGCGTTAAAGTTGGGGTGGGTGTGGGTTCAGCAGCTGGGATTTTGGCAGTGTAATTCGGATCTACAATGCTGCGAACTTGATCTGCTGATAGTTCTTCTCTAACAATCTTAGATAAAGTGTCTTTCCCCTTGGGTTCATAGGTAATGAGTCTCACTGTACTGTTGAAGACATTTTTCACAGGATTTCCCTGTTCGTCGAGAAACTCAAGTTTTACCCAATTTTTACCTGGCTTGAAGCCTTTAAGGTAAAGGGCTTGCCAGCGGTCTAAAACAAAACTTTCACCGTTAATTGTACAGCGAATACGCCAATCTGCTATGTCGTCGTTGGGGTCTTCTTTCGCAACTAGATGCAGTGGGGCGTTAGTTAGGAAAAAGTCCAGTAGAATCGGTTCTGCACCGTAGCTGCCTTTGGGACGACTGTATGTTAACAATGGCTTGGTTGGATCAGGGTTGTTGTCGTCAGTTTTGGTGATGATGTGAAATGTTGTCTGAGCGTAAGCACCTTCATTTTTAAAGCTTTCATGCCAAGGACGAGAGGCAAAGACACGTAGGGTATGGGTACCTGGTAACAAGTCTGGCAAAACCAGGGGATCGTTCAGGTTATATACGGCTATGTAAGGTTCGTTATCGAGAATAACGTGTAAATGAGGACCAAGCTCGAGTTTTGGATCTTTATATATAGATAAGTCTTTAACTTGGAAACGAACTGTGACTGTATCGTCTTGGAGAATTTCATCCTGTTTAGGAGTCACTATTGCTACCTGTGGTTGATAAACTTCCAAGGCTGAGCGCAGTTCTTGGATTGTTGCTGGAGGAGAAACTTCTGAGATTTGCTTTGAAAGTTGAGCTTTTGAAAGCAAGCTGCCATAAGGTTCTTGGCTGACAGCTTTCTCCCCACAACTAGTGAATGTTAATACCAGTACAGATGCCATCAGCAATCTGAGGATAGCAGTTGCGGTCTTCTGCCATAAGTTCATACCTTCCACCCAGTGATACTCCTACTACAACTGACTGAATAATTTTGGCGCAAACTGTCCACTGGTCACTATAGCCCAAAAGGAGAATTCTTCGTAGAGTTATCATCTTCAAGGAAGATAATGTCAAAAATTTTACATAAATTTTTAATTTTTTTTAATTAAGATTTAACTATCCGTGGTATATAAAACTGCCTGGATAATATGAAGTGATATTAAGTAGAAGCAGCAAAGATTGAAATTGTGGTATGGGAACACAAATTTTACAAATTGTTGCTCTTTGTAAAATAAATGAAGAAACTATTGACTTTTTGTCCAATAGTTTTCATGCAAAAAGTAGATTAGACAATTGATTCAAGGATTTTGAATTATTGTTAAAATATCTGTAACTATGTACAAGATAAACCTTTATAATTCAACAGAAACCACGAACCACATATGGTCTTCGTCGCTGCTCCAGTCATCTGTTTCTGGAGGAAGCGAAAATTAGGTTAACTAAAGCCTTTGAAGATACTATGTGGTATTCAATGATTCCTCAATCCTGTTAAAGAGAGGAGGTCGAATGTCGATAAGTCCTCCAGAGCGAGAGGAAAAAAAGGCAAGAGTGATAGTCGATAATGATCCGGTTCCCACTTCATTTGAACGATGGGCAAAACCAGGACATTTCGAAAGAACTCTAGCCAAAGGTCCCAAAACCACAACATGGATTTGGAACCTACACGCGCTCGCCCATGATTTTGATACACATACAAGCGATTTAGAAGACATATCCCGCAAGATATTTGCAGCACACTTCGGTCACTTAGCCGTAGTGGCTATTTGGCTCAGCGGGATGATATTCCATGGCGCTCGTTTTTCAAACTATGAAGCTTGGCTGAGCGACCCCCTCAACGTCAAGCCAAGTGCTCAAGTTGTTTGGCCAATCGTTGGTCAAAACATTTTGAATGGAGATGTCGGTGGCGGTTTCCACGGTATTCAAATCACCTCCGGGTGGTTCCAAATATGGCGTGGCTGGGGTATTACCAACTCGTTCCAACTGTACTGCACTGCCATTGGTGGTCTGGTATTAGCAGGCTTGTTCTTGTTTGCCGGCTGGTTCCACTACCATAAGCGCGCTCCCAAGTTGGAATGGTTCCAGAATGCGGAGTCCATGCTGAATCACCACTTGCAAGTCTTGCTGGGTTGTGGTTCATTGGGTTGGGCAGGACACCTCATCCACGTATCCGCGCCAACTAACAAGGTGCTAGATGCGGGAGTGGCTTTAAAAGATGTACCGTTGCCCCACGAGTTCATTTTGAACAAAGACTTGTTGACCGAGCTGTATCCCAGCTTTGCCAACGGTATAGCGCCTTTCTTCACCTTGAACTGGGGTGTTTATTCAGACTTCCTCACTTTCAAGGGAGGTCTCAACCCAGTCACAGGTGGCTTGTGGCTGACAGACAATGCCCATCACCACTTGGCGATCGCGGTATTGTTTATCGTCGCTGGTCATATGTACCGTAGCAACTGGGGTATTGGTCACAGCATCAAAGAGATCCTGGAAAACCACAAAGGTCCTTTCACTGGTGATGGTCACAGGGGTCTTTATGAAAACATGACCACCTCCTGGCACGCTCAGTTGGCAACTAACCTTGCCTTCTTCGGTTCACTGACTATCATCATCGCGCACCACATGTACGCGATGCCCCCGTATCCGTACTTGGCAACAGATTACGCCACCCAACTCTGCATCTTCACTCACCATATGTGGATTGGTGGCTTCTTGATTGTTGGTGGAGCTGCTCACGCAGCAATCTTCATGGTGCGGGATTACGATCCAGTGGTAAACCGGAACAACGTACTGGATCGGGTCATTCGCCACAGAGATGCAATCGTCTCTCATCTGAACTGGGTATGTATTTTCCTGGGCTTCCACAGCTTTGGACTATATGTCCACAATGACACGATGCGTGCCTTGGGTCGTCCCCAAGATATGTTCTCGGATACCGCAATTCAGTTGCAACCAGTGTTTGCTCAGTGGGTACAAAACATACATACTGTAGCACCAGGTACAACTGCGCCCAATGCACTAGAACCCGTTAGCTACGCTTTTGGTGGCGGTATTCTGGCTGTAGGCGGCAAAGTGGCAATGATGCCCATTGCACTGGGTACGGCGGACTTCTTAGTTCACCATATTCACGCCTTCACGATTCACGTCACCGTTCTGATTCTGGTCAAGGGTTTCCTGTTTGCCCGTAGTTCTCGTCTGATTCCAGACAAAGCTAACTTGGGATTCCGGTTCCCCTGCGATGGTCCTGGTCGTGGCGGTACCTGTCAGGTATCTGGTTGGGACCACGTATTCCTCGGTCTGTTCTGGATGTATAACTCCATCTCCATTGTGATTTTCCACTTCAGCTGGAAGATGCAATCGGATGTCTGGGGAACTGTAGACGCAGACGGTGTTGTGACTCACATCACGGGTGGCAACTTTGCCCAAAGCGCTCTCACAATCAACGGCTGGTTGCGTGACTTCTTGTGGGCACAAGCTGTACAAGTGATTAACTCCTACGGCAGTGCGCTGTCAGCTTATGGTCTGCTCTTCTTGGGCGCTCACTTTGTCTGGGCATTCAGCTTAATGTTCCTGTTCAGTGGTCGCGGCTACTGGCAAGAACTTATTGAGTCGATTGTTTGGGCACATAATAAACTGAAAGTAGCACCAGCAATTCAACCCCGCGCTCTTAGCATCATTCAAGGTCGGGCTGTTGGTGTGGCTCACTACCTCTTAGGAGGAATTGCTACTACCTGGGCGTTCTTCCACGCACGAATTATTTCACTGGGCTAAAAATCAGCTCTTACAAGTCATGAGTTCTGAGTTTTGAGTGCTGAATACTCACCAACTCAAAACTCAGAACTCAAAACTCTAAGAACCTGATGGCTGAAGGTCAGAGGATTTATCAAACCTATGGCAACAAAATTTCCAAAATTTAGCCAGGATCTAGCACAAGACCCGACGACACGTCGGATCTGGTATGCGATTGCAACAGGAAATGATTTTGAAAGTCACGATGGCATGACAGAAGAAAATCTTTACCAAAAGATTTTCGCAACTCACTTCGGTCACTTGGCAATCATCTTCCTGTGGGCATCGAGCCTACTGTTCCATGTAGCCTGGCAAGGTAACTTTGAACAGTGGATTAAAGATCCTCTTCATATCCGTCCAATCGCGCATGCAATTTGGGATCCGCAATTTGGGAAACCAGCAATAGAAGCTTTTACCCAAGGCGGGGCGAGTTATCCAGTAAACATAACCTACTCCGGCATTTACCACTGGTGGTACACCATTGGTATGCGGACGAACAATGACCTGTACGTAGGTTCAGTGTTCCTCCTGCTGTTGGCATCAGTGTTCCTGTTTGCTGGTTGGCTGCACTTGCAACCCAAATACCGTCCTAGCTTGGCTTGGTTTAAGAGTGCAGAACCACGTTTGAACCACCACCTAGCAGGTCTGTTTGGTGTGAGTTCTTTGGCTTGGGCAGGTCACTTGATTCACGTTGCAATCCCTGAATCTCGCGGACAGCACGTGGGTTGGGATAACTTCCTAAGCACACCACCCCATCCAGCAGGATTGACACCTTTCTTTACCGGGAACTGGGCTGCTTACGCTACGAACCCCGATACAGCGAACCATGTATTTGGTACGTCAGATGGTGCAGGAACTGCAATTCTGACATTCCTAGGTGGCTTCCATCCCCAGACTCAAGCGCTGTGGCTGACAGATATTGCTCACCACCACTTGGGGATCGCAGTGCTGTTCATCGTCGCGGGTCATATGTACCGGACCAACTTTGGTATCGGTCACAGCATTAAGGAGATGATGAACTCCAAGACCTTCTTCGGCGTTCCTGTCGAAGGTCCGTTCAATATGCCTCACCAAGGTATCTACGATACCTACAACAACTCGCTCCATTTCCAATTGGGTTGGCACCTAGCTTGCTTAGGGGTAGTAACCTCCTGGGTGGCACAGCATATGTACTCAATGCCATCTTACGCATTCATTGCGAAGGACTACACAACCCAAGCCGCTTTGTACACCCATCACCAGTACATTGCGATCTTCCTAATGCTCGGAGCTTTTGCTCACGGAGCAATCTTCTGGGTACGTGATTACGATCCAGAACAAAACAAGGGCAACGTACTAGACCGTGTGCTGAAGCACAAAGAAGCGATTATCTCGCACCTAAGTTGGGTATCCCTGTTCTTGGGCTTCCACACCCTAGGTCTGTACGTCCACAATGACGTCGTTGTTGCTTTCGGCACACCCGAAAAGCAAATCCTGATTGAGCCTTTGTTTGCCCAGTTCAATCAAGCTGCTAATGGTAAAGTCCTGTATGGCTTGAACGTTCTGTTATCTAATCCAGATAGCGTTGCTTACACAGCATGGCCCAACTACGCTAACGTCTGGTTGCCAGGTTGGTTGGGTGCAATTAACGACAACACCAACTCCTTGTTCTTAACTATCGGTCCTGGTGACTTCTTAGTTCACCATGCGATCGCTCTGGCTCTCCACACCACTACCTTGGTATTGGTAAAAGGTGCTTTAGATGCCCGTGGTTCTAAGCTGATGCCCGATAAAAAGGACTTCGGCTACGCCTTCCCATGTGATGGTCCCGGTCGTGGCGGTACCTGCGACATCTCCGCTTGGGACTCCTTCTACCTTGCTGCATTCTGGGCACTCAACACAGTTGGTTGGGTCACCTTCTACTGGCACTGGAAGCACCTTGGTATTTGGCAAGGCAATGTCGCACAGTTCAACGAATCTTCTACTTACCTGATGGGCTGGTTCCGTGATTACCTGTGGGCGAACTCCGCTCAGTTAATCAACGGCTACAACCCCTACGGTACAAGCAACCTGTCAGTCTGGGCTTGGATGTTCCTGTTCGGACACCTGGTTTGGGCAACTGGTTTCATGTTCCTCATCTCTTGGAGAGGTTACTGGCAAGAGTTGATTGAAACTCTGGTTTGGGCACACGAGCGTACTCCTTTAGCGAACCTGGTTCGCTGGAAAGACAAGCCCGTTGCTCTGTCCATCGTTCAAGCTCGTGTTGTTGGTTTAACTCACTTCGCTGTGGGCTACGTCTTAACCTACGCAGCATTCCTCATTGCTTCGACTGCTGGCAAGTTTGGTTAATGTAGTTGACTCGAGCAACACCTGTAAATAGATAAAAAATCTCCTGCTTTAGAGCAGGAGATTTTTTATCAGCATAAAAACTCAATCCAAATCAGCTGCAATCACATAAAAGATGACACAAATTCTACCCGTCTGCGTTGACACTCTGTTGGGCAAGCCACTCATTATGCAATAAGGCATACATATACTCGTCCTGCCATGAGCCTTTCATGGATTGGCTTTGCCGTAAATGCCCCTCACGCCTCATGCCAAGACGCTCCATAAGCCGAAAAGATGCTGTATTACGTGTGTCGCAGATCGAGGTGATTCGGTGCAACTTGCGGTGTGCAAAGCCATAGGTGAGTAATATTTGTGCCGCCTCTGTTGCATAACCACGCCCACAATAGCTCGGGTGAAGTGACCACCCGATTTCGCCCTTACTTATACCGTTTTAGCAAAAGGCAACCTTGTTGACGAAATCACTAAACTAAAAAAACAAGACGGTAAAGACATCATCGCTTATGGCGGTGCGACCTTTGTATCGGCTCTAATCAAACAAGGACTGATAAACGAGTTTCATTTATTCATTAATCCAACTGCAATTGGTAACGGAATGACAATTTTCAAAGAACTTGACAGCAAACAAAATCTGACATTAGTAAAATCCACATCATTTGACTGCGGGATTGTTGTTCTTAATTACGAGCCGAAACGCGACTAAATATGCGAAAAATAAACAACCTTTGGCTATTTCCATCTGCTTGAGCCATTCTACGATCACTGGAATATCATCTATTCGTTCAGAACTTATTTCCACTGTTTTCCCCTATACCCACACCCAAATCAATTAGCGATTGGCTGCGCCAGTGCCCCTTGGGCAATCGCTTGCTCGCCCAGAAAATTGCTATCGCTGTTCTCCACACTACTGGGAAATGGGGAAGCTTTATGCAATTGGGTTAGAAAATCTTCTTATTCCTTTCCTCTTAAGGCATTAATTCCTCTTGTCATCTCAAAATAAGCGAACCGACAGTAATCATTCTATACATATCTCTTGTGGGGTGAACCGGACAGCCCGCCCTTCTCTAAAGCATCCCATCGTTGAAACCCTTGAATCGTTTAGCTGAGAAGACATATGGAATATCTTGTTCCCAGACGCATCTAAGAATACAGCGTTCAGTGTTGATTCGATATGTTCTTGGTACTTTCATGTTTTCAAACCAAGCTTATGAGACAATTTCTACAAAAGAAGTAATATTTAACTACAGGAGTTTTCTAGTGTCCATCCCTGAAATTACTCAAAAGCTTTTGGCTGCCAAAAAAGAAAAGGGACTGACCTTTGCCGATTTGGAAAAGATTTTGGGACGCGATGAGGTATGGATTGCATCTGTTCTCTATCGTCAAGCCAGTGCTTCAGAGGAGGAGGCGAAGTTACTAGTTGAAGCATTAGGGCTGGATGCGATTGATGTTAAAGAATTGACAGAATACCCAGTGAAAGGTCTTGGTCCAGTTGTCCCAACCGATCCACTAATTTATCGTTTCTACGAGATAATGCAAGTTTACGGAATGCCGATGAAAGCAGTTATTCACGAGAAGTTTGGTGACGGTATTATGAGTGCGATTGATTTTACTTTGAATATCGAAAAAGAAGAAGACCCTAAAGGCGATCGTGTGAAAGTGATTATGTCTGGCAAATTTCTACCATACAAAAAGTGGTAATGTTTCATCAATCCTGAGTACCGAGTTCTGAGTAAATTTTCATAGAGGTGTAGATACATTTCTATGAAAATTTAAATTCTTTACCGCAAGGCAAGGAATTTTTTATAGTGTATTATTCATTTTATCTTTTTGTAAAATATCTGAACCTGAATATGAACACTAAACTTGTTGAATCGCTGCTACAAGTCATCTTGTCTCTTTCTGAAGAAGAACGTTCTCTCTTAGAAGAAAAGCTATTTTTTGATAGTTCACATCCATTAACCCACGACTTAATGCAACTTACACAGTATGATAAAGTATTTGATTTTCTGTATAATGAACCAGACTTATATACCCTTGAAGATGGAGAACCTATTTAGTGTCGTCCCTCAAAAAAAGGGATATTGTCCTAGTTGCGTTTCCGTTTACGAACAACAAACACCACAAAAAACACGAGATTTTATCTTTTACTATTCTCAAAAAAACGGTTCAGCATATTTAGGTGATAGTCTAAAATTACTTACATTTATTGAAGCAAACTGCATTAACTTAATCATAACTTCATCTCCATTTGCACTCACACGCAAAAAAGAATACGGGACGAAAGTGCTGAGAAATATATAAATGAACCGCCAAAAGCTCAAAGGAGCGTCCATACGATATGAGTTATACCAGGAGATGAACACTTTGCTGGAGAAATTTTGGGTGAACGACTTAGTTATCGTAGAAGATGATAGGCTCAATTAAATTCATACTTTACAGAAATACGTATATAAGTGTATAAATGGAATAATGAAATAGCAACCGAAAAAGTTTCCTGAATTCAACGAGTGAATGCTGTCAACAAGGAAAAACAGTGCGTGGAGGAGAAACGTAAAGATGAGGGACCTTTATCTGTTGGCAGCAGGATTGTTAACAGGATTGGTAATACCAGCATTAACTCTTCTACATCTGTCCAATTTCCACTTAGGAGATGGCAGAGTTAGTTGGAATTTAAAATACGGTTCAAAGCCAAATGTAGATGAAAAAATATTCTCTAGTGTGGAAACTGCTCCATCAGAATTGAGTCACTCTT
The DNA here is from genome assembly GCA_019359415.1 of Iphinoe sp. HA4291-MV1. GTDB lineage: Bacteria > Cyanobacteriota > Cyanobacteriia > Cyanobacteriales > Nostocaceae > Brasilonema. The sequence continues at coordinate 182,917 of JAHHHH010000002.1, read as the reverse complement.
TGTTGCCAAAAGCAGTAGAATCGTATCCCAACTCAAACACTCAACTATTTTCCTATCAAATTACATCTGGAAACCAACTTTACTACGAAAGATTAGCCGCGCTGAAAGCAGGTTACATTTATCCAAGCTTGCTTGAAAACAACGCAAAATCGTCGTTGATATCTACGACGAAAACTCAACTCACATATGAGGATTGGAAACGCTTATTGGCAATGGAAGCCAAAGCAATGGCTCAATATCAAGGCGACAATCGTCTAGGAATCCTAGTGGGTGATTCTTTAAGTTTGTGGTTTCCTAAAGAAAAATTGCCTGTAGGTAGATTGTGGCTGAATCAAGGAATATCTGGAGATACTTCCAGTGGTATCTTAAAAAGGGTCTCTATTTTTGGTGAAACCAGACCAGATGTTATTTATATTATGGCTGGAATTAATGACTTGCGAAAGGGTAGGACAGACGAAATGATTTTACGCAATCACCGTCAAATTATTCGCAAGTTGCGACAGACTCACCCACAAACTATAATTTTTATCCAATCGATTTTACCAACTCGTTTATTTACAATTCCCAATACCCGTATTCGTCACCTTAATTATCAACTCTCTGTTATTGCTAGACAAGAAGGAGCTTATTATTTAAATCTTTATGATTGGTTTACAGATTTTCAAGGTAACTTGCGCTTAGAGTTGACTACAGACAGACTACATTTGAGCAGGGAAGGGTACGAAGTATGGCGATCGGCACTCAATCAAGTAGAATACAGGCTTAATGTGAGAGGACTTAGCCATTAAAATTATCTTGCAGATATAGCAGTCCTAAATCATTCGTATACAACAAGATTCCGGACCAATACTGCTCGGTTTGTGCGCTGAGTCCTTCTCCTATCGGATCAGGTGAGCCAATGATGGACACGCACTCACGATCGCGCAGGCTACGCCTATACAAATCAAAAAATCAAATAGGATTGCTATACGCAACGCCAGATTTTTACAAGAAGTTTAGAGCTTATAGCAGTTTGCATTTGGGCGCAATACATCCTCGAATTAAGTAGGGTGGGCATTGCCAGCCCTTTCAACGCGTTCATTTGTACTATATTTTTCGCTCCTTTATTAATCCTTGTGTTATCATCCTTACGGGATTTTCTTCAATAAAATACTCAACTAAAGGGTCAATATTCTGACCGGATTTGATATTGCGATCGCTTCAGGTTCTATGGATGAGTTAGAGCTATGATTTTTGGCTCTAGTTTGGGAGCGGGTTTCAGCCTTTGATTTAGTAGTTCATTTGTTCGCGTTGAAAGGGCTGGGTGGGCATTGCCCATGCCTACCCTACAAGATATGTATTTTAAACCTCAAACCATCTCTGAAGGTACTTCCGTCATTGGCTGAGGCTGAGGTTGGAACATGAACAGGGAGTATACCACATCTCGGCGAATGTTAGTCATCATATCCAAGAATAATTCGTACCCCTCGCTCTTGTACTCAATCAGCGGGTCTTTTTGACCATAACCCCGTAGTCCAACAGATTCCCGCAAGGCATCCATCTGTTGCAGGTGTTCCCGCCACAGGGTGTCAATCCGTTGCAAAATAAAGAATCGTTCAGCTTGCCGCATTAATCCTGGTCGAATCTGGTCAACTTCTGCTTCCTTAAGGTCGTAAGCAATACGCACTTGTTCATGCAGGAAGAATTTGATTTCACCCATTCCCATATCTTCTAATTGAGTGGGCTGCAAGTCTGCTAGCAGATAGACAAATTCTTTGACCTTATCAACCAGCTTGTCTAATTCCCATTCTTCTGAGGGTAAGTCTGGGTTGATGTAGAAGTCAACGATGTCATCCATCGTTTTTTCGGCATACTTGATGACCTGTTCTTTGAGGTCTTGCCCTTCTAGCACCCGACGGCGTTCTGCGTAGATTGCACGGCGCTGATTGTTCATCACCTCATCGTACTCAAACACCTGCTTACGGATATCGTAGTAGTAGGTTTCGACTTTTTTCTGAGCACCTTCTAAACTGCGGGTAAGCATTCCGGATTCGATGGGCATATCTTCTTCAACGTGGAAAGCATCCATGAGGCGTGCTACGCGATCGCCACCAAAAATCCGCAGTAGGTTATCCTCTAAGCTCAGGAAAAATCTTGTTGAACCTGGGTCACCTTGACGTCCTGCACGTCCCCGCAATTGGTTGTCGATCCGTCGCGACTCGTGACGTTCAGTCCCAATTACGTGCAACCCCCCCAATTCTACCACTTCATTGTGTTCACGGCTGGTGAACTGTTCGTATTCGTGCTTGATACGGTTGTATACTTCCCGCATTTTTTGGATAACAGGGTCATCAGTGGGAGCTTTTTCTGCCGCCACAGCAACTTTGTCTTCTGCTTCCAGTTCGCTTAAGCTGCGATCGCCATACTCTCGCACAGCTGATTCTACTGCTTCTTTGAGGAGTTTCTCTGTTTCTTTAGAAAGCTGAGTGGGGAAAACCTGTGGCGAAGCCTTCCAAGTTTTCACTTTCTTACCAGGGATAAAGCCTTGTCCTCCGCCTGTTGCAGCAGAAGGTAACCCAGCAGCTCTGTGAATGCCAAACATATCTTCATCTTCCGGCTTCACTATCCTGGGCATGAAATACTCCCGCATCTTCAGACGCGCCATATATTCAGCATTACCACCCAAGATAATATCAGTACCTCTACCTGCCATATTGGTAGCAATTGTTAAAGCACCTCGGCGTCCTGCTTGTGCGACAATCTCTGCTTCGCGTTCAACGTTCTCTGGTCTAGCATTAAGTAACTCGTGGGGAATCTCTATTTGCCTTAACAACTGGCTGAGATATTCCGATTTTTCCACGCTAGTTGTTCCTACTAGGACAGGTCTGCCAACTGTGTGCATTTCGGCACATTCTTTAGCAATTGCCCCCCACTTGCCTGGTTCTGTCTTAAAGACCATGTCAGACCAGTCTGTGCGTCCTGTGGGTCTGTTGGTAGGAATGATCGTGACTTCTAGTTTGTAAATTTTTTCAAACTCAGCTTCTTCTGTCTTTGCAGTTCCGGTCATACCACCAAGTTTTGGATAAAGCAAGAACAGATTTTGATAAGTAATTGTTGCCAGAGTTTGAGTTTCCGGTTGAATTTCTACGTGTTCTTTTGATTCAATTGCTTGGTGCAGTCCATCGCTCCAACGCCGTCCTGGTAAGACTCGACCAGTAAATTCGTCTACGATGACAACTTCTCCGTTGCGGACAATATAGTTTACGTCCTTGAGGAACAGTTCTTTTGCCTTAATAGCGTTGAAAACAAAGTGCGCCCACGGGTCTTCTGGATCAAATAAATCTTTGACTTCCAAAAGCTGCTCTGCTTGAGCAAAGCCTTCATCGGTTAGCAGCACGTTACGAGCTTTTTCATCCACTTCGTAATGCTCTTCTTTTTTCAATGCTGCTGCGATTTCAGCCGCTTGTAAGTATTTTTCAGTTGGTCTTTCTACCTGTCCGGAAATAATTAAGGGGGTCCGCGCCTCGTCAACTAAGATAGAGTCTACCTCGTCAATCACACAGTAATTGAAGGGGCGTTGCACTACGTCTCTGATGTCTGTTGCCATGTTATCGCGCAAGTAGTCAAAGCCTACCTCGCTGTTAGTGACATAAGTGATATCACAGTCGTAGTTTTTCTTGCGCTCAGTTGGCGTCATGCTCTGCTGAATCAGCCCAACACTCAATCCTAAGAAGCGATGCACCTGTCCCATCCATTCTGCGTCCCGACGAGCCAGATAATCGTTCACAGTAACGACGTGTACGCCTTTTCCTGTCAGGGCATTCAAATAACTAGGCAAAGTCGCAACTAAGGTTTTGCCCTCACCAGTTTTCATTTCGGCAATTTGCCCTGTATGCAGGATAGCACCGCCTAAAAGTTGAACATCAAAGTGCCGCAACCCTAACACTCGCCGTCCTGCTTCCCGCACCACAGCAAACGCTTCGCTCAAAATATCATCCAGAGTCTCGCCTTTGTTCAGACGCTGTTTGAACTCTGCTGTTTTGCCCTTTAGCTCGTCATCCGAAAGGGCTTTTACGTCTTCCTCTAGAAGATTAATTTCTGTAACGTAAGGTTGGTATTTCTTAAGTTTACGAGCGTTGGGGTCGCCCAACAAAGTCTTTAGCATGGCAGATTATACAAAATCAAGGGGGATGGGGATTGTAATGATTGGGATTGATTATAAACTCTTAACCCAACCGACCTTTTTGGTTTTGGGTCAGTTATGCATGAGAATTTGCTAAAAAACAAAAGGATAATAAGCCAATCAGGTCACTAAATGATTGGTTTTAATTTTTAGCTTAAGTTTAAACTGTTTTAATAGTATCATTTTGCCTTCAGATGAAGCAGAGAAGCCCGACCAGCAACAGGTAGCGATCGCCGATGGGGATAGGGGGGACAAGGGGACAAGGGGACTAAACAATTCAAAATTCAAAATCGCGTAGCGCCGTTCGCTGTGCGTGGCGGTCTCATTCAAAATTAAGAATCCAGTTCCCAATGCCCAATGCCCATTGCCCAATGCCCATTGCCCATTGCCCATTGCCCATTGCCCAATTCCCATCACTCCATTACTGCGAGTTCTCCCACTCCGGAGTGAGGTGACGAAAGTTAAAATTTGCAGCATTGGGATGACAGGTAACACAGCTACCAATCTGCACAGGATTGGGTAGCTTAACTCTAGGATGCAAAGCTTTGAAATACCGAGAGTTATTGATGCGATATGGTGTTTGCTCGTCTTGGAGTTGAAGACGAGAAAAAGTTGCAAGATACTTCCATACTAAAACGCGTGGTGGATCGACCAAAGGCTTTAACTGTGCGCCGTAATGTTGTGTATCTTCCAAAAGATTTTTCCAGGTTTGGGTAGGCAAAACAGCTGGTGGTAAGGCAATGTGACAAGTGGAACAGTTTTCTATGTACAATTCTTGTCCTAGTTGATATTGTGCTGGTACGACATCAACAGTACCAACCTCTGAAGTAGGAGTGGCACCTTGGGCATGAGTTGCTAAGGCTAATAGCCATCCTATAGCTAAACTCCAAGCCAAGATGACCAAAAGCAAACCAATGGGCTTTCGTTTTAGTTTTCGGTTTCGAGATTGGCGCTTAACAATATTTAACATTCGTCACACTCACACATTTTGCATATCGCGCTTCTTGCACATCTTATGCCATAGATGGCGTTGGCAGTGTTTTTTGAATGTTTATCTGCCTACTAGAGCTTACTTGCGTTTGGTGGTGAAAATAGTAGTGAACATCATCAAAACAGTGAACAGTGATCAGTTATCAAGGTTTCAGACACTGATAACTCATCACTGTTAAAAATCTACCCCTTGCTTGAGTTCTACACCATGATTGGCATAGTGCTTGTGGCAGTAAACTTCAGAGTGAACGCTAGCTAAGTCGAAATATGCTGGTTGATTTTGACAGCGACCTGTGATAATGATTTCGGTATCACGGGGTTTACGAAGTAAAGCTTGAAGAATCGGTTCAATCGGTAATAGTTCCAAGTCCACTGTGGGATTAAGCTCATCCAGGATAATGGTTTTGTACAATCCAGAAGCGATCGCAGTCTTAGCAATTTCCCAACCGCGTTCGGCTTCCACGTAGTCTAATTCTTGACGGGAATTGCGCCAAACTATCGCATCTCGTCCACAGCGTTGATGATCGACCACCTCTGGATATGACTGCTGTAGCGCAGCTATAGCAGCATCTTCAGTGTAGCCAGTGCCACCTTTTAACCACTGCATAATTAGTACACGAGTAGACCCAGGATGATTGATTCCTCTACCAATTGCTTTTAAAGCCTTGCCTAAGGCACTAGTTGATTTACCTTTCCCCGCGCCAGTGTAAATTTCAATACCTTGTATCCCCTGTGTTTGTGCTGTTGGGTGGACTTGGGGTTTCATTTCTGAGTGTAGATCCGCAATATCAAGTAACTGTGGCGGTGCTGCACGTCCAGTAGCAATAATTTCTAACTCCTGTGGTTTGGATTTTAGTGTCCGCACCACTTCATCTACTCCAAGCAAACCTAAATCTAGGACGGGGTTAATTTCATCCAAAACGACAACCGAATATAAACCAGAGGCGATCGCACCTTTTGCGACATCCCAACCCCGTGCTGCTTCAACTCTGTCGTAGGTTGTAATTTGTTCTGGTCCAAAATATTCTGCTCTACCAGTGCGAACTTGGTCAATCAGATGAGGAAAACCGCGTTGCAAGGCTGCGATCGCTCCATCCTCGTCATAATCCCGTTCTGGTCCTTTTAAAAACTGCAACAGCAAAACACGGTTTGAATTATTGGGAGTGTTTATCCCCAACCCTATAGAGCGCAAGACGACTCCTAAAGCTGCTTGTGATTTGCCTTTGCCTGCACCATCATAAACGTGAATTTGACCAGTAAGTCTTGAGGGGCGCAATTGTGCCGTACGAATACCAATACTGTTCCTTGTCATCTTTTGAAAGCTTGAACGTGGCAGTCTCTCATCTTACCCAAGGTTTTTGGAAACTCTTCAGTCTAAAGACGCGGGAATCCTTGTGAAGCAACGATTCCAATGAATTTACCTGAAGTCCCGTGCATCTTCAGATTAAATACAAGGTGTGGGGTGTAAGGACTCTTTACATCCCATATCCTATAAGGTATTGAAATATATGAAGAAAAGCAACAAGAAGATACTGAAATAAAAAGATGGTAAAAAACTGGAAGAATGAGATAATTGCCCCCATCACACTCAGTAATGCGGCTATACTCTCTTAAGTCACACTTTAGCGATTACTTATTTATGTTTGAAATTCCGGAACTTCCTAAAATTTTTCCCATTGGGGCAATTCTGTTTAATTTTTTATTTTTACTAGTAGCAATTCCTATAGAAGCATATGTCTTAAATACAAGGCTAAAGTTTGACAAAAAGACGAGTGCTTTTTATGCCATCTCTATCAATGTCTTTTCTAACGTTATCGGATGGATAATATTTTTCTTCATAGAACCAGTCTTGTTACCAAATATAAAATCAGAATTAATCACTTTTGTTTTTTTTAATAGTTTACAAACAACCAGTGTACAAACATTATTAATTCTAATTGCTTTCATCATTTTCTTTGGGACTTTTTTAGTTAAGTATGCTTTACTGAGAATATTTTTAATATCATTAAGTGAACCAAGAAAAACCAAACCAGAAGAACCTCAACCAATACCACAGCGACGCAATTCTCGTCTTGCTTATAAGAGCAAATGGCAAAATACAAATGTAGTGATGACCATACTTATAGCAAATGCACTCAGCTATAGTTTAATAGCAATCATCTTATTTATTCGCTCTGTCAATGTGTAAAAAAGTTAAAGAGGGAACTCATGACCTGCGATTGGTCAGTTTAAGTTACAAGAAGAATCAACTAAAATAAATATTTTTTATTGTTCATAAGGGGGAAACATGCGAATAATAAGAGACGTCATTGGTATATTTGGAATTTTTGAAGCTGTTTACGAGCGAATAAAGAAGATATTGATTCCACCGAGAGCTTACTCTTGGCAAACTTTAATTTATTTAAGTCTTTTTTCTTGGTTAATGTCATCTCTATCTGGAGGAATTGTCAAGGATATAATTGCATTTTGTGGTTGGTTATTTCTCATTTTTGGTACTGCTTGGTACACCACAGATAGTCCGTTATACATTCCTGGGACTAATATGCCTATAGGAGCAGTCATTACTGGATTTCTGGTCAGTGTTTTTGCTTTTGGTCAAGAAGAAGATGTTTTGACACCAAGGACAATTGTTCTTTGGCCAACCATTGCAGCAGTCATTACTGCAATGGCAGAATTTTTTGAAGGAACTGGTACAGAAGCAAAGACTCAAATTCCTAAGATAGAAGAACGCCAAAAAATCATTGTTCTACTTGGTAGTTGTATGGTAATTAGTTGCTGGTTACAATTCTATTTTGTGACAGAGAATTGGATAAATGAATATCCTAGTCTGCTAGTAGACAATTATAAAGGTAGTGCCTTTGTTATCAAAACACAATCAACTGATAAAATTCCCAAAAACGGTGTTTTAATTTTAGATAAACTTGCCCCACAAGTCGAAGCACAAATAGCTGAACAACCCTGGTCACAAGTAGAACAATGGTTAATCAATGCAAGACAAAACGTGAATAACTTAGGCAGGCAAGTTATTCAAACAAACTTGGCAACATATGAAGAAAGATTTCTATGGCGTGTTGAACCATGTGTATCCAACATAAAGGATGGATACAAACTGGATCTCATCAGTATCTGGGATGGTCCTAGTTCCAATCCCCGTGGATATTATATAGAGAAATCCTGTCGAGTTGGTCCGGGTGGATATTACTTAGTGAAATCCTGTCGAATTGATCCAGTGTTAGCATCTGAAAGTGCCTCCAGCGAAACTGCTAGGAAAACGGAAGACAGAAATACGATCGCCGAAATTGAGTGCGAAGGAAAAACTTCATTTTCTGTAGCTTCTCCACCACAGCAGAAGTGATGAGAAAAGGAGTGGGGGAGGTGAGATGATGACGAGAATAACTGATGACTAATAACTAATAACTCAATTTCTATGAATTTTGGTAGAGTTTCTGTATTGGCAAGTCATGTGTTTCGGGAAGTGGTGCGCGATCGCATCTTTTACATTATTGTTTTGTATGCTTTAATACTTGCAGCCGCCCTTCTGTTACTTCCTGAATTTGCCGCCTCAACAGAGGACAAAATGTTTTTAGACTTTGGTTTGGCGGCGATGAGTTTTCTTGGCTTAGTTGTTGCTATATTTGTTGGTACAGTATTAATTAGCAAAGAAATAGAGAAACGCACCGTTTTGGTATTAATTACTAAACCTTTAAGCCGCAGTGGGTTGATTGTTGGTAAATATTTTGGTTCCTTAGCAGTGCTAGCTGTGCTCATCACCGCCATGACGGTCATTTATCTAGGATTTTTACAGTTTAGGAATACTCCTTATCCGGTAGGAAGTATTCTTCTTGCTGCAGTTTTTCTATTTTTACAGTTGTCCTTAATAACTGCTGTAGCGATAACCTTGAGTATGTTTACTAGTTCCTTGCTAGCGACTGCTTTAACATTTGCAGTGTATCTCATGGGGAACGCTGCCAAAGATATACTACAACTGAGTCGTTTGAGTAGCAATCCTAGCATTGAACGCATGACTCAAGCTTTGTATCTTGTCTTGCCAGATCTATCTCGATTAGATTTGAAAAATGAAGCTGTGTATGGTTTAGCAGCGCTGCCTAACACAAGCTCTCTAATTTTAAATGCTAGCTATGGCTTAATGTATAGTATCTTACTGTTAGCAATAGCTATGTTTATCTTCTCGCAACGAGAATTCTGAAGAAGAACACAGAACTCAGTAATCAGTCCTTAGTCCTTAGTACTAATGACTAATGGATATTTTGATTTGGGGCATTCTGTGTTCTGCGTTCTTCTTCATAACCACTTTCCCTTAATTAAAAGAAGAATATTTGAGGTTGGTGAATAGTTCCGTCAGGCATGATTGCACCTTGTAGTTTTGCGTTTGTCAAATTTGCCTCCCAAAGGTTTGCTTCATTCAAATTTGCTTCCATGAGATTTGCCCATGTCAAGTCAGTAGCAGTTAAGTTAGCTTGATTCAAATTTGCTTCTAATAACCTTGCTCCACAAAGCTTTGCTCCTGTGAGATTGGCTCTCACTAAATTGGCTTTGATGAGTGATGCTTCAACTAAGTTAGCTTCAGTTAAGTCAGCTTCGCTCAAATCAGCATCACACAAAGAAGCTGCCCATAGCTTACTTCCACATAACCTCACTCGCCATAAGAAAGCTCCACACAAATTTGCATTTGTTAAATCAGCATGACTTAAATTAGCTTCACATAAAGAAACTTCATATAAATAAGCTTCTCGTAAATTAGCTTGCAGCAAATTTGCGCCACTTAGGTTTGCACCAGTGAGGATAGCACCACTTAGATTTGCCCCCTGCAAATCAGCTCCTATCAAGTTAATTCCACTTAGATTAACTGCTCTCAAGTCGATACCACTTAAGTCGCATCCACTCAAGTCCCTTCGTTGAAAAGATTGATCTGTAATTTGATTGAGAATGAATTCGTGTTTTTCAGTAAAGTTTCTCATGGTATTGACATCTGGGTGTAATATATCCAAACTAGGGATACTAAAAATCACTGTATTTTTGAGATTACACCTCAAAAGTATATAAGCTGAGTAAAGAATTTAAAAAACTTGAGAAAAAATCCATAAAAATCGGTAAAAGCTTTAAAACAAAAGCTTTAAGTCTTTTTTTATGTCAAAGTACTCTGATAAAGGTTGCAAAAACTTGATTATTTAGCAAAGCAGTGCTAAATAACGAGTATTTAGTGCTGGAACGATGGACTCAGAACTTAATACTCTCCAACCAAAACTGATTAAGGTGTTTGCATGGGTAAGGGTTTCCAATTGGAGTAATCAGCAAGATGACCCCAGTAGGCGAAATAACCTGTAAAAGCAAAAATGCCAGCAGCGGCTATTAGTACGATCGCGCCAATTATTCGCAAGGTACGTATGGTTTGTAAATACAGTGTTGGTGCAGCAAATACTCCTGCTAATCCTGTGAGGATGAACCCTATTCCTGATATGAACGGACGCCTTGTCAAATCTAGGTTAATGATGCGTACTCCAATCACAATGGCAGCCAGTCCAGCGAAGAAACCGTAGATTGCAACTGTAAATAAATCCCAACCTTGGGCTAGCGCTATGGCAGTGGCGATAAACAAAATTCCAAACAAAACCGTCGTTTCGCCATAAGCGATATTATAACTTCCAGTAACGGGCCAAGTGAAAATCATGTGCAAGCCGGTTACAAGTGCGATCGCCCCTGTCATGCCAAAACCCGGTATCCAGCGCTTCTGATTTGCATGATCCAGACCAAAATACACGTAACCTGCCAGGAGAACTAGCCCAGCTACTAAATTTATTAACATTAAGGAGATGTAGTTGATAAACATAATCTACCTTTTGAATAACCATGACTTAGTATATATTTTTGGCATTTACTGATTCACCCTCCCTGCCATTATGAACCTTAGCCCTGATTTTATCCCTAGCCTAGTTTCTCCCAATGTCAGTGCTGACGCACTTAGTACACAATCTCCCATAAAATTAGGAATTCTAGCTTCTGGAGGTGGCAGTAATTTTGAGGCTGTTGCCCAAGCAATCAAAGACGGGCAATTGTCTGCCCAAATTCAAGTTTTAATTTACAACAATCCAGATGCCTATGCCGCAGTACGAGCAGCAAAGTGGGGTATCCCTGCCATACTTCTTAACCACCGCGACTACAAAAGCCGTGAAGAATTAGATAGGCAAATCGTGCAAACTTTGCGGGAGTATGATGTAGGGTGGGTAGTCATGGCAGGTTGGATGCGACTCGTCACGTCAGTTTTTATCGATGCGTTTCCTGACAAGATTATCAACATCCATCCTAGTTTGTTACCTAGTTTTAAAGGTTCACGTGCAGTAGAACAAGCCCTTGCATCTGAGGTGAAAATTACTGGTTGTACTGTACATATAGTTTGTCTCGAAATGGATAGTGGTCCCATTTTGATGCAAGCGGCGGTACCTGTGTTGCTTGATGATACACCAGAAACACTCCACGCTAGAATTCAAGTTCAAGAACATCGGATTTTACCAGCAGCGATCGCTTTGGCAGCGCAGTTGCATAAAGCGACATTATGAAAAGTTATGTCCTGCGGATTTTACGGCTGTGTAACCTCTCAAGAAACACAGGGAACTCTTAACAGGGAAGAAGGGAAAGAGGTGTTTCTTTCATTCGTTGCGGGCGTGTAATCGCGCCCCTTGGGCGCTCACATCTTACACCAAGAAAATTTTCTCTCAGCAAAATAGGGTCTTTATGAGGAAAGGTCATTTCTTGCGTAATAACTCCAAGTTAGTACTAGGTAACGGCTTGTTTCTCAGTGAAGGGAAGTTTTATCATCAACAGCGCAAATTGGCTCAACCGGCTTTCCACACACAGATAATTACTTCTTATGGAGAAGTGATGGTTGAGGAAACCAAGCGCGTCATCGCCACTTGGCAAGATGGACAAAAGCGCGATGTTTATCATAAAATTTCCAGTAAGGAGGAACTCCGCACTAAGCTTGGCGGGTTAACCTTAGGGGACGCTGGGGCTGCTATTGTTGTTGAGCCATCAGATGGGAAGTTGGGATTTTTGGAGTTCAACCTAATGAGTATGAGTGAATACTGGCACTTATGTCACGTTCCCGAACACACAGATTGGCGTCATCATCCTAAAGGTATTTCTCGTCATCGATTTTATCTAGATATGCCTGAGTTGGGTAAATTGATACGCAAGTACACCATTCCTTATTTCAAGGAATATAACCGCTACCGCCAGCAAGAATTTCAAGAAGATCCCTTTTACGAACATTTAGCTTTAGTGGTGGGACACCAAATTTCTAAAGGTTTTATTGAGGAAGTCCATCAAGCTTTTCACGCTCCTCTATCCCACATTCCGCACTTCAGTTTGTAACACATATACGAGTGTAAAAAGCAGCATTAAATCCTTAAGTGAAAGCACATATTTTTTTAGTAACAAGTATAGAGAATATTAAAAAATGCCAACAACCTGAAATTGGTAAGGTATTGACAATAAAATCAGGAGACAAGATGAGATCTGGAGTTTGTGTTAAATAAGAATGCTAGAAAATATGAATGACCAAAAAAAAGAGTTAGAGAGTAAAAACGTAGATCACTTAGGAATAATAGCAGGAATAATAGATGAGGCAGGAATAGTGGAAAAAATTAATGAGATATTTTCAATAGATACTAGAGAGAAAGTGAATACTGGAGTTGTAGTCAAAGCAATCATTCTCAATGGACTTGGTTTTGTCTCAAGACCATTATATTTATTTTCTCAATTCTTTGAAGATAAAGCTGTAGAACATTTGCTAGGAGTAGAGATAAAAGCATCAGATTTAAATGATGACAAGATAGGTAGAGTCATGGATAAACTCTCTAAATATGGATTAACTGAATTATTCCTAATAATTGCCTTAGAAGTCGTCAAAAAATATGGAATAGAAACTAAATATTCCCACTTGGATTCCACCTCATTACATTTACATGGAGAATATAAAAATTGCCCAGTTGCACTAGAGAAAGAATTAGAAATGAGTCGAGAAAATCCGATTATAATTACACACGGATATTCTCGTGACCATCGTCCCGATCTAAAACAATGTATATTAGATTTAATAGTAAGTAGTGATGGTGATATACCCTTATTTTTTAGAGGAGCATCAGGAAATGAATCAGACAAAGCGATATTCGCTCACATTCTAGTAGAGTATTCCAAACAAATAGATTTTGAAAGTATCATGGTGGCTGACGCATTGTCCCCTAAAAATGAGCGGAACCTTCATACTTCGAGTACGCGAGATGACAACACAGATCAACAAAAACAAGGTTCCGCTCATTTCTTACGTGTCAGACCCCGTGACAGTGCATTATACAGTGAGAGTAATTTACAATTAATGTCAAATATGAAGTGGATAAGTCGAGTACCTTTATCGATTAAGAAAGCCAAAAACTTCATAAAAGCATTCACAAGTGAAGAACTGAAAGCCAGTGAAATTAAAGGATATAGCTATCAAGAAGAACAAGTATCTTATGGGGGAATAGAACAAAGATGGCTATTAGTAGAAAGTTCAGAGAGAAAAGAAGCAGACTTAAAGAAACTTAACCAAAAAATCCAAGAAGAGTTGCTAAAAACTAGCAAACAAGTAGCTAGATTAGAACAGGAAGAATTTGAACAGCAATCTTTAGCTGAGTTAAAAATTAAAGAACTAGCAGCCAAATTAAAATATCATGAAATATCGGACTTAGAAATTATCGAGACGTTAAATAAAGGGAAAAAAGCAGTCTATCGAGTTAGAGGTAAATTAATAGAAAATCAGGAGTTAATCACACAACAACAAAACTCTTGTGGCAGATTTATTCTAGCAACCAATATTTTAGATACCACCAAGTTAGAACCAAGAGAAATCCTGAGAATATATAAGGAGCAGCAATCAACAGAAAGAGGGTTTAGATTTATCAAAGATCCATTATTTTTTGCTGATAGTCTGTTTGTGAAGAATCCCGAAAGAGTAGAGACGATGATGATGTTAATGTCATTATGTCTTTTCGTTTATAATTTGGGGCAAAGACAATTAAGAATGTCATTGAAGCACCAAAAAGCTAAAGTTAAAAACCAACTGAATCAACCAACAGAATCCCCTACTTTACGCTGGATATTCCAATGTTTTCAAGGGATTCATCTTCTGATTATACAAGGGTTTAAACAAATTCTTAACTTAACAGAGTCACGTTATTACATATTACAATTTCTACCTACTACTTGTCAGAAATATTATTTATTATCTTAGTTTTAAAATCTAAAGTTCCTTATTGGATATACTTATGTTTTCATGACTGATTAAAAAATTAAACTTCAATATTTCTGTCTAAATAGCTTTTTCTACACAATAAAATAGCTGAATTTTTGGTATGTATAATTTATTTTTTATTGGGACTTGATTGTTAAAAACAATAGTTTTTAATTGAGCGAAAATGTAGTTTTTTCATGCTACTTATTGAAGTGCGGAATGTGGGATACAAACAATAAATATTTCTTGGATGAAGAAACAATAGACTCGTCCGAAAATTTGCAACACGCTCTGAGCCAGGCTTTCGACAGCGTTGGCTGTAAACCAGATCCAACGTAAGAATAAGTGTTGGGGATAGTTACTGACAGCAACTATCAGTAAAAATGTTGATAGCTAATTCATCACCTACCTCAAATTTACAAGTTTCATGAAGATGGCAAAATTAGCGCACCAATTCTGAGCCTAACCAATCCACAAATGGTAAGAATTACCTCCTCATAAGTTCGAGAATTAAGTGAAAATCTTTGCCGTGCAATCTGGAAAATTTTGACGAGTCTAATTACATGTTCAACAAAGATGCGTTGACTGGAAAACTCTTTGTTTTCTGCTTTTTGGTTTGCAGTTAACTCTCTTTTTCGTGGCTTCTTGTGGGGGGTCGTAATATTCTCTCCTCCTTGATATGCCTTATCTCCTTCAAACATTTGGTTGGCTTCAAACTTTTCTTGTTGCTCCCGAAACAAGCTAATATCGCTCGTTGGTCCTTTTTCTCCTACCTCTATATCGACAATATCTTTTCCTTCTGGTAAGATAATAAATTGGTTTTTAAATGTGTGCTGTTTTTGATTACCCGAAAAATACTCTTTCTGTTCCTGATTGTCGGAAGGGCGTTCGCGTGGCTGTTCCATACTGTCCACGATTAACTTAAACTCCTTCAATAATTCTAACGCGATTGCCCGAAGGGCAGTGCGCTCCGCGCAATCGCGTAGTCACTGTCCTGTTTTTCAACTTGTTCGAGCAGGCTAGCAGGCAAGATACTCCGTAATATTTTTAGCCAGTAATGAAATGTATCATTAGCCTCAGTTTTTGAGATTCCAAAGTGTAACCCTAAAACCTCAAATGTTGGCATCTGTCTCAAGTAAAATAAACACAAACACACCTCTTCTGTGATTAAGTTCTATTTCAGCTTGAAGTTCGTTATGATGCTTTTCGGCTTGTGCTAACAAGTCTCGAAATTGGTCTTGGTTATTCCCAGAATTTGTTTTGTGCGGTGCGGATATTCTTGAATATAATCAAGTGGATTTTTCATTTTGGTAGACGGTTAAAATCCCGTTCTACCATTTTTTTAGTACCTAGTTAATATTCCGGATGTGTCTAATAGACAAGGTATACAATGCCTGGAAATTTACTATTGAAAAATGGCAATATAGTCCTCCAAAGTAAGGCAGATGGGGAAGCTTATACTGTGTGACAAAATTATGCATAAACACAGATGCAAGCAGGTAATTTATCTGCTTGCATCTGCGTGCATCTGCGGTTCCAAATCCTCTTAAATCAAAATTAATAACTCACAAGCTGTTTTTCCTCCACAACTTGGGGATTAGCCTGTGGACTATCCGCTTCCGAAGGCGGAACCACTTGCCAGAACTTAGGCAAGAACTCCTGCCAATTCTCTAGAATCATCTTCGCCTTTTGTGAACCAGTACGTTCAGCATGAGCTCTGATTAACTCTTGCAGTTGCTTCTCACCAGTTGAGGTAATGACACGTTGGAGTTTAACAATTTCCCGGTTGACTAACTCAGGAAACAAACCATCTTCATCTAAGAAGTATGCTAGTCCACCAGTCATCCCGGCTGCGACGTTGCGTCCGACTTTTCCGAGAACGACAACCACGCCACCAGTCATGTACTCACAGCAGTGATCCCCTGCTCCTTCAATGACTGCTGTTCCCTTGGAGTTACGTACAGCGAAACGTTCTCCGGCTAAACCTCCAGCAAACAAGACGCCACCAGTCGCACCGTAAAGGCAGGTATTGCCAATAATCACGTTTTGTGCAGGGTTATAACTGGCATTTGCTGGGGGTTTGATGATAATCTCACCACCGTTCATTCCCTTACCAACATAGTCATTTGCTTCCCCTTCAAGGCTGAGAATCATACCGGGAAGATTAAAAGCACCAAAACTTTGCCCAACACTACCTTTGAAATTAAGGTGAATTTGTCCTTCAAAGCCATTATTGCCATAGCGAGAAGCAATCACCCCTGCTATCCGTGCGCCAACAGTTCTGTTGGTATTAACCACTGCTACTGTTTTACTGACAGAAGACTGGTTGCGAATGGCAGCTTGAATATTTGGATCAGCAAGCAATTGGTCATCCAAAACCACACCGTTGCTGTGGACTTGCTCATGCACTAACCAATTGCGATTTTCTCTTGTATCTGGTAGTTGAAGCAAGCAGTCTAGATTCAGCGCCTGTGTCTTATGTATGTGTACGTCTTCTTGAACCTTCAGCAAGTCAGCACGTCCAATGACTTCTCTTAAGGAACGGTAGCCAAGTCTTGCTAAAAGGCTACGGACTTCTTCGGCAATAAAGTAGAAGAAGTTGACGACATGTTCTGGCATTCCGGTAAAGCGCTTGCGCAGTTCTTCTTTCTGGGAGGCGACACCCACAGGGCAATTATTGGTGTGGCAAATTCGCGCCATGATACAGCCTTCAGCAATCATGGCGATGGAACCAAAGCCAAATTCTTCTCCGCCCATCAATGCGCCCATCAGCACGTCCCAGCCGCTCTTGAAGCCACCATCTACGCGCAAAATCACGCGATCGCGCAAGCTATTTTCTAGAAGCACACGATGCACTTCAGTTAAACCGAGTTCCCACGGAGAACCAGCGTGTTTAATCGAACTGAGTGGTGAAGCTCCTGTACCGCCATCGTGACCGGAAATCTGAATGATATCAGCGTTTGCTTTCGCCACACCAGCGGCGATGGTACCAATACCAATTTCTGCTACCAACTTCACCGATACACAAGCTTTCGGGTTAATTTGGTGCAGATCAAAAATGAGTTGTGCCAAGTCTTCGATGGAATAGATGTCGTGGTGCGGTGGCGGTGAAATCAATGTCACTCCAGGCTTAGAGCGTCGCAACATCGCAATGTAAGGGCTGACCTTTTTCCCTGGAAGCTGTCCACCTTCTCCTGGTTTTGCACCTTGGGCGATTTTGATTTCAATTTGTTTGGCGCTCATCAGGTACTCTGGCGTCACACCAAAGCGTCCCGATGCAACTTGCTTAATCGCACTGGAAGCGGTATCGTTATTCCGCAATCCTTTTAAATGCGGTAAGGTTGGCGAGTGACCTGTTTGGTCTACGTCATCCAGAACTATGTAACGTACTGGATCTTCGCCACCTTCCCCAGAGTTAGATTTACCACCAAGGCGGTTCATAGCGATCGCTAAAGTTTCGTGAGCTTCCCGCGACAGTGCTCCCAATGACATCCCACCAGTACAGAAGCGTTTGACAATCTCATTGACTGACTCGACCTCTTCAACAGAAATAGGAGAGCGATCGCTTTGGAAATCCAGCAAGTCACGTAACGCTGTGAGTGGTCTGTTTTGCAGGTGCTTCTTGTAAACTTCGTAGTGGTCGTAGTGAGTACCATCCACTGCTTTGTGCAACGCTTTTGCCAATTCTGGGCTGTTCATGTGGTACTCACCGTTAGGACGGTAGTTGACAAACCCAAGGTTTTCTAACTTCTTAGTTGTGAGTTCTGGGAAAGCTTTGCTGTGGAACGCCAGCACTTCTTGAGCGAGTTCGCTTACGCTAAGACCACCTATGCGGGAAGTCGTACCATAGAATCCCAGTTCTAATAAATCTTGACCAATGCCAATTGCTTCAAAGATTTGCGCTGCTTGATAGCTAGAGAGCAAGGAAATCCCCATTTTGGAGAGAATCTTGAGCAAACCACTTTCTACTGCTTGGCGATAATTGGCGATCGCTTGCTCCAAGCTGATGGCAGTGATTTTACCCCGTTCCATAAACTGTTGGGTTTTCGGGTCGAACCACCAATCACGCACAGTATCCAAAGCCATATACGGACAAACAGCAGCTGCGCCATAGCCAATAAGACACGCAAAGTGATGTGTACTCCAGCACTGTGCCGTCTCAATGACGAGAGATGTTTTCATCCGCAGTCCTTCGTGGATGAGGTGATGGTGTACTGCACCTACCGCGAGTAGAGGGGGAATATAAGTGTATTCAGTATCAATGCTATTACCTACCCTGTCGCTGAGGATAAGTATCTTAGCTCCTGTCCGCACTGATTCAGCAGCTTGTGCTTGCAAAGACTGAACTGCTGCTTTTAATCCTTCTGGACCTGCAGCTATTTCAAACAGAGTTGATAATTCAGCAGTGGCAAATCCCGACAGCTTGATAGCCTCCAATTCTGCCTCATATAGTACTGGAGAATCCAGCTTAATTCTGCGAGCATATTCTGGTTTTGGCTGTAGTAAGTTACCTCGCTCACCCAGTTCTACTTTCAAAGACATGACCAGGCTTTCTCTCAGGGGATCAATTGCAGGGTTCGTCACCTGAGCAAAGCGCTGTTTGAAATAGTCATAAAGCAGGTGGGATTTTTCTGACAGGACTGCTAAGGGAATATCGTCCCCCATGCAGAAAGTTGGCTCTTTACCTTCGATCGCCATTGGCTGAATAACCATTTCCACATCTTCTGTGGTGTAACCAAAAGCTACTTGCTGTCGCAGCAAGGCAAGTCTTTCAATTTTATTTGTTGTGGAATGTCCGTTCCCATTGACACCATTACCATTAACTGCTGACGAATCACCACTCAATCGCACTTTGAGTTCTTGGCGGTACTGGCGCACCCATTCCCCATATGGTTTGCTTTGGGCAATGCGCTGCTTAATCTCCCAATTCTTCAGCACCTCTTGAGTTTCTAAATCCACAGCAATCATTTGCCCAGGACCAAGTCTACCTTTTTCCAGGATGTTGGCTTCGTCTATGTTCACGACTCCTGCTTCAGAAGCTACGACAATGTAGTCATCCTTGGTAATGCAGTAACGAGCTGGTCTTAAACCATTGCGGTCTAGCGTTGCACCAACTTTGCGCCCATCACTAAACACCAACAATGCTGGTCCATCCCATGCTTCTTGCAGACCACTATAGTATTCGTAGAAATCAACTATCTCTGGGTAATTACGCAGCTCCGGCTGATTCTGGTAAGCCTCTGGAACCATAATCATCAAGGCTTCCAGTGGGCTGCGTCCAGAACATACCAGTAACTCGAACACGTTATCTAAAGTAGCTGAGTCGCTGTTGTCAATATGGACAAACGGCTTCAATTCATTGAGGCGAGTCTCCTCTCCAGAGGTTGCGCCAACGCCCCACACTGGATGATACAAACTAGCTTCTCGTGCCATCATCCAGTTGATATTACCCAATAAGGTATTGATTTCGCCGTTATGACCCAAAAGCCGCATGGGTTGAGCTAGGGGCCATTTGGGCATGGTATTGGTACTAAAGCGGCGGTGATAGACAGCAAAAGCGCTTGTGTATGATGGATTTTTTAAATCGTGATAGAACTCTCCCAATACTGCAGAACGCACCATGCCTTTGTAAACAATTGTGCGGTTCGATAGGGAGCAGATATAAAAGTCTTCTGACCAAGTGCTATTGAGTTGGCGAATAACTTTATGAATTCGGCGGCGGGTAATATACACTTGACGTTCCAGTTCATCGCCACTTTTGTCTTGAGAGGCTAAGAAGATTTGTTCAATTTGAGGTTGATTTTCTCTTGCTTGTACCCCTAGTAATTTTGGTTGCACGGGTACTACTCGCCAGCCCAGTACAATTAATTTTTCCGACTCTGCGACTTGCTCAACAACTGCACGCGCTTTTTGCACTGCTTGTGGCTCTTGTGGTAAAAAAATCATCCCCACAGCAATATTTTCAGTAGGAAGTTGTATCCCGCGCATAGCCAAATCCTGTTGGAACAACGTCCAAGGTATCGCGGTCAATATTCCCGCGCCATCACCAGAGTCTTGATCTGCGCTACAACCGCCTCGGTGTTCCAAGCAAGTCAAAGCAGCCAACGCCTTTTCCACTATTTCATGGTTGGCATGGTTTTGGCGATGGGCAATAAAACCCACGCCACATGCATCTCGTTCCTCTACGAGCCATCTTTGTCCTTGATAGTTACACTTTGAGGAAGTCTCTAGTGATGTCATTTTCTGTTTTTGATTCACCCGTTTTTTATTCATAGACAATCCCTGACGTCTTGGTTACAATTTTTGCTACTTTTTGTTAGGAAAATTTTGCTAAATCAGGAATGAAGAGATATCGAGAGATACAGAATAACTGAAAATTAGGGAAAAAAAATTTTAACCTCGGTTTTATTTTTGCTTTACCCGTGTTAAAACCTTTCGTTATTTTATGTAATTGTCTTGACTTAAGGAGACGGTGTTTACCTCAGCGTTTTCGTCTATATTCTATTCCTCAATTCTCTGTTACTCGAAGGCTAGTTTTCAGGTTTAACCTTGTATGGCTTACCTGAAAAACTCAAACATATGTCTTTACTACTTTTAAATCTACAATTCTAGCGGTTTGGTAACAAATTCAGCGTATTACACTATAGGGTCATTTGACAATTCCTATCTTATATATCCTTAAGTTGTTCTAAATTTTATTAACTCATTCTTGTCAATTGCATTGCTAGTAGCATGATTTAACTTGCATACCGAATTTGAGGAAGCATGGAAGATCCCATCACTTTAATTTTGACAACTAAAGCTGCTGTCATATATTAGGAGCACTCATGTCACTTAGCGCTCGTCTCGTCATTTTGATAGTTATACAGAAACAGTTTTTTGCTTTTTTTCAAGATATAGAAAGCCCATATATACAATATCATATCCCATTCTCGCTCGAAACTCATGTCATTATTTCTTGACTTAGACAATTGACGCACTCTGCTTCTCTGTTAAAAATGATGTCGAGTATGGAGGATTGAGTGTATTAAGTGATTCAAAATTTTCTCTATACTCAAAAACTACAGTTTGAATGAATTCTTCAGTACTTTAAACAATTGTTTTTACCAAGGAAATTGCAAATTATGGGAGAAATACCAACTTTTTGCCAAAACCACCACAGTGCTACTGTCAATAAAGGCAATGGCAGGCATGTCGTAGTTTTCGTGTCACCAATAATTTTGACACTACTGTGCTTAATAGCTACTTGTATGAATGCAAAAGCCCAGTTCTTGTTAGAAACTGACAACGGGACACAGAGACACAAAAGGGACACAGGAACACACAAACACGGGGAGAAAGAGACTTATCCTCGTTTGCGCATCTCCCAACAACAGTTCCCTCAAAGGAGGGAATTTCCCTCTCAAAGTCTTCTTGAGCAACCATTACCTCCACCTCCTGCTTTAAGCGGGGTAATTTCCTATGGTAACAAAATTTCTCTCAATGGTCGCATCTTATCTGGAGCTTGGTTGCAGCAACGCGGAAAAACAGGCTCGTTGAGTATTCATCTTAGTGATGCAGCAGTTAGGCAATTATTCGGGGTAGATTTATTAAACAGCAGCAATCCAGATAGGCAACCAATACAATGGTTTTCATCTAACACTAAACCACTAGTGTTAACTAGTTTACTAGCGACAGGATATCGATATCTAGATATTACGAATTTCGCACAAGCAGCCAAATGGCAGATGCAAGTTGTCAATAACACGTTAGTCATTACTACACCAAGCGCAAAAGTCACAAATATTTCCCAGGATAAACAACTTGCAGTTCATCACATTATCGTAGATTTGGATCGTCCAACTCCCTGGCAAATCACGCAAGGGCTAAGCGTCAAAAAACCTCAACCTCAAATAGAGGAGGAGGGGAATTCCTCTAAACAACTTCCTTCGTCGCTCCCACATTCTTCCTCGCTACCAGATAGAGAGTGGATAATTACCCTTGATGGAATAGCCGATCCAGTGTTGGTACAACGTTACACTCCCCCTAGGGGAGCAGGAGAGCAGGGGAGCAGAGGAGATGTTGGCGCAGCCTCCCCGACAGGGGAAGAGTCAACGTCCACTGGCTCTTTCCCCCCCATCCCCTTGTCCCCCCATCTCCCCATTTCCCCATCCTCCTCATCCCCCTCATCTCTACCACTAATACAACAAATGGAGGTGGTCAACAACCAAACGATAATGCGTCTGAGTGTTCCCTTTGGTTTCACTCCTCGGATTAGTACTGTACCTAACCCCAACCGTCTGATTATTGAAATTCGACCCGATGCGATGGTGGAAAGAAATATTACATGGGCACCCGGGTTAAACTGGCGACAGCGGTTTGTAAACTTAGGTAAAGAACGCTTTCCTATTGTGTGGTTAGAAATTAGTCCTCGTACTTCCGGAATAAAATTAAAACCTATCTGGACAATGACTAACACCTTGGTAGGCACTGCTCCTCTGGTTCAAACTGCACTGGCACACTCAGCAGTTGCAGCAATTAATGGTGGTTATTTTAACCGCAATAATCAGTTACCTCTGGGTGCAATTCGTCGGGATGGGTTATGGTTGTCAAGTCCAATTCTTAACCGAGGAGCGATCGCTTGGAATGATTCTGGGCAGTTTTACATTGGTCGTCTCAACTTGCTGGAAACTTTAATAGGCAACAACAACGTACAGTTACCGATTTTGACTCTCAACAGTGGCTACGTTCAAAGCGGTATTGCCCGTTACACTGCTGCATGGGGAGCAACTTACACTCCCCTCACTGACAATGAAATCATTCTCGTTGTGCAGAAAAACCAAGTTATGAATCAGCAAACAGGAGGTAAAGCTGGTGAAATTACCGTTCCGATACCACAAGATAGCTATTTGCTAATATTACGCGGTAACGCTACGAGCAATGGTGCTATCTTACCAATTGGCTCCTCTGTGAGGATTGCCAGTTCCACTGCTCCTGCTGTTTTTAGTCGTTACCCACACATTGTAGGAGCAGGACCACTGCTACTGCAAAATCGTCAAATTGTCCTTGATGCTAAGAGCGAAAAATTTAGCAACGCCTTTATCACCCAAAAGGCTATTCGCAGTGGTATCTGCACAACGACAACAGGAAATCTGATTATTGCGGCTGTACACAATCGTGCTGGCGGTGCAGGGCCAACCCTGGCAGAACATGCCCAACTCATGCAACTCTTAGGGTGTGTAGATGCTCTTAATTTGGATGGCGGCAGTTCTACTAGTCTTTACTTGGGAGGACAACTCCTTGACCGTTCCCCTAACACTGCTGCTCGTGTTCACAACGGTATTGGTATATTCTTACCGCCCTTGCAAAGTCCATCAGTCAAAAGTCCAAAGTCCAAAGCAATTAATCTTAACCCTTGACCCTTGCTCCTTAACTTTGAAGCTGACAATAAGTTGTGATGTTACTTGATGAAGAGTTGGTGTAGACACAGTTTTTTCAGAGTTATTGATGACACTCTCTCACCTGGTTTTGTTATCTTTGGCAGAAGTGGCGTGGATTGCTCATCTCCGTAGTTGCAACATCATGCCTTGTTTTTGCGTCAATGATTGATTCAAGAGTGCTGACCGTCTGCTGTGTCACAACGCGAGGTAAATATGGCTCAATTTCAAGAAGCAACACAAATTAACACATTGCCCCTTCCGCCTGCGGTCACCCCAAGAGGTGTGGCTGCAACTGAGCTTCGCCCTTGGGGTTCATTTACTGTTTTAGAAGAAGGGCGTGGATATAAAATTAAGCGTATTGAAGTTAAGCCTGGACACCGCCTCAGCTTGCAAATGCATCATCATCGCAGCGAACATTGGATTGTCGTCTCTGGTACAGCTAGGGTTGTTTGCGGTGATGAAGAAGTCTTGCTCAGCAATAATCAGTCAACCTATGTACCCCAGTGTACAGCTCATCGATTAGAGAATCCTGGTGTGATTCCCTTGGTGTTAATTGAAGTTCAAAACGGAGAATATTTAGGAGAAGATGATATTATCCGTTACCAGGACGACTATTCCCGTGCTGAAGATGATGACCAATAAGAGCGCTATCGAAGCACGAATAGGAAAGTATGTCTACACCTTGAATATCTTTAATATAGCAAGCTCCGGCTAGAATAGGCAGGAAGCAAAAGTAAGACAAAATATGCTATTTTTTGAAAAACTCGGTTTCTTGAAGAAACCGAGTTTTTCACACATTTGTGAGCTAGTGTACTCACCCCACTGACAAGGTCTATTGATAGACTTTTTAAATTGCTTTACCACTTTTATGATTCAATTGAGTAAATCGGCCGCCAATGAAATAAGGCGATTAAAATCAAAGCAACAGCCAAATGTCCTGTTTCGTTTGGCTGTTAAACCTGGTGGTTGCTCTGGCTGGTATTATGAGATGTCCTTTGATGAAGCGGTACAAGTTGATGATTCCGTTTTTGACTGTTATGGTACTCAAATCGTCATAGATGCCGAAAGCTTAAAATATATCAATGAGTTGACTTTGGACTATTCAGAGGATTTGATGGGCGGTGGTTTTCGCTTCTATAACCCGCAAGCGGATGCAACTTGTGGATGTGGTAACTCCTTTTCAACAACTAATGACTTGACTAATGCCCAAAAAGTTTGACACAAAAGCATAAAAAAAGATATAATTAGGATTTGTTAAAACTTAGACTAAAGGCAGCTTCTCCCGCTGTAACTCATGCCAACAATACAGCAGCTAATACGTAACGAACGCGAAAAAGCGCGTCAGAAAACCAAGTCCCCAGCTCTAAAGCAATGCCCTCAACGTCGGGGCGTTTGTACTAGAGTATACACGACCACACCGAAAAAGCCAAACTCAGCTCTACGCAAAGTGGCAAGGGTAAGGTTGACTTCTCAATTTGAAGTCACAGCTTACATTCCAGGAATTGGTCATAATTTGCAAGAACACTCTGTTGTCATGATTCGCGGCGGTCGCGTTAAGGACTTACCAGGCGTGAGATACCACATTATCCGTGGAACTTTAGATACAGCTGGAGTCAAAGACCGCAAGCAAGGTCGTTCTAAGTATGGAACCAAGCGTCCTAAATAGAACAGTGCTCATGCAATGAGTGCTGTAGACGCCACAGGTACTTGCTTATCAAGAGCGGAGACGCTCTTACAACAACGGAAGAAATTCCGCAACACAGTGTCCTTTGAAGGGTGGCTTCCCGTAGATGCCCACAGGGAGCTTCCCATAGAGTAGAGTGGAGTAGCGCTGTACGGTGAATCCAGCGCAGCAGGAGGGTTTCCAACGCCAGATGCTCTACCTGAGGAGACCTCATCGCCCTTAGCGTCTCCCAAGGGGAGACGCTAAGAGCGATGGCGATTTCCGTCACGATGAGGGACTGGCAAACCCAGAGGGTAAACCTGTAAGTCCTGCGGACAGGCTACGCCAACGCGAAACGTCTCCGCTCATGAGAAGGGAAATTCCTTCTATAGTTTGTAGTTTGTGTGTATCTCCTTTGGAAACGCTTTGTGTTAGCGTAAGCTCGCACTCTACCCTACGGGCGTCTACGCGGAGCAAGGCAGACGTAGCTTGTGCTTTAAGCGAGAGTAGCTCAGGGGATAGCAATTGACTTTGCTGAGTTAAACAAAGCATTATGTCTACTCAGCACTTCATGACTCACAAAAGAGGGCTTTTTTTGCACAAATTATTAAGTGAGATGCTTCTCTATTTAGGAAGCCATGCTCTAAAGATAAATTTGTATTTGTACAAAACTTGGCTTAGAGCCGAGATAAAAGTGCAATAGAATTTTCTGGTAACACCCATCGGTCGGTCTGGCAGACTAGGCGTGAAACTGGTACACAGAGTCTAGTAAGACTGTGAACTGTATCTGCCGATGTAAAGCTCAAAGTACGCGCAACTCTACAAAATGAACATCTCCAGCAATTATGTATTGCTTATAAGAGTTGAATGAGTAGGGTCAGTCACGGTATATAATTTTGTCGCTTCCTGTTGTTAAGAACAGCAGTTTTTGCAAGTTAGTGTAGCTGCAATCGCAGTGAAACAGCTCAAGAAAATTAGACGGCGGCATTTGCCGTTTAGAAATGCTGGTGTTCGATAGCATATAGCATATAGTCTCATTGCCAATTTAGAACTAAAGGTTTAAGTATGTCTCGTCGTGGTGTTATTCAAAAACGTCCGGTTCTGCCTGACTCTGTGTATAACAGTCGCCTTATCAGTATGATCATTAGGCGGATAATGCGTCATGGCAAAAAATCTCTCGCCGCACGCATTGTTTATGATGCTATGAAAACAATTGGGGAACGGACTGGTAGCGATGCGTTGGAAACCTTTGAAAGAGCTGTGCGTAACGCAACGCCTTTAGTAGAAGTCAAAGCTCGTCGAGTTGGTGGGGCGACGTACCAAGTCCCAATGGAAGTGCGTGCTGAGCGGGGTACAACCCTCGCACTGCGTTGGTTGGTGCAGTTTTCAAGACAACGTCCAGGGCGTACAATGGCAGGCAAACTGGCAAATGAATTGATGGATGCTGCTAACGAAAGCGGAAACGCGATTCGCAAGCGTGAAGAAACGCACCGGATGGCAGAAGCAAACAAAGCTTTTGCTCACTATCGCTACTAAGTGGAAAACCGATATATCGTGTTGAAGAGCGATATATCGTGTGTTTACGATAAAAAGACGGTTTTCCGTAAAAGTATAATATCTTAACAAAGTGTAATATACAAGTATCATGAGGCGAAAACTATAGGAGGCAGCTGTGGCACGTACAAACCCGCTGGAGAAAGTACGCAATATTGGTATTGCGGCGCATATAGATGCGGGCAAAACAACGACAACAGAGAGAATATTATTTTACTCTGGGATAATTCATAAGATTGGTGAGGTTCATGAAGGAACCGCTGTAACTGACTGGATGGAACAAGAGCGGGAGCGGGGAATTACTATCACTGCTGCTGCTATCAGTACCAGTTGGAATAATCATCAAATTAACATTATTGATACTCCAGGACACGTAGACTTCACAATTGAGGTAGAACGTTCCATGCGGGTACTGGATGGTGTCATTACAGTTTTATGTTCTGTGGGTGGCGTGCAGCCGCAAACAGAAACTGTGTGGCGTCAAGCAGATCGTTATAAGGTGCCTCGCATCGTTTTTATCAACAAGATGGATCGTACGGGTGCGAACTTCTACAAGGTTTACGAGCAAGTGCGCGATCGCCTGCGGGCAAATGCCATTCCCATTCAGTTGCCTATTGGTAGTGAAAGCGAGTTCCAAGGTATTGTTGACCTGGTACGGATGCGTGCATACATCTACACCAACGACCAGGGAACTGATATCAAGGAAACAGATGTCCCCGAAGATATGGCGGCTCAGATCGAAGAGTTTCGCACCAAACTGATTGAAGCGGTTGCGGAAACGGATGATGATCTGATGACCAAGTACTTCGAGGGCGAGGAATTGACCGAAGACGAAATCCGCACGGCTCTGCGTAAAGGTACAATTGCAGGTACTATTGTGCCGCTGCTTTGCGGCTCGGCATTTAAGAACAAAGGTGTACAGTTGTTGTTGGATGCAGTCGTAGATTACTTACCAGCACCAATCGATGTACCACCAATTCAAGGGACACTGCCAAATGGTGAAACTGTTGAGCGTCGCGCCGACGACAACGAACCCATGTCGGCTCTTGCCTTCAAGATTATGGCTGATCCCTACGGTCGCTTAACCTTCATTCGCGTTTATTCTGGTGTTCTGAAGAAGGGCAGCTATGTCCTCAATGCCACCAAGAACAAGAAAGAACGGATTTCTCGTTTAGTGATTTTGAAAGCAGATGAGCGGATTGACGTAGATGAAATGCGCTCAGGTGATTTGGGAGCTGCGCTGGGATTGAAAGAGACCTTGACAGGTGACACACTTTCTGATGAAGGCTCACCAGTCATTCTAGAATCCCTGTTCATTCCTGAGCCTGTCATTTCTGTGGCAGTTGAACCCAAAACCAAGAATGACATGGATAAGCTGTCCAAAGCTCTGCAATCTCTCTCAGAAGAAGACCCCACTTTCCGCGTGAATGTAGATCCGGAAACCAACCAAACCGTGATTGCAGGAATGGGAGAGCTACACCTAGAAATTCTGGTAGACCGGATGTTACGTGAATTCAAAGTGGAAGCAAACGTCGGTGCTCCGCAAGTTGCTTACCGTGAAACAATTCGTAAGCCTGTTAACAGAGTTGAAGGTAAATTCATCCGTCAAAGCGGTGGTAAAGGTCAGTATGGTCACGTTGTGATCGACTTGGAGCCAGGACAACCAGGAAGCGGCTTTGAATTCGTCTCTAAAATTGTTGGCGGTGCTGTACCCAAAGAGTACATCGGACCAGCAGAACAGGGAATGAAAGAAAGCTGCGAATCGGGTGTTCTTGCTGGATATCCACTGATTGATGTCAAAGCAACGCTGGTAGATGGGTCATACCATGATGTAGACTCTTCAGAAATGGCTTTCAAAATCGCTGGCTCAATGGCGATGAAGGAAGCTGTGCTGAAAGCAGCACCCGTCCTGTTAGAGCCTATGATGAAAGTTGAGGTAGAAGTTCCCGAAAACTTCCTTGGGGATGTAATGGGTGACCTCAATTCCCGTCGTGGGCAAATTGAGGGAATGGGATCTGAGCAAAGTATTGCCAAAGTCACTGCAAAAGTCCCATTAGCAGAAATGTTTGGCTACGCTACTGATATCAGATCAAAAACCCAAGGTCGGGGCATCTTCTCAATGGAGTTTAGCCACTACGAAGAAGTGCCTCGCAACGTGGCTGAGGCAATCATAGCTAAAAGCAAAGGGAACGCTTAGTTAGTAAAGGAAATTAGTATTCATGGCACGCGCAAAGTTTGAACGGAATAAACCCCACGTTAACATCGGTACTATTGGACACGTTGACCACGGTAAGACTACGTTAACGGCAGCCATCACCATGACCCTGGCAGCTCTGGGTCAAGCTGTGGCTAAAGGCTATGATCAAATCGATAACGCACCGGAAGAAAAGGCGCGGGGGATTACCATCAATACCGCTCACGTAGAATATGAAACTGAGAAGCGGCACTATGCTCACGTAGACTGTCCTGGGCACGCTGACTATGTGAAGAACATGATCACTGGTGCTGCTCAGATGGATGGTGCCATTCTGGTGGTTTCTGCTGCTGACGGTCCCATGCCTCAAACCCGCGAACACATCCTACTGGCAAGACAGGTGGGTGTTCCTAACCTAGTTGTCTTCTTAAATAAAGAAGACATGGTGGACGACGAAGAACTTCTAGAACTGGTGGAATTGGAAGTCCGCGAACTACTGTCTAGCTACAATTTCGATGGCGAAAACATTCCAGTCATCAAGGGTTCTGGTCTAAAGGCACTGGAGACAATGACTGCTAACCCCAAAATAAAGAAAGGTGAAGATGACTGGGTAAACAAAATCTACGAACTCATGGATGCTGTAGATGCTTCTATCCCCACACCTGAGCGCGATGTGGATAAGCCTTTCCTGATGGCTGTAGAAGACGTGTTCTCCATCACAGGTCGTGGTACCGTAGCTACCGGACGTATTGAGCGGGGTGAAGTCAAAGTCGGCGATAACGTAGAGTTAGTGGGCATTAAAAATACTCGCAGCACCATCGTAACTGGTATCGAGATGTTTAAGAAGAGTCTTGACAAAGGTATGGCTGGTGATAACGCCGGAATTCTACTGCGTGGTATACAGAAGACTGATATAGAACGGGGCATGGTTATCGCTAAGCCTGGTTCGATTACCCCGCACACTGAATTTGAAGGTGAAGTGTACGTCTTAACAGAAAAAGAAGGTGGTCGTAAGACTCCATTTTTCGCAGGTTACCGTCCTCAGTTTTATGTGCGGACAACCGACGTGACTGGCACCATCAAAGTCTTCACTGCTGACGATGGTAGTGCTGCTGAAATGGTGATGCCTGGTGATCGTATCAAAGTGACTGTAGAACTCATCAGCCCGATCGCAATTGAGCAAGGAATGCGCTTTGCAATTCGTGAAGGTGGTCGTACCATCGGTTCTGGTGTCGTTTCCAAAATCGTCAAGTAGCACCTTTGCACCTTAACTAAAAAAGGAGCAGAGATGGTATAATACCCACTCTGCTCTTTTCGTGTCCATAAACGCGTTACGCGCAGTAGATTGGAGACTAGCAAATGGGGATTGGAAAGCTTCTTTCCCATTCGCTCGTCTTCACTCCCCAATCCATAAATCACAACTCATCAGAACCTGGAAAATTTAAGATGGCAACTCTACAGCAGCAAAAGATTAGAATTCGCTTACAGGCTTTTGACCGTCGCTTATTGGATACATCTTGCGAGAAGATTGTAGACACAGCAAACCGCACTAATGCAACAGCCATAGGACCGATTCCTTTACCGACAAAACGCCGAATCTACTGTGTACTGCGATCGCCCCACGTAGATAAAGACTCACGGGAACATTTTGAAACCCGCACTCATCGTCGAATTATCGATATCTACCAACCCTCTTCTAAAACTATTGATGCCTTGATGAAACTGGATTTACCATCAGGTGTGGACATTGAAGTTAAGCTGTAGTTGATTATTTATTAGTGCTTAGTTATACTCTTTAATAACTAATCAACAATAATTTAGAAAATCTTGGTATAAAAGACAACAAAGCCCGAAGATATATTTCTTCAGGGCTTTTTATTAGTATTAAAATCTAAGATGATAGAATGTAGAAAAAGTGCGGGAAAAAGCAGAGAAGAAAAGCTTTTTAAGATTAAATTTATACCAAGGTGACAATGACATCCTCTTCTAAAATTGCAGTTTGCGAACTACCTCTGTTCCCGTTACCGGAAGTAGTTCTGTTTCCCACCAGACCATTGCCTCTGCATATCTTTGAACCTCGCTACCGAATCATGATGAACACGATTTTGGAGAGCGATCGCAGGTTCGGGGTTTTAATGGTAGATCCGATGAGAAGCACAATTGCTAACGTTGGTAGTTGTGCAGAAATTATTCATTATCAGAGGCTACCAGATGACCGAATGAAGATCCTGACATTAGGTCAACAAAGATTTCGCCTCTTAAAATATGTCCGTGAAAAACCGTATAGAGTCGGCTTGGTTGAGTGGATTGAAGATAATCCTCCAACAAAGAATTTGCAACTTTTGGCTGCTGAGGTAGAACAACTGCTGAGAGATGTTGTGCGTCTCTCAGCTAAGTTAACCGAGCAAAACATTGAACTGCCAGAAGATTTGCCAGATTTACCAGTAGAGTTATCTTACTGGGTAGCGAGTAATCTTTATGGCGTCGCTACAGAGCAACAGACATTGTTAGAAATGCAGGACACTGCTGCTCGTCTAGAACGGGAAGCAGAAATTCTTACTTCTACTCGTAACCACTTGGCAGCTCGTACCGTTCTTAAGGACACCTTCAATCAGAAGTTATAAGTCGTTAGTGGTTAGTCGTTAAAAGAAAGAAGATAGAAGACATTCTTCTTCATTCTTCCTTCTTCCCTCTTCCTTCGATTTCATTAAGGGCGTTGATTGGTAAAACATTGTAACTACCAAGTATTTTTAATATCTCTGTATAGGAAGATATTTCTGTTAAAGCAGATTGCACATCTGGTTTAGATGCATCTGCTTCCATATCTATAAAAAATAGGTACTCCCCAAGAGAACGCTTCGTTGGACGAGACTCAATTTTACTGAGGTTAATACCTAGACGAGCTAATACCTGTAGAGGTTTTGCCAACGCTCCTGGTATGTTAGCAGGAACACTAAAAGCAATGGATGTGTGACGAGCACATTCTAAAGCAGTAGGACGGGAGACTGGCAAATTACCTTGACTGACCACCCAAAAGCGAGTACAATTTTCGGGATAGTCGTTAATTGGGCTAGCTATTATAGGCAGGTTGTGCAGTTGCGCCGCTCGTTGGGATGAAATAGCCGCTACAGTCAAGTCCTGCTCCAGTTGCAGTAGTGCTTCAGTGGTCGAATTCATTGGAATGAGCACCACATTCGGGAGAAACCGCTCTAACCATACCTGACATTGTGCTAGAGCTTGTGGGTGAGAATAAACTGTCTTGATATCTTCCAAGCTTTGAGCACAGGAAATTAATGTATGAGAGATGGGCATGACCAAAGCCAACTGAATTTGCAAACTATCTAGTTGCCACATTGTATCCAGTGTCATGGTCACACTGCCTTCAATAGAATTTTCCACAGGCACAACAGCCAATTGTACCTCTTTTTTAGCAACGGCTCGCAGTGTCTGAGCATTGCTGGGATAAGGGCATAACATAGCCTTAACTCCCGTACTTTTCGTCAACCAGTTGAGATAAAGAAGAGCTGCTTGTTCTGCGTAAGTGCCAGGAGGTCCTAAATGTGCGATCGATAAGGTCATAGAGTTTAGTTTTGTATAGACAGCTCAATTTGTATTGAGTTTTTTGACTTGTAATCAGACATCATAAATTCTTTCCACACTCATGACTTGTGACCCATGACTAAAAACATAAATTTTTTAGAAAATATTACAATTATTTAACAAGTACTTTATACGCTCATGCCTACCCGGTTTACTGCTTCCCAATCGGTTGAAATTACTATCCCAGAACAGCCCATTCCGATTCAGCACTACCTGCGTCAGCCCCAACGCTTGGTTAACGCTTTAGTTGACTCTAGTCGCATTCAACAGCTTTGCGAGGAAGTTTTTCGCTTGAAAATGCGTCCTCTGAACTTTATGTCACTTAGCATTCAACCAACTGTAGACATGAAAGTCTGGGCTGAATCAAATGGAACGATTTATGTGCGATCGCTATGTTGTGAAATCCTTGGTGTAGAGTATATCAACCAGCGCTTTGCATTGAATTTAAAAGGGTATTTATTGCCTGAACAGCAACATAGTAGCACTCTTCTTAAAGGAAGAGCCGATTTAGAAGTGTTGGTAGATTTCCCTCCACCATTTTCCTACATGCCCAAGGCAATATTAGAAGCAACAGGCAATAGTTTGCTGAAAAGTGTTTTGTTGACAATTAAGCAAAGATTACTACATCAACTTCTTGCAGATTATAGCCGTTGGGTGATGTTGCAAACGCGAGAAAAAAAGCTCAATGATGAAAGCATGGCCATTTTCAATCCTGAGTAACTATGAGAAGTTTTTAGTGTTTTGTAACACATAGTTGTGATTAACCACAGATATACACAGATGTATGCAGATGTGAAGACACCCTTTCATAAATTCGTGGTTTTATGGTTTGTAGCTGCGCTCAAGCGCTGCCATATAAAATCTTTACGAAGTTGTGGAATTCTTTAGTAAAGAAATCTGTGTGTACCTGCGTAAATCTGTGGTTACATTAATTCGTCAAAAATCATCCAACCTTATGACATAACGTACACCTAACTCAATAAGCATTTTATTTAAAATTCAAAATTGAGGAAACTCGTTTTCTCAATCATTCTGCCAAGAGACTGTCTACAAATGAAATATGCATTCCTCTCACCTGCTGTCAGCATCTGAAATGATTTGTCTTGTCTTGCTGTGTAGTGAACACTCGCTCAGGAGAACTGAGTACTGTCATTTGACAAGGACGAAAGGACGTGCGATGTAATGGTGAAGGTCCGTACTGCTGTAGTGCCATCAGATGTCGCTGACTTCCGTAACCCTTGTTGCGTTCCAAGTCATACATAGAGTACTTTGAAGCGAGGCGAAGTATAAGGTCATCACGCCAAACTTTAGCAACAATGCTAGCAGAGGCAATAGCAAGAGAGCGTTCATCTCCCTTGATGATCGTTTGTTGTGCTAGTGGCAGGTCTTTGACTAATTGATTACCGTCGATAACACATAAAGCAGGCTGCACTTTTAGCTTGAAAACAGCCCGCTTCATTGCTAGCATCGTTGCCTGAAGAATATTCATTTGGTCAATTTCGGCTGTTGAAGCAAAACCGATTTTCCAGTCTATAGCCAGCGCACAGATTTGCTGTGCTAGCCGCACTCTTTGAGAACTAGATAGCTTTTTACTATCTTTAATTTCATTTGCCATGAGCTTTGGCAAAGCGCTATCTGGTAGTATCACTGCTGCTGCTACCACAGGACCAAACAGAGCTCCTCGCCCTACTTCATCCACACCTGCAATCAATCCTTGAATGTTTGACAGCATGGAAAACTCTAGCCACCTCTCTCTAGTGGGTTCTAACAACCCAATAGAAGCGACAGCTTGCTTCGTTTTGATCATAAGTTTGTTAACTTTCAGATGTAGTGGATGTACCTGTCTCCACAGAGGAAGAACGACGGCGACGGCGGCGCTTATCAGTTAAGCTGCTGGTCACTTCACTTTCATCTGTCATTACGGCAAGATCTGGTAAATCAGATGCAGCTTCTGGAACGGATTCGCTTGGTGGTTCGACTGTGACTACA
This sequence comes from Iphinoe sp. HA4291-MV1, assembly GCA_019359415.1. GTDB lineage: Bacteria > Cyanobacteriota > Cyanobacteriia > Cyanobacteriales > Nostocaceae > Brasilonema. Next base: position 148,060 of record JAHHHH010000002.1, on the reverse strand, counting down.
CCACGTGCTCTTTCAGAGACAGGTGATTCTGATACTGATTCAGTCGATGTTGCAGGACTGTGTCCAGGCAAGGTGACGTTGATGATGACAGACTTGGGATTTCTGACCTCCCGACCCAACTTCTCCAACGGAGAAACTCCCATCTGGGCGTAGACATCCTGTTCCTCAGAAGACATTTCTACAGTCACAATCTCCGGTGGTTCTACCACTGGCTTGACTGGCTCTACCTTTGTCACTTTGCTACGCTCGGCTCTGTCACCCCAAGAAGGTTTGCTAATACTTGGTGAGGGTACCTCTGATAAAACACCAAGTTCTGAGTCGTCATCCATATCTAAGTCCGGCTCGTTTAGAAACGCCAGAGAGTGAGCACCAAGGCGCGGCTCATCTTTGCCATTCCCCCCATTCAGCCTTTCTAGGCGAGTACTACGACGGGTACGACGCTTTCTGCTATCGCTAATTTCTTGGTAGCTAGGGTGATTCACCAGATTTGGGGCAGCCAAATCATTGTCAGTCTCGTATGCTTCCCCATATCCTTCAAAAGTTTCCCGTTGTTCTGGAAAGCGAGCAACTGGTAGACGTGGTTCTCTATGAGATAAGGAGGCTGCAAAGCGGTCTGGTAATTCTGTTGGTGCTAGCGGTCGGCTTTCAGTTTCTCCTGGTAAATGGACAGTGTGTCCTAAACCACCGCAGGTGGGGCAAATTTTACCAAACAATTCGTAAATATTTTGACCTTGACGTTTGCGGGTGAGTTCTACCAAACCCAACTCAGTGAGTTGAGCAATCTGGGGACGAGCTTTGTCTGCTTTCAGTGATTTGTTGAAATGTTCTAGAACATGCAGTTGGTCACGCCGTGATTCCATATCAATGAAATCAACGACAATTACCCCAGCAACATTTCGCAGCCGCAACTGACGAGCAATTTCTGTAGCGGCTTCGCAGTTGGTCCATAAAACAGTTTCTCTCGCTGTTGCCGATCGCGTAAATGAGCCGGAGTTGACATCTATCACTGTTAATGCTTCTGTTGGCTCAATAATGATGTAGCCTCCAGAAGGTAAGTCTACTCTGGGTTTGAGGGCTTCTTTAATTGCAGCATTAATGCGGAAGTACTCTAGAATGGCTGTGCGATCGCGGTGATGATCAATTAACACCCCCTGTGGAGTTTGTCCGCCACTCCAGTTCTGTAAGTACTGCTTCACACGCTTCAAACCAGTACTTGAGTCTACAACAATTCTATTCACATCTGCGCCGTACATATCTCGCAGCACGCGCTGGATAAAATCATCGTCCCGATTCAGTAGCGCTGGGGGACGTGTTGATTGTGCTTCTTGCTGAATCGCCTCCCATTGTCTTTGCAGCGATTCTAAATCTTCGATAATCGCTTCTTCTGGTTTGCCTTCGGCTTCGGTGCGAACTAGCAAACCCATTCCTGCAGGTTTAATCAAAATTGCCAACGCACGCAAACGGTTGCGCTCGTTTTCATTCCTAATCCGACGTGATAAATTAACACCTCGACCATATGGCATTAGCACGACGTAGCGTCCGGGCATGGTGATGTTCCCTGTAAGCCTCGGTCCTTTGGTACCTGTTGGCTCTTTCATCACTTGCACTAAGACTTTTTGCTGCGGTGTTAATAATTCTGTAATCGCCGCTGCTGTGCGCCTCAGTCTTAACGGTCCTAAGTCAGTGACATGAATAAAACCATTACGTTCTGGATCCCCTATGTTAACAAAAGCCGCATCTATCCCAGGTAGTACATTTTCTACAACTCCTAAGTAGATATCACCAATTTGGTGATGACCTGTAGCTACAACGAGTTCCTGTATTTGGTCTTCCGAAAATACTGCAGCAATTTGATGCTGTTCCGCTATGATAATTTGTTTTGGCATTCAATTATTTTCCTCAAAAACTGGCAGCACAAACAGACTTGGGGGTTTGTTATACCTCTTCTGGCCCCAACCAGTCCACAGGATGCGCTGCTGGTAAAAACTGCACTTCTTTGCTCAAACAAGCGAGAGCCACTTATACTCTCGACTGCGTTTACACGCCTGATTCATCCAGAACGGCTGCATATTTTTAAGCAATTAAATCATCCGTCCATGGTTAATTTTTGATCATACCCTTTCCTTTGAGAGTCCTGAGTAGCCAGCCGCGTGCAGAGGTTCCCTCTGCCCTTGCGAACTAGCGTTCGGTGAGTTGGTGAGTTGGTGAGTTGGTGAGTTAGTGAGTTCTGGGTAATTTACACTTAGCACTCGTTACTCGTGACTCAACACTATCTCAATACTCGGTACTCGTGACTCGGCACTACTTAATGTGGATTGGGCGTTCAAAGGAGTTTTAAAAATCATAGAATCAGAGAAGCCGACGAGCCTGTTGTTGGTGATTACTGATTCATTAGCTGAGCTTAAAGAGAGTGTTATTAGTCTGCCTGGTGTTTGTCTTGAATAAAAAACCCGCCAAAGTTTCACTTCTTTTATCTTTGCTTTTGCGCCCTGAATACCAGGGTAGTGAATCAGTTCACTCAATGCAGCGCCAGAAAATTTCTCCTCATCTCATTCTAACGCAACCTTGTTAAAAATCAATTCCTAATATGTACTACAAGAGGGCAACCAGTAGCAAATTGCCCCCTAGAGATTAAATTCCCAAAATTAACCGATTCCGATGAACTTGCAGCAGATGAAATTCTGTACCTGCTACCTGTTCTAGCATAACCAGGATTTGTTCGGGACGCAACAGCACCCCATCATGACGACAGCTACCTACATATCGCAGGATAACTGTAGACTCTTCTTGATGCTCTCGGTGTTTTGGTAACTCAACTAATTCTAGCTCAAACAAGCGATCGCGCAGATTTACTAAATAAGTTTTGCCTGACTTGGTTGTGTGTTCCCACCAAAACTCATCTTTGGCTTTGACAGCTTCAACCCAGTTTTGCCATTGTACAGGTATAGCATCAAGAAGGCAAGCCACAGTAATGAGATACTCGGCAGCTTCAAGAACTTGGTTAGCAGCACTTGCTTTTAAATCCACCTGTTCCACCTGATATATGGGAATGTCTACTGGCAGAGCATCAGCTAATTTTTGGCGGAAAGTCTCCGAGTCAACTGGCTGTGTTAGCTCAAAATCCACAATTTCACCACTGCTTGTAGTTCCCAAAGGCAAGGCATGAGCAATAGAAATGCGAGGGGTTGGATGAAACCCACCAGTAAAAGAAACTGGCAATCCCGCTCGCCGCAGCGCTCTATCAAACAAACGCATCAAATCTAAGTGCCCAACTAAAGCCATACCGCCCTGCTTACCAAACCAGACACGCAGCCGTTGTGCTTTGGTTGTATTCGGGACAAATTCACCAGCAAATTTTGGAATAGAAGGCGGTGAAATCACAACATTATGACCAAAGTCAGTACCACAGACACCACAATGAGAACAACTTTCAAAAGAGCAATCTGGTACAGTTGCTGCTTCTAGAGCGCGTTGCAAGTCTTCCTTAAGCCATTTTTTATTAATACCAGTGTCAATGTGGTCCCAAGGGAGGGGTGCGTTGAGGGAGGGGGAGATGGGGGGAGATGAGTAGTGGGAATTGGGAATTGGGAATTGGGAATTGGGAATCGTCGAGTCTTGCCCATTGCCCATTGCCCCCTTATCTTCTATCACAAACAAGTTCCATTCGCCCTTCTCCACTTGGCGGTATTTCCAATCTAAACCAGCTTCCGAAATGGCTTGTCCCCAAGCTGAGAATGCTTTTTCGACACTGTCATACCAAGAATCCATGCCTGCACCTAATTCCCAAGCACGGCGCAATACTGGGGCAAGAGTGCGATCGCCTCGTCCGATAAAATCTTCCATGGCTGAAATGCGGACATCGGTGAAATTCACCTTTACTCCCTTGATACGGCGGAATGCTTGCCGCAGTAACTCTTGCTTGCGCTCAAACTCTGTAGTGGAAACTGAGTGCCACTGAAAAGGTGTATGGGGCTTGGGCGTGAAGTTAGAGATTGTTAAGTTAAATGACAGTGGTCTTCTGCCATTTGCCCGACATTCCCTTTGTAACCACCCTACTGTTTCCGCAACGCCTAACACATCAGCATCCGTTTCACCTGGCAAGCCAATCATAAAATAAAGCTTAATTTTGTCCCAGCCTTGTTCCCAAGCTGTTTTTACACCCCGTAGCAGTTCTTCATTGGTCAAACCCTTGTTGATAATATCTCGCATCCGTTGAGTTCCTGCCTCTGGAGCAAAAGTCAGTCCTCCTTGACGCATTCCGCCTAAGATATTGGCGATATTTTCATCAAATCTGTCAACTCGTTGACTTGGCAAAGCAAGAGAAATATTCTCATCTTTTAACCGATTTTTTATTTCCATCCCCACTGCTGGCAAGGATAAATAATCAGAACAACTCAGGGATAGTAAAGAAAATTCGTTGTAACCAGTTTGCCGCATTCCCGAATCTATAGCTTCCACCACCTTTTCTGGTTCCACATCCCGTGCTGGGCGAGTGAGCATTCCTGGTTGGCAGAAGCGACAACCGCGAGTACAACCGCGCCGAATTTCAATTGTCAGGCGATCATGCACTGGCTGTACATAGGGAACTAGCCCTATAGAATAGGCTGGCATTGGGCTTGCTAAGCGTCGCACAATTCGTTTTGGTATATCTGGATGGTTAGGATAAACTGACCCATCCTCCGCCAGATTGTAAAACAGAGGAACGTAGACGCCTGGTATCTGTGCTAAATCCAGCAACAGTTCTTGACGACTCAATCCTGATTTTTTACCTTCCTCCAAGACTAAGCCGATTTCGCTTAGTAGTTCCTCGCCATCTCCTAAGGCGAAAAAGTCGAAGAAGTCAGCGTATGGTTCAGGATTAGATGTCGCCGTCTGTCCCCCAGCGAAAATTAACGGGTAAGAAGAGGAGAAAGTCTTTTCTCCCCCTGCTCCCTCTGCTCTTCTCGTCTCCGCCTCCAAGCGTTCTCGCCAAGTTAAGGGAATACCAGCTAAATCCAACATTTCTAAAATGTTGGTTGCTCCGAGTTCATAACTGAGACTAAAACCTAAAATGTCAAATTCTGTTAGCGATCGCTTAGATTCTACGGCAAACAACGGTGTATTTGTTGCTCGTAGTTTTGCTGCTAGGTCTGATCCTGGTAGGTAAGCGCGATCGCATAACTGGCGTGGTTGGGAATTCAGAATATTATAAAGGATAATGTGCCCTAAATTGGCTGCACCTACTTCATAGATTTCCGGGTATGTTAGAACCCAGCGGATCTCTGCTGTCTCCCAAGGCTTGTGAATTGCTAAGAGTTCGTTACCTAAGTAACGAGCTGGTTTTACGATATCCGATGTGATTAACTTTTCAACTGCAACAGCCACTGTGCTATTTTTTAGCTACCTTAATTACAGCTACTCATTTCTAACCTTAGCATTTATTAGATGTTTCAACAGAGGCACCCATTTCTCCTTAAGACTTTTTTAGGCATAAGTCATTGTTGCTTCTTCCATTGAAAAGCAAGCCGCTGCAAATGCGGCTCTACCTTCAAATATCTCAAAGACCCTATCTAACTGGGTCATTTCAAATATAATTCTCAAACAGGGTGAAACCGAGCAAAGGCTGAAGCGCCGTTCCAGTTTTTGAGCTAGTTTGAGTACAGACACCAGTGCCATTAAACCTGCACTATCTAATGATTCTACATATTCTAAATCAACGAGTAAGAAAGAAATCCCATCTTGTGCTAGAGTTTTTGTAACATTTGTTTCAAATTCTAAAGCATTTGTGGCATTTAGGCAGCCTTGAGGACTAATAACAGTTATTTTTGGATAATCTAGTAATAATTGCATCGTTACATCCTATTAAAGTTATTGAACTTTAAAGTTTAGATGTATTTGAACATAAACTTTTTCGCCTCACATCGACCATTCGTCTTACTTCTCTTTGCTGAATCTTTATTGCTGTAGCATTATTGTTTAAAGATTGTCACAAACGCTAGGTGAACTGTATTTCAATATACATTTTTTCCTGTTATAGCAAATATAATCCTTACAAGCTATAGTACTAGGCAAGGGTGATTTGCATGTTATACCTATTGTTATACCTATAAACTTTAATTTATCCCAGAATTTTGTTTGAATTGCAAGAGGCGTTCAACTAACAACCGCCAACTGAAGGTGACCGGTGAAGTAAACTGTTACGCCTACAAGTTGCACTATGGAAAGTCAGGGAGTGAGGGATTAACAAGTAAAAAGAACCAAGTAAAAAGTGAGCCAGTGCAATCTTCTCCCTTCGCGCAGCGTCTCCGTCAGGAGAAGGGGAGACGCCAAGGGCGATGGGGTTTCACGCCAGGTGCTACAACAGAACGACAGTTCCTTCAACGGGGTTCTCCCCGTTGAAGGAACTGCTTCGGGAACCCCTGTCACCAGACGCACAAGGAACGAGAGGCTGCGCCAACGAGAGCGCCAGTTCCCTACAGCAGAGGGTTACCCTCGGTGCAGCAGGTGGACCCTCCTCACGCACTGGCTCACTTTTAACTTAATTCGGTGAGGGAGTTGCCTTCAGTAGCGGTTTTCGTCGTTGCAAGAGCGTCTTTGTTCACCTAGCGTGCCGTAAGTCCTGCGGACAGGCTGAGCGCAAAGCGCACGCTACGCGGACGCCAACGCGTAGCGTGTCGTGTCTGTTAGCACAATAGCCTCTGCGATAGGAGAAGGACAAGGGCTTAGGAGTTTGGCAAACTCCTAAGCCCATTGGGTGAAGTCCTCACGAATAAATCCGCTTTCTTGTATGGAGATTCAGGATAAAAGATTTCATCCTTTGTTTGGTCAGTTCTCATCTTGATTATTGCCAGACAGTTAGATGATTAGTGAACTATGTTCTCAAATTTCGTGATCTGGATCGCTGACAAAGAGAGTCTAGGATCACTTTTTATACCAAATGTTACAATAGATAATGATTACCTATATAATTGGCTGTAATTAGTATGAAAACAGGATGCTCTATTCGGCGATTGGTAGAAAAAGCTCTTGATATTAAAAAGTTGACCCCAGAAATAGAGAATGAAATCAACTCTGAATTGACACAAATGGGTTATATCTCGGATGTTGACTATGAAGCTTTGGAACTCTTAATGGCAGAGATGGACGCTGGTCGTATTCAATTGGTTCCAAGTGTAGGTTGGTTATCCTAAGCCTTGAGCTTTACGGCTTTTTTCTTAAATTAAGTGAACTTAAGTAAAGACTATAATAACAATTCAATTTCAGTAGCAGAAAAAACAGAAAACATAGTAACGGTAGTGACAATACTTACTTATAGATATGATCACTACTAATACTTTTTTTAAGGTTAAACACATAACTCATATAGCAAAGCGTAAACTGAGAAGACAGTGCTTCCACATTTGCATTAGTCAGAAGTCATCGCCATGCAGTTTGCCCGACGCTTAGAAAAAATTCCTCCTTACCTATTTGCTGAAATAGAGCGCAGACAGGATGAACTTGTTGCCCAAGGAGTTGACATCATTAATATGGCAAAGGGATCTCCAGACAAGCCAACACCTACTCACATTATTCAGACCATACATGAAGCAATAGAAGATCCCTCAACTCACGATTACCCACCTTACCAAGGTACAAAAGAGTTCCGTAAGGCGACTGCTAGGTGGATGGAATACCGATTTGGAGTGACAGGATTAAACCCAGATACAGAAATAATCTCTTCAATTGGTTCAAAGGAAGCGATTCACAACACATTCCTAGCTTTTGTGGAAGTGGGAGACTACACCCTGATACCAGACCCAGGTTATCCCGTCTACCGTACATCTACTATTTTTACTGGTGGTGAGCCTTATGCTATGCCCCTAAAGGCAGAAAATAAATTTTTGCCTGATCTCAACGCTATTCCTCAAGAAGTAGCCCAAAAGGCTAAATTGTTATGGATAAACTATCCTAATAATCCTACTGGAGCAGTGGCAACGTTAGAATTTTTTGAGGAAGTGGTAGCTTTCTGCAAGCAGTATGATATTCTGCTGTGTCATGACCATGCCTACTCAGAAATTGCATATGACGGTTACCAACCACCAAGCGTGCTGCAAGTTCTAGGAGCAAAGGAAGTGTCAATTGAATTTCACAGTCTGTCTAAGTCATACAACATGGCTGGTTGGCGGATTGGTTTTGTAGTCGGTAATGCTACTGGTATCAAAGGTTTAAGACAGGTAAAAACAAATATTGATTCTGGAGTTTTTAAGGCAGTTCAAGTGTGCGCGATCGCTGCTTATTCCACAAGTGTTACAGAAATCCAGTCCAGAGTATCAGTTTACCAAAAGCGTCGCGATATCATCGTTCAAGGATTGCAATCTCTAGGTTGGTCTATAGAGGCTCCTAAAGGAAGCCTTTATGTTTGGGTTCGGGTTCCTCAAGGATATTCCTCCACAGAATTTGTCACGTTGCTACTTGACAAATGTGGCATTATGGTGGTTCCTGGCAATGGTTACGGTGCCGCAGGAGAAGGCTTTTTCCGCATAGCTCTAACTGTTTCTAAGGAGCGGATGCACGAAGCAATTCAACGTATGAAAGATGCAGGCATTTGTTACCAGTGCTGAGTGTTAGTTACTTAGAACTCACCAACTCAAGAACTTTCTTTTTGTGCTTGCCAAATTTCGTGAAGAAACTGATTGAGTTGTTGCTTGGTGTCAGATATCTGTCCAGGTTTTGGTTCTTTTGCCAGAACCTGACTCAAAAAACTAATGACTTCTGTGTCTAAGGCAGGTAGAAATAAATTGACAGACCAAAACAGGTCAGAAGCATCTTGCAGATCCATTATAAGCGGCAGTTCTTGAGTAAAGACCACCAGCAGCAAGGGACGCACCCAGCACAACTGACGGGAAGCTACCACTTGAATCACTTCTGCATACAGCCTTTTATTGTTATGCTCTAAAGACACAATTTGTCCTGCTTGAAACTCCAGGGTCATCTTCATAGTCAGGCAGAATCCAGCAACAACTATAATTTTTATCAATTTTAAAGGAATAATACCGTTTCACTTTAAGGTTGATACAAATGGGAATTGGGAATTGGGAATTGGGAATTGGGAATTGGGCAATGGGCATCGGGCATTGAGAATTGGGAACAAAAGAGTCGGGAACTGGGAACTAGGAACTGGGGATCGAACATTGCCCCTTGCCCATTGCCCATTGCCCCTATATTTGTGTGCGTATGCTATAGAATAGGTAAATAAGTGTTAAGCAATCTTTGAATAAAAGTTCTGCTATAGTAATTCAGCCAAAAAAGAGCGAAGAGCCGTGTCCGTCGAAACTTTAGAGAAGCGTTCAACATCCCGCAAGCTAGCGCCTAGGTATCGCGTTTTGCTCCATAACGACGACTACAACGCCATGGAGTATGTGGTACAGGTTTTATTAACCACAGTGCCAAACCTTACTCAGCCTCAAGCTGTGAGTATCATGATGGAAGCACATAACAATGGGTTCGCCTTAGTCATTACTTGCGCTCAAGAACACGCTGAGTTCTATTGCGAAACCTTAAAAAATCATGGTTTGACTAGCACAATTGAGCCGGAGGAATAGTTAGGCAATTTGAATTGAAAAAAAATCTCCTCCGGTTAGCTCAATACCCTGCCCCTATAAGGCTGAGTTGTTTTGTGCTGAGTTTGTTGGCAATATGGCTGCCCATAGCTGTACCAATTTACTTATTGGTAGATGATTCTAACTTAGTCACTATTTTGACAATGGTGTCGCTGGCTATAGGATTTTTCCTGTTTCTTCCCCTTTGGGGCAAATATCTATACCAGCAACCACAGATATTTCGGCACTATGGTTTAGAAAGAACGCCCCTCAATGGAGTGGAACTGCTGCGTGGCTTGGCTATTGGGCTGATTAGCATTCTAATTCTATTTAGCTTAGAAGGATTCTTGGGTTGGTTGGTTTGGCAAAACAAGAGTCTTTTTTTGCTCAGAGTTGTTTTAGAAGGGTTAATTGCTGGTTTGGGTGTCGCGTTTGCAGAGGAATTATTTTTTCGGGGGTGGATACTGGATGAACTGCAGCGCGATTACAGCCCCTATGTAGTACTTTGGGCAAATGCCACTATTTTTGCGATCGCGCACTTTATTAAACCACTGCCAGAAGTCATTCGTACCTCACCGCAATTTTTTGGCTTATTGTTGCTAGGCTTGACACTGGTGTGGGCAAAGCGGGGTTCCAGGGGACGCCTAGGTTTACCGATTGGTCTACATGGTGGTTTAATCTGCGGATACTACATTATTAATGTTGGCAGATTGATTAAATATTCTGGTCAAGTTCCTGAGTGGGTAACGGGAGTGAATAATAATCCCTTAGCAGGGGTGATGGGGTTGGTGTTTTTGAGTATGCTGGTGCTGTGGATGAGGGGGCGGGCAGTTAAAAATTGAATAATAAAAAATGAAAAATGAAATTTTGCTGTGTTACGGACAAAGTCATAACGCACCCTACTTTAAGGGATTGCGAATATAACCTCTCTTGTCGCCAATAGTTACCCACGCCAATCCTTCAGAAAATTTTCCGGCTTTATCAAATTGCGGTTGAATCACGAAGTTGCCATTCTTGTCGATATAGCCCTTCTTGCCATTGGTCTTTACTACCGCTAGCCCTTCAACAAAGTTATTAACCTGATCAAATTGCGCCTTGACTACGAGGTTCCCCCTCTTGTCGATGTGACCCCACTTGCTACCAATCTTTACCCCTGCCAGACCTTCATTAAATCTATATGCATCATCAAACTGCGGCTGAACGAGGAGGTTGCCACTCGTGTCGATGTAACCATATTTGCTGCCAATTTTTACTAGCCCTAGTCCTTCAGAAAACCCATAATTATAATCAAATTGCGGCTGGATGACGACGTTGCCACTCTTGTTGATGTAACCCCACTTTTCACCAATCTTTATATCTGCTAGCCCTTCGGAAAAATACCCAGCATCATCAAATTGCGGCTGGATGACGACGTTGCCGCTCTTGTCGATGTAACCCCATTTGCTACGAATCTTTACGACTGCCAGCCCTTCTTTAAAGTCGCCAGCTCTGTCGTATTTCCGCTCGATTACAAAATCCCCTCTCTGATTGATATAGCCACAAGTATCTACAAAACATGCCCGTGCCAGTCCTTCAGAAAAGTTACTGGCATTGTCTTTAGTAAATTGTTGTGGAATGACAAACTTTCCAGTCTTGTCGATATAGCCCCAGTTCTGCCCCGCAATCCACACTCGCGCTAATCCTTCAGAAAAGTCATCAGTTTCATCAAATTGCGGTGAAATAACCTCGGTACCGTTCTTGTCGATGTAACCCCACTTGCCGTCAATTCCTACCTGTGCTAGCCCGTCGGAAAAACCAGAAGCCCCATCAAATCGTGGCTCGATCGCCCAATTAACATTCTGTGTCGATGCAGTCGGCGTTGTTGATGAAGAGCTTGTCGGTAGTGCAGAAGCTACTGATGACTGGGATTGAACTGCTACAGGTTGCAAAGATGGAGATTGAGGGCGATTTAGTAGAGCAACAGTCGCAAAGACTCCTACTGCAAGTCCACCGAGTCCAATTAAACCTCCCCACAGCAATGATCGAGGAATTTGTGAGATGACACGAGCGACTCTATGCGATAGTGAAGATGGTTGTGAGGTTTGTTGCTGTGGCGGTAGAGCATTTACTGCTTGTAACGCCTCAGATGCTGACTGGTAGCGCTGGCTGAAGTGATAGCGCACCATTTTGTTTAAAACTTCTTCTAGCTTCTTATTAACTTGTACATAACGACTCCAGATCAGTTCACCGGTTGTAGGGTCTTGGAGAAACTGTTGAGGTAGTAAGCCTGTCAACGCTTGGATAGCTACCATACCTGTAGCATAGACATCGCTACATAACCTAGGGTCACGATTGGCTTGTTCATTCGGCATATAGCCAGGAGTCCCAATAGCAATGGTAGACCTAACGACACCTTGAGTGTTCATTGCTAAAGTTCCAATCTCTTTGACTGCACCAAAGTCAATCAGTACAATCTTGCCATCTATTCGACGACGGATTAAATTTTGAGGCTTGATATCCCGGTGAATGATATTTCGTTGATGGACAATTACCAATACTTCCAAGATTCCCTGCAACAGTTGAACGACTTCGTTTTCACTAAAACGCTTCCCAGGAGTGAGTTCTTTGCCCAGATCATACCCATCAACAAATTCCTGAACGAGATAGAATTCCCTATTTTCTTCAAAATGGGCAAAAAGCTTTGGGATTTTGTCATGCTGACCTAATAAGTATAGAACTTGTGCTTCTGTTTCAAACAAACGTCTGGAAATAGGTAAAATTGCTGGATCAAGGCTTGTCGGTTTTAGGTGTTTTACGACACAGTGAGGATGGTTCGGTAAATCCCTATCTCTCGCCAAGTAAGTGTCAGCAAACCCTCCGCTTCCTAGGTGTGCAACAATTTCGTAGCGATTACGTAGGATTGTTCCTTGGACAAGCATATGGTTGACCTGATCGCGCTAAACACTAAGATTATTTTGTTCATAAACCTCAGTGCCTGGCTGTTGAATTCCTGAAAAAATAATATTTTAGTTACTTTTTTTTACAATTAAGACGGCTTAGTCTCGTCACCAAATAGTGTTGATGCTGGATAGTTTAATTTTGCTGTCCCTACGAATCACTGGCACTCCTAGATGCAAGGCTGTAGCAGCGACAATGCGATCAGGTAAATCTGGCACTTGTGTGCGCTCAACTAAACGCAAAGCTTGGGCTATATGTCGATCAAGTGGAACTTCTGCCAGTACAGCATCAGTTGTGTCAACAACTGCAAGCAGGCTCTCAAGCGTCAGTGGAGAAATACGTCCTTCCTCGCTTAAGTAGACAATCTCGGCTAGGGTAATTGAAGAGAAAGCAACTTGATCGCCAGCAGATGCGATTTGTGCGATCATATTTCTTACAGTTATCGAGAGTCGCGCATCACCAAAAATGTACCAGATGAGTGCGTGGGTATCAGCTACAGCACGCAGCATTAAATGTCCTCCCGTGGGAAGTTAGCCCATTCCTCACTGCGGACTGCATCAATTTCAGATTCTGAAGGTGCTTGTCCCAAATCAGCACATAAACCCCACAATGATTTACGGGGTGTAGGCGGGTTGTCGATTAACTCGCGTTCTATTTCAGGAGCAATTTGCTGAATCAAACGCACCTTCTCCACTGTTGAAAGCTGCAATGCTAGGTTGAGAACTTCCTGTAGACTCACAAATTTTTCCTCTGCTTCACCTGCAAAAATTCTAACAGTGGAGAAGGCTTCTGCATTTTTTCCACTTTTTACGAAATCATCTCCACCACTGTTCCTACCAAACAAGCTCGATCCAAATTCACGCCACTCAAATTCGCACCATCTAATTCAGCACACAGTAAATTCGCACCCGTTAAGTTTGCACCAGCAAGATTGGCGTCCCGCAAGTCAGCTTCTTCCAAATTCGCCTCACTCAACAACGCTCCTTGCAAATCTGCGCGACTTAAGTCTGTACCTTTGAGATTAGCCCCAGTCAAGTTCGCGCCTCGCAAGTCAGCACCTCGAAAGTCAACACCTTGCAAGTTGACATTCATCAAATTAGCACCACTCAAGAAAGCACCTACAAATGAGACTTCACTGAGTCTTGCTCCCATTAAGTTAGCACCACGCAAATTCCCACCTCGCAAGTCAGCACCCGTCAAATCTGCTTGCATTAAATTTGCTCCCATAAGGTTTGCTCGCAAGTCGGTTTCTACGAGATTGGCTCCTATCAAGTTTGCACCTTCTAGATGTCCACCTTCGAGTTTGGAACCTGTAAAATTTGCGCCGACAAGGTGTGCACCAGCAAGATTGACGCGACTTAAATCAGCGTTTGATAAATCTTCGTCTTCTAAATTTGCTCCTGGCAGATGTTTGAGTTTTCCTAATCGAATTTCTTCAATGTTCATATAGAGGATGTAGTATCAAGATAATGAAATTTCACGCAAAGACGCAAAGGCGCACCAGAGTTTTTTGGCGTCTTTGCGTGAGATGATTATTTGCCGTAATTACTCATCTGCTCACTGATGTTGCTTTCACTTCCTATTTTGTTATTAAGCAGCCACATACTAGCGCTGATTTTGGGTGTTATTAGGGGTACGTCGAGTCCCTGTTGTAAACCCATGACTAGTAAAGCTAGGGTATCTACAAGTTTAGGATCGAAGCGATGCGATCGCAGTTGTTTGCACTCTTCTAAGGCTTGGGCAAATATCTCCTCGCGATTTAACTGAGACGTTTTTTTCTGATTGATCCGCCACTGGAAATCCGCGACTAATGCGATAATTCTCGACTCCAAGGGAATTTCATCCCCTGTTAACCCCGCTGGTTCACCTGTACCATCCCACCACTCGGTTTGATGTGTAATAATTTGTGCGATCGCTCGCAGTTGTGGCATTGTTCGCAGGACTTGCGCTCCTGGTACTAGGGGACAACTGGGTGCATCTTCTTGGTAACGGGTGGAAGTCCCAGGAGAAAGAATGCTTTCTGCTCTTTGTAATGGATCTATCCGGTGCAGCAAACCTGCAAGACGTAGACGTTTCATCTGCCATGCGGGAAGATCCAAAAGTTGCCCTATTGTTTCTGCTAGCACCACAACTTCTGCTGCTGCCATTGGATTGGTAACATTAGCAGCATCAAGAATTTGTGCCATTCGCAAAAATGCTTGAATTTTGTTGGAAACCAGGTTGTGATCGAGTGCTTGGTAGCGAGTCGCTGTAGACACGGAAATATTGACTTGCCCTGTCTGGAGATAATCTACTACCTTGGAGGTGACTGCACTCAAGTTTTCTGGTATGACAAGGTGCGGCTGAATTGTGTCTTTGTGTGCCTTGAGTTTTTTCGCTAGTTCTGAGTTGTATTGTCCGATGTGGGAAATTGCTAATTCTGCTGTTTCTTTCACTAACTCCGGCTCAAATGTCCACAAGCCATAGAATTTACGCTCTACATCTGATGCAGGTAGTCCAGAGGAGCCATAATCCGCTTCTGATAATTCTTGACAAATTACCATAGCTGTGTATTTTTGCGACAGAATAATCAAATGCCATTCCTGCGCCACTGGATCTGCTGGATCTAATGGGACTAAGTTGACATTAGGTAACTGGCTTGTGGGATGTTCAGCAAAACCTGTATCCGGAGAAGCCATAATCACAACTTGGCAGGATTTTTTGGCAATGTCTGCATATCTTTCGGCTTCTTGCAAGTACCATTTCCCCTTTTGGAAGGCTGTGATGACAAAAGGTGTACTGTCGTCAGTTAAAATGTGGTCTTCCAAGGCATGACACAGGGAAACCAGGGTATTTTTGTAGTAAACGCCGTATTGAATTGGTCTTTTACTATAGCGATGAGCTGTTTCTAGCTTTTGTAAAATTGAGCCTTCTAACATGAGATTTAGTGAAATGAACCGCAAAGATGTCAAGGAAGAGAGAAAGTTTTGAGTTTTGAATTTAATGTGAAGTTTGCGCTGGTTATTTTTTAGTTTACTGGTTAAAGGCTACGCTACGCCAATGCACTGAGGGCTATCAAGGTGGTTTTTTGTGCTTCAGCTAAACTAGAAACTCTAGTAATGTTTGTACCTTCGTAGAGTCTGGGGATTCTCAGTGTTTTTACACACTCACCTGTTTTGACATTCCACAGCTTTATAGTCTCATCTTCAGAGCCACTGACGAGAGTTTGACCATTAGGACTAAAAGCGACTGAAGATACTGTAATGTTAGTTCCAGAGATATCTGTACCATCTCTACTCTTCAAGTTTATTTTTGATTAACAAATATATCTAAAACTTTGGATTGAAAAATTGAGGATAGAAGTAATGTTTGTAAAAAAAAGTGATACATCAACTGGTAGTTTGAAAAATGAGAAAAGATAACTATAGCAGTCCTATTTGAGTTGTAAAAATTATCAACCGCCAAGACGCCTTCGCCCAAAGGGCGACGCCAGAGGCGTTGGCGCAAGCCTGTCCGCAGGACTTACAAAGCAGCGTCTCCGCCAGGAGAAGAGCGCCAAGAAAAGAGAGAAGAGAGAATTTTACAAATGATTTAGGATTGCTATATGCCGTCCCAGTATCAAAGAGAAAACTTTGAAGCAATGATGGGATTGTTCACTAAACTAGAGAACCTGCACCCCTGACAGGGCAATCTTATAGCAGACTGACGTTAATATCCTTCGCCTGTGGCAGTCAAGCGAATGCGATAGATGGCTGTGTTGGCTGTAATAAAGAGGCTGTGACCATCTTCTCCCCAGGCTACATTGCTTGTTCGTACACCCGTTTCAATACTCCCCAGAAGCGTCCCATCGGGAGCAAAAATGAAAACTGCCTCGGGTGCAGCAGCGTACACATTACCTGCCTTATCAACCTTGATCCCATCAGGATTACCCTGGCGGTTGCGTTCCCATATCCAGCCATCCGCAATCGTGCGACCATTTTGAAGCGTGCCGTCCGGTGCAACATCATATGCCAACCATCTCGATTGTTTGGTGGTTGAATCGGAGATATAGAGAATCTTTTCATCTGGAGAAAATGCAATGCCATTGGGAGAACGAATCTCATCAGTCAATAGCGTTAACTTGCCATCGGGCGATAGGCGGTAAACGCCACTGAACGGGAGTTCCTTCTCTGGATCATCATGTCTTTGAGTTGGCAAACCATAGGGGGGATCGGTAAAGTACAGGTCACCATTAGATTTGTAAACCAGGTCATTGGGGCTGTTCAAGCGTTTGTTGTCATACTGATCTGCCAGAGCAATTTGGGTGTTGTTCTCTCTGTTCTCTAACCGAGCGATGCGACGATTGCCATGCTGACACATCACCAGTCTCCCCTGGCTATCAAAGATTAACCCATTAGAACCGGGTTCTATCCCGTTAAAGGGAGCGCTCCCCGTATATCCACTGGGACTCAAATAAGTCGAGACCCCTTTCCCCGGTTTCCATTTGTAGATTTTATTGGCTTTCACATCCGAAAACAGCAGATAATTCTCGTTTCGATTCCAGAGGGGACCTTCCACCCAGAGAAATCCATCCGCCAATTGTTCTAATTTGGCATCAGTGGGAACAATACTGTTAATATGGGAATCATAGCGGACAATTCTGCCTGTAACGGTGGGAGCCTTAGTGCCAACCGACGATAAATCTTCCATATGCTCAATGCCAATCCGATGAGTATGCCATTTTTTGTTGTTGGCAGATGCTTGTGTCAATTTTGTCAAACCACCACCAAACAAAAGTGCTGCTAGAACAGCTGCTAGAACAAATGAACTGAGCTTTTTCATAATTTGCAATGTTGAGATACGTTTATTATCCTCCTATTAACGTACTTAGTTACCCTTATATCTTGCACCTCTGTGGATAGTTTCTAACAACGTCAAGGCAGAAACTGCTACAGGCTGCGCGAAACACGGAAATGTGAAAGCGGAAGTTGCTGCAAGGAAAACAGAAGTTGTTACAAGTCAGACGGAAGTTGCTACAAGCTGCGCGAAACACGGAAACGTGAAGACGGAAGTTCCTACAGGCTGCGCGAAACACGGAAACGTAAAAGCGGAAGTTGCTGCAAGGAAAGCAGAAGTTCCTACAGGGAATATAAACAATGATCGCCTGTTTTAAAAAGTGCATTGTTTGACTTTTTTAAGCGATCACCCCGAAAATTTCCCGAAAGTGCGATCGCGGTAACAGTAATTGATAAGCTAATTGCTCTTGATAGGAATGCCATCGCAGAGGGTGCGATCATTATCGCTCACATTGGGATTTGATTTTAAATAAACACGTAGCCTAGCGCAACTGTAAACGATTAAATCATTTAAGTTATTTGGGTTAGAAGAGTTGAAACGTATGCGGACAGGACTTGTGTGTACACGGTAGCCTTATTAAGGAGAGGGAAAGATTTTAGCTACGCTAAAAGCGAGGGTGAGGTTTTGAGCGAGATGTGTGTACACGGTAGCAAGAGGGGAATAGGGAGGGTTGACGGGGGAGAAAGGTTATGTTGCAACCAACATCTTTCTTTCTTTCACCTCAATCGGTGCGGAAAGTGCTTCTTCTAAATCAGCACAACCCACTCTTTCCTCTAATATTTTCATAACTTCGCGTCCAAAGTCATTGGGGTTGCGTCGCCATGCTTGCAAGCAGACTTCGCCAAAGAAGGAACCGAGAGGTTCGGGATTCCATAGAACTTTTCTCACATCCCAAGGCATCTGGCTCATGGGATTGTACCCTGGTTTCACAATACCTTCTTTGAAGGCATATTCTTCTAAATGGGTATGAGGTTGTAGCCCGATGAAGAAGATAGCAGGTTCGACTTTGTCAACACCAAAAATCTTTTCTAATTCGCGGTGATAAGCGATGGTTTGGCGAATAGTTTTTGGGCGTTCGTCAATCACGTTAAAGGAGTAGTTGACGGAAACTAGGTCGTTGAATCCAGCAGCTTTCAAGTCACGGCAGTTTTGTAAGACTGTTCGGAGATTGTAACCCATCCGCATCTTGCGAACGAGTTCTTGAGAACCACTAGTAATACCAATTTCAAAGTAGTTCATCCCGGTTTTCACCATCAACTCACACATTTTTGGTGTGAGGTTGTCGGCGCGGATGTATGCTGCCCAGTGGATATCTGTCATGCCAGAATCAACAATTTTCTGCAATAATTCTTCTGCATCTTCGATGAATTTCCGGGCGGGGATAAATTGGGCATCGGTAAACCAGAAGTTACGTATGCCACGATTATAAAGTTGCCGCATTTCAGCAACAACTTCATCAGCAGGGTTAATACGTACTTGTTTGCCTTCTACAACGGTATAAACGCAATAACAGCAGTTGTGGGGACAACCACGTTTGGTTTGTACGCCAATGTAGAAATCTTCTTCTTGTAGGTAATAGTTAAATTCTGACCAGATACTTTCGATATAGTCGTAGTTACAAGCGGTTTTTTGGACTGGAGTAGGTTGTTCATGAATCAGTCGTGTACGTGGTTGAGACTCTCCCACTACGTAACACCGTTCATCTCCAAAGTCTTTGGCATTTAAAAGTTTTTCTAGCAGAGTTTCGCCCTCACCCACAGAAATAATTGTCCCCTTGGGCAAGCTTTTACCCAGCTGTTCGTAAAATACACTCACTGCACCACCACCCACAACTAGGCGGATATCTGAATGATATTTGCGGGCACGTTTCAAACCACGTTTGATTAATCCCAGGTTACGCCACAGCTCTGTATAGTAACTTGTCAGCATCCGCAAACCGCCCAAAGCACCGTGTAATTTCACTAAGGGGTTTTTGGCATAAAAGATTTCAAAGGCATTTTGCAATGGGTTACCACCACGTCCACCTACCGGAGCATAAATTTGGATATCTCGCCAAGAAAAAACCAGCAGTGTTGGTTTAAATTCATCGATACACTGATCCAGAGCAGAGGTGTAATCTAAAGGTGGTACACACCCTAAATCAAAAATGCGCTGTTCAATGGTGGGAAACAGCTTGTGGATATGATCTGCAAGATAAACAACCCCAATAGGAAAGATGGGGTTACAAGGAAGGCGAACATAGAGAATTCGATTGTCCATCACAGGTCTTTTAACTCCCATCTTGCTGTTTTCAAGGGAAAGCGAGAGCAATTTCTTTTAAAGAAGTGTTTATTTTGTTTGTTATTCTATATCTTAATTTTACTTGACATTTATACAGATCATTCGTTAGTCTGCTTTTTTTATTGATAGTGGTAAAAATTGATAGTAGTAAAAATAGTTAAATGAACTTTGCCGTCAGATGTACAGTTCCTGAGGATAGATATTATAAAAATTTTTCTATATCTTGCTTTCAAATAACCAAATAACACCGATTCTCTTTGCAAAACAATGATCCCGTCCCTTGGTAGTGGGTTAGAAGCCTATAAATGACTAGTGAATGACACTCTTAGTGATTTTTTTGTGAATCAGCGAACAATATATTTGTCTGAGGATAATGTACAATTGCGAAAAAGGCATAAATTTTTACAATTTTTTCATCCTTCCAGCATATCTTAAGATAGAAATAATGTAGAAAATTTCAGTTGGTAGTCGGAGTTACAGCAGTCGGGGATCAAGCAGTGCTAGCTTGACTGGTGTAATGTAAAATAGTGGCGTAAAGCTCCTCAGCAGTTATGGCTCAAATATTAGATCCTCTACCACCTGAGCAATCAGGTAAACTTTTCTGCTGCTACGTAAATGCCACAGGCAAAATACAGGTGGCTCGCATCTCGAATATTCCCAGCTGGTACTTTGAACGGGTTATTTTTCCTGGACAAAGGTTAGTGTTTGAAGCTCCGAGAGAAGCTCAACTTGAGATTCACACGGGGATGATGGCAAGTGCTATTTTATCGGATAAGATTCCGTGCAATCGCCTTGCGATCGCTGAACCTAGCAGTTACGAGTTTGACACAGACTCAGAATCAGCAATGGACCCTAATTTAAAAAAACGAATTGTGCAGATTAATACAAAAACCGGAGATTTCATAAAACCCTTACAAGTCGCTGGTTTAGTATCCGTTGATTAAAAAAAACAATTTTCCTTAGTTTAAGGGTTGCTGAACTCAGCAGCCCTCTTCTGTTTGGTTAAGACTCAAAAGTTAAAAATTATTCTCCCCATCTCCCAATCGCACTCTCTCCACACCATCTACAATGTTTACTATGCACTTACCGTCTTTTCTTTGGCTGTGGAGAATAGCAGCATGGTCGATGGGTTTATCGCTACTAGCTTATTTGCTATTGGCAATAACGGGTATTTGGATATTTCGTACCAGAAGAATACAGCAAGAACGACCCAGCTGGCTGCTTTCCCTTCACTACTTAATCGGCAGTTGCATAGTAAGTTTAGTGCTGCTTCTGTTACTCATTGGCATTATTGGCACTTTAGGTCACTTTGGTTCCTTGGGACACTCACCACACCTGATTGCGGGTTTGACTGCAGTTGTGCTGGTTTTGCTTTCTGCTGGGAGTGCATTACTTATTAATGCTAGACGACCTTGGGCTAGACGTATCCACATAGGTGCTAACATTGCCCTGTTTTTTGACTTTATTTGGGTATCGCTAACAGGCTGGATTGTGGTACAAAAGTACTTACCTTAATGTATCACAAATGACCCGACAGCCTCACGATCAGTTCGCCAAGCAATATTTGGAAAAATTACTCTCACCTTTAGGAAAGGTGGAAGTCAGTCGCGAAGTTACTGATGAAGTTCGACAAGTAGATATTTTATTTTTCCCCGTACCGTCGCCCAATACTAACCCGCAATCTCTAGGGTTACTTGGAAAAATTGCGACGATTGCTTGGTCTGAAGTAAAAGAGTTAAAACCCCGCACGACTACACTGGTCAAGGAGGAATTGTTTACTACTTCTTGAGTCAGGATGGAAAAGCTTATTTACTACCGATGCGTGTCGTCGGATTTGCCCGTTTGGTGAAACTTGTGCAAGAAAAAACAGGGATAGATACGACAGATGTCTATCCTTTAGCACAACCGTGGATGTATTTCATTTTACTTAGTTTTACGCTACTACTGCTGTTAGTTGATGGTTGGGCGATCGCTACAGCTTTAGCGCAAGGTAACATCAATTAGAGTCTTTGCTACATTCGTTAGTCATGCCTTGCTAAATTGGAGTGAGATTTAAACAAAGGTTAAGAGTGGAAACTCAACAAGACACGCAAAGGAAACTTCCCCTCAAAGCACAACTGCGCCTGGAACAAGTCAGTCTTTTTGCCAGTCTGAAAACCCAGAGTCAGAGTAACCAACTAGGACATCCAATATTACAGGATATTTCCTTTGAGGTATTTGAGGGAGAACGCGTTGCCATTGTTGGACCATCCGGTGCAGGAAAAACTTATTTATTACGCCTGCTGAACCGTTTGAGTGAACCCACAAGCGGTAAGATTTATCTGGATAATCAGCAGTATTCTCAAATTCCCATATTACAGCTACGCTCGGTAGTGACACTTGTACCCCAAGAGTCCAAGCTGTTAGGAATGACAGTGAAAGAAGCTTTGGCTTATCCTCTGGTTTTGCGTAGTTTACCCAAACAGACAATTCAGCAACGCGTCAGTCACTGGATAGAACAGTTGCAAATACCAGATGAATGGTTAGCGCGGACTGAGGTGCAACTTTCTGCGGGTCAACGACAGCTTGTGGTGATCGCTCGTGCTTTAGTTATTCAACCTAAAATATTATTGTTAGATGAACCAACCTCTGCTTTAGATACAGATAAAGCTGAGCATCTTATAGAGATTTTAAGCCAGCTAGCTCAAAGTTATCAAACAACGGTTGTTATGGTAAATCACCAGCTTGAGCTAGCTCAGAAGTTTTGTACACGGCTACTGTACTTACAACAAGGTCGCTTACTTGTCAATCAAGAAGCGTCTGAAATAAGCTGGGCTAATTTAAGAGAAAACTTAACACAAGTAAAAGCCCAAGATGAATTTGAATGAGTGAATTTTGAATTGGCTTGTCCCTCTGTCACCGCTGAGTACTTAGTGTGGAATGGTGATTGCTGAATCTCTCTTTAGGTAACTTTGTTGGTAATTGTGGAATCTGAGCATTCAAAATTTCCATGTTAAATCTGTATCCTACATTGCGGATAGTTTGAATTAAACTAGGTTGGCGGGGATCTAATTCTACTTTTTTCCGCAGTGATAAAACATGAGTATCAATGGTGCGTGGGTTATCAATGGCATCAGGCCAAGCACGGCGTAGCAATTCTGACCGACTCAAAGGTACTCCTCCGGCTTGCGCTAGAACGTAGAGCAAACTAAATTCTTGAGGTGTTAAATCAATAAACTCTCCTTGGAAGCGAACGCGACGTTGTACCAAATCAATTTGTAAAGCGCCATAATCCAAATAAGCTGGTGCAACAGGTGTGCGCTTACGGCGAATGAGTGCCTCAACCCGTGCAAGAAACTCCTGCATACCAAAAGGTTTGCACAGATAGTCATCTGCTCCCGCTTTCAAACCAGCGACGATATCAGCTTCGTTGCTACGGGCAGATAGCATTAAAATTAAAGGTTGTTGTTGACGATGTAACCAATGGCAGAACTCAATGCCATCACTATCGGGTAAGTCGGCATCAAGAATAACCAATGTCGGTTGATGGCTTAAAAACACTTCTCTAGCTTGATAAATACTCGCAGCTTGATGCACCCGATAGTCCAGTTGTTGCAAGTGCCAGCCAAGCAATGACCTCAGATGGGGATTTCCCTCAACGATTTCAATACAAACCGAACCCACGGTGGCAAGACCCCTTAGCGTGCATGAATTTCAAGGTAACAAAGCCTATGTCTTAGGTTTTGTAATCCTTGTTACCCCAATAGCAATTAAATTCATATTTACTAATACAAATACTGACAAGGCGTTTAACTAACGCCTTGTCCAAAGCTAAGTTAGTAATATTCTTAAATTTTTGTTAGGGTTAGTGAAAATGCTTTTGATTACAAACTCTGCTTCAAATTGAGTGCTGTTTACCGAGGAAGTGTCACTCAATAAGTAAACCTTTACCAAAAAAATTTTGGTTCTTCCGCTACTTTTATCTAAGTAGAATGAAGGTGTCAGGTGTCAGGTGTCAGGTGTCAGAATGGCTCGGAGTACGACGCTCGATTGAATAAGTGGGTTTAAGACCCCCGCTAAATTGAAAATTTAGCGGTCTACAATTAGTGGCGGGTCACCAATCCCCACGCTCAAGATTGCTGATTTCACCAATTCTGGCTTCTGACTCCTTTTTCAATATAAGTAATTAACCAGACTTGATATTAGTATTTCTATCTTATGGATGAATATTTTTCTAGTATAAGAAGCTACTCTAAAGGTAAATACTGGTGTCTAAGTCTTAGGAAGGAAAAACCACAATTTAGAAATGAAATTCCTTGATGTAAAGGATGTAAAGCAAAAAAAACAGCGCTGCTTGACATAAGCTGTTAAACACCTAATTTGCACATTTAGACAGCAGGGGGGCAGGGGGGCAGGGGGGCAGAGGGGCAGGGGAGAAGGATTGACCGGAGGCGGAGCGTCTCCGGCTCCGCGCTTTTTCTCCAAAATCAACAAAGGCCAAGTTAAATGCGTATTAGCTTACCATAACCAAGGATAATTGTTACTTATATTTACTGAAATGAGTCACGATTGTATTAATATTTATGTTTTTAATCTCTTTTTTACCCACATTTACGAAATTGACCTGGATAACACTGTAGCACCAGTATTAAGCAAAGTTATTGAAGCAAGAAGCTGATGAGCGCAACTAGCTACCGCCGAATTATTATAGGGGATATACATGGTCATTATGAAGGTTTAATGACATTGCTGGAAGCAATAGCTCCCACATCAGAGGATCAAGTCTACTTTCTTGGAGACTTAATTGATCGCGGACCTCATAGTGCACAAGTTGTCAATTTTGTTAAGGACAGTTGCTACCAGTGTCTGTTGGGGAATCATGAGCAAATGTTATTAAACATTCTTATCAACGGACAAGTTCCCACCTCAATGGTAAAAGCATGGCTTTACAGTGGAGGGCAAGCAACGGTAGCTAGTTATCAACAAGCCACAATACCTCATGACCATCTAGAATGGTTTAAAGCTTTACCGACATATCTCGATTTAGGAGATATTTTGTTGGCTCATGCTGGTGTTGACCCCTCAATTCCGATGGCAGAACAAACTGCTGAACAGCTTTGCTGGGTGCGCGACAAATTTCACAACATGGAAAAACCCTATCTTCCTGATAAGCTAATTATTGTTGGTCATACCATCACTTTTACCCTACCTGGAGTTACACCCGGTAAACTGGCACAAGGACAAGGATGGTTAGATATTGATACTGGCGCTTATCATCCTCGAAGTGGCTGGCTGACAGGACTAGACATGACAAATCAACTCGTTTATCAGGCAAACGTCTATAACCATCATCTCCGTACTTTACCTTTAGAAGAAGCAGTGACGATTGTCAATCCAGCTAAAGTTGAGGTTAAGTGCTGCAATAAGCAACGAGTGTAGTAGCAGACGAGGTTAAGGAGTTATGATGACTTATCTCAGCAATGCTTTGATGTTTGCCTGATAATTAGAGCTGTCCAAACCGGCACCTCCATTGCTAGGTTGTTCGTTAATAGCACTCTGCAAAGCTTTGATGCGATCGCCTGTGGATGTAGTCAATCATTTGTTGGTTGGCAATGGAGAGATGGGAATTGGGAATTGTGATCGCTTGCCAAGTTGTTATATCATGTCCGGTTGATTAGTTGTGATTCCCGCAATATCTGCACCCCACCCCTTAATCCCCTCCCGTTAGTAAGGGGAGGGGCGGTTTTGGCGCAAGACAAAACCGGGGTGGGGTTGTGCGGGATTTATAAGCAATTAACCGGACATGATATTACCTGTTACTCCAGTATGCGCGATCGCTCCTTGGATATCAAAGCGATCGCGTCCTGATTGAAAGACCAGATGTGGTGCAGATTTTCCTTGATTTAAGCACGCGATTAGGATGTTAAGAGTTCCCTATTCCCTTGTCCCGTAGAGCCTTGCATAGCTGAGTCCCAAGGGGACACGCACTCGCGTTCGCTTACCGCGCAGCGTCCCGTTGGCGCAGCCTCTTCGATAGGAGAAGGGAAGGGACTTGGTCAACAACAGCAACTTAAAACAGTAAAAAATCCGTCCAAAATAAGGAAGTTGTGATAAACTGTCGCATGACTGTAACGCCCAACTACCAAAGACTTATTGACACTCCTTTGTGCTTTAGTCAAAGGAGTGTCAATAAACCATATTGCTCTTACTTGGAAAGATTTGTTATGGCTATTTTAGATTCCAAAGGTCGTTTATTCGGAAAAATTAACATCCTTGATTTAGGTGCTGCACTGGTTATTCTGCTAGTGATAATTGGCATCTTTGTCTTGCCTAATGGTGGTTCCATTGCCCAAGTTGGTGGTAAAACAGTACCTATCGAGGTAGACCTAGTCGTTCGAGGATTAAACGTACTCGATACTAAACAGTTATATTCGCAAGGATTTGAAAAAGGCGGGAAAACTAAGGTGATTATCCGCAATCAACCTTATGGTCAAATTGACATTAAATCTGTAGAAGAGTTACCCAAAACCACATTGGTTCCTCAACCTGATGGTTCGATTAAAGAATTGCCAGAACCAAACAGAGCAAACAACTTTAGTAAAGATTTACGTTTAACTGTAGCAGGCAAAGCAAAAATCACAGACGAAGGACCCGTTCTAGGTAACAGTAAAGTAAAAATTGGAATGCCAATTGAGTTAGATGGCTTCAACTACAACTTTAATGCCACTATCATTGATGTCAGATTAAAAGAAAAGTAGTATCTCATTTGTGCAAGAAAGAACTCACCAACTCAGGAGCAACAGACATCAGACTCCAAAACTCAGATCAGAATTCAGGATGAATCGTACGACTGAATGATGACTAGAGTTTACCAGATGCAACACTTGTGCTACCGCTTCGTTCAGCATGACAAATCAGTGCTTTTTCTGACTTTATAAACACGCTCTTAGGAAGTTCGCATGATTATGAGCAGATGACGAGTTTGTTTTTTTCAAGCAAAGTATCAGTATACTGAGTTTTATGGCATTATGAGTTTTTGGTTGTAGTTCTTCAAGTAGTAGCGATACTCTCTTAACTTCTACAAACAAAACTCACTTCACATGGCAGGTAAAAATCATGAGACTAGAAAGCAAAGCCTTTGAGGCTGATGGCTTTATTCCAGCAAAGTACACCTGTGATGGTGCAAATATCTCACCACCTCTGAGTTGGGATGAACCTCCAACAGGAACTCAAAGTTTTGTCCTCATTGTCGATGATCCCTACGCACCTGGAGAGACATTTGTTCACTGGGTTCTCTACGATATCCCAGCAACAGTTCGCGAATTGTCAGAGAATATTGCAGCTGTAAAAACTTTACCTAATGGCGCAGTACAAGGGAAAAATGATTTTGACAAGTTTGGATATGGGGGTTCGTGTCCACCCCGTGGAACTCATCGCTATTTTTTCAAACTTTATGCCTTAGATAAACAACTAGGTTTAGAACCAGGTGCAACAAAAGCGCAAGTCGTGACTGCTATGGATGATCATATTTTGGCAGAAACAGAATACATTGGACGCTATAAACGCCAACGATTTTTGGCAGTATTAAAATCATTGATTTCAAGATAAGCAAATACTAATGAGAAGGAGTCAGAATACCCCATGTCTGTTCGCGTAGCGTGCCGCAGGCATAGCCAGAGGTTTCAATAAAACTGCTTTGCTTTTCTATTTGCTTTTCTATTTCTGGACGATTCAAATCGGGGGCGCTGCATAAAGCCCGCTAACGCGGGCTGAGTTCATCTATACCCAACCTAGAAGGGTGAGGAAATCGCGCCTAAATCTACACAGAAGCTCTCAATTGTTCCTCAGAAACCCAAGCACCGTGGAACCCATATGGTACGCGTTGGGGAATGAGCACTCGTGCTACTGGTTCACCTGTTATATCCTGAGCACTAACCACCACGAGTTCAGAAGTATCCTCTGTAGTGTCGTGAACAAAAGTCACAAGCCAACCATCATCCTCTGCTGTTGCACCAGGACGCGGTACAAACACGAAATCACCGCCATAGCGTCCCTGTCCAAATTCATGGGTTTGAGACTCGCCATTGCTTAAGTCGTACTTGATTAGAGCATCGAACAGTAGCACAGGATTGTTAGCGACTCTTGCCGTATAACCGTATTGCGTCTTTTGCCCCAGTAGCTGCTCATTCACGCGGGGAAATTCTATAGGTACCTCATCCAGCATCTGTTCGAGAACAGAGCCGTTGTTAATATTAAATCGCCACTGGTACAGGGGTCTTAGACTTCCTTGTTGATTACTTTGAACTGGTTCCAAAAGTCCTGCATCTTGCATCCGACAGCCGATAAGCACCACCTCGTCTCCCTCCTCGTAAGCGTTGAGGGTATGAGGAACAAAGCAGGCGGAACTTTCAAACCAGCGAATGTTACTATTATTGCCGTAACGCGGAACAATACCAAAGCGACTGGGTTTGTCGCGCTCAAACATCATCAGAGGTTCACCCCGTTTCTTGCTTTTCGTATTGAAAGTTAACGGCAAATCCATGAAAATTGTGTAGTCTTCAGTGATGGCAAAATCATGCATCATAACTGCCGTTGGTATGTCAATCGGCTCTGTCTGCAAAAGTTCGCCTTGTGGTGAAACCACGCTGTATTGCAGATACGGCGGTGTGAAGCCGTAACCAAAAAACATCATCTCACCCGTGATGGGATCTACCTTAGGATGAGCAGTCATCGCCGAAACAAGCTTGCCATTGTAAGTATACTCACCAATAGTCTTTAACTCAGAAACCTTGATAGCGTGAGGTGCACCTCCTTCCCACAACGCCAACAATTGACCTGCGTGCCACACTAGAGCAGTATTAGCCGTATTCTTGCTTTGTCCGTGGCGATTGTCCTTTTGTGGTGGTTCTAGTAACCCAGTCCAAATAGCTCTACCTGCTTCGTTCTCGATTTTCCATCCTTTTGTCCGCACATAGCGATTGCGATAGGCAGCTCTACCATTGCTAATTCGCACTCCATGCAACATTCCATCGCCATCAAACCAATGGTACTGCCCAATGGGTGTCCATTGGGGATTAGGACCATTCCGCACGAACATCCCTGATAAGTCGGGAGGGAGTTCACCTATGACTTGCAGGGTGTTAGTGGAGATTTCTTTACGCACTGGCGCAAAGTTACCATCGAGAAAAGGATTAACTTGTGTTGTTGCCATGATTCCTGTCCCAAGCTGAAATCAATATGTTATCGGCACTTCGTTATATTAGCCATAGCCTTTACTATAGATAACAATTACAGAGACTTGAAACGGGTGTGGTCAATCATTGGTTGGTGGGCAATGGGCAAAATGGGCAATGGGCAATGGGCATTGTCTATTCCTTTACCAACAGGTTTTGACCACACCCACTTGAAACTGAGAATGTATGTTAGGGATATCAGTAAGAACTGGTGTGGAGACAAAGAAATGACTCTTGACTAATGACTAATGGCTAATGACTAATGACTAATAACCAAATCTAAAATCCCAATTAGTATGAGTCTAACTCTTTATTTCCTCCGTCACGGACAGACAGAATGCAGCCGTAATAATTTTTTCTGTGGTTCGATAGACCCAGAACTTACCACAGACGGCTTGGAGATGGCAAAAGCTTTCGCTGCTGCATATAGTTCTACCCCCTGGACGGCAATTTTTTGCAGTCCAATGGGACGAACTATAGCGACAGCGAAACCTTTATGTGATGCGATCAGGATACAACCAGAACTGCGAGATGGCTTGAAGGAAATCAACTACGGCAAATGGGAAGGCAAAACGCCAGAGACGGTGAATCTGGAATTTCATGATGATCATATCCGCTGGTTAGCAGATCCGGCTTGGTATGCGCCTACAGGTGGGGAGATGGCGATCGCCATCGCATCTCGTGCAACGCAGGTTATTGAAGAAATTAAGCAGAATTACAACAATGGTAATGTTTTAATAGTTTCCCACAAAGCAACTATTAGAATTATGCTGTGCAGTTTGTTGGGAATTGATGTGGGGCGCTTTCGCTATCGTTTGGGATGCCCTGTAGGTTCGGTAAGTATTGTAGAATTTGGCTCACATGGTCCTCTACTCAAGGCGTTGGCTGACCGTACTCATTTAGGCGAGCGGTTACGAAATTTACCAGGAACTTAACAGTTATCAGTTATCAATGGGCAATGGGCAATGGGCAATGCTAGATAACTGTTAAGAGTTCACTAATGTTGCACCTGTAATTTGCATACGCTTCCAGTACTGGAACATTTTACCATAACTGTTTTTTTGAATGCGTGAATTTTGAATTGCTTATGCTCCCTGTTATTTCTACCATTCCTCTGCGTCATATGGCTTCAGGTGATGTCTTATCCCTCCAAGTCTACAAATTTATTGGCGCTCAACCGGGCAAAAAAGTTTATATCCAATCCAATTTGCATGGTGCTGAAATCGCCGGTAATGCTGTTATTTCCCAGTTTATTGAGTTTTTGCAGACAGTAAAGGATACAGATTTATGTGGTGAAATTTGGTTAGTTCCTGTTTGTAACCCAATGGGAACTAATCAGCGATCGCATATTTTTTCTTCTGGACGATACTGTGTCTATGAAGCGAAAGATTGGAACCGGATATTTTGGGACTGCGAAAAACACGCTAATGATTTATTAGCATTTGCTCAATCTCAAATCAATTTTGAACAAGAAGTTATAAGAAAGAACTACCTCACTGTAATTGAGCAAGAATTTGCTAAGATTTTAGAAAAGATTAACTCTTCCAGTGGAGCTCCTTACACTGAACGATTTAGCTATAAATTGCAATCTCTGAGTTTAGATGCAAATTATTTGATGGACTTACACAGTCACACTAGTCAAGGATTAAACTACCTTTATGTCTTCCGGAATCGAGAAGAAAGCGCAAAATATTTCTTACTCGAATTTGGAATTCAATTTGATAAATACGATGGTGGTGCTTTTGATGAAGCTTTTATCAAACCTTGGCTAGCCTTGGAAGAGTGTTTCAAACAACTCGGTCGAGAAATTAGATTTGATGTGGAGGCTTGGACACTCGAACTTGGTACAGGGATGCAAATGAATCCAGTTTCAGTGGAGAAAGGTCTTCGAGGTGTGAAAAACTATTTAGCACAGAAAGGAGTTTTGCAAATCTCTGGGTTTCCTTTAAAGGAAAGCACATTTTCTGAAATGAGTTTTAAATTAAGAAGTCAGGTCAAAAGATATTATGCTCCAACGGGTGGAATGATTCAATCAAGAGTAGAATTGGGGAGTTTAGTAAAAGCTGGAGAACGAATTTATCAAATTTTGAATTTTCATAAAGAGGGTAAGTTACCTACTGTGATTGATGTGAGTACAGAACAAGATGGATTAGTTTATGATATTTCAAGCAATCAGGCGGTCAACGAAGGCGAGTTTGTGCTAGGAATTATTGGATAGTCTGTTCTGATAATAGGGAGCATCCCAATGCATGCAAAAAAACGGTAGTGGGAGCCTAGGATTGCTCCCTAGTTTATAACCGAAGCGGGCTAGAAGCCTGCAATACAAAATAAAATAAATTTACACATTTGGGATGCTCCCTGATAATACCAAAAGGTTTTGACTAAACCAAAGTATTATCCTCCAATAGAAATAATTTTAATTAATTTAATTTATCCTATACATAGTGGTCAATGGTAGATGATTAATAGTAAATTAAACTTAAGACAAATAATTACTAGAAAGGTAGTTTGATTTTATGTTTGTTCTGTGTTGGTACAGAAAGTTACGTAATATCAATTATAAAATATGACGGTAGAACCACAGTTAAATAGTAGTCAAAATGACATCTTCTCTATTTCAGGAGAAGTGGTAATTCCGCAGGCTCCTGCTGGATATAGTTCAGGTTTTGTCGGCATTATTGGTCGCCCTAATGTCGGTAAATCTACACTGATGAATCAATTAGTAGGACAAAAAATTGCCATTACATCACCAGTAGCACAAACGACACGCAATCGATTACGAGGCATTCTTACCACTCCTGAGGCGCAACTCATTTTTGTGGATACCCCAGGAATTCATAAACCCCATCATCAATTGGGAGAAGTGCTGGTGCAAAATGCCAAAATAGCCATTGAATCGGTGGATGTGGTTTTGTTTGTGGTAGATGGATCGACTTTTTGTGGAACAGGCGATCGCTATATTGCTGATTTACTCACTCGCAGCACAACACCAGTCATTCTAGGTTTAAACAAAATCGACCAACAACTGCAAGATTCCCAGACAATAGATGATAGTTACACTCAACTGGCAAAGTTACATCAGTGGCAAACAGGAAAATTTTCTGCCAAAACAGGTGTAGGATTACCTGAACTACAACAGTTATTAATTCAACAGTTAGAACTAGGACCATTATATTATCCACCTGACTTAGTCACTGACCAACCAGAACGCTTTATTATGGGCGAATTGATTCGTGAACAAATTTTGCTGTTCACTCGTGAGGAAGTTCCCCATTCAGTAGCTATTTCTATCGACATGGTGGAAGAAACACCAGGCATTAGCCGTGTATTTGCTACTATACACGTTGAGCGCGATTCCCAAAAAGGAATTCTTATCGGTAAAGGTGGAGCAATGTTAAAAGCTATTGGTAGTGCAGCTCGCCAACAAATCCAAAAGTTAATTGCTGGAAAAGTTTACCTTGAATTGTTCGTCAAAGTCCAACCAAAATGGCGTCACTCTCGAACACGTTTGGCAGAGTTTGGGTATCGCGTGGAAGAATAGAAGATGTATAATAACAGCTCATTTCGCTTAAATCTACCATCTGATGCTTCTGTACTACGGATTTTGATTGTAGAAGATGACCCAATGATGCAACTGGGACTGGAACAGTCATTAATGACTCATCCTCAGTTGGAGATTGTGGGACAAGCAGAGGATGGCTATTTGGGTGTGCAAGCAGCACTAAAACTAAAACCGGATCTCGTGGTGATGGATATTGGTTTACCTCGGTTAGATGGTATTGCTGCGACACAACAAATTAAAGCAGCACTGCCAAATACTCATGTCGTCATGCTGACATCGCATCAAACAGATACAGAAATTATTGCTGCGTTGTCTAGCGGTGCAGATGCATATTGTATCAAAGGGGCAAGTGTCGAGCGACTTTTAAGCGCGATCGCTGCTGCTGTTGAAGGTGCAACTTATCTTGATCCTCAAATTGCTCGACGAGTGATTGACAATCTTAAACCTCCTTCTCCTAGTGGAAACACAGCAAATCTATCTCAGCGCGAGTTAGAAGTTTTGAAACTGATGGTAGAAGGTTTTAGTAACCCGGAGATTGCGGAAAAGCTTTATTTGAGTCCGAACACGATCAAAACTCATGTGCGAGGGATTATGAATAAATTATCTGTTGACGATCGCGTGCAAGCAGCAGTTGTTGCATTGCGTTCTGGATTGGTGTGAAAAAATATCGAACTTGTATGTAAAATCTCGTTTCGATGGTTCCACCTGGAAATGCGGTTTCAGCGGCTCAGCCGCAAGTAAGCAAAGCAAGGCTTCACTCTCGTCGTTCCCAGGCTCCAGCCTGAGAATGGAATTCGCTGTGGGCTGCTGTCTCTAGTAGCAAGAGGCGGAGCCTCCATTGCTGCATTCCTTGCCAGAGACAAGGAACGAGACATGAGAAGTCAATTGGAGAAATTCTGAGAGTTGTTGTTTGCTCATACATAAACGACTTCCGATAACACTCGCTCCCGGATTCTTGACTTTAAACCGTTTTGCGTCACTATATCAACCTTCATACTGATCGCACTACTGAGATAGTCGCGTAGCTCTACCAGCTTAAATAAGGTAGGCGCTCGATCATAGTCAATGAGTACATCAACATCACTTTCCTCTGTCTGTTCACCACGAGCGTAAGAACCAAAGATGCCTAGCTGCGTGATCTGATAGTGTTCCTGCAACAGCGGTTTACTTTGTCTGAGAATTTGCTTAATTTCCTCCAATGTTTTCATCTTCAAAAGTTTTACTCCAAACTTATTTATTGTTGGGTTGCGCTACGCTTAACCCAACCTACTCGTTTAAGGTTTTTGACTCTAACTGAAACGTATTGACTTAAAATCAGCAACGCCACATTTATATATCGGTTTGAGTTTTTGATGTTATTCATTTGAAGCTGGCAATTATAGGATTGCATTTGATTTTTGAAAAAGATGGCGCTAGCCAGCCATCTTCAGCCATCCAAAAACTTGATTGACGGTTAATGTCAGTTCAATTTCTGGTAACACAGGCAATAAATCGTCTCCCATAAGTAGTAAAGGCTGTTGCTCACGGAGAAATACTAAGATACTGAGGTCATCAGGATCAATAAACCATCCGAGGCGACTACCATGTTTTAAGCAATAAAGAATGTTACCAATCACTTTGTTGGGTTTTTGTTCTGGCGAGAGAATCTCAATCGTCCAATCTGGCGGTAGTTCAAAGTTATCAGGAACTTCATCATCGATCAGAAATGGTATGCGCCTCCACAGGAATATAGCGACATCCGGTACAATTGAGCGTTCCCCGAAACTACACCGTAATTCCGGAAAAGCATAGGCAATCCTCTTGTCCTCTGCAACTTCATTGATTGCTGCACAGAGTTTACCTTGCAAGCGGCTGTGTCTCCCCTTCGGCATTGGCTTTTGAATAATCTCACCGTTAATATATTCGTTGGCTGGCTTGGTTTCTGGGAGCTTCAGGAACTCCTCTAGGGTAAGGGAGTGGAGAGTTGTAGCGCTCATGGCTCCTGAATCAGTACGAAGATGTGTTCTCAGTTTAGCAAAACGCAGCTGGCTAGCTCATTTGACAGGCGCGTCCTTGGCGGGTACTCCATGCCATCGCACTCAATGATATCGAGCTTGAAGAAAATCAATGCGATCGCCCAAACGGCAGTGTTGGTTGCCCAATCACCTCTGACTCTCCTTTGCCAATACGTTCATTTCAGCGATTGGCAATACGAGTTTATCTGCTGAAATTAGGGAGAGTACCTGTGAGCGCGATCGCTATAATGGTATCGAGCTTGAATAAACTCAATTCGGTCATCACTGACTACATCACACCCCCTATTCGCCATCTGTATCCTTGCAGGAGAGGGAGGCTGGGTAGGTGAGGTCCATCGAATTCACGTTAAAAGGATTGATATAAAGTTCATCCTGGCACTCTACACCTACCTCAAACCTGCAATCTGAACGAGGATAGGCAACGCAAAGTAGCACATAGCCCTGAGACTCCTGTGCGGGTTTGAGGGCAACTCTTCTAGACTGGTCTACCTGACCCTCAACCAAACGTGCAGTACAGGTGATACAAGCACCATACCGACAACCCACAGGTAACTGCAAACCTACTGCTTCCACAGCGTCTAATATATACTGATTTTCTGCAACTTCGACAACAAAGTTGTTGCGATTAACAAGTTCAACTTTGTATGTTTTCATACCCAAATATCAGAGGTAGAATCGCCACCAGGATAGCGGATTTCATGAGCGCGAGATGGACCAGATGGTTCTTTGCCAAAGTCAACGTAGAAATTCTCGTTGATTTTCATACCCCCGTTTTCCGTATCGCAGTCAATCTGCAACAAATATGAGCCTGCCTTGGATAAGTCTGGGTAAAACTGATTATCCCAAGTGCTAAACAGAGAATTAGTGACATAAAGCCGTTTGCCATCAAGACTCAGTTGTAGCATCTGTGGTCCACCAGTCAGTTGATGATTTTGAACTTCGCTACTTTTACCCAACAAACCACCACACCAAACTTGACCTGTCAGTTTAGGATGAGAAGGATCACTGATATCGTATTGACGGATATCTCCGTGCAGCCAGTTGGAGAAATAGACATAGCGATCGTCTATCGAAATTAGGATATCGGTAATCAATGATGGTACAGGAATGGGCCAGCCTTCCACTTCTACTGATGGTATATCAATCACTTTCTCGACTTGCCAATGACCGTTGGATTTGTGCCAATGCCAAACATTACTGCTGAGTGCAGCACCAACAAATCCATGAGTGCTATCGGGGTTATGGTGAAAGCGCACTTCTAAGGGGATAAGTCCTTCTTCACCTAAGTCAAAACTTTGGATAATTTCGTGTTTCGACCAATCCCAAAAATGCAGTTGGTGACCATAATTCCCAGCGGCTACATCATTGAGGTCAAAGCCAGGATAGTAGGTTTTGGGTGCGCCCCACTCACTACTCACCATGATATTGTGACGCGGCTGATACCAGAAGTCGTAGTTAAAGCGCATACCGTCGGCTTTGCGTTCCCAGCGTCCAGCAATGTCAAAGTTTTCATCTAGCAACAAAAAGCCACCTGGACCATTCCCCTCACTGTCACCTAACATGGAAATCATGACATGACCATCAGCTAAGCAATGTACGGTATGGGGAGCTGTCAGATTGGTTTTTTCCTTGATTTCTTCGGGTTCAATAACTTTGTGAAGTTTTGGTGCTCTGATATCCGCTGTATCTACAATGTGAATTCTGCTGGAACGTTGACCAGGAATCACCAAAAAACGCCGAGATTTACTAGCATCGCCGTGACAAGAACTGCAAGCGTTCCAGCCAAAATGGTGCAGTTCATCGCCAACATAAGGCATTGGTAGGCGGTGAATAATTTGAGCGTATGTCTCAGAGTTGGGATCAACGTCTACTGTTGCAAGATAATCTGGTTCAACAATACTTGAACCTGTATAGAGTGCAATTGTATATAGTATCTTTTCACGTTCTGCTTTCGTTGCTGCTTCTGGGGAAGCGTAGCCAGGACCACAGCAAGCATTAGTCATCGTTTTATTTCTCCAATTAGGTTATGAAAAATCACAATACGTAATTCTAGTTATAATGAAAAGCTACAGCCAAATTTGTAAGCCTAATTCTTTCAAATATCTTAAGCCCAACACAATCTGCTGACGCCTACCCCAAAGCTCTAAATCAAACCAACCGTCATTTTTTGGGTTAGTATCTAATACGGCTCCGGTAATGTTAACAGTTAATCCATAACAAGAAACTAGCCCTGCAATAACTGGATAAGAATGATAGTTTTTAGGGATACAAACTTGAAATTTAGCACGAGTGGTTTGTCCTTCTACTACATTTAAATCAGATTTTTTTTCATTGTCGTCAATTAGCTCACTGAAATTGTGACCTCTACATAAAATCTTGAGATTTTCTTGATTTTCTTGTGTAAGGCTGTTGATGTCTAACTGCACAATCTCTATATTCAGTTCTTGAAGATAGGCAAGACCTGCTTCTACCTGCTGAGAAATTCCTTGAATTTCAAGGTTAAACCAACCGTCGTCTTTTGTATGAGCTTCTAAAAGAGCTGCTGCAATGTTGATTGTCAAATCGTAACGAGAAATTAATCGTGAGACAATAGGTTGACGTTGGTAGTGCTGAGGAATCCTAATGTGGATATGACCTAATGTGGAATTTAAAATTGTAGATAATACCATTTGCCTAATTCCTCAAAATATCAGTAATTTTACTGAAGCTGATAGAAATTAGAGTCTCTTCCACTAGCTTTTGAAGTTGACAGTTAACAGTTGACAGTTAACAACAGTATAAGACAGTAAGTTGATAAAACTACCGTATTTTATGATAACTTAATTTTGTTTTTGTTTCTAAACAGGTCAAGAAAATTCTAGCCATTCCTCTGTAGGATGTAAGGAGACGTTTTGCATTAGTGCAAGCCTCCCTTAGGACTTACGCCTATGTATTTGTGGGCAGTGTATTAGCTTGATAAATGACTTCTAATAGCAAAGATTGAAGAGTGATGAGAGCTATTGCTTTAACAATAAATAGTATAGTTTGCCATTGCCGCCTGTTACACCAGCGCGATCGCCAGCTAATTTGCCAGTTCCCATAAAATAATCAACTCGTCCTGGTCCTTTGATAGCGCTTCCTGTATCTTGGTCAAGTACGTAGCGGCTCACAGTACGATGCACGAGTTGTCCACCCCAGGCGGGATAGGGCAAACTGGTGTTAATCAGCGCCAATGCTCCTGGAGGCATGACAGATTTATCTGTCGCAATAGAACGTTCTGGGGTCACTGGTACGCGGATACTTCCTGTAGCAGGTGTACCATTAGTTTCCTGGAAGAAGACAAAGCGTTCCCAGCGCGGCAGATAATTATTCATCTCTTTTGGATTGTGCTGGAAATACTCAATCAAAACTGGCATCGTTAAACCCTTTAAGGGAAGTTTGCTATCCTTCGCCAGTTCTCCTCCTATGCTTGTCCAGGGATAATCTGTTCCACCTGCGTAACCAACAGATGTTGTCGTACCATTAGTTAACTTAAGTTGAGCAGAACCTTGAATCTGAACCAAGTACGCATCTAAGCGATCGCGAAACCAAAATAGCTCCAAACCATGTAATAAGCTCTTCTTACCTAGTAAACCATCTTTTCCCTCTAACTCAATCCGTTTTGGATGTGGTTTCGCCCATTTGTCAAAGTCGAGTGGTCGCCGATAAATGGGATACTTATAAACTGATGTGCGTACACGACTGGCGAGATAAACAGGCTCGTAGTAGGCAGTAAACTTCACATTACCGTTGCCATCATTCCCAACTGACTGGTAAAAGACAAACTCCCGACTAACAGCAGCTTGCAGTTGTGCTGGCGAATCTGAACTGACAACCAATTGACGGAAACGTTGCAAACTACGACGGACACGGTCAAGGGTAATCTCCCTAATTGGATAATTCTGATACACTGTTATAGCCTTATCAGTTGTTAGATAACGCAAGCTGTTATCTATTGCTATTAAGAGTGCCTTGAAATCTCCTCTTTTCCCGTTTCCACCCCAAATTTGCTCATCCCAACCCACGCAACTGTATGAAGAGCTACAGATTGTTTCTATATCTACTGGTATCAATGGTTGCAGAATCTGCTGAGGTTGGCTTGGTTGTGACGGTGGCAAAATCTCTGGTTGACCTGGGACTGGTATTGGTATCGGTGGTAAACTAGGAACCTGCTGAGCAAAGACTGACCAAACCGGATTAACAAGGGCAATTCCTAGACTCAAGGAAACCAAAGCAAGCGTTTTTCTCATGATTTAGGTAAATCTTTCCACATTAGAGCTAAAAATTGGTTCTACCCGAATAGCCACAATCCGAGACGGACGCAGTACCACGTACTCATCTTGGATATTTTTGATTGGTACGCTGATAAAGTGAGTTCAGCGCTGTAGGAGAGGAGAAGTGGGAACTTGGGATCTCCTTCTCCCAACTTGTCGCCTATGACGGTTGTTATCCCACAAACAGTTCCCGAAGAAGCTGGGAATTGGGCATCGAGCATAGCCCATAGCCCATAGCCCCTTGCCCCTTGCCCATAGCCCCTTGCCCCTTGCCCATAGCCCATAGCCCATAGCCCATTCCCCATTCCCACTCAAATGTTGCTAATATTTAACAATAGCTGAGCTATTACTCATTTCTGACAATAGTGTTTCTGATAGAAATAGCAAACAATAACCAAATTTTCTAAACATTAGTTTGCTTAAGAAAGTAAACTTTAGTTTCAACAAAAACGACTTATATTCAAAGAATGCTAACTTAAGAATTGAAGCTAAAAAGCTTCCCTGGCAGATAAAACAGCTAGATGAAAATAAGTAAAGAGGTAAAGTACGCTGTTGAACATACATCTGTCTCGCAACAACCAGCAACACCCAACTCGAATGGTGATATTTCCTCAAGTGTAGAGACACAGGGGGCGCTGTAACTGAGATGTTGTCTCTTGGAAGAGTGATAAACCCAGTACATCCCTGGCTAGAATGAACAAGAAGAGGAAATAACTCATCTAGTAGAAGTTGGGTGTTGTTGTCATTAGGAGCGCACCTAAGTGTAAGCTTGTACAAAGTGAAATAGAAAGAGACTCCTGAAATAGCACCTTATGTCAATAATTGCTCTAAGAGCATGGTATCTAGAGAATTATGAGCCGATTCCACAACTGGAAAAACGTCCGCCGGATATTCGCCTCAGTAAAAAGAGCCTGCTGAAATCAGGATTAAGAGCGGACTTCTTGGAAGAAAGTGAGCAAGTCAGGAAATCGACGTGGTTCGAGCGTTATCTAGAAGGAGACAACGTTGAATTTTATATTGAGGGCAGTGGTGGTTATTGTGTGGCTAATATCGACTTGATAAGTCATGAAATATATTTCATGAAGCAGGCTGTGTTGGCGCAGTTAGAACCCACAATTTTTTTATGCCATCAAACTGAGTATCCGGCTGCAAGTGAGGCTTTGCGAGAAGGACTGCTTTCTAGTTTGGAAACTTTAAACTTGCGATCGCGAAGCGGGCGCTCTGCGCCATCGCGTTTACCTCTATCCTTGGTAGAATCCTACCGTCCCAAGGAAGGTTCCTTGCGACTCAGCCGTACAATGATGCGAAAAATTCATAGAAGTTTGTTATTTATTGCTGACACGACACCCATTGCTAAAATTGATGGTAAAGAAACTGCCCAACTGATTCCCAGTCCAAATGTTTGTATTGAAATTGGTTATGCTATTCAAAGTAAGCGGTCTGAGCACATTCTACTAGCGCAAATGCACCGCCCAGACATGGTAGGACAGTTTTCTTTTAACTTACCACCATCGCAAATTTTACAATTTCAAGACAGTACAGAACTTAATAAAATCTTGCCTCAAGCAATTGAAATCCAGCTTGCAAGATTTAAATTATTTGCTTGATAAGCTATTTGCTTGATAAACTGTTTCGGTGTGAACTGATTTTGTCATAGATAAATTCTTTATTCTTTTCTGTATAAGAAATATTATTAATAACATAAGTCAACAAAGATTTTTCATTTTTTCTATTCCTTAATTCCTCTTTGTGACTAAAAAATCTGTACAAAGATAGATGTAATGAAAGGTCAATAAGAAGCATATCTAAAGTAGAAAAATAATATTTTTCAGCAGACACTAAACATTATCGCGCCAGCTAAATGCGGTTACAAAGTCTTCGATGTTAAAAGCCAACTGCTTGCGCCAACAAAGTTCACACACAGTCTCTTCACATTCACTGGTTGCACAAGCTGCAAGTGTGATTACCATCTTGGTCGGCTGCTTGGTACTATTTGGCTGGTGGCTCGATCTAGAGTCTCTCAAAAACTGCTTCGGGTTAAGCATGGTGACTATGAAGGCAAATGCTGCTGTGTGCTTCATTTTGTCTGGCATTTCCCTATGGCTGTTCCACTGGAGAGTAGGGGAAGCAGGAGAGCAGGGGAGCAGGGGAGCTGGGGAAGCAGGGGAGCTGGGGAGAAGAATAATTTTTGACCAATTCCCAATTCCCAATTCCCAATTCCCAATTCCTCTAATCGCTAAAGTTTGTACATCAACAGTCCTCGTCATTGCTTTGCTCACACTTAGTCAGTATATGTTCGGCTGGAATCTCGGTATAGATGAACTGCTATTTCGTGAGGAGCCAAACGCTTTGATGACATCCCATCCGGGACGAATGGGATTGAACACTGCACTGAATTTTTCAGTTCTTGGTAGAGCCTTAGAGCTTGTGGTTCAACAAAAAAAATGCCGTAGCTATTGGTATACCCAGGTTTTTGCCCTCATTGCCGCTTTGATATCCTTACAGACTATCATTGGCTATGCTTACGGAGTTGATGTTCTTTACGACTTTCGCCCTTACAGTACATCAATGGCGTTACACACAGCACTGACATTTATAGTGCTGTGTACAGGTATAATGTGGACTCATCCCGATCAAGGGGTGATGCGGATAGTCACAAGCGATACTTACGGCGGCTTGCTAGCACGTAGGTTATTACTGGCGGCGATCGCTGTCCCTTTGGTGCTGGGATGGTTGATTCTGCAAGGACAAAGAGCAGGATTGTATGAGTCAGCGTTCGCAGTAGCTCTGCTTGTGGGTGTGCTTATTGTTAGTTTCTGCGTTTTGATATGGGAAAGCGTAGCGGCGCTGGAACGGTTAGGAATTCAACGCGATCGCGTCCAAGAAGCTCTCAAAGCAAATGAAGAAAAACTCAACAGTTTTGTAGATGCTAACGTCATCGGTATTCTTTTTGGCGACATTCATGGTAATGTCCGCAACGCCAATGACGAATTTCTGCGGATGATTGGCTACACACCAGAGGAGTTACAAGCAGATAAAATTAGGTGGATTGACATCACA
Source organism: Iphinoe sp. HA4291-MV1 (assembly GCA_019359415.1). Classification (GTDB taxonomy): domain Bacteria; phylum Cyanobacteriota; class Cyanobacteriia; order Cyanobacteriales; family Nostocaceae; genus Brasilonema. The sequence goes on along the minus strand of JAHHHH010000002.1, from coordinate 106,330 downwards.
CCACCAGAGTATTTACCCTTAGATGAAGAACGTATTGCTGAAGCTAAGGAGAAAGGTGCTTGTACACCCTACGAAAAAGAGTACATTCGTAAAGATGGTAGCCGTGTTCCAGTTTTAATAGGGTATTCGTTGACAGGCGAAACGCGCGAGGAATCGGTAGCATTTATCTTGGATTTGAGCGAACGCAAACAAGCAGAACAAGCGTTACGCCAGAGTGAAGAACGATTCCGGTTAGCGCTTGATAACATTCCAGATGTTTTTGCCATCTACGATGCTCAGCGGCGGTTGCAGTTTGTCAATGCTGCTGCATTACAACGCGTTAAAAAGCCAATAGAAGAAATTCTCGGACGCATTGACGAGGAAATTTTTCCTCCTGAAGCGACACAAGCTTATCTTCCCACTCTCATTAAGGCACAAGAAACACGCACTATACAAACGATAGAAGCTACAATCACCTTACCAGATTACGGCACATTCATTACAGAAATCAAATATCTGCCGCTTTTGGATGAGAAGGGTGAAATAGAACAAATTCTGGCATTTACCAACGACATCACAGAGCGTAAGCAGGTGGAGGAAACACTTCGCAATCAGCAAAAATGGTTGGAAGACTTGCTTAACTTAATGCCAATGCCAATGCTGTTGATAGAACCAGAAACAGCAAAGGTCACTTTTGCAAACAAAGCCGCTGATGAAGTGGCTGGGGGCAAATTTCCCAAGGCTGAATCAACCGCAGACTATAGCACTTATTACTACGCTACTGATGCGGTGGGGAATCCCATCCCAATAGAACAAGCTCCGGGGATACGAGTTGCTCGTGGCGAACATGTTGACGGATTTGAACTCGATTGGCACACTTCAGTAGGTATCCGTTCCCTGCTGATATTTGCCGATACCTTAAGCGCGATGCATGGTCATCCAGCAACTTGTGTCTTGGTATTTCAAGATATTACCAATCTTAAGCGCGTAGAAAAAGCGCTTTCATTGGGGTACACAAGGTTGCATCTGTTATTCAACACAGCTAGTGATTTACTATCAAGTCAGCAGCCTGTGGCATTGATTGATAGCTTGTTTAGAAAACTCTCGGAACAAATTCGTTTAGATGCTTACTTTAACTATTTAGTTCATGAAGATAAGCAGATATTGCAACTAGCATCCTATAGTGGTGTGACAGAAGAACAGGCAAAAGAAGTTGAGTGTCTGAAGTTTGCTCAAGGGGTGTGCGGAACTACAGCAAAGGAGCGCCGTTCAATAGCTCTGGAAAATGTGCAGCACTCAACAAATCCGAAGACAAAGTTTATCTGCGCTATGGGCGTTACAGCATATTACAGCTATCCGTTAATAGCGCAGGGAAAGCTTTTGGGTACTCTTGCCTTTGGTAGCCGCAGTTTATCCAAGTTTACTCACAATGAATTAGGGATGATGCAAGCAGTGTGTGACCAAATTGCTATTGCAATGGAACGCGCTAGCTTGATTGCTTCTTTACAACAGCAAGCTGAGCAGTTGAGAGAGGCAAACCGCATGAAAGATGAATTTTTGGCAATATTGTCCCACGAGTTGCGATCGCCCCTCAACGCCATCCTTGGTTGGGCGCAGATTTTGCGTTCCCGTCGCCAGTTAGAGCAAAGTAAGATAGCCAAGGCATTAGAAACCATAGAGCGAAATGCTAGAGCACAGACGCAGCTCATTGAAGATTTACTAGATATCTCGCGGATGATCAGAGGTAAATTACGGCTTAATGTCCAGATTTATGACTTAGTTTCCATCATTGATGCTGCGCTTGAAACTGTACGCTTAGCCGCTGAAGCAAAGAAAATCGATTTGAGTTTTCGTATCTTAGATGATGGCTTGGATCATACTGGAGAAAATCCAGAATTTTTTCACACTCAAAATTTAGAATTCGTCGAAAAGCAAGCTGATAATTTAAAAGCCAAAATTCCAAAACCAAAATTCTTGATTTCTGGCGATGCAGAGCGCTTGCAGCAGATTATTTGGAATCTGCTATCTAATGCTATCAAGTTTACACCCCAAGGTGGTCGAGTAGAAGTGCAGCTTGGGGTCGTGAAAGAAACTGACAAGGGAGCGCTATCCTCCTCATCCTACTCACTACCCACTCCCTACTACCCAAAATATGCTCAAATCTCAGTAAGCGACACGGGTATCGGTATTAGTTCTGATTTTCTTCCATACGTCTTTGACCGTTTTCGTCAAGCTGATAGTTCCAGTACAAGATCACATGGTGGACTGGGACTGGGGTTAGCAATTGTGCGTCATTTAGTAGAACTGCATGGCGGTTCCATCTATGTAGACAGTCCAGGTAAAGGACAAGGTGCTACGTTCACAGTCAAGCTACCGCTGCTGAATAATCAACAGGAAGATAAGAGGACAAAGAAACAAGAAGACGAGGCAAAGGAAATCATTCAACAACCGTTCGCTAACTCTGAAACCTCAACTTCCAATATTTCCCTTGATGGTGTGCGGGTGTTGGTTGTAGATGACGAAGCTGATACCCGTGATTTTCTCACCACCGTACTGCAACAGAGCCAAGCCGAAGTTAAAGCAGTGGGATCTGTACGGGAAGCACTGGATACTATGACACAATGGAAACCAGATGTTTTGGTCAGCGACATTGGCATGCCAGAAGAAGATGGTTATTCTTTGATCCGTAAAGTGCGATCGCTGGAGGCGGGGCTTTGCACATCGCGTGAGCGTACTGGAGAAGTATCGCTCTGGACACAGCAAGGTGGAAAGATTCCAGCAGCAGCGTTGACAGCATATGCTAGACCAGAGGATAGAATGCGAGCCATTCAAGAAGGTTATCAATTACATTTGCCTAAACCTGTTGAGCCTGCTGAGTTAACTACAGTCGTCGCTAGTCTCGTCGGGCGTACGTAACCCACGATTGCCCTGCATTACAAAAATATAGCAATCTTATTTGATTTGTGAGAATTGAAACCCACAGATCCCCGACTTCTTTAAGAAGTCGGGGATCTTGTTTCTCACGAATGATTTAAGATTGCTATCTCATCACAATAATAGTAAGTATTAGACTTTTGCCACTTCACCTAAGAGGTAAAATGCAAGGACTTTGGCTCGAAAATAATCAACTGCAACTACGGTCTAATATCCCTATTCCCGAACCTCCACCAGGAGAAGCTTTGGTCCGTGTTTTATGTGCTGGTATCTGTAACACAGACCTAGAACTGAGAAGGGGTTATTATCCGTACACTGGTATTCTAGGACATGAGTTTGTTGGTGTTGTCGAACAAGGACCAGAACACTTGGTCAAGCAGCGAGTCGTTGGAGAAATCAATGCTGTTTGCGGGCAATGTCGATTCTGTCGTAGCGGACAACCAACTCATTGCGAAAATCGTACTGTCCTTGGCATTGTCAACCGTAATGGAGCTTTTGCTGAATACCTCTGTTTGCCAACAGAGAATTTGCATCCTATACCTGACAATATTCCCACAGAATTAGCAACTTTTACCGAACCTCTAGCAGCAGCGCTGGAAATTCAGCAGCAAGTACACTTACATCCAGATGATCGAGTGCTTGTTGTTGGGGATGGTAAGCTGGGACAACTTGTGGCGCAGACGCTGGCTTTAACTGGTTGTGACCTTTTGGTCGTGGGACGTCATCAAGACAAGCTTGCTTATTTAGAGGCACGGGGTATAAAAACTGGCTTCGCTGACGCAGTGACTGATAGAGCTTTTGATATTTCTGTAGAGTGTACTGGTAACTCGGAAGGCTTTGCGCTTGCTCGTCGCGCCTTGCGTCCACGCGGTACTTTGGTACTCAAGAGTACTTATGCTGGTAAGCTGAGCCTTGATGCTTCCTCTCTAGTTGTAGATGAAATAACTCTCATTGGTTCCCGTTGTGGTCCTTTTCCGCCTGCACTAGAACTCTTAGCACAAGGAAAAGTTGACGTAAAATCCCTTATTCATGCTCGCTATCTTCTCGCTAACGGGTTGGCTGCTTTTGAACGTGCTCAGACAAAAGGCGTTTTAAAGGTGTTGTTAGAAATCGGTTAGTAGTTACAGCTATTTTCAGTTAATTGAACCACAAATTTTCCGTAGGGGCACGGGTAGCCTTTGCCCCTACCTGTGGTTTATTTACTTGAAAAGCGCTGTAATTGTTAGTAGTTAGTAGTTAGTAATGAGTCAATACGGTTCGGATAAGCAGAGAAAGCTCTTGATACCCGTGGATGAGTGTTTGATACCCGTGGACGAGTGTTTGATACCCGTGGATGAGTGTTTGATACCCGTGGATGAGTGTTTGATACCCGTGGACGAGTGTTTGATACCCGTGGATGAGTGTTTGATACCTGTGGACGAGTGTTTGATACCCGTGGATGAGTGTTTGATACCTGTGGATGAGTGTTTGATACCTGTGGATGAGTGTTTGATACCCGTGGATGAGTGTTTGATACCTGTGGATGAGTGTTTGATACCTGTGGACGAGTGTTTGATACCTGTGGACGAGTGTTTGATACTCATCCGCTCGCAATATGAAGATCCCCGACTTCTTAAAGAAGTCGGGGATCTGTGGCTTTCAATTCTCACAAATCAAATAAGATTGCTATAACAATTTCTAATAAAGCAAAGGATTAGTTTTTGGTTGATAGTCTAGACAATTTATCGCTTCTTCTGTGTTGGCAACAGAAGGACGAACAGTGCATTTAAGATGGTAATCATTGGTAAAATACTGGCAACCTGTACAAGGAATTTGATGCATTTGCTGCGCTTTACCAACACTGTCTCGTGCCGCTGCCCACATACTCCAAGCAACGAGAATAATTAATGCCCATGCGCTGAGAAAGCAAATAGGGATTATCAACGGCTGAATAAGATGAATTAGATAATACAGTAGTTGCAACATGGCAAGTCCTGACAAAAGTTACGAGTCATCATTTTGTAGTTAGAAGTTAGGAGCTTTTTATTTTGACTTCTCACCTTACCCTTAATTTTTTCCTGACTCCTAACTTCTGACTTTAGAAGTATTAAGTTAAACACCAGCATGACCAATCGCTAATCCAGCAACTAGCATTCCCAAGACGAGAAATGGTTGAGCGCTTGCTTGGTATTTGACATCATTTTTTAGTGGATCGCGCAGGAAATACATATCCTGGAAGGTGATTTGCGGGATGACGAGTAGTATGAGAATTGCTGCATACAAATTCTCATGGATGTAGATGAGATAAGCAGCGATCGCTGCTTGAAATACATCAATCATGATTACGCAAATCCATGCTGCGGTTGTAACACCAAACATCACAGGAAGTGATTTTAATCCGAACTTGCGATCGCCCTCTATACTCTTGAAGTCATTGACAATGGCAATACCCAAACCCGCTAAACTATAAACCACGGTGAGAACCACAATTTTCCAATTGAGTTCACCAAACAAAGCATGACCAGTACACCAAGGTAAGGCGATGTAGCTAGCACCAAGGGCATAGGTTCCTAACCAACCGTTCTGTTTTAGCTTCAGAGGCGGTGCGGAATAAATATATGCTATGAAGGAACCGAACAGAGCGGTCACAGTAATAGTGGGGAAGTCATGACCTGCCCAAACATCTAAAACAAATGCTAGACCAACACCAGCGATAAGTAACACCAGAATTTGCGTAATTGCCTGGGGTAAGGGAATTGCTCCAGAGGGAATTGGGCGATATGGTTCGTTGACTGCATCAATTTCGCGATCGTAGTATTCATTTAGGGTTTGCGTGTAACCCGTCATCAATGGTCCTGCTAGCAACATACATGTTGCTGCTTTCAGAACATTTTCTAGAGTCCATGTGTACTCGCCGGAAGAAGCTGCACCGCAAACTACGCCCCACATCAGGGGAATCCAAGTGATGGGCTTCATCAGTTGCAGGCGGATTTTCCAAATTGAGGTTTCCCCAGACGCTGCACCTTTCATACCCAGCAGTTGTCTGGTTTTGGCACTACGATCAACAGCAGCTTTGACTTCCTCTGTTGGTGTTACCGAGTTTAGTGCTTCTGGTGAATTGGGATCTGGAGTAATGGGAGTTGATTCAGACATAAAACGAGTAGCGTGATAAGATATACTTAGCAATAGCGGTAATGCGCATAAGATAACCAAAATTCGGTAGCTCCCGGACAACCTGACTCAGAAAAGACACAACAAAGATTGCTGTGTGCGGTGCAGACGTTGAAAGTAGCAGACAATTGAGTTTCCGATACATACTTTTTGTAGCCGCAGGACGAGCGGGAGTACTCTGCCTGTGGACGTATCCAAACGGGGAAATTTTCGTTGTTTGACGAAGATTTCTAGAGAGGACGGATGAAGCAGGAACGCCTGGTAGCAATATCAGGAAGCCCTTACCTCAACAACTGAACAAAAGCTAGGGAGTAGGTAGGGCAGGAGCATCACAAAGAGATTATCAAATACTGGTTCTGAAACTTTGCTCCACTCACAGGTCTGCCACTTAGGGCAGGAGGAAGGAAGATATTACGCCGTTGGTCTCCTGCTTCCACAGTGATTTCTGGACCATACTGAGTCAGTTTAACCTGCTTTTTGTCAAAGCCAGGTAAAAATAAACGTACCTGACGCGTGTTAACGTCTATTTCTATAGGCTTAGGAGCCTGTATCGCTTGCGCTATAAAATTAGGTAGAGCATCAATAAGCGGTTGCCAGTCACCTCCTTTGACGTCTGGAACAACACTTACTGGCAGGGGAGTGAATTCCTCTCCTAGGTGAACATTTATCTCAGAATATACAAGGATAACGCCGCCAACAGTGAGACCAACTTGTTGGGCACCACCCCAAAGATAACGGTTTGTTGCCACTTCTACAGGATCATTGGTCGTGACAAGGAAAGCCGCAGCGCGTTTTGGATCGGCAAGGGCGGCTTTTCCTTTATCTAAGAAATTATTGATTTGATTGGTGGGTTGAGAGAAGTTATCTGCTGTCCAGTTGACATTGAAAAAGGTACTAATGAGCGGTTGAATCAAGGGTGATTCGGTAATTGTTTTTCCTAAGTCGGAGTTGACAAACAATTGACGAAACCGTCGCACGTACCAACTGAGAGACTCTGGCATTCCCAACATTCGTATGGTGGAAGAGTCGCCTGAGCCATCATAAACTATCACATCATATTTGCCGCTTTCATCGTACTCGCGGATGGCGTTCAGGGCGAGTGCACTGTCCATTCCAGGCAAGACTGCCAATTCTTGACCATAAATATCTTTTAGGATGGGCGTGCGGAGGTATTGGCTCTCGAGTTTTTTCACCTGCTCCCAACTACGTTCTAGCAGCACTGCTGTTTGGAACTGCACAACTTTTAGATTGGCAGCAATTTCTTGGGGTTCAGGACCAAAAGTTCCTCCTAGCAGAATTGACATTGCTGGTTCTGCCTGTCCAGCCAAGAGAACACGCTTTCCTTGAGTTGCCAATAACTTGGCTGCGGCGATCGCAATTTTCGTGCGATCGCTACCGCCTTTGCCCAAAAATGTCAGTATCAGGGCCATTACTTGATTCCTATTTTTACCGCTGGTTTTTCCAACTCCAACTTAGCACTCAGCTTCTTTTAGCAGCTTCCCCCGTGCCTCCTCCGTAGGAGACACGCGAAGAATTGCAAAGTAGCGTGTCCGGAGGGCATAGTTCTTGCCCAAAGGGCACTGCTTTCCCTTGCGATGGCACAGAGTGCCAGCCAAGGCGCGATCGCAAGAGACTTCTGTGCTACTGGACGAGTTTGAGTTCATCTTCAAAAAACCAAGTGGCAAAATTATCTTCAAACTTGACCACTACACCAACGCCGCTATTATCGGTCATTTTGTAGCTTTCGATGATGCCAACTTGTCCTAGCCTTTTCGCAACAGGGGAAGATACGCGATCGCGCAAACGAACGACTTTAACTTTTTGTCCGATTTCCATGCCAACTTACAACACGACAAACCAAGACTCAGTGTAGCTGAATCTGGTACACGAGAGGGAGTGGGGGATGAGGAGGATGAGGGGGACAGGGGGATAGGGGGACAAGAAGAGAAGAATAGTTTTTGACTAATGACTAATGACTAATGACTAATGACCAATGACTAAAATGAAATCAATAAGTAAGCAGGTGTAAGCAGATGTTTTTCACAGCGCAACAGCTAGAACAACAGATGCCTGATGCAAGTCTGTTGTTGAGTGATGAGCCAGAAATGGAAAGTTCTTTGCACTATATGCAGCTACTACTGCTAGTAACTTGTTTGGAGTGGTTGTGGCGCGATAGGAATGATTTCTTTATCGGCGCGAATCTTACGATATATTTTAGTCGCCAGCAATTGCGGAATCGCGATTTCAGAGGACCAGACTTTTTTTTGGTGAAAAATACTGAGAAAAGACCCCGTAATTCATGGGTTGTTTGGGAGGAAGATGGTCGTTATCCAGACTTGATTATTGAATTACTTTCTGAAAGTACAGCTAAAGTTGACCGAAATTTGAAGAAAAATCTATATCAAAGCCGATTTCGCACTCCAGAATATTTTTGGTTTTCACCGGAAAATTTGGAATTTGTTGGTTTTGAGTTGGTAGGCAATGAATATCGAGAAATTGCACTAGATGCACGAGGATGGCGCTGGAGTCAAGTACTAGGTCTATATTTGGGTGTAGATGCAGGTAAACTGCGATACTTCACGTCTGAAGGGGATTTAGTGCCAACACCAGAGGAAGCGGCGAGAGTTGCACAACAAGCGGCTATTGAAGCACAGCAACGGGTTTCTGAAGCAGAGTTGCTTTTGGAACAAGAACGACAGCGATCGCAGTTGTTAGCACAGCAGTTGCGATCGTTGGGTATTAATCCAGATAGTTTGACTTAGCAGTTGCGATTATAAAAGTAAGAGGTACCACCTTATGTATCAAACTGATCCACCCCGTCCACCCCAAGAAGTTCTTCCAACGATGTATGATTTGCCTAGTGAATTAGTAGAGGAATCCGGATTGCCAGATGAATTTCACATTTTTCAACCCAGACTGCTCAGCGAAACTTGCCAACCTTCTAACTATCCTCCTGAGGAAATTTTAATTGCTACTGACTTAAACCTCTACTATGATCCTCGTCATCCATTGTGGTACAAACGCCCAGATTGGTATATGGTTTTGGGGATTTCTCGTGCTCAACAACAACAAGACTTGCGCTTGAGTTATGTGATTTGGCAAGAGGGAGTTGATCCATTTCTCGTCGTTGAGCTGCTTTCACCTGGTACAGAACAGGAAGATTTGGGACAAACCCTCAGGGAAGTCAACAAACCCCCAACCAAGTGGCAAGTTTATGAGCAAATTTTACGTATTCCCTACTATGTTGTGTTTGACCGATACAGCAATCAACTGCGAGGTTTTCGTTTAGAAGGAACTCATTACCAAGAATTGTCTTTACCCAAGCAACGTTTGTGGCTAGAAGAAGTACAGCTAGGTTTAGGAGTTTGGCAAGGTTCCTACGAGAATATAACAGGTCTATGGCTGCGTTGGTACGATGCGAATAATAGATGGATACTAACATCTACACAACAAGTTGAACAAGAACGCCAACGAGCAGAGCAAGAACGCCAACGAGCAGAGCAAGAACGTCAACGGGCTGAAAGACTGGCGGAGTATTTGCGTACTCAGGGAATTGATCCGGATAACTTGCCTGAAATTTGAAGAAGCAATTCTCTTAATCTCTGGCATTGAGTGGTAACAAGCAGGTGTTTGGTTAGTAATAGTTGGCGCAATAGTTACGATTGGAGTGGAAGTGAGCCACAGGGTTTGACTGAGTTCACCAGAGGCGAGGTTGGAGAGAAAATTTGCGGCAAAATCTCCAATTCATCGTATAATTTACAAGGTAATTTCAGCGCATTTTACAGAAAAAACTTATTCTGCTAATAGCCTAATAGCAAGTATCGCGGGAACTTTCATAGTTCTTGGGCTTCATTGAGAGAAATTTGCTGTGTCGGTAGTGAGTGAGGAAGCGAGGATTGTTGCGAACAATGCGAGGAGTTGTCCGAAAAGCAGGGAGGCTGAAGCGTATCCTGCCAATTGAGGAAAAGTGGTGGGCAAAGTTCGATTTGCTGAGAACTTTGGTGCGACGGGATTTGGAGGCACGATACAAGGGTTCTATATTGGGGAATTTATGGCCTTTGCTGAATCAGCTATCGCAGTTACTAATTTATACTTATGTGTTTTCTATTGTGTTAAAGGTGAAGTTGAGTCTTAAAGGTTTACCAGAAAATAACTTTACCTTCGGTTTGTGGCTATTTGCAGGGTTACTACCTTGGATTGCTTTTAGTGGTGGTTTGATTCAAGCGGCTAGTTCGGTGGTAACACAGCCGAATTTAGTCAAAAAGGTCGTGTTTCCCTTAGCTTTATTACCGCTGGTGCCAGTTTTGTCAACGTTTATTGAAAGCTCCTTTGGTTTAATGGCGTTGATTTTTTTTGTGGCGCTAAATAATCATACTTTACATACTACTTTAGCTCTCCTGCCGTTAGTCTGGCTACCACAGTTATTGCTGACAGCAGGGTTGGGTTATTTAACGACGGGACTAACAGTTTTTCTGCGAGATATTCCGCAAACGTTAGGAGTCATTTTACAAATTTGGTTGTATTTGACACCAATTATTTATCCAGCGTCGTCAATACCACCGGAGTGGCGAAGTTGGGTGTTTTGGTTAAATCCTATGACAGCTATTGCAGAAGTTTACCGTGACTTAGTTTTAGTTGGAGAGGTGAAGCACTGGGGCGAGTGGGGAGTTGCTTCAATAGTTGCAGTTGTCATTTTTTGTGGCGGGCTGTGGTGTTATCAACGCTTGCGTCCTGCTTTTGCAGATGTATTGTAAGCTTTGGCAGTTCGATAGGAAACAGTCAGTTGGTTAATTGAACCGGATAACTTGCCACTAGACGTGAGAAAATGATTTGGAGGATACGGGGGAACTTTTGAGTTCCTATAGCTTCCTAAAGTAAGTAAAGATGCTTTTTTGGGAGTGATGACAAAAGAGGCATTGAGTTTAAAAGCATATGGCGTAGCAGGTAAAATGTATCGTCAGCATCCTTGACTGCGCTACAGTGTGGTAGTTTCTAGTAGAAGCCGTAGTATTTGCTGAGCAATTTGCTACCATATTATGATTATATGGTGCCAAATTCAGACAAAATGGCTTCAAAAAGTGCGATTTGATTATGGTGTGAGAGTTTTAAGGATTGACAGCAAAAGCATGGGAGAAGAAATTGCAATTTCCCTAAAGAATGTCTCGAAGTGCTTTAAGCGGTATGCTCATCCTGTAGATCGACTCAAGGAACTTTTGTTACCTGGGAAGAGCAGAGCAGATTTATTTTGGGCGCTGCGGGATATTAACTTAGAAATTCCCAAGGGACAGACGGTAGGAATCGTTGGGCGAAATGGCTCTGGGAAAAGTACGCTGCTGCAAATTATTGCTGGTACGTTGACACCAAGCACGGGAGAAGTACGTGTTAAGGGTAGAGTGTCGGCACTACTAGAACTTGGTAGCGGGTTTAATCCAGAATTTACCGGGCGGCAGAATGTGTTTTTTAATGGGCGGCTGTTGGGATTAAGTCAAAGAGAAATTGAACACAAATTTGATGACATTGCTGGGTTTGCCGATATTGGAGACTTTATAGATCAACCTGTTAAAACTTATTCAAGTGGGATGTTTGTCCGCTTGGCGTTTGCAGTAGCAGTCAATGTTGACCCTGAAATTTTAATTGTTGATGAAGCTCTCGCTGTCGGCGATGTTGTTTTTCAGCACCGATGTATGCGGCGGATGCGAGCTTTGATGGATTCTGGAGTAACAACCCTATTTGTCTCTCACGATTCCGGGGCGATTAAAACATTATGTAATTCAGCCGTCATGATTCATGACGGGCAAATATATACTAAAGGGTTGCCCAATGCCGTCATTATAGAATACATGAAATTACTTACAGAACTAGAATTGGAGTTAGCGCAAGTTGATGTTGAAAGTAAATCAAGCGAGCCGAATAACTCTTCTGCCTTAAGTTGTAATGGAGTTGACATAACCCAACAATCTTCAAGAAAAGTCAAGCCAAAACGTAGAGGAAACGGTAAGGCTGTTATGGAGGAAGTACAGCTACTTGATCAATTTGGAGAGTACACTAGCGAAAGTCCCATTTTCGGGTTTAATGAAGAAGTAACGTTGATAATTAATTTAAAGGTAAACCAGCCACTTGAAGGGTGCATTGTTGGTTTCTATATTTGCGATAAGAATGGAAATGAAATTATTGGTAGCAATACTTTTGAAGAGAATTATCCAATAGGGAAGTTAGACCCAGGAGATAGGCTACAAATTGAATTAAAATTTAAGTTACCTTTAAAAACAGGTTCTTACAGTCTGACAGTTGCTGGAACGGAAAACTATTCAGCTATAACTTTCGACTGGATAGATAATGCAATTGTTTTTCAAGTTTTGCCTCCCAATACAGGTAAGCGGATTCATGCTTTAGTTGATCAACCAATGACGGTAAATATTTTAAAAAACCCTTGTAACACTCCAAAAAAAGAGGGAATAGTCAATTATGTATAGTAATAATTTCAGCAAACAGATACCTATCAACAAAGAAGTTGCAAACTTGACTGAAGTCATTAACCATTTTTCTAAAGCGTATTATGATACGCCAATAATTAATGGTGAGCCAACATGGAAAAATACCTATTGGTTGGGAATTAAAGCTTTAAAATGTCCCCTCGATTTGTGGCTTTATCAAGAAATTATCAGTAGTCAAAAACCTGATTTTATTGTTGAGTGTGGAGTTGCTTTTGGAGGCACAACAGCTTTTCTGGCTGATGTGTGCAATTTAGTTGGAAAAGGAGAAGTCATTGGTATTGATATTAATATTTTAGAGCAAACTCGTCATGACTTAAGTAGATACGAAAATATTAAACTTATACAAGGTAGTTCTGTTAGCTTAGAGATTGCACAGCAGATTTTTCAAATCGTAGAAAAGAAAAACACTCTAGTTATTCTTGACTCAGATCACTCTAAAAATCATGTGCTGCAAGAAATATTGATATATAGTAAATTAATACCATCAAGTGGCTATTTAATAGTCGAAGATACTAACTTAAATGGTCATCCTGTTCTACCAGAATTTGGTAGCGGACCAATGGAAGCAGTTGAAGAGTTTCTTGAGAAGAATTCAAACTTTTACATAGACAAAGAGTGCCATAAGTTTCTGACAACTTTTAACCCAAATGGCTATTTAAAAAGGTTGTAAAGAATCTAAAGAATGAACTTAATCGCCACTGAATATGCTTTGGTGGTAAGTAATAAGGTTAATTTATGAGCAGTAACAGGAAAAAAGATTATCCATCCTACCAAGAACTTACTGAAGACGAATTAGACGAAAATCATAGTCTCAAGAAAATGTCCCGCTTGGTAGAAAAAAACAAGCAAGTCATAGATTTTGGTTGTGCAACTGGTTATTTTGCTCAACTACTAACAAGAAAAGGATGCACAGTAACAGGAATTGAGATTAATCAAGACGCTGCAAAGATTGCTGAAAAATACTGCGAACAAGTCATCGTAGCCGATTTGGATTTGGTGTCTCTGACTGAAGTGCTGGCAGATCAAAAATTTGATGTAGCTGTATTTGGAGATATTTTGGAACATCTGCGGAACCCGTGGAGACTTCTAGAGGAAACAAAGCACATATTGAAGTCAGATGGATATGTGGTAGCTTCAATTCCCAATATTGCTCATGGGGCAATTCGTTTATCCTTGTTGCAGGGTAAGTTTGAGTATACAGAACTAGGAATTTTAGATTCTACGCATTTAAGATTCTTTACACGCAAAACAATCGTGGATCTGTTTGAGCGTTCAGGATACTTGATTGGTAATATTGATTGCACTAAAGTACCTGTGTTCTCTGATATTCCTCTTTTACCACATATTGATAAAAATGACTTCAGTGTAGAACTAACTCAGAAAATTGAACAAGATGCAGATGCAGATACTTTTCAGTATATTATACACGCATTCCCATTATCAATAGAAGGTAAATATGCAGCATTACATGAACAGTATTCTCAGCTGATAAATCAGCAAGAGCAGTCAAAATCACAACTACAACACTCCCAAGCCGAACTAGAGCAGTCAAAATCACAACTACAACACTCCCAAGCCGAACTAGAGCAGTCACAATCACAACTGCAACACTCCCAAGCCGAACTAGAGCAGTCAAAATCACAACTACAACACTCCCAAGCCGAACTAGAGCAGTCACAATCACAACTGCAACACTCCCAAGCCGAACTAGAGCAGTCACAATCACAACTGCAACACTCCCAAGCCGAACTAGAGCAGTCACAATCACAACTGCAACACTCCCAAGCCGAACTAGAACAATTGGAAGCTACTATCACCGCGATGCAAACAAGTAAATTTTGGAAGTTGCGGACACAGTGGTTAAAGCTGAAAAAACTTGGGGGATTTTGTAAATAATCTTAAACAAGTTGCTGTAAATATAACTGCTATAAATTTAGACTGACACAACTTTCAACTCGGGATTCTTTCCCAGGAGGATTAAATAATATGTCTAACCTACCCACAGTTACTGTTATTGTACTTAACTATAATGGTTTGAGGCATCTACAAGATTGCTTTTCTTCATTGCTCAAGCTTGATTATCCAAAAGATCGGCTTGAATTAATGTTAGTAGATAATGCCTCTACAGATAGTTCTATAGGGTACGTTCAAGCTAGTTTTCCTCAGGTACGAATTGTTCGCAATGAAGAAAATTTGGGCTTTGCTTCAGGAAACAATTGCGGTGCGCGTGAGGCAACAGGTGAGTATATTATATTTTTAAACAATGATATGTGGGTAGATCCCCAATTTGTCCAGGGATTGGTAAAAGCTGTACAGAGCGAACCTGGAGTTGTCAGTGTAGGAGCCAAGATTCTTAACTGGGACGGAACTCGATTTGATTTTGTTGGATGTGCTAGTCACTTTGCTGGGTTTGCCTATCAAGAAGGAATGGGCAAACCTTTCACGTCGGATCAGTTTTGCAACATTAAGCCGCTCCTGTTCGCTTGTGGTGGTGCAATGCTGATAGATCGGCAAGTGTTCCTTGAAGTAGGTGGCTTTGATGATGACTATTTCATGTTTTACGAGGATTCTGACCTAGGTTGGCGATTGTGGCTGATGGGTTACAAAGTAGTTTTTGCTCCCGATGCAATTGTTCATCATCGTCATCATGGCTCTGCAAGCAAACTTTCGTATTACCGTAAGCAATTACTTTACAAACGCAATGTACTTTATTCAGTCATCAAAAACTATGATGATAACAACTTAGGGCGTGTATTACCTGCCGTCTTGCTGGCAACGGTTAGTGGTGTAGTAGGGCAAGCGCTTCGTAGCGGACAAATAGATAAAGATGACTACTACATAAAAAGTCTAAAAGAACCTTCTGAATTACCTATCTTGCTGGATAAACAGAATGTCAGTACGTTGGTTGCCATTCAAGATGTTGTAGAAAATCTGCCACGGATTATGGAGAAGCGACGCTTCGTACAGGATAATCGGCGACGACAAGACAAAGAAGTTGCACAGTTGTTCCGATGGCCCTTCCGTTTCTGGCCAGATGTTGACGCGCCGAGTCAGTTCACGGTTGCCGATGCTTTTGATTTACAGTGCCTATTTGAGGGTATTCCTAGACGAGTGTTAGTGATTAGCTCAGACATACTGCCCTTTCCAGGTATGCCAACAGTTGGATCGGGGTTACGGGCTTGGGGTTTGGGGCAGGGATTGAAGAGTAGAGGTCACGACGTTATTTTCTCAATGCCCAAAGCTGCCATAACTGGTCGAGAAAAACTTGTTACTCCAGAAGTTGCACAACTAGCGTGGGAGCCTGGTACATTGCTGGCGGTAGTTCATGCAGCTGAAGCAGATGTAGTAGTGGTATGTAACTGGCCAATCATAGATGCGTTACCTACTGAGATGCTGGGAATTCCCGTGATTTTAGATCAACACGGTCCTCACCTTTTAGAGCGGGAATACCAAAATTATGGAGAGCCAGAGGAAAATGTGCAATCAAAGCTACGATCGCTGCGTAAGGCTGACTTTTTTACCTGCGCTGGAGACAAGCAACGAAAATATTTTCAGTCTTGGTTAGAGCGATCTGGCTGGACTGAACAGGATAGGCAGGAAAAAACCGCAGCTATTCCAATTTCACTATCCCCAAACTTACCAGAACGTCACCCTCAAGATGAAATCGCTTTCGTGTATGGAGGGGTTTTTTTACCTTGGCAAGATCCCTCAATAAGTTTGTCCGTATTAGTCGAGATACTTAATCAGCGTAATTCTGGAAAATTGTACTTTTTTGGTGGCAAACATCCAGTCTATCAGGTAGATACGGGAATTTTTGAATCTTTACTGTTGAAGTTGCAAAAAAGTCCTCGTGTTATCGCACCGGGTATGGTTTCTCACGAAGAATTGATTACCAAATATACCTCTGCCCATGTAGCAATAGATTTAATGAAGCGCAACTCAGAACGAGAGCTAGCCTTCACGACTCGCACAGTGGAATATCTGTGGTGTGGATTGCCAGTCATCTATAACGACTATGCTGAACTGTCTGACTACATCCGCGAATACGACGCTGGGTGGATTGTAGATCCAGAAGACACCGAAGCGATCGCTAGTGTCATCAATGAGATATTTGACCATCCTGAAATTGTGCTCCAGAAAAGCAAGAATGCACAACGCTTAGCTCAAGAAAAATTAAACTGGGAAAAGACTATTGATGCAATAGATCAATTCGTCCGCCACCCAAGTATGCGATATTGCTCACTACCGAATCCTCCAATGCCAGTACAAATAGAAAAACTACGAACTGCGCCAGCAGAAATAGAGAAATTACAGGCACGGATTAGAGGAATGAACAGCAGTAAGTTTTGGCAATTACGGCAGGCATGGTGTAAACTGAAGCGGGCGATCGGGTTGGGAAGAAATAAGGTCGAATTGGTAGAGCAATTACAGCCTATGGTTCAATCCAATCAGGTAGAACTAGAGACACTACGCAACCTGATTACGGCAATGGAAAGCAGTAAGTTTTGGAAATTACGAACAGCGTGGTTTCGACTGAAGCGGACAGTTGGGTTGGCAGGAAATGAGTAAGCAGAATCATACTATATAGGATGTGTATTAGTGGTAGGTATAGCTTCTCATGGCACGTGTGTTGGTAATTACCCCCGATATCTTACCCCTTGAAGGTCAATCAACGACAGGTGCTGCCTTACGGGCATGGGGTTTGGGACAAGGTTTACGCAGTTGTGGACATGATGTAGAATTTGCCATGTCGCGGGAAGTTGCCGAGGCATGTCAATACACAGGGATAGAAGTTCATCTATTTGAGCCAGAGACTTTGGATGAATTTGTTAGCAAGATAGATCCAGATATTTTGCTATTTCAACATTGGCCAATGTTGGATGCCTTGAAGAACCCACCAAGGGGTCATATAGTAGTTGATTTTCACGGTCCACTATTGCTAGAAACTCATTTCCGTGAACCAAAATACGTCGAGCAAATAGTTGGTACAAAGTTAGCATGTCTATCCCGTGCTGATTACTTCACGTGTGCTGGAACTAAACAGCTATACTATTACCTTGCCTGGTTGTTAGTAGCGGGGCTAGACCTGCATGAATTTCCCATTTCTGTCATACCATTCTCGCTGTCTCCAGAGTTGCCCAATCACTCTTGCTGGTCTGAAGAGCCAATCTTTGTTTACGGTGGAGTTTTCCTACCTTGGCAAGATCCGACACTGGGACTTTCAGTGCTAAGTGAGGAATTAGAAGCGGCTAGACGTGGAGAACTGCGGTTTTTTGGCGGAAAGCATCCCTGGATGACACTACCTTCTGAGCGTTTTGAAAAGCTTAGCCAGCAACTTAGAGATTCTAGCCATGTACGCTTTTACCCTCCTACACCAAGAGACAAACTCATCAATGAATATACAGGAGCTAGCGTTGCATGGGATGTCATGTCTCGGAACCCAGAACGCGAGATGGCATTTACCTCCCGTACTGTCGAATATCTGTGGTGTGGTCTGCCAGTAGTTTATAACAATTATGCAGAGCTAGCAGAGTATATTGCAGAATATGACGCAGGTTGGATTGTAGATCCTGCCAATGAGTCACAAATTCGCCAAGTTGCACGAGAAATCCTGAATAATCCAGAACAAGTGCGCTGTAAAGGCAAAAATGCTCAACAATTGGTTCGAGAGCGGCTGACTTGGGATGTGACAATTGGTCCCTTGGATGCATACTGTAGACAACCATTTCGAGCTGCTCGTTGGAGCGATCGCCCTATTTTACAAGAACCAGAACCTACTGAATTAACTGCTCGGCTGATCAATCAAGTCAAAAAAATGCTGCCTCCTATCATGCATAGACAGGCAAAGCATTTGATTTCTCGTACATCTGGATTCCAAAAATAACAACACACAAGTTTTCAGCATTCCTACAATACTCAGGTCTTTATTGTGTCGTTGAAAATTGAATGATTTTAAAACTTTGCTACTAAGATTTTTATGAAAAAGACTTGTATAATTTTAGCAACATATCACTTAAGGTGTGAAGGTAACAACAATGAGAGTATTAGTAACAGGCGCAGCAGGATTTATCGGTTCACACGTTGTTGATCATTGCCTTTCTCTAGGCATGGAAGTTATCGCAACAGATGACTTATCAGGTGGATTTATAGAGAATGTTTCTACTAGCAGTAAATGGATTGAAGGTGACTTAAAAGATCCAAATTTTGTGACCTCACTTTGGCAATATGGTCCGTTTGACTATGTTTATCATATAGCAGCCTATGCAGCTGAAGGGCTTTCTCATTTCATCCGGCGTTATAACTATCAAACCAATTTAATAGCATCTATAAATTTGATTAATGAATCAGTCAAAAATGATATAAAATGTTTCATTTTTACATCTTCAATAGCTGTATATGGTGCTAACCAACTTCCCATGACTGAGGATTTGCTTCCACAACCAGAAGACCCTTACGGTATTTCTAAGTATGCTGTGGAACTAGATTTGAAAGCAGCTCATGAAATGTTTGGTCTAAATTATATAATCTTCCGTCCTCACAATGTTTATGGGGAACGGCAAAACATTGCTGATAAATATCGTAATGTTATTGGTATTTTTATGAATCAGGTTTTGCAGGACCAACCGATGAGTGTCTTCGGTGACGGTTTGCAAACACGTGCTTTCTCTCATGTGGATGATGTAGCACCTTTGATTGCTCGTAGTCCCCTTGTACCTGAAGCAATTAATCAAGTGTTTAACGTTGGTGCTGACACACCCTATACAATACTTCAGTTAGCAGAAGAGATTGCCGAGGCATTTGATAAACCTCTTCAGATTAAGCATTTAGATGCACGTAATGAAGTCGTACACGCTTATTCCGATCACAACAAAGTTCGTCATGTCTTTAATCCTCCTGCACCGATTGATCTGAAAACAGGTATTCAGCGAATGGCAGAATGGGTAAAATCCAATGGTCCAGCAGTTCCAGTAGAATTTAAGGATATTGAAGTCTATAAAAAATTACCACCCAGTTGGGTTAAAAAGTAGGTTATTTTGAGTAAGAACAGAGTAGCAGCTTACATTACTGCTTACAAAGATTATGCCGCTGTTAATCAGTGTATTCAGGCAATTAGTCAACAAACTTACAAAGTCAATGCTGTGTTTGTTTTAGATAATTCGCCTGTTTCACTACTAGATAATGCTGACAGTTCAATCATAGTCAGCCATCACCCAAGTAATATTGGTATTGGTGAGGGTTTGAGGATAGCAATAGAGTGGGCGATTAGCCAAGGGTACGACTTTTTGTGGACATTTGATCAAGATAGCGTACCCACTCCTAACTGTCTTGATACTCTCGTAGATACATACGAAAAACTGTCTTGCGATAATTATAAAATTGGGATTATCGCTCCTACTGCTATAGATAAAAGAACTCATGAAATTGTAGAGGGTGCAGTATATAAATGCGATCGCTTTGTTGCTTGTAAGCATAATAGCGAAGTTCATTTTTATGAGTGTGATGCACCTATCACCTCAGGCTCCCTAATTTCTTTGAGTGTAGCACAAACTATTTCACCTCCTAGAGGAGACTTATTCATTGATGGCATTGACTTTGATTATGGATTACGTTTTAGACAAAAAGGTTTTAAGAATCTAATTGTTCCTAGTGCAATTATGTACCATAACTTCGGTCAGCCTATTAAAGTCAAATTTCTTAGTAAAGAAATTTTTGTACAAAAATACTCTGCTCTTCGCCACTACTACATTTGCCGAAATCACACATATTTATCCATACGCTACGCAAAAGGATGGTACAAACTAACAAGCTGTCTGCGACGCTTCAAATTTCTCATCCGTACCCTAGCTTTTATCTTTATGTATGATTCTGAAGAAAGGGTGATAAAAATTTGGGCTTGCTTATTAGGAACGTTTTATGGTTTAAAAGGCAAACTCGATAAAACTTGGTCATGAACTAGCAGTTATAGCCACTTGTCTCAAATCGAAACTTTTTTGCTTGTTGTTCTGCTCTTAGCTGTCGCAACCGGAGCATTGTGGGAGAAGGATTTCGTTGTTGAGCTTTCCATCGCTGATGACTTGACTCTAGCCAGTTAGCAATATACTTGCTCACGCTTTCTTGGTTGTACAAGTAGTAGAGAATGGTGGCGTAGACCTGCTCTAAGGTAATAGTAGAAAAACTATTGACAATTTCTTCAGGAGTACGACTGCGATAAATATATTCATAAAGAATGTTTTCAATGCCTACTCGTGTCCCTCTAATCCGAATATCATCAGGACGTTGAAAGTCGAAATATTCTTCTAATTGCATTCTTGAATTCTCCCTATTTTCTTATAAGGTACGTAATGTCTACCCTATGTGGAATTCGCTAACTTTTCTGTTTTTAGCTCTCACTAAACTATATTAACTCCTAAACGATCAAGAGGTTTCCTCGATAGGAAAAATATCGCCCCTCAAGTAGGATTCAAAGTGTTTCTTAAAGTACTGAATGCTCGTCATATTTGGCTCATCACTTTCCGTAGGTGTGAATTCATAAATTGGTACTTTTTCCCTCACCAGCTTGACCAATTTAGGATTAAGTTGCTCAAAAGAATCTACTCTAGATATTGTTGTTTCAAACCTTAATTTAGCTAGATGACCATATCCTAACTTCATCCAAGGCATCCAAGGACAGTCTCTCGCCCACTGAGCAGGAGGAACATCAGAAACATCAGGTCGGCAAGTATTTGATGTAAAGTATTCAACTCCCTTAAACTTTTCTCCAGGGCAATAGTCCGAATATTTATTATCTCCTGCTAACGGATGCGGATATTCTAAAGGAATTTCTATTACAGAAGTGATATATCCACTGCCTTTGGCTATGACATATTTCCTTGGTTTGACTGAGCCTTGTACAATTCGGTTAGCAATATGTACTACTGGTACTACTTGAGTTGCGTTTGGTGACTTCCAAAATTGCAAAATCTCTTGTGTTACTGGGTCACAAAATAAACCCAACTCTCTATTAATACGATACCCGACTTCGCCGTAGTTAGGATCGGTTTTGATAAATACTTTCGTAGCATTCATGCCAATAATAGAGAACAATTTATCCTTTGGCTTGTCTGGTTTTTCTTGCCACAAAACTTCCCCAGACCAGTTGTAATAAAGCTGTAACCCATGATTTTTTCTGTAAAAATCGAGGTTATTAAGTTCGTAGTCATCCAAGTAATCATTCATGTCACATTCATTCTCAAATGTCTTTGAACTATCACTCAAAGCTTGATAAGCGAATTTTATTTTGGCGTAAACTCTGATCTCACTAGCAACTTGCGTTAGTACGTTTGCACTGAAAGAACTTTATTTTAAACATAACTAGAAATTCCAGTGTTCCGGCTGGTTTTTCTTTTTAAAGTACACAAGCCAAGAGCTGGTATAGCTCCCAGAATCACCGCTGTCAATCCTTGTCCACACAAGTATACAACCTGAGCGTGGTGAACTTCTGGAATAAACTCTTGCACAAGAGAAAGCAACCAAACCAAAATACTGATGAATAGAAATGAAATTGAGGGCAGAAAAATCCACCACCAAGCACCTATGGTATACCGCCGTAGTATTAGCCATTGGAAAAACCCAAGCCAAATTCCTGAAAGGATATATGCGATGGTTGACAAAAAGCTCAAGATGGCTATTTGTTCAGGAGATAAATTTTGATTTAATGATGAAGCAATGGATGCAATATAGTTAATCCATTCTGCAGAAATGCTATTAGCAATTAGCCAGCCTAAACTGGTGGCAAACATCCACAACAGACCAGATATGTAGTATTTACGAAGAACAAGTGCTTGATCTGCGCCCAAAATGAGCGCAAACACACAATTACTGAAGTATTTTGCTAAGCCGTACCATATTTTCTGTTGCAAAACCACAGATGGCACTACCTCTACGATAGTTTTTTCTATGGCTATACTGGCAATTCCCCCAACAACCCATCCCAACACAGTTAGGAGGGTAAATTGGATGAAGAAACTCCGTCGCTGGAAGCGGGGTATCAAAAATCTTTGCGGATGAGGTTCACTAAAAGAGACTTTCTGATAGGGTTGTTTTGAATTGGGTGGCATAAGAATTTAATATTTATTAAGTTTTGAGTCTAAATTTGAATAGAATTTTTGCGAGCAGAGTTTCAAAGGCAAATCTCTTGAAAAAAGGGCAATCCTAGGATGATAAGCTAAACAATGACATAAAAAAGAGTTTAGGATGAACTGTTAAATGGGTATTTCCTCCAACGCTCCTTATCTTCTCAGGGCAGCTCGTGGTGAAGTGTTAGACCGTCCCCCCGTATGGATGATGCGACAAGCGGGACGATATATGAAAGCTTACCGAGATTTAAGGGAGCAGTATCCTTCTTTTCGCGATCGCTCGGAAATACCGGAAGTGGCGATTGAAATATCCTTACAACCTTGGAAAGCTTTTCAACCGGACGGAGTGATTTTATTTTCTGATATTGTCACACCGCTACCTGGTTTGGGTATCGATATGGATATCGCTGAAGGCAAAGGACCAATCATTCACTCGCCCATTCGCACATCCGAGCAAGTCGATAATCTACGTCCCTTAGAACCAGAACAATCCCTGCCTTTCATTAAAACAATCCTACAGGCATTGCAGCAGGAAGTGGGTAACAAATCAACTGTGTTGGGCTTTGTCGGTGCGCCTTGGACATTAGCCGCTTATGTGGTGGAGGGAAAAGGTTCAAAAACCTATTCCATCATCAAAAACATGGCGTTCTCCAACCCGACGCTGCTGCATCAGTTGCTCACAAAATTAGCAGATGCGATCGCCACCTATGTCCGCTATCAAATTGACTGTGGTGCACAAGTTGTGCAAATGTTTGATTCTTGGGCAGGACAGTTGAGTCCTCAAGATTATGAAACCTTCGCACTTCCCTATCAGCAGAGGGTTTTCCAGCAAGTGAAGGAAACTCATCCTGATACGCCCCTCATTCTACTGGTGAGTGGTAGTGCAGGTTTGCTTGAGAGGATGGCACTATCGGGTGCAGATGTGATCACTGTAGACTGGACAGTAGATATGGCAGACGCACGAGCAAGATTAGGCAAGCACGTCAAAGTGCAGGGAAATCTTGACCCAGGTGTCCTGTTCGGATCTAAAGAATTTATCCGCGATCGCATTTTCGACACAGTTCACAAAGCTGGTCACTGGGGACATATTCTCAATCTCGGTCATGGTGTTCTTCCACAAACCCCAGAAGAGAATGTCGCTTTCTTCTTTGAAACAGCAAAGCAACTCAGCAGTGCAGTTGTATGAAAAAATGTTTATAACGATAAGTCTGTAAGCATTTGACAAACAGTGGAAACTTATAAAAGTGGGTGCTTTACCAACATTTTTTGGAAAAGTATCCACTGTTCATCATGAGTGTATTGCCAACACTATTATGTATTAGGACGCAAGTCCGTAATATCCTGTCAATCACATATTTGATACATTAGTTATCGTTAGTTGTTGACCGCTTCAACATATGAATCTCTGGTAATTGCCACCAAGGAATATGAGGAGACTCGTGATGTTCTTCGTGATAACCAAAATGATAGCAGGTGAGAAATGACCACCAAACAGGACATGGGATAGTTTGGGCGCGGTGAGGTTCACTGTAACCGCTTTTTGGCTCACGATGGGGCAAGAATGTGCCGAAATAAAATAACTGTATTGAACTGATAAGTGCAGGTATTGCCCAAAATAAAGTGAGATTTGTTCGGGGTATATGGAGTATAAAATGGGCTGAGTTATAGATAATTGTTATGATGATCATTTGCCCCCAGGTCGAGTAATTTTTCATAAAATAAAAATACCAAGCAAGGAAATTTTTATGTTTGCCGTCGTGAAAATCGGGGTCTTTTTCACTAGCAGGATTATGATGATGCATCCAATGTTTTTTTAATAGTTTTTCATAAGGTAAAAAGCCATATAGTGTTAAACATAGTGAACCAAGAAAATGATTAATTTTACTGTTTGCAGAAAAGACTGCCCCATGCATAGCATCATGAGTCGTAATAAATAATCCCGTGTAGAGAAATGTCTGCCAAAGTACGGCAAGTAATAAAGTTAAGATATTAAAGTTAGAGATATCCACAGAAATTAATAAAATCAAGCTGGTTACCCAAGTTGCAATAATCACAATAGCAATGACGAGTCCTGTGGTAGATGCATTGGAAAATTTCAGTTGATGACTAGTTGATTTTTCTAATTGTTGAATCACGGTTATACTTCGTTTTGGTTTTTTTGGTGAAAATTCACAAAAATAAGCTCGTAATGAGATACACTAACAGTTCACAGAACCACTCCATCAGTAGTTACAGTGCTTTTCAACTCAGTTAAGCACAGTGGCAAGATACGAACCTCCTCCATAATTCCCTGACTGTGTTTTATCCAGTTGCAAGTTGCTGTATTGTTGTGCTTTAGGCAATATCAGTTTCAGATTATGTAGAAGTGTTAAGTTACTTTAATAATTATACATAACTGCCATACCGAAAACTTTTTTCGTCTGGAGGTTGGCTGGTATGTAAGAATTACGAAAAATCCTGCTTGATTTGGTGAGTCCAGTCCTTGATGAGGGTTTCCCTCTCCTAAGGGAGACGCTACGCGTTGGCGCAGCCTGTCCGCAGGACTTACCGTAGGGAACTGGCGTTCGCCCTTGGCGTGCCGTTCACGCAGTGTCTCCGTCAGGAGAAGGCATACCCGAAGGGGGAGGGTTGCGCGTTTTGTGTCGATTAATGCGTCGTCAATCAGTTTTCAAGGGTGGAGAGATTTTAGGACACAGTGCGAAGCTAAGTCAACTAAGCTAGGTAGGGATTTTTGCGTTATTAGTAGATGGGAACCAACCAGTCAAGTCTGCTCAGAGTGCGGCTACAAATGGGGCAAGCTTGATTTATTGATTCGGTTGATTCGTTGCCTTAATTGCGGCACGGAACACGACCGAGACGAAAATGCAGCCAAAAACATAAATAAAGTCGGGATAGGGCATTGCCACGACTCTAAATGGACGCAGAGACGGGATAAGACTACTCCGGTAGCATCTGTCAACGAAGCGTCAAGAATCACCGCACCTTCAGGTCGGTGAGTATGTCAACCGAAAAGCTTTTCCCCAAGCGCACTGCGCTTTGCGCGATTGCGTGGAGCAGCAGACGCATAAAGGCGTATCGCATCTGGGGAATGTAGGCTAAAAATAATTTCCCCCAGCCGCTTTTATATCTGGCTGGGGGAGGGAACAAATAAGTCGTAGGCTATAGAGTTTCTGTATATGTCTGAATGACATCTTTATTCTATTAACTATGTTCACTTTTGAACAGTCTTTTTATAAGAATTTACGTAAACTTAACAACTTCTTTATTAGTTCTTTATTCTTGTCATGTGTTGATCTAATCTTATATGTAAGTATAGCATTACATCTTTGCCCAAATTCTCTAACTTGAGTTTATCTGTAAAAATATGAACATTAAGATTGTTACGACTACGGTTCTATTCACTTTTTTTGGGTTGACAGCACAAGCCTTCGCACTCAATGAGCAAGACTTAGAACTCTTGAAGACAACAAATAATTGTCCTCGTTGTGATCTAAGTGGTGCTGATCTATCTCAAGCTAATTTAAGTAGAGTCAATTTACGAGATGCAAACTTGAAAGCTACCAATTTATCTCAAGCAAACCTCACAAATGCTGATCTTACAGGTGCAAATCTAGAAACTGCAGTATTAACTTCCGCGAATCTCTCGGGTGCTTCCTTAACAGGTACGAATCTTAAATCAGCATCTTTGGAAAATGCTAATTTGACTTCTGCTGGGTTCATAGGTGCCAATTTGGAAGCTGCTAATATCACAGGAGCTAAATTGCTGTACACAAACTTTCGAGGCGCAAATTTCCGGCTGACTACAATGCCTACAGGCGTTGTCACTTCTGACAAATCTTATGGGTGGTCCCTACAGCGTCCAACTCAATTTGAATGTAATAAGTTCAAAACTGAGAAGGTTCCTGGTACAACCTGTTACGGACAGTAGGAGGGGACACCCCTCCGCTTAATTCAAAATTCGCTCATTCAAAATTCAAAAAAAGAATTAACCTGTTTGAATTTTGGGCAATGGGCAAGGGACAAGGGACAAGGGGCAATGCTCAATTCACAGTTCCTAGTTCCCAATTCCCAATTCCCATTGCCCAGTTCCCAATTCCCAATTTTCAATCTAGTTGGTTAACAGTTCTTTATCATGAAAAAAACGACAAAACAGTATGTAACTTAATTCACCAATGCTCACTCGTATTAAAGACTTAGCCACAAAACTGGCACCCCGTTTAATTGAGATTCGCCGTCACATCCACTCTCACCCAGAACTCAGTGGTCAAGAATACCAAACATCTGCTTTTGTTTCTGGTGTTTTATCTTCTAATGGTCTTCACGTGCAAGAGGGAGTAGGTAAAACTGGCGTCATTGGAGAACTGCAAGGAACTGGCAATTCGGAGCGTTTATTGGCAATTCGCACTGATCTGGATGCGTTGCCAATTATAGAACGTACTGGTTTAGAGTTCGCTTCTCGCTCACAAGGTATCATGCATGCTTGTGGTCATGATGTCCACACGACCGTCGGCTTAGGAACAGCAATGGTACTGTCTCAAATGGCAGAGGAGTTACCGGGCCGAGTACGATTTTTATTTCAGCCAGCAGAGGAAATCGCCCAAGGCGCTAGTTGGATGGTAAACGATGGCGCAATGGACAAGGTTTCAAATATACTTGGTGTTCATGTTTTCCCCTCCATACCCGCAGGCTCCATAGGTGTACGTTACGGCGCATTGACAGCTGCTACTGATGAATTAGAGATTATCATTATCGGTGAATCAGGACATGGTGCTCGTCCTCATGAGGCGGTAGATGCTATCTGGATTGCTTCGCAAGTCATAACCACTCTGCAACAAGCAATCAGCAGGACACAAAATCCTTTACGTCCCGTAGTATTGAGCATAGGACAGATTAACGGTGGCAGAGCGCCGAATGTGATTGCTGATAAAGTCCAGTTGTTGGGAACTGTGCGTTCTCTTCATCCTGAAACCCGTGCCAATCTCCCAAATTGGATTGAAAAAATTGTCGCTAATATTTGTTATTCCTACGGTGCAAAATATCAGGTGAATTATCGCCAAGGCGTACCTAGCGTGCAAAATGATTATTTCCTCACGCAGTTGATGCAATCAGCAGCAGAAGAAGCATGGGGTAGCGATCGCGTTCAAGTGTTACCCGAACCTTCTCTTAGTGCTGAAGATTTTTCTGTTTATTTAGAACACGCTCCTGGTAGTATGTTTCGCTTAGGCGTCGGCTTTAAAGATAGGCTCATTAATTACCCATTACACCATCCCCTCTTTGACGTAGATGAATCTGCCATTATTACTGGAGTTGTTACGATGGCTTACACAGCTTACAAATATTGGCACCAAAATTGTTAAACTGAAATATCTAAATAAAAACTCCCAGTACAAGAGTGCTGGGAGTTGATACTTTAGCGAGACTAATCACTAGACGCAAAAGTCGTAAAAATTTGCGTCTAGTACTTCTATAGACTACTTAGCGCCGACTACGCCCAATTTCTTTTGGATCTCGGTCTTAGCAGCTTTGAATTCAGTAGCCAATTGCTCACTTTGCTCGGTGCTCAAGTTGTTGCGAATAGCAGCGAACATTGCGCTTTCTTCTTGACGAACATGGTCGCCAACAACGTCCATAAGCTGTTTCACTTTACCTTTGAATTGCTCCATGTTAGAGGGGTTGAGACCCTTAATTTCCTCTAACAACTGCTTGATTTCACCTTGCTCGTCATACAGTTCTTGAGTATCGTTTTGACCGTAGAAAGGACGGACTCTGGGGTAGACGACTTGCTCTTCAGCTTCAGCATGAGCACTCAGATCCTTGTAGATTTGACCAAAGTACTCTTGAATCTTTTGTGGATCTTGGCTTGCGAGAAGTTCGGTAAACAGGGTGTTGACCTTGTTGTGATCCAAACGGATAACATCCTGGATATTCAGATCTTTTTTGTCAGTGTTTTGGGTAACAGCGCTACCGAAAACGCCGCTTAATGCAGCCATAGCATCTTGAACACGTGCCCAAATACCTTGGTCAGCATCTTGTCCAGTCAGTTCGCGGACACCCAGAACTTCCAGAATACCCTTGAGTTGCTCTTGATGAGCGCGATTCTCAAAGTTAACGGTGTTGAGAGGTCCGATCGCCAGCATGACGTCAGCACCAACTTTTTGTGCTGCTTTATGAATGGTCAAGCCAGTCATAACTTGCTGGTGCTTCAGCAATTCATGGTGAAAGACTTTTTCATATAAGCTCAGTTCAGAGCCTTGCTGCAATTTACGAACCTTTTCAATCATTTCTGAAACGGTTTTTTCTGGCTTGGCTTGGATGCCATACTGACCAATAACAGTTTCCAGAACACCTTGATTTTTCTGGTCATCATTGAGCATATTCCGGAGGCGATCGGCGATTTCTTGGTCGCTGACTTCTTTAATCAACTGCTGCTCATTTTCAATCAGCAATTGTTGAAGTGCTTTCAAATCTGCCAGCTTTATAGCAATAGCAGAACGTTTTGTATCATCTAGTGTTGCAACCATTTCCTGGCTCCCCTCTGGAAGATTTATTTCATCTTATTTCCAATCTCAAAGTGGCACAGCTATCAAGATGGTTCCATCCTTCTTTTGACCGATCGCTTAGAAACTCTGGATAGAAAAAGGAAAATCAAACTTCATCTTTTTCAATTTCTACTTTTAGATAGACATTCACTCTATACTATGCTCCATCGCCAGATATAGGATTCCTATTTGATTTTTGAAAAAAACTCAGTGCACCTTTATTCCTTCTTCCCTGTTAAGAGTTCCCTGTTCCCTCCCCCTACGAGTTAGTTCAGAAATCAAACCGGATTCCTATAGATAAATTTCTTATACCAATTTTCTAGATTGACGCAAGCAGGGCAAGCGCATCTTGTCAATAAGAACGCAAAAATCTCAAGAAAGAGTCAAAGAATCGCATTAAGCCCCGTTTCTTGATAAGCACTTAGGCGTAGACGCTTTGCGGCTTGCCGGAGGCATCGCTATTAGCCCGTAGAAATCAATCGAACCCTAAATCCTTATTTGATCGTTAATTCATTAAGTGTATGTTTTGTCAATCCCATTTGAGATGCGCTTACCCTGTTGACGCAAGGATGTTCAAAAAGGAGATAAAGTTATAATGCCCGATAATCCGGGACTAGGCGAGCAAGCTCTAATAAATGCAACGAGTGAAATTTTGAATCTCAGTAACTTTGATTTAGAAGGAATGACCCTACGAGTTAAACAACTCGAAGTGGAAACAGACAAACTGACACTGCAAGCTGAAGCTTACGTGGAGCAAATTCCCTCCGCATAAAATTAGGATACTAAAAATTATGGAAACTACAGAGAGAACTTCGACACCGTTCCCAAATCTCCCACCAGTTATTGAAAGTGATGATAAAGAGTATCACGATACTGGTGTACCTAGCACAGTTGCGATCGCAGGGCATCCTTTACACCCCCTGAGTGTCATCTTTCCCATTGCCTTTTTAGCCGCCGCCTTGGGTAGCGACTTCGGTTACTGGTTAACTCGTGATTTCTTTTGGGCAAGGGCTTCGCTGTGGTTAATCGGACTCGGATTGCTTGGAGGCGTAGTAGCAGCGCTAATCGGTATAAGCGACTTTTTACAAATTGAACGAGTTCGCAAGCGTTCCGCTGGCTGGATTCATCTGACTCTTAACGTGGCTATCCTAGTCTTGACAACCGTTAACTTCATCCTGCGTCTGGGCAACCCTGAGTCAGCAATATTACCTTGGGGACTCCTACTCTCACTCATTGTTGGTACGCTGACTAGTGCTTCTGGCTGGTTCGGTGCCGAACTATCCTATCGCCACAAAATTGGTGTGGTGGGAGCTGGTAGCAGAAGATACCCTTGACGAGATTTGAGATTGAGCAAATTGAAACCCAAAAAGCTTTGGTGCAAGGGATAATATCATGTCCGGTTAATTGGTAGTACTTTTTCTTGGTGGGATTTTCCTTATTATGTATTAGGTTGGTTGTGGTTACATCTATTACATGGTAAAGGTTATGCAAAAAAAAATTAAAGTTAAACCTAATTCAAAAATTCAAAAGATTGAGGAAGATGCTGATGGCAGTCTTTCTGTGCATTTAAAATCTCCTCCTGTAGATGGCAAGGCTAATGAAGAGTTAATTAAACTACTAGCGGAAAAATTTGATGTACCAAAATCGTATATCAAAATTAAATCTGGTTTATCTTCTCGGCAAAAGCTGATTGAAATTAACACAGATTAAACTATCTAAAATTGAAGAAGAATTCAGCAAGTCAGAAGTCAGAATTCTTCTTCAATTTTGTTAAAAGCCTTACTAAGGCTTTAATTCTTCCGTAATTCTGATATACCCAGGCTGTGCTTTGACTCTTTCTATCCAGGCTTGGATAGCAGGAAATCGTGTCAAATCAAATCCACCTTCATCAGCGACATGAGTGTAAGCAAACAAGCCAATATCCGCAATAGTATAACGCTCACCTACGAAAAAAGCACAGTTAGATAAGTGTTTTTCCATAACTCTAAGAGCTGCGTAACCAGGTTCACGTTTTTGCTCTATAGCTTCATGGTATTCCTGAGCTTTACCTAGAACAGAAATCCAATATCTCGGTGTAGCGATATAAGGCTCATGGCTGTACTGTTCGAAGAATAACCATTGCAGTACTTGCGCTCGTAAAAAGCGGTCATATGGTAAAAATTCTGTCCCTTCACTCAGGTAGATCATAATGGCATTTGATTCTGCTAAATATTTCCCTGTTTCAACTTCCAAAACGGGAATTTTACCGTTTGAATTTTTACTTAAAAATTCTGGCGTTCGAGACTCACCTTTAGTGATATCAACCTCTACTCTTTCAAATGGCATACCAATTTGCGTCAATAAAAGACGAATCTTATAGCCATTGCCTGAGAGTAAAAAATCATACAAACGCAGGGTTTCCATGCCAAAAAAGATTGAGATGAAATGGTTAATTAATCATGCAGTAAAAATACAGCATCTTATCGAAAAAGACAAATATATATGATAAAATTCATTGATATATAGCATTTTAGTACAATACAGAATTCTCTGAAAAAATAAAAAATAAAAGTAATATTTGTTGCACTATTTGAATGTTAATTTTAACTGTGTTCAGGGAAAAATATGTGTGGAAGATTTACTTTAATCCAAACAGCAGAAGCGTTATATCAAACCTTTCATGTAGAAAAAGTTCCCGAGTTAAAGCCGCAATATAACATTGCTCCTACGCAAATGGTCGGGGCAGTCTTGTATAATCAACAAAGCAAGAAGCGTGAATTTCGCCAGTTACGTTGGGGGTTAATTCCCTCTTGGTCAAAAGAGGCACCGAATGGGGCGAAGCTGATTAACGCTAGGGCAGAAACGGTAGCAGAAAAACCAGCTTTCCGCTCAGCATTCAAGTACCGTCGGTGTTTGATAGTAGCAGATGGATTTTACGAGTGGCAGCTCCAAGCAGAGAAAAAACAGCCGTATTATTTTCGTCTCCAAGAAGGAAAGCCCTTTGGCTTTGCAGGATTGTGGGAGCAATGGCGATCGCAAAGCGGGCGCTCTGCGCCATCGCCCGTTGGCGCAGCCTCTGTGATAGGAGAAGATGAGGAAATCGCCTCGTGTACAATTTTGACCACAGAGGCAAACGAATTAGTGCAACCAGTTCATGAGCGTATGCCAGTTATTCTTCAAGAACAGGATTACGATGTGTGGTTAAATCCAGAAGTACAAACATCTGAGGTGTTACAGCAACTGTTGCACCCCTACCCATCTGAGGCGATGACTGCTTACCCAGTGAGCAAAGTGGTTAACAGCGCCAAGCATAATACTCCAGATTGTATTAAGCCTTTGTAACTCTTAATTAGCGTACTTATCAGTTACATTAGCTTTTAGTGAGCGCCCAAGCGCTCATTAACTAGTTCGCGCCCTCGTCCCCCACTATAACGGTACTCCGTTTAGTGGCGGGATATAAGGCGGGTGGTGACGATTACACCTTTGACCGTTTTTTTTTGCGCAGCAAAAAGAGGGGAAAGGTGTATGAGGAATCATCAATTCTTTAAGGAATGGAACGAGTAAACGTTGTACTATATTATCGGTCGTTGACCCACCCGATTGTGATGTATACAGACGAGCCACTCTCGTGCGGAGGTTCCCTCCGTTGAGAGAAGTGGCGTCAGGCGACACGAAATAGCAGAAAGGATGCTTGCCACAGGAAGTTCAAAGCTCGGGAAATAGGCGAGTCCGCTGATCCACCAAGATATCATGATGAGCCTCGAAACAAAAATCAATAACTGCCTTGGGAAGCAGGGCGGCTGCGCGGGTTCCTCCACAGTGGGGATAAAGGTAGAGATACCAGAGACGCTGTGTAAGACCAAATTGTGGCAACACAACGAGGCGACAGCGAATGAGACGCGAAGCCCCCATCATAATCGGTACTCCGATTTGATGGTGGGTACTTCACGTACCTAGTCATTGTCATGATTGGGGCAAACCTATCACATAAGCCGTTATGCCAAGAACCCAGAAAAACGATAACTTTGTTGACAAAAGCTTTACAGTCATGGCAGATCTGATTCTGAAGATTCTGCCAACTAATAAAAAAGCTAAAGAAGCTTTTGTTTATTACCGAGATGGAATGTCGGCGCAGTCGGAAGGAGAATACGCCGAAGCCTTGGAAAACTACAAAGAAGCTTTGACACTAGAGGAAGACACCAACGATCGCAGCTACATTTTGTATAACATGGGTCTTATCTATGCCAGCAACGGAGAACACGAAAAATCTCTAGAATTGTATCATCAAGCACTGGAATGTAATCCACGCCTACCCCAAGCATTAAACAACATCGCGGTCATCTACCATTATCAAGGGGAAAAGGCGAAAGAAGCAGGAGACGAAGATGGAGGAGAAGCACTGTTTGACAAAGCTGCTGATTACTGGATGAGAGCGATTCGTCTAGCTCCCAATAACTACATCGAAGCTCAAAACTGGTTAAAAACCACTGGACGTTCTCAAATTGACGTATTCTTTTAATTGACTTGTCCTTAGTCATTTGTCATGTACTAAGGACTAATGACTAAGAACTAACCATGATTGACCGTGAACAAGTTCGTAAAGTAGCTCATCTTGCGCGTTTAGAGTTGACGCCCGAAGAAGAAGAGAAATTCACAACTCAGTTGGGAAATATTCTTGACTATTTTGAACAACTGAGTGAATTAGATGTTAATAATGTGGCACCAACATTACGAGCGATTGATGTCAAGAATGTGACACGACCAGACGATTTACAACCATATCCTAACCGAGAAGACATTCTTCAGAGTGCGCCTGAACAAGAAGGTGACTTTTTCAAAGTTCCTAAAATCCTTAATGAGGAATAGTTAGGAGTTATTGGTTAGTAGTTATGAGTTAGTTATTATCAGTGGTAACTAAATAATGCCGCTCATAGGTTCTATCCAAAGAGGCGCGCCGGATATACCTAACTTAATTGAGGCATTTAAGAGAGTTGCAGGGCAATTAAAAATTGAACTAAATGAGGATAAGCTTGAACGTTGGATCAGTGTATTTGCTGATACTTATTTTCAAGAGACTCCTTTGTACTCAATAGAGTATAAGAATGTTAAAGAAAATTACTTAAAAAAACTTATTTCACACTTGGAAAAACTCCGTTTAATCGGGATTGATGTCCCAGCGACGGAGCAAGATAGAATTGAAG
This sequence comes from Iphinoe sp. HA4291-MV1, assembly GCA_019359415.1. Lineage (GTDB taxonomy): Bacteria > Cyanobacteriota > Cyanobacteriia > Cyanobacteriales > Nostocaceae > Brasilonema. The sequence continues at coordinate 71,939 of JAHHHH010000002.1, read as the reverse complement.
AATTAGAAAATATTTTTGTGATGCCGGATATACAAGAGGAGGCTCATCATAGACAAAACTCTAAATTTTCAGCAAAAAAGCTATTGGCTCAAAGTTCATCTGAGAAATATTTTGACAAATTAGTATTATTGGGTGAACCTGGTTCTGGTAAAAGTACGTTGATGCAGTACTTTGCTCTCAAAATCGCCAAGCGTCAATTCCAAGAATTAGGACTCTCCGCAGAAATAGAGTGGTTACCAATCTTAATTCAGATTAGAGAATTAGGAAAACAGTCAGAAAACTATCTTTTTGAACACTTACATAATTCAATTGCACCTAAATATTCTATAAACATTCCCAATGGATTTTTTGATTACTGGTTGAAGCGAGGGAGAGTAGTCATCTTACTTGATGGTTTAGACGAAATTGCTGATTATAATAAGCGAAGAGAAATTATTCAACACATTTATACTTTATTTCAGCAGAAGTCTTACGCAGATAACAAAGTTATTATTACATCTCGCCCTGCAGGATATGAGCGGGGTTACTTTCAAACTAAAGATTTTCCTCATTATTATATCCAACTCTTTGACGATCCTAAAATTCATCTGTTTCTTGATAAGTGGTATGCAAATAAAATACGTTTTCCTGACTCTCAGGAATCTGAAACACAGAAGAAAAATCTGATAACGATATTGCAAGATAAAGAACGCATTAAGTTACTAGTACCGCAAGGCGGAAGTCACTCATTCAAAAGTCAAAAGTCAAAAGTATTATGGAATGAGCTTTTTAGGGATTTTAAATGGTTGCCCTATTTACGCCGTGCTGTACTAGCAAGAAACCCGTTCCTACTGACAATTATTGCTTTACTCCATCGCTATGAAGGGTTTCGTCTACCACAACGGCGTCATAATCTTTATAAAAAGGCGGTAGAGACGCTACTGGTGAATTGGGAACAATCTAAATTCGGTGACTCTCAACAATCTTCTCCAATTGCCAAGTTGCTGTATGTAAAATCTGAAGATTTGAAACCGTTGATGGAAATGCTTGCATACTGGGTTCATAGCCAGGAAAGTACAGGAAATAAGGATGATAGTACGCTCATCGACAGCGAATTACTCATGGAACAGTTCAGCCAAGATATCAAAAAGTTAAAGGGTATTGAACTGTACCAGGCTAAGGAAGAAGCAAACAAAATGATTCAGCATATCAACAATAGAGTAGGTTTACTAAATGAACAGGGACAAAACTGTTATGCTTTTGTTCATAAAACATTTCAGGAATATCTTTGTGCTCAGAGAATAGCATATGTATATGAAGACAACATGGATTTCGAGGAGGTGCAGAAGCATCTAGAAAATTATCTCTATAACCCCCACTGGCAAGAAGTCTTACTCCTGCTGATTGTTGAGCTAAAAGAGAAGCCGATCGCTAAAGCACTTCAAGTGATTCTCAATTACAACAAAGATAACAAAGATAACAAAGAACTGTATTACAAAAATTTACTGTTCGCAGGCAATTGTTTGGCAGAAGAGCCACAATTTTTAAAAACTGGAAACGATAGTCCATCGCAAGAGATTTTGAAAGCGCTGGTTGAGTTAGAAGTCAGTCTGAATTCTCAAGCTGATGAGCAAATCAGAAATCAGGTTTTTCAAACTCTTTGTGATTTGAGTCAAACTAAATTTGCCGCAACAGCACTCCAATTTTTAGAAGAAAAGAAAGATTTGATCGATAATAAACGAATGGAGCAATACCAACAGGCATTTAAGAAAACTAATTAGGTTATTACAATACAGTGAGGGTTGCTACAGAATAGATTTCTGCAAAATGACCCACAATACAGTCCACAGCAGGTTAATAGTGCAGTATGAAAAAAACTAGCACCGATTTAAGCTTTCAGGTTGCCAAAGAAGAATACTGTAAGAAACTGGCACACTGGTTTGGTGATGTTAAATTTGCTGGGATTGCAGTCGCAGGGCTGGAGGTGGAAAAATCTGAAAAAGCAATTCATATTTTTGTCATGCCAGATGTGGTGGAAGAAGTCAAACCCACCTTAAGAAAAGTAGATGCTGAAACGGATATCACTTTAATAACTAAAATAACTGATACCGCCAGAAACTCGTTCACTACAGAAGCAATTGACTTAAGCAAGCAGCAAGAATTAATTCGCGAGCAACGTCAACTGGTACAATTAGAAAACTCATCAGGGAGAAAGTTTTCAGCAGAACAGCTATTGAGTGAAAGCACTTCTCATAAGTTAGTTTTACTAGGAGCACCAGGTTCAGGTAAAACGACTTTGATGAGTTATTTTGCTGTGATGTTTGCCCTGAAACAACCTCAAAAACTGGGTTTAGCAACAGATACAGACTTCCTGCCAATTTTGATTAGAATCCGGGATTTATCGAGATACTCAAATATCAATATCTTAGAATATATAAACCAGTTTACTCATAACAATTTATCTTTTCAAGAGCTACCACCAGGATTTTTTGAATATTGGCTAGAGGCTGGGCAAGGGTTAATTCTACTAGATGGCTTGGATGAAGTTGCAGATTCAACAAAGTGATATGAGATTGTTAATAGTATTGAAAATTTCTTAGAGCAATTCTCTCTAAATCGTGCCATTATTACTTCTCGTCCTGCAGGTTATAGGCGCGACTTTTTCCGGACACAGAATTTACCTCACTATCAACTCCAACCATTTGATGATGCCAAAATTGATGAGTTTATCAATCGTTGGTATGACAGTCGTGTTTCAGATTTAGCAGAAGCACAAAGACGTAAAGATAGCCTCAGAAAGGCACTTGCTGATAATGACAGAATTAAGTTGCTGGCGCAAAATCCACTGCTGTTAACGATTATTTCTCTGATTCATCGCTATCAAGCATTTCTGCCAAAAGAGCGCCATAAACTTTATGACAAAGCAGTAGAAACTCTTTTAACGTCTTGGGATGCAAACAAAGAATTTAGTAATCATTTGGTATTTAAATATTTATGGCTGGAAGACTTGCGACGGTTGCTAGAAAAACTGGCTTACTGGATTCATACGCAAGGAGGTACAGGGGATAAACAAGGTGGTACGCTGATTGATAAAGATGAATTGATTCATCAATTAAGTACAGACATCAAGAGGCTCAAACAAATTGAACTACAGGAGGCTGACAAAGAAGCAAGATGCTTTGTAGAGTTTATCAGAGATCGCACAGGTTTACTCAATGAACAAGGGCAAGACTGCTACGCCTTTGTCCATAAAACATTTCAGGAATATCTTTGCGCTCAAGAAATCATCTATCAGTGGTACGATGAAGGTGATTTTGGTATTGTGCTACAACACATCAAACAACATCTTCATGACCCTCATTGGCGAGAAGTTTTGCTGCTGCTCGTTGCACAACAAAAACCCAAACAAGCTGCCAAAACGATTCGGGCAATTCTCAATCAGCACAGCGAATATGAAAAATGGCTGCACCGCGATTTATTATTTGCTGGCAGTTGTCTTGCAGAAAATCCGAGAGATTTGAAAGTTGCAGATGATGAATTACCACAGCAAATTTTGCAGGCATTGATTGAACTAGAAGCAAGTGACTCGCCACAGGTGATTTCCAAAATTCGCTCACGGGTTTTTCAAATACTTTGCAGTCTGAATGAAACTGCTTTTGAAACTCAAGCCTTGCAGTTGTTGAAAGACAAAGCAGAACATATAGATAAAATACAATTACAAGAATATCGTGCAGCATTGGGGGAAAAAGAAGCGGCAATAACCACTCTAGTGACACTACTCAAAGATGAGTCCTCACGTGTCCGTGACACCGCCGCCGATGCGTTGGGCAAGTTAGGCAATAGCTCAGATGTGGTGCTGCAAGGGCTGCTGGCGTTGCTCAAACATGAGTCCTCACGTGTCCGTGACACCGCCGCCGATGCGTTGGGCAAGTTAGGCAATAGCTCAGATGTGGTTCTGCAAGGGCTGCTGGCGTTGCTCAAACATGAGTCCTCACGTGTCCGTAACATCGCCGCCGATGCGTTGGGCAAGTTAGGCAATGGCTCAGATATTGTCGTGCAAGGGCTGCTGGCGTTGCTCAAAGATGAGTCCTCAGGTGTCCGTTACACCGCCGCCGAAGTGTTGGGCAATTTAGGCAATAGCTCAGATGTGGTGCTGCAAGGGCTGCTGGCGTTGCTCATAGATGAGGACTTACGTGTCCGTTACACCGCCGCCAATGCGTTGGGCAACTTAGGCAATAGTTCAGATGTGGTGCTGCAAGGGCTGCTGGCGTTGCTCATAGATGAGGACTTACGTGTCCGTTACACCGCCGCCAATGCGTTGGGCAACTTAGGCAAAAAAACTCCTAGTTTAATCACTGCTGTTGCCCAATGGATTGAGCAGCAGCAAGATTTAAAATATGTTGGAAATGAGATTAATTTGCTGTGGGATTTGGTAACAAGTGAGTGAGGGTGACGGCTCACCGTTAACCGAACCATATTGCGAGTGGATGAGTATCAAACACTCATCGTCGAGTCTCAAACACTCGTCAGCGAGTCTCAAACACTCGTCGTCAAGTCTCAAACACTCGTCGTCGAGTCTCAAACACTCGTGGGCGAGTCTCAAACACTCGTGAGCGAGTCTCAAACACTCGTCGTCAAGTCTCAAACACTCGTCGTCGAGTATCAAACACTCGTGGGCGAGTATCAAACACTCGTGAGCGAGTATCAAACACTCATCGTCGAGTCTCAAACACTCGTGAGCGAGTATCAAACACTCGTCGTCGAGTCTCAAACACTCGTGGGCGAGTATCAAGAGCTTTCCCTGCTTATCCGAACCCCCAGTCTTGTTCAAATTCATTCAAGAAGTAGAATCTTCCAACTTCTCAAGCAAAACAACAGCGTACGCACAAATACCTTCTTCACGTCCGGTGGGACCAAGTTTTTCATTGGTAGTCGCTTTGACGCCAACTTGATTTGGCTGTAGTTCTAAAACTTTTGCTATTGTTTCCCGCATCTTCTCAATATGAGGTTTCAACTTCGGGCGTTCCGCCACAACCACCGAATCAACATTACCTATTTGCCAACCATGTTGGCGAACCAATTGATGGACTTGACTTAACAATACCAAACTATCTGCTCCTGCCCATTGGGGATCTGAGGGAGGAAAATAATGTCCAATATCTCCTAAAGAAAGCGCCCCCAGCATAGCATCCATTATCGCATGTGTCAGAACATCAGCATCGCTGTGTCCCAGTAAACCCAGAGAATGGGGTATATGGACTCCGCCTAGAATCAGAGGGCGATCGCTCACCAAGCGGTGGATATCGTAGCCGTTACCAATACGAATATTCATTTTTGGTCATTAGTCATTAGTCATTAGTCATTAGTCATTAGTCATTAGTCATTAGTCATTAGTCATTAGTCATTAGTCATTAGTCATTAGTCATTAGTCATTAGTTAGTACTCACAAGTCAAGAGTCAAAGATTATTCTCCCTTTCCCCCTGCTCCCCCCGTTTCTCCTCCCAACTTTTGAGTAAATCAGGGCGGCGCAAGTGTGTTCTGGTAATTTGTTGTTCATAGCGCCACTTAGCAATTGCTGCATGATTACCAGAAAGTAGAACTTCAGGAACTTTCCAGCCACGAAACACCGCAGGACGGGTATACTGAGGATAGTCCAACAACCCCTCCTCAAAACTTTCTGCCGTTAGGGACTCGACTTTACCCACTGTTCCTGGTAAAAGGCGTACGACACCATTCATTAATGCCATTGCTGGAATTTCTCCACCAGTGAGAATAAAATCGCCCAAAGATATCTCGCGGTTCACTAAATGCAGAACCCGCTCATCCACTCCTTCGTAATGACCACAAATGACTATCAACTGGTCATAATTCGTCGCCAATTCTCGTAACAGCGGCTGATCCATCGTTTGACCTTGAGGACTCATCAAAATAACCTCTCGTCGATGTAAAATTGGCAGCGACTCTACAGCAGCAAAGATAGGTTCTGGCTTCATCAGCATCCCTACACCACCACCATAAGGTTCATCATCGACTTTCCGGTGCTTGTCAGTGGTAAAGTCCCGTGGATTAATCAGATGTACTTGGGCAATCTGCTTTGCCAGAGCCTTACCTATCAGTCCAGTATTGAGAACAGAGGTAAAGCAGTCAGGAAACAGCGTAACTATATCAAAGCGCACAGTATTTCGTATTGGGGGACACTAATCTGAAATTGGATGATTTGAAAATGATGTTGTGTCACAGACATATCAACATCATCAACCGTATCTAAAAGTACCGGAAGTATTAGATTTCCCGTGTCAACACAAGTTTTTCTAATTACTTAATTTATGTTTAAATATTGTCACATCTACATTTAAATTATTAAACTGAACCTTTGTTAACAACTTCTTTGGATGCATAAAGCCAGCCTCAGAACAAAGCGTGTCAAGACCTGCTTTTCTCCCTCCACTCTTGAGTGTAGGTGGTATGAGGTAGGGAACCCTGATACATGAATGCAGAGGATTAAATAAAGAATCTGGTTGTTTTTCTTCATGAACAAATTCAACAGACTTCAAACCAAATCTTCATACGACACAGGTGTTCCAACCACCCTCTTACCTTACACCAGTACAGGCGCAAAGCCTTGTGCCCCTACACATACCCCATTGGGTGTTCGGGTGAAAAACAAGGTGCAGCCCAAGCGAGGAACGGCAAAGAACACTCCATAAACTGAAGCATTTTGTGCATGAAGCACTGTCCTCCATAAGAGGCGAAGCATAAAAAGAATCAGGCTAACTACCTTTTTTAATTCACCTGAAGTTGTTGACAGGAGAAACACAATGCCGCAATTAAAAGCCAAATCGCTGGAAATGAGGACACCCCAAGCAACGAAAACTGCCGTTCTGGTTATCGGAGGCGCAGAAGACAAAGTACATGGACGCGAAATTTTGCGTACATTTGTTAGTCGATCTGGTGCAAGCAATGCCTACATTACAATTATCCCCTCTGCCTCGCGCGAACCAAGCATCATAGGTGGTAGGTATATTCGTATTTTTGAAGAAATGGGTGCTAAGAAAGTCGAAATCTTAGACATTCGAGAACGGGATCAGTGTGAAGACTCCTATATTCAAGCATCTCTAGAGGCCTGTACGGGAGTCTTTTTGACAGGCGGAGACCAATTGCGCCTCTGTGGTGTTCTTTCAGATACCTCAGCAATGGACATTATTCGACAGCGAGTTAGAGCTGGACAACTTACTTTGGCTGGCACGAGTGCAGGGGCGGCTGTGATGGGGCATCATATGATAGCAGGTGGTGGTAGCGGTGAATCGCCAAATCGCTCCTTAGTGGATATGGCTACTGGTTTAGGATTGATCCCAGAGGTGATCGTAGACCAACACTTCCACAATCGTAATCGCATGGTGCGTCTGATGAGCGCGATCGCAACTCATCCAGATCGCCTGGGGATCGGTATTGATGAGGATACATGTGCTATGTTTGATCGGGATGGTTGGCTACAAGTCTTAGGCAAAGGTAGTGTTACGATCATAGATCCAACTGAGGTAACCCACACTAACGAACCACATGTAGGAGCAACTGAACCGTTAAATCTTCATAATCTACGGCTACACATTCTCAGTCACGGTGATCGCTATCACTTGTACCAGCGTACAGTATTACCTGCTGTGTACCGTGTCTCCAGCTGACGATAAACAGTAGCTAATGTTACGCTAAATACACTGAGTTGACTGCTCGTTTCACAGATTGCAGCAAAAAAAGCGAGAATAATTACGATGTAAGAAGAAAAAACTGTTTACTATGAACAGTTAAGCAGTCAATTCCAGTAAGAAACTAGAATTTTGGTTCCGAATCTCCATCTACCTATTTCCCATGAGAATCCTCAAGATCCAGACCTTACGCGGCCCCAACTATTGGAGCATTCGACGCCACAAGCTGATTGTCATGCGTCTCGATTTAGAGAACCTTGGTGAGACACCCACAAACGAAATTCCCGGCTTCTATGAAGGATTAGTTGAGGCTCTACCCAGTCTGGAAGGTCATTATTGCTCACCGGGCTGTCGTGGTGGTTTTTTAATACGGGTGCGCGAAGGCACCATGATGGGTCATGTTGTGGAACACGTAGCCCTAGAACTGCAAGATTTGGCTGGGATGGATGTAGGCTTTGGTCGAACCCGAGAAACATCAACATCGGGAGTTTACCAGGTAGTGTTCGAGTATCTCAACGAGGAAGCGGGACGCTACGCTGGCAGAGCAGCAGTGCGGCTGTGCCAAAGTATTGTTGATCGGGATCGCTATCCAAAGGCAGAATTAGAGCAAGATTTGCAAGACCTGAAAGACTTATGGCGTGATGCAGCATTAGGACCGAGTACGGAAACACTTATCAAAGAAGCAGAAAAAAGAAGCATTCCCTGGATGCACCTTGGTGCACGCTTTTTGATTCAGCTGGGCTACGGCGTGAATCAAAAACGGGTACAAGCGACGATGACAGACAACACCGGCATTTTGGGAGTGGAACTTGCCTGCGATAAAGAAGCTACCAAACGCATTCTTGCCAATGCTGGAGTCCCAGTACCAAGAGGTACAGTCATCAACTTCTTGGATGATTTAGAAGAAGCCATAGAATATGTTGGTGGCTACCCTATTGTCATCAAACCTTTAGATGGCAATCACGGACGCGGTATCTCCATCAATATCAGTTCCAGGGAAGAAGCAGAAGCAGCATACGATTCTGCTAGACAGATTTCTCGATCAATTATTGTAGAGCGGTATTACACTGGACGTGATCACAGGGTACTGGTGGTGGATGGCAAAGTTGTGGCAGTTGCTGAACGTGTGCCAGCTCATGTAGTAGGCGATGGCAAATCTACCATCCTTGAACTCATTGAGGAGACTAACAAAGATCCAAGCCGTGGTGAAGGACATGACAATCTCCTCACCAAAATTGAACTAGACCGCACCAGCTACCATCTAATGGAAAAGCAAAGTCTCACCCTCAATAGCGTATTACCGAAGAGTGAAATTTGCTATTTGCGAGCAACGGCAAACTTGAGTACAGGGGGCATTGCTGTAGACCGTACAGATGAAATCCATCCAGAAAATATTTGGCTGGCACAACGAATAGTAAAAATTATCGGTTTGGATATTGCAGGAATTGATATTGTTACACCCGATATTAGCCGTCCCTTGCGAGAAGTGGATGGTGTCATTGTAGAAGTTAATGCTGCTCCTGGATTCCGAATGCATGTTGCTCCTAGCCGGGGTATTGCTCGTAATGTCGCAGGAGCAGTGATGGATATGTTGTTTCCGGCTGATAAAGTCAGCTATATACCCATTCTTGCCGTAACGGGTACCAACGGCAAAACCACTACTACCCGACTATTGGCACATATTTTCAAACAAACGAATAAAGTCGTAGGTTATACAACAACTGATGGGACATACATTGGAGATTACTTAGTGGAGTCAGGAGACAATACAGGTCCCCAAAGCGCCCAACTCATTTTGCAAGATCCAACTGTGGAAGTGGCAGTATTGGAAACTGCTCGTGGGGGTATTCTCCGGTCTGGGCTGGCATTTGAAGCTGCTAACGTAGGTGTGATATTAAATGTTGCCTCTGACCACCTAGGAATAGGCGATATTGATACTATTGAACAGTTAGGACATCTCAAGAGTGTCGTTGCTGAAGCTGTGTTTCCTGACGGCTACGCAGTCCTTAACGCCGATGACCCACGAGTCGCTGCTATGGCAGAAAAAACAAAAGCGAATATTGCCTACTTCACCATGAATCTAGATTCGGAATTAGTGCGACATCACATTCAGAAGGGAGGAGTAGCAGCAGTCTATGAAAATGGCTATCTGTCAATTTTGAAAGGCGATTGGACGCACCGAATTGAACGGGCAGAAAATATACCCCTGACAATGGGCGGACGTGCGCCGTTTATGATAGCTAACGCTTTAGCAGCTTCTTTAGCCGCGTTTGTGCAAAATGTCTCAATAGAGCAGATTCGTGCAGGCTTGAATACCTTTCGTGCTTCGGTAAGTCAAACGCCGGGACGGATGAACTTATTTAATTTGGGGAACTACCACGCTTTGGTAGACTACGCTCATAACCCAGCCAGTTATCAAGCATTAGGCGCTTTTGTCCGCAATTGGACTTCTGGTAAACGTATTGGGGTCATTGGAGGACCAGGCGATCGCCGTGACGAAGATTTTATCATGCTTGGCAAACTAGCAGCGGAAATTTTTGATCACATTATTGTCAAAGAAGATGATGACACCAGAGGACGGACACGAGGTAGCGCTGCTGATTTTATTGTTCAAGGTATCAAGGAAGTCAATCCCGACTGCGAGTATGAAGTAATTCTGAATGAAACAGAAGCGGTCAACAGAGCTTTGGAGACTGCTCCAGAGAACAGTTTAGTTGTCATTTTGCCAGAAAGCATCAACCGCGCTATTAGCTCAATTACAGCGCGTGGAGTCGTCAAAGAGGAGATAACCGAACAAGACACCAACTCGTCTACCGTAGATTCCCAAATTGGAGTGACATCTTCTGTAGTCAAAACGCTGTTATAGTCCTCAATCAACCAAGAGAGCAGTTCTTGAGCTGGGGAAGAAAGAGTTAATGGACAATTAACCCACATTTTGCACTTCAAAATGTCATACATGAATGCTTCAACAAATCTTACAAAAAACCGTTTATGGTATTAAGTATTAACATTGCTACTTTTTAGGTTTTTGGCGATCGCTATTTAACTACCATTAGCCCAAACTTCGTAAGACAAGCATATTACAAAACGAAGTGCGGAATGTGGGATTAACTCTTTCCCCCTTGTCTCCTTGTCCGTATCTTCTACGGAGGCTTGCGCCAACGCGTTCGCAAGAGCGTAAGCGCAGAGCGTATGCCAAGGTGAACGCGAGTGCGACGAGCGCCAAAAGTTTTCAAAATACATGCATTTTCCTGTAGCAACTGGCATTAGACCTTGCTTTTTTCACCCAGCTATGAGATATTGCCTATAAAGTACACTAAATCTACCGACTTACCGTATTTGTATAACGAAATTGAGTAGCTATGGTTATGTATTCAAGGAGTAATAAAAATGGCAATGGTGAATAGAGCAACGTCTTTGGTTGTTACCATCCATGATTCAAAAAAACTAACTTCCGGATTATGGAAGCCTGTACAACTTAGTACAGCAATGCTTGTACGGTTTTGGTGGCACACCAAGGCATATGGAACAGTCTTGATTATCGGGTTGCTGACCTTACTAACTTTGATATTCTTGCGTATTCATTGGACTTATCGCAAGCTGCTGTTAGTTTCAACTCATCAAAGCGTTGAAGAACCTGAATGGCATACTTTGAGTCGCAAGTCACTAGATTAACCAAGTTGCGGGCTGTGTCTTACCTGGCTCCCAATTGGTTTAATTTCTACGAAACCATTGTGACTTATTTGGGTTGTGTATTGGGAGTTGAAACACAGCTTCACCCAGGTAAATGCGATCCATTGGAAGACTTCGTACTCATAAAAGACCAACTGGATCTAGCATTCATTTGTGGATTACCGTTGATTCGATATTGCCAGGTTGTACCAAATCAGCTACAAGCGTTGGTTGCCCCTGTGATGCAAGCACCACGCTATCAAAACCGTCCCATCTACTTTTCAGATGTGATTGTGAATGCTGCGAGCAACTTAGCAAGCTTTGAGGATTTGGCTCTGAAAACAGTCTGCTACAATGATCCAGGCTCTAACAGTGGCTACAATCTGCTGCGCTACCGACTCATTCAAGGCGGACATCCCAAAAACTTTTTTAGCAAAGCAATACAATCAGGTTCTCACCAGCGTTCAATTCGATGGGTAGCAGATGGGTTGGTAGATTGTGCAGCGATTGACAGCGTCGTCTTAGAACAGGAACTGTGCGACTTTCCTGAACTGTCTGAGTATCTACAAGTTGTGGAAGTACTTGGGGCGTGTCCTATGCCGCCTTTGGTAGTTGCTCAGCATCTTGATGCATACCTGATTGAGCAGCTTCAGTTTGCTCTACTTAACCCAGATGTAGAACTAAAAGCCGCAATGCAACGAGTGGGAGTCCAGCGTTTTGCAGCAGTGAAGTTGGAAGATTACAATGTGCTGGCTGAGATATACGATGCTAATTTACAGTTCTTTTAATTTCCCGCAAAGGTTCTTAGCGCCAATGGGCAACGGGCAATGGGCAACGGGCAATGGGCAACGGGCAATGGGCAATGCTCGATGAAGAGTTCCTAGTTACCAGTTCTGGGTTCCCAATGCCCCATGCCCAATTCCCAATTCCCATTTGTATCAACCTTAAAGTGAAACGGTATTAGCGCGAGATTTTCAAGCAATTGTACAATAAACTCTACTTTGTTTTTCACTTCGCAACAGAGCATCTCGATAAACTTGCTCAAACAAAACTCGCTGAGCATGGCTTCCACCAATTTTGTGCAATAGGGGTAAGACAGGTTTCAGTTCAGCGATCGCTGTTGACCAATCACCTTTAGCGTGAGCAATCATACCTATAGCAGCCGGAATTGCTACCAGAGTCCAGTTTTGATTTAAGTAGGGGTTGACACTCGCAGCATGTCTTAGCATACTAAACTGCATTTGGGTTAACCATTCCGTACGTTCTGCTTTTGCTAGTGCGTAGACATAATGCAAGTCTTGAAAGGGCAACGCGTGTTCGTGAAGGCGGGGAAAAAGATAAGCACTCAACTCCTGCCATCGTTCGCCTACATCCACTTCATGCAATTCCAGCCGTAACAATAGTGCGATCGCCCCCACTTGGTCTTTAGGAGATGTCTTTTGAGCGCGTCCCCATACGTGAGTATCGTATAGCCTCAAAACCTTTTCTTCGTCGCCTTGTTCTAGGTAGTACAGTCCCATGTGCCACCAATTGTGTGTATACAACATGGAGTTGCAGAACTCCCAAGTGTCAGCGTGACTCTCCATCCAAGCAATACCCTCATCCACTCGTCCTTGAGTTTCCATCACATGAGCAATAGCATGATGTGCCCAAGGGTCATGACGATTCATCGTTGTTGCCATGCGAGCCATTGTTTCTGCCTCCATCAGCCGATGGCACTGTTCCAAACCAAACGCTACCATCCCATACACATAGTGATTTTCGCGATTAGCTTTTAAAACTTTTTGAGCAATTTTGAGTAATCTCTCTTTATCACCCAAATAGAAGTAGTGATACTGTCCTTGCTGAATAGAGATAAGGTCACGGGGAAACTCTTGAGCAAGAGCTTCGTGTAATGCGATCGCTCGGTCAATTGCTCCTGTTGCCCAAGCTGCAATTGCTTGTATGTACAATCGCTCTCGTTTTGTGACCTTTGGCAAATGCTGTTGAGCTGCTTGTAGATGAGGTGTGGCTTGGAAGCAAGCTACGGCATTTTCTTGAGACAGATAATGAGCAGCTGCATAAGCATGAATCAATGCACAGGTTGGATCTGCCGCAATTCCTTGGAAAATGACAGCTTCAGCATCCTTGCCATAGCTGAGGGCTTGTTCGATAAAACGGTTAATAGCTGCAATAGTCTCTTTTGCGTCTGTTGTGACTTCAAGTCCTTGAGCGTCTTTTAGCATTGTTCATTCCTGGTTCATTGGTCAGAAAGCAGGTTCAACACCCGTTAACGCACCAACTTTTTGAGTTGACAAAATACATTAATTTTATCGAATTACCGTACTTTAGAGTATGTCACAGCTAATCTCAAAATGGCAAGAACAATAGACCTGTATTGAAAATTTACTTTCAATACAGGTCTATCAAGATCCGCTGGGAGTACTTCATCCTCAACCGGAATGGAGTGAAGCTAAGGGTGTGGAAGATATCAATTATGCTTATGCAGGATTCGTTTGCACTCTCCTTTGAAGGAGGTTGAGAATTGCAGCTTTTTCTAAAAGTCCGACAAGTACGCCATTGTCACGAATGACGGGAAGTGCAGATAACTTTTGTTGTTCCAAAAGCTGCACAACTTCCAACAAGGGTTTGTCAGATTGCACAGTGACTACTTGTTCCAGTGGTCGCATGACTTCTCGCACTTGAGTTTCTGACCACATTGCTGGGGGAACGGTTCGCAAATCTTGAACAGATATCGCTCCTACCAATTGTCCACTCTCATCAGTTACTAAAAAGCGACTCCAGTTTTGCCAATTCAAGATACGGGCGTCAGCAAACTCTCTCAGGGTGAGATGAGCAGATACAATTGGGCTATCCAGCGTCACTGCATCGGCTGCTGTTAAACCTGTGAGTTGTTCCTGCACTTTGGCAAACTGAGCTGCGTTCCCAGCATTTTGCAGTAAGAAGAAACCGACTAACAAGTTCCAGAAGTTCGTAAAGCTACCAAAGAACAGTAGTGGGAGTAAACCAGAGGTTATGGCAATCCAACCAAAGATTTGCCCAACTCGACTAGCAAAAACCACGCCTCTATATGGATTACCTGTGATTTTCCAAACAAGTGCTTTCAGTATATTTCCGCCATCTAAAGGCAAACCCGGAATGAGATTAAATAGAGCTAATGCCAAGTTAATAGAAGCCAATAGACCAAGAATTGCTGCCAATGCTCCTGTTGGAGCAGCCACAAAACCGATAGCTGTCAGTATTCCGAAGAGTAATAAGCTAACTAAAGGACCTGCAACTGCAACCCAAAAAGCTTCTGCTGGGGTTTTTGACTCTCTTTCTAGGCTTGCCAAGCCACCAAATATGAAAAGTGTGATTGATTTTACATCTATGCCTTGACGAATAGCGACAAAACTATGTCCTAATTCATGAGCGACAACCGAAGAAAATAACAATAGCGCTGTCAGCAATCCCAGTAGCAAAGCTAATCCCCCACCCAATTGGGGAAATTGCGCTGCTAGTCCACCGCTGTAGCTTATAGTTACCAGGAACAGGATTAAAAACCAGGATGGATGGATATAGAAGGGAATCCCGAAGAGATTGCCAACACGAATAGTCCCGTTCATACCGTTCACCTTTGATTTCAACTTGCAGAGGTTTTGTTTCACCTCTGTTGATGTTTCTATGGTAACGGAATGTTAAGTAGTTTTAATCTTTGTAATGTTCGTGGTATCCGTCCGTGAAGGTGTGGTTATCGTATCTAACCAGGACTTACGCAAAGAAACCCGGTTTCTACCAAAAATCGTCTGTTTTGCAACGAAAAACGAACAAAGAAACCGGGTTTCTGACAGATTCTGCGTAAGTCCTACTAACATCAAATTGCTACAAACTACATGGTAAGGGCACAGCATTGCTGTGCCCCGGAGAATCAACTTTGAACAACGGGGCAAACCCCAACGCCAGATGCCTACGGTAAGTCCTGCGGAGGCTTGGGCCAACGCGTAGCGTCTCCCTTAGGAGAGGGAAAGCCGTCATTCGCACTGGCTCCCTTCGGGAACGCCCGTCGCCTACGGTTCGCGTAGCGTCTCCCTTAGGAGAGGGAAACCCTCCTGTAGCGCTGGATTCACCGCAACGCATGGCCTCCTATGTTCTACTTAATTAAAAACAGCACTGCTCGCTTCTAATTTCCAATTGGTGGTGCCAAAGGTTGGCGTGGTGTACCACCTCCACCAATGCTGTTCGATTCGTTGTTGTCTACAACCTTCACAGCAGCAATAATTTTGGCGAAGTCTTCTTGGAGCGCTGTATCTCCGTGAATTTGATGTCCGTTAAGAGCCTCATACTCTTGCTCGGCACTCCGCTCAACGCAGAGGTAATTGTAGTCCCAGCCCGCATCATCTACGACGTAAGCACCGTAGTCTTGCATCGCTTGGAAAATTTTCTTACCTGCTTTGGAAGTCAGTCCCAAGCTCTGTGCCGTGACATTAGGTGGAATTGCTAGCAAGGAACCCATGACCAGCGCCGAATTGGACCCCTGGTATTGGTTTGCGGCATTAGCATCAGCCAGACGAGCTGGCCAGCGGCGACCGGGAGTTGACGATGAAGAGTTGTAGTGCAACCACTTGCCCCAAAGCACAATCTTGAGTGCGTGACGGATAGGTTCGTCGTTCAACAACTCACCTTTGCGAATGCTACCACCAATGCTCGACATTCCTGAGCCGCCGTGTCCACCGTCAATACCATCACCGTAAATGTCTTGCTGTCCAAACCAAACGCCGTAAAGCGGACCACCCTGCCAACAACGGGTGGTCACGTTAAAAGACACCAGTGTTCTACCATCCGGCTTCAGAAACGCCGAGGAGTTGTTTGGAGTAAACCCTTGCCTTGCATCCTCAATGATAAGACTGTCAGGAACCTTTAACCACTCACCTGCTTCGGGATGCCACTGCGCTTGCTGCTGCGGCTGAGTACCAGTGCAGCGACCTGGACCCCACGAGCCAGGCATATAAGTTGCCACAGCCCGATCGCTTTCCTGGGTTCTGATAAACCAGTCTGTGTCAACTCCAACACCCTTTGAGCCGATATAAGCATCAACGTATTTCGCGTTCGAGCCAATTGGCATATTCCAAATGCTGTTGCAAGCAAACGGCTGTGTGTACTTATCGCGTGGTTGACCAGAACCGCATTTACTCGTATCTGAGTTCGGTGTTGGGGTGGTGGCTTGGGCTATGAGAGTAGGGGTAATAGTTCTTGTCAGATGTGAAAGCTTTCTTGAGCTATTTGCTAGCTGTGATTTTGCTAGCTGTGATTTAGTATCTTGACTCAGACTCAAGCTCGATTGATTTTGAATGCTAACGCTGATTACAGAAGCAGTATTGAGAGTATGGCTAATAGCACTTAAGGTACTAGGGTCGAAAATGATCATTTGCCTCTTCTCTTCTGTTCAATATTGGTTGAATCTCACCTATGGTGGAGTCTTCGTGCTCCAAATCGGTAGAGGCAAAACCCTGAAAGATCCCTAAAAATTTGAAATTTAGCTAAATTTAGTTGTAAGGGATTTTACGCCCTCATCGGATTTGAGCTTGTATGAAACCAGAGTAAAGTTGAGCTTGCTTACGCAAGTTAGGGTTGCTCAAACCTTTGTTAATAAAGCAAACTTGTTAACAATATGTCAAAATCTTTGCATATGTCAATGTGTAAGTTCTCATTTTCTGGTCAGAAAACGCTATACCAGGCACTGTTATGGAGAAACCTGCTGATACCCAATTTCCAATTCATGACTTGCTGAAACGGCGCTGGAGTCCCCTGGCATTTTCAAGTCAACCTGTTGAAAAAGAAACACTTTGCAGTTTGCTGGAAGCTGCTCGTTGGGCTGCTTCTTCATTTAATGAGCAGCCTTGGCACTTTATCGTTGCTACTCAGGACAATCCAGAGGAATTCAACCGTCTGTTGAGTTGTCTGGCAGAAGGAAATCAAGTATGGGCAAAAAACGCTCCTGTTTTAATGATTTCGGTAGCAAAGCTTTATTTTGAAAAGAATGGTGTAGAAAACCGCCATGCATTTCACGATGTTGGAGCGGCGGCTAGTCTTCTCGCAATTCAAGCGACTTCTTTAGGTTTGTTTATCCACCAGATGGCAGGATTTGATGTGCCTAAGGCAAAAGAGGTGTACAACATTCCCCAAGGATATGAGCCAGTAGCAGCGATCGCTGTTGGATACCCCGGTAACCCCGAAGCACTACCCGAACAATACCGACAGCGCCAGTTTTCTTCACGCCAGCGAAAGTCCTTTGAGACGTTTGTATTCACTGGAAATTGGGGACAAACTTCGCCTGTGGTTAAGCATTAGTTATAAAAAAAGAGGGGTTCCCCCTCTTTATCCCAAAGCTTTTACATGAACAGCCGCTGTACGCAACAACAACGGCAAATGCATTACTCTTCAACCGCTGCTGGTATTTCCTCTTTAACCGCTGCTGGTATTTCCTCTTCAACCGCTGCTGGTATTTCCTCTTTAACCGCTGCTGGTATTTCCTCTTCAACCGCTGCTGGTATTTCCTCTTTAACCGCTGCTGGTATTTCCTCTTTAACCGCTGCTGGTATTTCCTCTTTAACCGCTGCTGGTATTTCCTCTTCAACCGCTGCTGGTATTTCCTCTTCAACCGCTGCTGGTATTTCTTCAGCCACAACTTCAGCAGGGGAGGCAGCTTCAGCAGGGGAGGCAGGCGCAGCAGCAGCACTTTGCTGTTTGGCTAGCAGCTGTTCCCGATACTTAGCAGCCATTTCCTCTGCCTTATCATAGACCAAATCGCGATTCTTAATCATGTCGCCTGGTTCAGGTTCCAGTTGTTTGGTAGACAAAGAAATACGACCACGTTCTGCATCCAAGTCAATGATCATGACTTTGACTTCATCATTGACATTAAAGACACTATGAGGTGTATCTATATGTTCATGGGAAATTTCGGAGATATGGAGTAGACCGCTGACACCGCCAATATCAATAAAGGCACCGTAGGGCTTAATACCACGTACAGTACCAATCACTACCTCTCCAACTTCTAAACGGTTCATCTTGCGCTCAACTAGCGCACGACGGTGAGATAAAACAAGGCGGTTACGCTCTTCGTCTACCTCTAAGAACTTCAATGGCAGTTCTTCACCAACCAACTCTTCTTTTGGTTTACGGGTGCTGATATGGGAACCGGGAATAAAACCACGCAAGCCTTCTATCCGAACCAAAGCTCCACCGCGATTGGTGGCAAAAACTCCAGAACGGACAGTTGCGTCTTCTGCTTGCAACTGTCGTACACGTTCCCAAGCCCGCATATACTCAATACGGCGAATAGAGAGCGTGAGCTGACCATCTTCGTTTTCATCGGTGAGGATGAAAAATTCCCGCGTTTCGTTAGATTGTAAGACTTCTTCCGGGCTATCCACCCGGTTAATAGACATTTCTTGTATAGGTATATATGCTGCTGTTTTCGCACCTATGTCAATCAGAGCGCCGCGTGGCTCTATGCTGAATACTGTACCTGGTACTATATCACCTGGGCTAAAATGATAATCGTACTTGTCTAGCAGAGCAGCGAAATCATCGTGAGTAAATCCAATTTCAGGAGCGGTTAATTTCTGATTGACCATGCTGATTGTTACCCGGTTATTTTTCTCCGTAAAGGTTTTGCCTCCTAGCGATGTATATGCAAGAGCCGAATAGGCATTCCACACCTACATCCCTTTTCATACTAGCGCAGAAAAGTGGATCTGAACACATTACCTTCCAGATCCTACATCATATCACAAATTATCTACTCTTTTGTATTTATTAACAGTTAATTATCAAAATGAATTATCAAGAATAGCTGCATTCACTTTATATTTGTACTGGAAGGGCGCAATGCATTGCGCCCTTCGTTCTTACAACTTTACACCTTATCCCTAAACAGGACTTGGTGAGGTGACTTCTATTTCTTCTGAATGCGAGGAGGTTCGCGGAAGGCGATCGCAAAGAAGAGAGTTCCTAGTGCCAAAGTCAAAATTAGGATGTACGCAACGCTTTCCATAGCTTTAGTTCCTGCTTATTTACCCACCATTACTAGTGTACCAAGCTACAGGAAAGAATGGTCGGTGGGAATTGGACTTAGGGATTGAGGATAA
Organism: Iphinoe sp. HA4291-MV1; assembly: GCA_019359415.1. GTDB lineage: Bacteria > Cyanobacteriota > Cyanobacteriia > Cyanobacteriales > Nostocaceae > Brasilonema. Next base: position 52,452 of record JAHHHH010000002.1, on the reverse strand, counting down.
GGAAGAATTCTTTCGGTGTTCCACCTCACCAGTCACTAGTCCCGCTCATTAGACCATTCTTAACTTTTCGCTACAAAACTTTACACAGCTTCTTTCTTACGAGTGGTTAAGTCACCCACTTTCTGGAACACGCCAAATTCGACCTGCTCTTCGAGTTCTGGGTCGATACCAGCAAAGACATCTCGGTAGATAGTCCGAGCACCGTGCCAGATGTGACCAAAGAAGAACAACAGCGCAAATACACCGTGTCCAAATGTAAACCAACCTCTGGGACTGGTGCGGAACACACCATCAGAGTTTAAAGTTTCCCTGTCAAATTCAAAGATTTCACCGCCTTGAGCCTTACGGGCATATTTCTTCACATCAACTGGGTCTGTGAAGGTTTGACCGCCTAAGTCGCCACCGTAGAAACTAGCGGTAACACCTGTTTGTTCAAAGCTATACTTGGATTCTGCTCGACGGAAAGGAATGTCAGCACGGACAATACCATCTTTGTCGGTCAAAATCACTGGGAAGGTTTCAAAGAAGTTGGGAAGACGACGCACGGTCAACTCACGACCTTCAGCATCTTTGAAGACCGCGTGACCCTGCCAAGATTGGGCGATACCATCACCCTTATTCATGGGACCTGTACGGAATAGACCACCTTTAGCAGGGCTATTGCCAACGTAATCGTAGAAGGCAAGTTTTTCCGGAATTTGTGACCAAGCTTCAGAAAGGCTTGCACCTTCTGCAAGCCTTGCTTGTACGCGGTGATCAATTTCTTGCTTGAAGTAATCCTGATCCCATTGATAGCGGGTAGGACCAAACAGTTCGATTGGGGTGGCAGCATTACCGTACCACATGGTGCCAGCCACAACGAACGCTGCGAAGAAGACAGCAGCTATACTGCTGGACAGCACAGTTTCGATATTACCCATCCTGAGAGCTTTGTAGAGCCTTTCGGGGGGTCTGACTGCCAGGTGGAATAAACCAGCGATAATACCTACGATGCCAGCAGCAATGTGGTGAGCGGCGATACCACCAGGGTTGAACGGGTTAAAGCCATCTGGTCCCCACTCTGGTGCTACTGGTTGGATGTGACCTGTTAAGCCGTAGGCATCAGAAACCCACATTCCAGGTCCAAATAATCCTGTGAGGTGGAAAGCACCAAAACCAAAGCAGAGTAGACCAGACAAAAATAGGTGAATGCCAAACATTTTTGGCAGGTCGAGGGCGGGTTCACCAGTGCGGGAGTCTTGGAACAACTCCAGATCCCAATAAACCCAGTGCCAAACGGCAGCTAAGAACAGCAAACCGGAAAGAATGATGTGAGCAGCCGCAACGCCTTCAAATGACCAAAAACCAGGATCAGTTGATGGACCGCCAGTAACGTTCCAACCACCCCAAGATTGGGTGACGCCCAAACGTGCCAAAAAAGGCAGCACGAACATACCTTGACGCCACATCGGGTTGAGTACTGCGTCGCTGGGGTCATAAATAGCTAGTTCGTATAAAGCCATTGAACCAGCCCAGCCTGCCACCAAGGCTGTATGCATCAAATGTACAGAAATCAGCCGTCCTGGGTCATTCAGAACAACTGTATGTACTCGGTACCAGGGTAGTCCCATCGACTACGCTCCTCCTCGATGATTTATGTTTACAAAGCAATTTTTCAGTTTTTGTTATTGCCAGAGCCTTTATTTTTCCACAGCTCTGTCTTATAAATCAGACAGCGTGGTTAGTTTGACAATGCTGACAGACTTCGGGAGTTTTCATCCCGTAGAGTAGCGATCGCCAAACGAAAAATGAGAATGTTTAAAAAAGTGTAACTTTTGATGGAGCTGTTTGCAAGCGTGTAAACATAAGCCTTTACGTAGCTTGACAGTGTATCAAGCCACGTAACTTTGGATGAGAAAGGGGACAAGGGGCAATGGGTAATGGGTAATGGGTAATGGGCAATGGGCAATGGGCAATGGGCAATGGGCAACGGGCAATGGGCAATGCCCTCATTCCCCCCATCTCCCTCATTTGGTGTAACCTACACCTAAACCACAGATTGAATATCTTGCAGCTGACATCTCGCCGAGGCTGTTCCCAAGCGTTCAATGACTTGTTCAGCACTCATCAACCGCTTGAGGACAACTTGACCGATCGCCTGACCGGATTTATTAACTTGTATTTGTGTTACGGGTTTTACTTCCACGGTTAAAACAACATCTTCAACCCGATAAAGCCATAACACTTCGTTTTGTTCTACTAGACAGATATTCATTCGCTGAATGTCTGGTTGGCGTCGCCATGCGGTCATCTGCCAAAGTCCATCAGATGCCCATACTCTGCCAACTGTCCAACCTTCAGATAGAAAAAAATATTTCACACTTTTTAGTCTCGCTATTCGACTCGAAATCTACTATTTTTGATTGGCGTTAATGATGCCAGTCGGTTCCCTTTGAGCTAAGTATTTTTTCTTGCATTGGGATATACGTAGACAAACCCCTAATATACACCTTTTAGGCTACGGAAAAAGCTTAACAAATCTTTGCCTTGGTATAGTGTAAGTTTAGAACAAATTTATAAATTGTTTATATGTTTAACTAAATAAACACAGGGAACAGGGAACAGAGAAGAAGGGAACAGGGAACAGAGAAGAAGGGAAAAAGGTGTTTCTTTCATTCGTAGCAGGTGGTGCGCCGCCAGTAGGGCGCTCTTAAGTCAATAACTTGACTTGCACGCACTCTGAACTTATTGACCACCAGGGGTTCCTAAATTCTGAATTCTTTTCAGGCATTGTGCCAAACATATAGTATAATGACTGACCACTAAGTTTAAAAATATCTCATATGATGACTAGGTTTTCCTTGTCTGCGAGACAGTGGAGTCAAATTACTAAGCTCCTTTCCTTATTTTGTTTGTGTTTACTTTTGGCGGTTAGTTGTTCGAGAAGCCAACAAGTCACGACATCATCTGATGCAGTTAATGCCTTAACAGGAAATGGTCGCATTACTATAGGTACGACGCTTTATCCGCGTACCCTTGATCCAGCTGATGCTTATGAATTGCGATCGCTTGGGTTAGTGTACAACATGAGCGATCGCCTTTACACTTATGAACCAGGAAGCACTGAAGTTAAACCTCAGTTAGCCACGGCTTTACCCAAAGTGAGTCAAGATGGTTTAACTTACACAATCCCTCTACGTCAGGGAGTGATATTTCATGATGGAACTCCCTTTGACGCCAAGGCAATGGCGTTTAGTCTGGAACGCTTTATCAAAAACGGTGGTAAACCTTCTTTCTTATTAACAGATGTAGTGGCTTCAGTCAAAGCGACGAGTGAGTATGAGTTAACCATACAACTGAAAAAACCCTTTGCGGCGTTGCCATCGGTGTTAGCGTTTTCGGCTTTTTGTCCAGTTTCTCCCAAAGCTTATGAAATTGGTGCAGATAAATTTAAGCCAAATATCTTTATTGGTACTGGTCCATATAAATTAGCACGGTATGGCACAGATTCTATGCAGTTTGATGTATTTGATAAATATTGGGGAGAAAAGCCAGCGAATAAAGGTATTAATTTACAAATTTTAAGTAGTTCAGCTAATTTGTATAATTCCTTCCGCACAGGTGCAATTGATGTTGCTTACCTATCTTTAGAACCAGATCAAATTCGCAGTTTACAAGAAAGTGCTAAAAAAGAAGATTGGCAAGCAATTGCAGTTCAAGGTAGTGTAGTTAGTTACTTAGTTTTAAATCGGAATCAAAAACCGTTGGATATACCAGAAGTTCGACAAGCCATAGCTTCAATGGTTGACCGTCCACTGATGACTCAGCGTGTTGTATTAGGTCAAGGCAGTCCCTTATACAGCATGATACCAAAAACGCTTGAGGTTTCCCAGCCACTATTTAAAGATAAATACGGCGATGGCAATGTGGATAAAGCTAAACAATTGTTAACTTCTGCTGGTTTCTCCAAAGAAAATCCAGTCAAGCTACCAGTTTGGTATCCTTCTAGTTCTCCAACCCGGAGTTTGGCAGCACAACTACTAAAAGCTTATGCTGATAAATACATGGATGGTATGCTGCAATTTGAACTCAACGTTGTAGACGGTGCTACCTTCTTTAAAGATATGCCTAGGAGTTTTTATCCCACTGCTTTGCTAGATTGGTATCCAGACTTTGTAGATGCAGATAATTACATTCAACCATTTTTAGGTTGTGATAAAGGGTCAGACGCAAAGGGATGCGAACAGGGAGGAAGTCAAACGCAGGGTTCATTTTACTACAGCGAAAACATGAATAAGTTGATTGCAGAACAACGCCAGGAACAAAACCCGGAAGCACGTAAGAACATTTTTGCAACGATTCAAACACAAATAGCAACTGATGTTCCATATGTTCCTTTATGGCAAAGCAAAGATTATGTATTTGCTCGCAAGGGAGTCAGTGGTGTGCAGATTAATCCAACTCAAAATCTGATTTACAAAACAATCAAGAAATAGTCGTTAGTTGTTAGTTATTTGACTGTTGACTTGAAATTTCTTGCATAATTTTGTCTCACGCATTCGGCGAAGCCGTTCTCGCAGAGTAGACGCAAAGGCGCAAATAAGAGCGCGAAAAGAAAGAATATGTCTAGATCCAAAGCTTTACAATATTACATTATCACTCGTTTACTTTTAGCTCCATTGATGCTGTTGACTGTCACAACGGTTGTGTTTCTCCTGCTACGTGCAACTCCGGGAGATCCAGTAGATGCGATTATTGGTGGACGTGCGCCGGAAAGTGCTAAGGAAGCATTGCGAGCTAAACTGGGTTTGAATCTTCCAATATGGTTACAGTATTTGAAGTACTTAGGACAATTGCTGCGTCTTGATTTGGGAACTTCTATCGCGAGTCGCGGACAGTCGGTTTGGGAGGTGATTGGGCAATATTTTCCTGCTACTGTGGAATTAGCGATTTGCAGTATGGCGATCGCACTTATAGTTGGAATTGGTATTGGTGTTCTTTCTGCTTCTCGTCCTGGAAGTGCTTTAGATGTTGGAGGACGATTATTTGGGATTATTACGTATTCGCTTCCCATGTTTTGGGCTGGGATGGTTTTGCAATTGATTTTTGCAGTCCAGTTAAGTTGGTTTCCTTTAGGAACGCGCTTCCCGACAACTATGCCTGCTCCAAATGGTATCACTGGTTTATATACAGTTGATAGTTTGTTGAGTGGAAATTTGAGTCAGTTTTTTACTGCTTTATATTATCTTGCGCTTCCTAGTGTGACTTTGGGCGTTTTGTTGAGTGGTATTTTTGAGCGAATTGTGCGAGTGAATTTGAAGCAAACTCTCAAGGCTGATTATGTGGAAGCTGCTAGAGCAAGGGGGATTCCTGAAAGAAGGATTTTGTTTTCTCACGCTTTGAAGAATGCGCTGATTCCTGTGATTACTGTTATGGGATTGACTTTTGCTTCTTTGTTAGGTGGGGCGATTTTGACTGAGGTGACATTTTCTTGGCCGGGATTGGCGAATAAGTTATATGATGCGATTAATGCACGGGATTATCCCTTGGTGCAAGGGGTTTTGGTGTTTTTTGCAGCGATTGTGGTTGTTGCTAGTATTGTGATTGATGTTATCAATGCTTATGTTGATCCAAGGATTAAGTATTAGGGTTTTGTTTGTGATTGAAGTTTGAGAAAGAGGTTTTCGGGTTGGTTCCGGAAACTTTTTTTATGAGCCGCACAGACAAGAGAGGCGCACCAGAGAGGAGGAGAGTTTTTTCCGGTATGATGAGGGTTTTTACAGTTTGCAAATGGCTTTGAGGACTTGTAGTAATTGAGTTGCACTTTCTGGTTCCATTAAATATAGCTTCGGCATTAAATGATAAGTTGGGTGATTACCCTGTAGGATATAAATGAATTGGTAATCTTGTCCATTGGAAATAAGCCCCCAAACTGATTTTTGATGTTTCAGACTGTCATGGGTATAAGTCAGTAATTGTGGTAAACCTTCAGAAACTGCTATGCTACTGTTTTTAGATTCTATTACCAAAATCCAGAAATATGTTTTAGCTGTTGTCTGTTGAGCTTTATTGACAGCTAATATATCGATTCGTCCTGTAATTTTAGTGTCTTCATCTGTGATGTCAATGTCTGCGATTTTTTCTTCCAGGCTGATTTTGATAGGAAAGCGATAAAATCCGGCGAGTCGCAATAATGGAAAGATGGTTAATACTTTAACGAGTCCTTCGGAAACTTTCCCTTCTATTAAGTAATTGTCAAAATCTTTCTGAATTTGAATGAGTTCTTGTTGTTCAAGTTCGGTTAAGGGTTCGAGGGATAACAGAGGAGTGAATGAACTGTCGTACTGTCTTTGGAAGTCGAAAAGTCGGTGAATGTCTGCTAGTGATAAGTTTTTGGCTTGGAGAAGTGTCATAGTTAGAATGAGTTTAAAAGTTATTCATTAATTTTAGTACGGTTGTCTTTATGCAAAGTTTGGTTTCAGCAATTGATGAAATGACTAAAAAGGAGTTCTGCTATGAATCGAACAGCAACTGAGGGTGTGCGTTGGACGACGACAGATTTAAACTTCTTACCTGAAAACGAAGGTACGCGCTATGAGATAATTGATGGTGAGTTATTCATGACTAGGGTACCTCACTGGAAACATCAACGCGCTTGTGGTCAAATCTTTCGAGAACTTGATTCTTGGTCAGAGTCTAGTGGTTTGGGAGAAGCAAGCATTACTGCTGGGGTTCTATTTTCGGAATCGGATAATGTGATTCCAGATGTGGTTTGGGCTAGCAATGAACGCTTAGCAGTTTTGTTAGATGAAGCGGGACATCTGACTGGCGCACCAGAGTTAGTTGTTGAGGTATTGTCTCCTGGTGTGGAAAATGAACGTCGCGATAGAGAAGCTAAACTCAAGCTTTACGCATCACGCGGTGTGCAGGAATATTGGATTGCTGATTGGCGTTTGCAACAAGTTGAAGTTTACCGCCGGGAAAATGCGAGTTTAAGATTGATGGTAACACTGCTTGCAAATGATGAATTGAGTTCACCGCTGTTACCTGGTTTTGGTTGTTCTGTAGGAAGATTTTTTGTGTAGATGTTGAGTGCGATCCAATACGATTCGGTTAACGGTGAGCTGTCACCCTCGCCGCGTGAGCACCATTCAAAGCAGAGCGTGCAAACTGCGTCGGGAGCGCAATCGCCTGCGGGGTTATCTGAACCATATTGCGAGTGGATGAGTATCAAACACTCGTTCACAGGTATCAAACACTCGTTCACAGGTATCAAACACTCATCCACAGGTATTAAACACTCGTCCGCGAGTATCAAACACTCATCCACAGGTATTAAACACTCATCCACAGATATCAAACACTCGTCCACAGATATCAAACACTCGTCCACAGATATCAAACACTCGTCCACAGATATCAAACACTCGTCCACAGATATCAAACACTCGTCCACAGGTATCAAACACTCGTCCACAGGTATCAAACACTCGTCCACAGGTATCAAACACTCGTCCACAGGTATCAAGAGCTTTAAGAGCTCATCCGAACCGTATTGGAGTGCGATGGCGCACAGCGATCGCACTTTTGATACTGGCAAATGCTCTCAAGAAGCCTAACTCAGTCATTATAGTGTTATATTCTTCAGTAACTGAACTCTTATAATTGCCTAAATGAGCGGTGCTATTTCTGTAAAAATCTTGTTTTTAGCAGCCGATCCGAGTGATGATTCTCGGTTACGTTTAGGGCAAGAGTTACGAGATATTAAAGAAAGATTGCGAATAGCCAAAGTGCCAGAAAAATATCAGTTGGAACAGCGAGAGTCAGTTCGTGTTGGGGATATTACCCAAGCTATATTTGATGTTGAGCCAAACATTATACATTTTTCTGGACATGGTACAAGTCAAGGAGAGCTTTGTTTTGAGAATGAAGTGGGCAAATTTCAGCCTGTGCAGCCTGATGCTTTAGCAGCAATGTTTGAGCTGTTTGCACAGCACGTAAATTGTGTGGTGCTAAATGCTTGCTACTCTGAAATTCAGGCAAAGGCGATCACCGAACATATCCCGTTTGTGATTGGGATGAATGACGCAATTGGTGATCAAGCGGCGATTTCCTTTGCTGTTGGTTTTTACAAAGCATTAGCTGCAAATCGTTCCATTGAGGATGCTTATAAGTTTGGCTGTGTAGAGATTCGATTACAAGGTATTCCAGAGCATCTTAAACCAATTATTTATGTAAAAAAAAAGACTTAGTTCTTGTTCCAAAACCGAGAGCAGAAAAGGCAATTCCCAACCCCTTCATTCCCCAACATGGCAGAATAGAAAATTTACAGTTGTTTTTTAACCGAGAGCGAGAAATTGGGCGGGTGTTTGAAGTGCTTAACAGCGGAAGCAGTGTTGCTTTGATAGGAGAAGAAGGAATTGGCAAGTCTTCTTTACTATGGGCGATTTGCCAACAGGCGGGAAGTCGTCTATATTCACCGCGTCAGTCAGTTTTTCTAGACTTGAATTATATAGATAATGAAGAAGACTTCTACAGCGCGTTGTGTCACGAGGTTGGTATCAAAGAATGTACAGGGTATCTGTTAACCCGGAATTTGAAAGCACATAAAAATAAGATACTACTGGCTTTGGACAATGTGGGGAAGCTGACTTGGCAAGGGTTTACTCGTGGAGTACGGGATAAGTTGCGCGGCTTAGCTGAGGGAAGTGATGCGCCATTGAAGTTGATTTTAGCTGCGAGTGAACCACTCAACGACTTGTTTAATGATAGTCATGATGAAGGTAAGACATCACCGTTGGCAGGTATTTGCCAGGAGGAACACATTCAGCCTTGGAATGAAACTACCATGCGTGATTTTATTGCTAGGCGTTTGGCGAGAACTTCTGTGAGTTTTTTGGAAGAGGAAATTGTGCGATCGGTGGAGGAAAGCGGCGGACATCCTCGGAAACTTATGCAGCTATGCTATCGAAGTTATGCGCGGTATACGGGAGGTGGGGAATGAACCAACACCCACCCGTACCCCGCCTAGATTTAGCGCCCAAACTCAAGCGCCCCCTCTCCCTGTGGAACCCGCTGGATTACCTGCGCCTGTTGTACTGGGTGTTTTACTTTCCCCAAGCTTTGCGATGGTATGTGGATAACTTTGGGGGTGGATATATTCCTTTATGGGAAATGAATTGGCGCAAGGGATGGGAGTTGCTGCAACAAAATTCCATTCAGCGAAATTTGCTTTGCCAAGGATTGGTGTTAACAGTTGTGACACCACTGACGTTGGCTTGGCTTCTTCAGCAAATAGATGTTCCTATGACGTTGGCTTGGCTTCTTCAGCAAATAGATGTTCCTATGACGTTGGCTTGGCTTCTTCAGCAAATAGATGTTGTTCCTATTATTTTTATTTGGTTAGGCGTGGCGTATGGCGTGGCGTATGGCGTGGCGTATGGCGTAGCGCGCGGCGTAGCGCGCGGCGTAGCGCGCGGCGTAGCGCGCGGCGTGGCGTTTGGCGTGGCGAGCAGCGTGACGAGCAGCGTGACGTTTGGCTTGGCGCACGGCGTGGTGTTTGGCGTGGCAAGCGGCATCTTGGCATTAGGCGTGGCGCGCGGCGTGGCGGTTGGCGTGGCGTATGGCGCGGTGTATGGCGTGGTGAGCAGCGGGGCGTATGGCGCGGTGTATGGCGTGACGAGCGGCGTGACGAGCGGCGTGGTGTATGGCGTGACGAGCGGCGTGGCGTTTGGCGTGGCGTTTGGCGTGGTGCTTGGCGTGACGAGCGGCGTGGCGTTTGGCTTGGCGCACGGCGTGGGGAGCGGCGTGGTGGGCAACGTGGCGTATGGCGTGGCGTTTGGCGTGGCGTTTGGCGTGGCGATACTCCGTCTGGAAAATTGGCTTTTGAGTTTACCCCTTGTCATGTGGTTTCCCCACAATAAACAATGGCAAATCTCCCATGTCACGCCATTTCCTCTTTACTCTCTGTCTTCTCGGTTGAAAAATTGGCTGCGTCAAGACTGGGAGAATGGTTTGCATAATGCGAACCAATTGCTAGCTTACACTCTTCAATTCATCCCCGTGATTCAAGCTGTCAATTTGGTGCTGGCGGAAATCCCTTCAGAGCAAGTCGTCTTTCGTGTCGTTCAGGTTGCTGAAAAACCTTTTGATTGGCAACTCGTGCGTTTTGTCTCAGCTTCTCTCAATGAAACGCTCAAGTCAAAGTTTGTCAAAGATTTCTTTTCTTTCCCGTTGTTCTTTTTCTTTCCTCGTCGTTGGAAAGAACAACTCCAAGCTCGTTTTTTCACAGATACTCGCTTAGACACTCCCGCCCGTGCTACTGCGGCTGGTTTCTGGTATCTTCATGAAAAAGAACCAGCGAAAGCTGAGGAGGCTTTTACAAAAGTGCGTTCTCTTCCCTATGGTGAAGAAATGTTCACCCTCGCTCAAACTCTAGCAGCCTTTAACAAAGCAAAAGAACCAAACGCGATCGCTACAGTTGAAATTCCTTCCTTTCCACAAGAACCCTTACTGCGTCCAGTAACCTGGCAAACTCTCACATCTCTACGTTCTGTCGTTGAGAATGCCGCGATTATACAGCGCAGTCGGTCTACTTATCAACGCTCCTTAGCTCTCAACCGCGCCTTCGGGGAACTCACAGAAATTCTAGATAATGCCGATACTCTCCCGCAAGCAGAGCGCGACTTAATTATAGATATTGCCCGAACTTGGAGAAGAGCCTTTGAGGGGATAGCCAAGGAAGTCGGGAAAATTTCCATCACCAAACCTGTGGTGAATCCCTATGTTGTCGGTCCTCCGGTTGAGGCAGAATTGTTTGTTGGGCGGGAAGATGTGATCAGACAATTAGAGGAGTTGTGGGTAAGGGGTTCTCAACTTCAGTCTGTGGTTATCTACGGACACAGGCGGATGGGCAAAACTTCTATTCTGCGGAATGTCGCCAGTTTTATAAAACCAAGTGTACAAGTCGCTTATGTCAATCTTCTAGAAGTTGGAGATGCTCCCCAAGGAGTTGTGGAAGTGCTGATGACAATTTCTGATGCAATTTCTGAAGTCATGCAAATTCCACCTCCAAGCAATGAAGATTTGCTGAGTCTTCCACAACCGACATTTAGAAGATACTTGACACAGGTGGAAGCAGAACTAGAAACTCAGGGTTTAATCATCGCCTTAGACGAGTTCGAGAAAATCGAGGAACTGATTTCGGTGGGAAAAATCCCTGTAGATTTTATGGGATATCTCCGGGGGTTAGCGCACAAAAGCTCTAAAATCGCTTTTGCTTTAGCAGGTTTGCACACCTTAGAAGAGATGACAGCAGATTATTTTCAACCTTTCTTCGCCAGTGTCATTCCAATCAAAGTTGGTTTCATGGAAGCTGGGGCGACTCACCAAATTCTTACAAATCCATCTGTTGAAGACTTTCCCCTCGACTACACCCCAGAAGCTCTCGATAAAATCTACCATCTCACCCACGGACAACCTTATTTAGTACAGTTAGTCGGATTCCAACTCGTCCGCCGTTACAATGACGAAGTTTTTCAGACAGAACGCGCCCGGGATCATATCCTTAAAATAGAGGAGGTCGATGCTGTTGTCAATGACCCTGAGTTCTTCCAGCGGGGACGTTACTACTTTGATGGTGTTTGGGGTCAGGCAGCGCGAGGTGCAGCTGGACAACAAGCGATACTAAAAGCGATCGCGCAAAGCGCAGTGCCAAAGGCAATCGCACCACATCCAGAAGGATTAAGTATTGAGGCGTTATCTCACAGTACAAATATAGAAATTGCTTCTTTAGAGAAAGCACTTGATACTCTCAAGCGTCATGATGTTGTTGAAGAAATTGACGGACGCTGGTCAATTACTGTGGAACTCTTTCGTCGCTGGGTCACTAAACTGAAGAAAGAAATACCACAAATCCAAGAATTTCCCCCATGAGCGTTCAAATCGAATTTAAGGTTACCGCTCCACCGTTTCGTTGGGACGAAGGTGGAGGTATTCGTATTGGTCAGAGTCGCGTTACTCTCGATAGCTTACTAGCCACATACCATAACGGCTCTACACCTGAAGAAATTGCTGTTCAGTATCCTGTTCTCTGTTTAGGGGAGATATACGCAGCGATCGCATACTATCTCACCCATCGCCAAGAAATCGACAACTACCTAGTGCAGCGTCGCAAACAAGCTCAACAACAACGAAATCAATTTGAAAAGGAGTATAACTTAGCTAATCTTAGACAGCGCTTACGCGTAGACGCTTTGCGGCTTGCCGGAGGCATCGCTATCAGCCCCAAGGAGAATTATAGCCAGTGCGTCTATTGACTGATGAGAACTTCAATGGCTCGATATTGCGGGGCTTGATCAGACGTTTACCTCGATTGGACATTGTTCGTATCCAAGATATAGGTCTAATCCATACTGATGATTCCACTATCTTAGAGTGGGCAGCCAATGAAGAACGCATTTTGCTTACTCATGATGTAGCAACAATCACTGTCTATGCTTATGAGCGAATCAACAAAGGTTTGATTTTTCGTGTTTTCGTGATATACTTTCTAGGCACATTACGGTTAACAAAAGAATAGAACCAGATAACCACAAGACCGCACTATGACTCCACAACTCGAAGCTGCGATCGCTGCCATCCAACTCCTCTCATCCACAGAGCGCCAACAACTCCTGCAAATCCTCACTCAAAGCAATTCATCCTCAAATTCTCAAACCGATCTTAAAAACCTCAGTAATCAGTTTTGGCAAGGTACCACGCTCACGCAGCTACTCGCCACCCAGACTCCCACGACCGTTCATAACCTCAACGATTTTGCTGCTAACTTTTGGCCTCAAGAAGACTCCATTGAGGATTTTCTCACCTTCCTGCGACAGCAGCGCCAAGAGGTGATTTAACCAAATTCTCATGAGTCTTCTTCTCATCGATACTGATATTGCTTCCTTTATCCTCAAAGGTAGTGATTATGCTGACCCTTACCTACCAGTTTTGAGCGGTCAAGAATTAGCATTGTTATTCATGACTATCGCTGAACTGTTTCAGTGGGCAATTTTGCGTCAGTGGGCGATCGTCGCTTTGCCCAGCTAGAACAATACCTGTCGAATTACCTCATCATTCCGGTCGATCAACTCCTTTGTCGAGAATGGGCACAGGTTCGTGCCAATCGACAAAGCGCGGGACGACCAATTTCTCCTCAAGATGCTTGGATTGCAGCAACGGCTTTACGCTACAACTTACCGTTAGTCACTCACAATACCAAAGACTTCCTAGAAATTCCCAATCTACAGCTCATAACCCCTTAACATTTCATTAATACGAGCGCGAATTCTCCGCGTTCCCACCGAAGCTTTGATCGGAGGAAACCTCCGCTCAAACTTCTCTCTGCGTTTACCTCTGCGTCCCTCTGCGTTTAAACTTCAACCCTCAACTCGCCACCATTTTACGCAAAGCTGTACTAAGTATTGAAAAAACCGCCATCATGTCGTTCAAGAAATTGACGGACGCTGGTCAATTACTGTGGAACTATTTTGCCGCTGAGTCTTACAATTGTAGAATATTTTTTCTCTAAAACCGACTTCTTTTAGGGAAAAAATCTACTCTCAATGTGCTATTATTGGCAGAATCTGCATGACGTGGACCCCTTTAAGAGAACGAATTAATCAACTGCCACTTGTTCTCGCTGGACCAATTCTCAGACGTACTGAACCCAACGCTGTAACAGTATGGCTGGCTTTGAAAGAAAGTCGCACTGTGACTTTAGAAATTTTTGATACGAATCAAAAAAGACTATTTAGTGGTAGTCGAAAGACAACTCAACTTGGAACTTCCTTATATATAGTTGCTGTCACTGCTAAAGCTTCATCAAATGCTCTCTTGCACGGAGACAACTATCTTTACAACTTATATTTTGGTAATGGAGAAACGCTGACTCAGCCTGGGGTGTTAACTCCAGAAGGTTCAATAGAAGACATCATATATTTTCCCTATGACTTACCAAGTTTCGCACTTGTACCAAACCATTTAAATGATGTGCGAATCATTCACGGTTCTTGTCGCAAACCCCACGGCGAAAGTCTTGATGCGCTGGCGACAGTAGACAAAATGATTAGAGAAGCATTAGAACAATACCCGAAAAAACGACCGCATCAACTCTTCCTCACAGGCGACCAAATTTATGTAGATGATGTGGCTGATGCTTTACTTTTCATGTTGATGGATGCGAGTCAAACACTTTTGGGATGGACGGAAAAATTACCAAATGTCCAAAATACTGAAGAATTAAATCCAGGAAAGCGTAATAATTTAGCAACACACACTGCTGGGTTTACAGGAAGTCTGAGCAAACTGAACACAATTTCCGACTTATCGAAAAGTCATTTATTCACATTAGGTGAATTCTTGGCAATGTATTTATTTGCTTGGAGTGATGTGCTGTGGACTCAACCTGAAGATTTCCCAACATTTGCAGAAGTTCATCCCAATGCACCAAAATCTGGAAAAGAGCAAACTTCATTTAAAAAAGACGTTGGTTATTTACAAGATTTTCAAGCAACCCTCAAAGATATTAGACGTGCTTTGGCAAATATTCCCACCTACATGATATTTGATGACCATGAAATTACAGATGACTGGTTTTTAAATACCGCGTGGTGCGATCGCACTCTCAATAAACCCCTTGCTAGGCGCGTCCTACAAAATGCTTTACTTGCTTATGCTGTCTGTCAAGCTTGGGGAAACACACCAGAACAGTTTGAGCAAGGAAAACCAGGAGAAGCACTACTCAAAGCAGCCGAAGCTTGGTCAATTTCTCTTGGTACAGATACACAAAACGAACAAGAAATTGCTCTGCGTATTGGTTTGCCATCCCTTGCAGATATCAGAACAAGTCAGCCAAGGCGAGTCACTCATCAACAAGGTTCTTTAAAATGGCACTACACTGTGACTGCTCCAGAATATGAAGTTTTAGTTCTGGACACACGCACATGGCGGGAATTTCCAGGTAAGGACTTTGATTTTCCCGGACTTTTAAGCGCGCAAGGATGCGATGAACAAATCTCAAAAGTCGTTTGCCCACAAAATACACGGGCGACTTTAATTATATCACCTGGTCCATTCATTGGCTTACCTTTTTTAGAAACTGTACAAAAGATTGCGAAAAGTGTTGGAGAAACATTAGGCGCTGCGGCTTGGGGTTTTGATCCAGAAGCTTGGGGTTTAGAAGAAACAGCATTTGAAAGGCTGCTTGCTAAACTTGCACTACGAGCATCACCAACTCAACAAAATCGTATCATTATCTTATCCGGTGATGTTCATTATAGTTTTGCAGCTCGCTTGCAATACTCAGCCATACGTCCTTTCCAAAGTTCCCAAAACATCAAAACTGAACTTATTGTTGCCCAATTTACGAGTAGTTCCTTTAAGAATGAAGCCAAGGGTTTAGGTGGAAGTCACTCATTACATAAAAAGGGTTTTGTCCCTTTTGGGATTATCAAGTATCTACCCACAGCAGAAGTTCTAGGGTGGGAAAATAAAGGAGGGAAGGAACTAGAAATTGGTATTTACTATACTCTTGTAGACGAAACAGTTCAACATCTTCCTTGGAGGATAAAATGTAGTCCGGCTAAAGTCGATTTGGTGCAAGAACGTGATTGGTTTAGAGTCTTACAAATTACCGAACACCCTGAATGGTGGTACCGAATTGATTTTTTATCAGCGAAAGCAGAAGAAATTCATGAACCGAGAGACTACCATTCCGAACAATTACATTCTGTCAAAGCACCTCTCCCAGGACAAAACCGCCAACAGCCTTTAGAACAATACCTAGCAATGGCAAAAAACTATCGCGATTATATAGATAACAACAAAAAAGGCAAAGAAGTTGTCGGATTAAATAATATTGGTGAAATCACTTTTGAGTCGGTTGATGGTAAAGAGATAGCTGTGCAAACTCTTTGGTGGCGCTTAGAAAGCTGGGAAAAGAGCAAGCTTTTAGAACCTTTCCCGTTAACGAGATGTGAAGTGTCGCTAGTGTTTGATGACCCAAATTATCCAATGGATGAAGTGCTCAAGGAAATTAAACCCTGAGTCATTAGACTTCTAGCACTCATTCACTCTTTTTGCGCTCTTCTTTGCGTCTTTGCGTCTCTGCGTGAAAAATATTTATTTAAACTTCTATTGCGTCAACTCCAAATAAATATACTCCAACCTCACCGGCTGACAAAGGAACCCCAAACGCTCCTACCAAAGCGTTAACATCTTCGGTACGACGAGCTAATTGGGTAACACATGAGTCAAGTCTTCAATTCACCAGAATCATCTATTATCTCCCGTCGCACATTACTAAAATTATTTAGCAGCTGTTTCGGCAAATTAATGGTGATGTTGATGGAGTTGTGCGCTCCGTGCGATCGCAAATCAAAAAAACTGAACGTCGCCGATCCATTTGCTGTGTGTCGTTTCTGGTTCGACCGCGATTTTGATTGGACACATAGTCATTTTACCTCTTTGTCTGGCTATCAGCTCACTGACAGCATCACCCTCTATCACCGCATTCAGTCTCGCCAGAGATTAAATTCTCTGGCTATTAACCTCGCATTTATCAGAATTTTGATTGAAAACCCGGTTGCAAATGAGCAATCGGGTTTTTTAATTGATACTGATACTATCAGGAAATGAAGGTAGTGTTAATTTCCCGACTATTCCCGTTTAATTATCAGAACTCCGATAAAACTAATCAGAAGCAGTCCACCCAAGAAAGAAACTACGGACACTATAGGACCAAAAATCCAGTTGGAAGTAAATATCCAGCAGAATAAGCAGGTTGAAAGAAAGAGAACCACAATGAGTTGTATGGTCTTGAACAAATCCATACCTAAAATTTGTTGTGCTAATAGGACTTAAAGTTGCTGTTCTTAAAGTTTGTATCTGAGTGTACTTATTAAATAAAGATGAAAAATGTCTGAGCGATTCCCCATAATTATACAGCAGCGTATCGATACGCTTTCAATGTATAACTACATGGAACTCAGACAATCTTTTTCTAGTTTGTCTTCTATAACCCAGATGTTCATCAGTCAATAGGTTTACCTGTTTAAGCTGTTGCGTATTTAATTTGTATATCGGACGCGGGCTGTCCGGCCCCGAAGTCGCTACAACGCGCTTAACCCGACGCCAGATGCTTCTCCCAAGGGGAGACGCAATCATGCGAACAAGCGGGGGAACCCCGCCAACGCACTGGCTCCCTTCGGGAACGCCCGTCGCCTACGGCGGGAAACCCGCCTGCAGCGCTGGATTCACCGCAACGCGCAACTCTTGGCACTACAATGATTTTACGTTTTAGTCTTATACAATCTAGTAGTCTGTCAGCTTATCCGTCATAAGAAAGAAAAAGGGCGTTGCTGATTAATGGGGGGTGTGGTCATAAGTAGTTGGTTAGCAATGGGCAATGGGCAAGGGGCAAGGGGCAATGGGCAAGGGGCAATGGGCAATGGGCATTGTCCATTCCTTCACCAACAGATTTTGACCACACCCATTAATGGGATGAATTTTCCTCACGCATTCGGCGGAGCCGTTCTCGCAGAGTAGGCGCAAAGGCGAGCCAGTACTGCAGGAGGGTTTCCCTCCGTAGGTATCTGGCGTCGCAAAGAATCTATCTTTAGCCTTAGTCAAAAATCTCAATTCATCCCGCATTTATGCAACGCCAGAAAAAGCTGTTCAAACAGACGACTCTAATAAAGGTAAAAATTTCCTAATTAACCCAATAGTGACAGCTGGAAGTTCCAGTTGGGGAGTAAAACCCACATCATCTAAATGATAAAAGAGACGAATTGCCTGAGGATTCATTTCTGCAAGACGGCGACCGACTTCTGGTCCTGTGAATTCTGACTTTTGCCCCCAAATGATAGCAGTGGGAACGGTTAATTGAGTAATATATTGAGATAAATCAAAAGATAAATCGCCACGCACGAAAGCAAGAGCAGCGTACTCTGCGTTAAACTGTTGGGCAGATTGCAAATATGCTTCGACAATTTCAGGATAAACTCGCTCTGCACGGGCAAATTGACGTTCTTCCAAAAAGCTGCGAATGCCAAAACTACTAGCAACCCCAGTCATATAGAGCAACCGATCCACAATTGGGATGTTGACGATTTGAGCAGATAAGCTACGGCTGTAATCTTGTCCAAATTCAGCCAGTCCTGCTGGTGTGGTCAAAATGAGAGACTTGAACAAATCAGGGCGAATAATCGCAGCACGAATGGTAAAAGCAGCAGTGAGTCCGGAAGCGATCGCAGTTATTGGACCATTGCAAGTTTTCTCTATGAACTCGATAATGGTCTTAATGTAGTCATCAACACGATAAGTTCGAACTGGATGGTCAGAGCGTCCCCACCCAATCAAATCCGGTGCTAAGATTCGATAGTCACAAGCAAAAGCCGGATAAACTTTAGACCACTCATAGGCAGAAGAACCACCACCAAACGCATGTAGGAAAACTAATGTCCTATCGCTTGATTGCTCAACATCTGTATCAGACCAAGGTTTTCCCACAGTAGTGTAGTACACCATTCTCCCTAGCGTGGTCATAGCATATTTCTCACCAAACCCAGGCGGTAAAAACATAGGAATACCTCATGTACCATCAATTTCCATCGTGGAGACAGCAGCTAGGAAACGACATCATTCTAAAGTTAAATCTACTAAAAGACTTTAGCCCCGTTTCGCTACGTGCTGCAACCATAACCTTTGCACCACGTTTGGCAAACATAGGTGACAAAGACACTGGGATTTAAAAAAATCAACGTGTAATCAAGGCTTGAACGTTAAGTTGACACCAATGGAGCATGCCGTGCCCCTACCGAGGCGTATAGATTTTAGAGCAATACCGCTCAGTTAATGATTGTTTTTCAAAACTTTACACGTGTAGAAATATTGCATGTAACGTCTCTACAAAAGTTATTGTTCTTGCAAATTATCTTATCAGCAACCATATTCCTCTTTAGAAGACTTTCGCTATAAGACAGCAAGTTTATTCCCTGGCACTTGGACACAGGAGTGCAACAGCCCTGCGTTGGGGGCTAAAGTTGTAATTTCAAGTTTCTTTACAATCAAAGGACTCAACACTTATTGACTTTTTCCTCAAAAAGCTGGAATCTTAATAGTATTCTTTTCTAATAACTAGCTTGTTAAAACACTTTAGCAAAATTACTAAGAAATATTTCTATAAGGAGGGTAGCAAATGAGTGTGAGGAAAAAGGGTGTATTGAGTGCTGGCGCTGCATTTGTCGTGCTTGCAGGTTTGCTTGCTAGCAGCTTGGGGAGTATGCAAGCAATTGCTAACTCAACCCGAAATCCAAAGAGTTCAACCTTACTTGCTCAAGGACAGCAGAAAACTTTAACAATGATCTTTCCTCCTAGGAAAGATGCACCAGACTTGCAAAGCAAGGCAGATAAAGTCGCAGCGTTTTTATCAAAAGAACTAAAAATGCCAGTTCAGGCAAAAGTCAGCGATGATACAGCTGCTGTAGAAGCCTTGAGAGGAAATAGCGCTGATGTGGCTATCTTGAGTAGCCGTCCGGCTTTAAAAGCTGAGGAACTCGCAGGCGCACGCTTGTACTTAGCTGAGGTACGTCCAAATTACTCTGGAAGATATACTTATAACTCAATCATTGTTGTCCCCAAAGATAGCTCCCTCAAAACCCTAAACTCATCCAAAGCAACTTTGGAACAGTTGCGGGGTAAGAGAATGGCATTTACTTCGCCAACTTCTGGATCGGGGTTTATCTTTCCTATGAGTGAGTTAGTCAAACAGAAACTTGTGGAAAACCGCGATCGCTTGGATAGTTTCTTTAGTAAAGTTGTCTACGGTGGCGATTACAGTAAAGCATTGAGAGCAGTTGTGCAAGGTCAAGCAGATGCGGGTGCTGTGTCAGAATACGCTCTCAACACCCCATATATTTCAGAAACTGAAAAGAATCAGTTACGGGTTCTCTATAAAATTCCTGGTGTCCCAGCACATGGTGTAGTCATTGATGATGACGTTCCTGCTCCCATGCGCGAACGAATTATCAATGCTTTGCTGAAATTAAATAACCCGCAAAACAACGAGATGCTTCGCAACTTGTATAACTCCACAGAATTGGTGAAAGTTGACCATAATAAGCACTTAGGAGCAATTCGTGAAGCACTGAAGAATGCAGGAATTGAACCGTAGATGAGGGCAATGGGCAATGGGCAATGCTCGATTCACAGTTCCCAATTCCCAATTCCCAATTCCCAATTCCCAATTCCCAATTCCCAATTCCCAATTCCCAATTTCCACTTCCTCAACTAAATGAGTGAGATGTTTAGCCGCATATGACTCAGCCAGTGATTGAGTGTCAGGACGTAGAAACTGCTTATTCTGCAGCTTTGAATCGTCCTATCCTTAACCGAATTAATTGCCAGATTCATCAGGGTGAGCTTGTTGTGTTGCTGGGACTGAATGGTGCGGGGAAGTCTACGCTTTTGCGTTCTTTAGTTGGGTTAGTACCAATCGTGCGGGGAGCAATTCAGATCAACGGGGTGCATTTGACTCCACACACGCTACCTCATATTCGGCGAGATGTTGGTATGTTATTTCAGGGCGGCGGATTGATTCGTCAGTTATCAGCAATTGAAAATGTACTGTGCGGACGACTTGGCGCTAGGACAACTTGGCAAACGCTACTTGGGTTTCCTAAAAATGACCGTCGTCAAGCATTGGAACTGTTAGAACAGCTGGGCTTAAGAGAGCAAGCTTATCAAAAAACAGGTCAACTTAGCGGCGGGCAACAACAACGGGTGGCGATCGCTCGTGCTTTAATTCAATCTCCTCAAATTCTGCTTGCAGATGAACCCATTACAGGATTAGATATCAAGGCGTCTAAACAGGTGATGGAAGCTTTATCTATGCTGCACTCGCAGCAAGGTATGACAATTGTCACGGTTTTACACGATTTGGGTGTAGCAGCGCAGTACGCCCAGCGAGCAATTGTGTTGGATGCTGGACGTGTTGTTCATGATGGGTGTTGTGATAACTTGCAAGCTCAATTTGCTCAGGTGTAGTCGATTTGATCGCATATAGTAGGCGAACTCTTTTTTCAGATGAAAAATTTTTCTCGTGTTTGGAAACGCTTTTCTTGGGTGAGTCGCCTACTCATCCTGTGCGTTGTTATTTTGGTTTATGGTTGGGCGTTGCAAGGTCTTAAAGTTGATTTTGGGCTCTTAAAACAGAGCTGGTTTAACATCATTGATTTTGTATCACGATTGTTTCCCCCAAATACAAGTTGGGATATTTTTAATAAAACAATCAAAGCACTAGTAGAAACTGTACAGATGTCTGTGATAGGAACAACTCTTGGAGCAATGCTTTCTTTACCTATTGCAATTGCAAGCGCCCGCAATGTCGCTCCTGTTTGGCTACAATGGTTAGCGAATTTTCTGCAAAATGCTGTACGTTCTGTTCCTTCAATTATTCTTGGATTATTATTTGTTGCAGCAACTGGATTGGGTCCATTCGCGGGTACATTGGCTTTAAGTATTTACACAATTGGCTATTTAGGAAAATTCTATCAGCAAGCTATTGAAGCGGTTGATCCTCGTTCTATAGAATCTTTACAAGTTGCTGGTGCATCACGAATACAAATTGCCCAATACGGTATTTTGCCTCAAGTACTACCTTTAGTGTTAGGCTACACCTTGTGGATGTTTGAGTACAATATCCGTGCTGCTTCAGTTCTTGGTGCTGTTGGTGCTGGTGGCTTTGGCTTTGAGTTAAAAAGTTATATAGATGGCTTTGAGTATACCAAGGCAACAACTATGATACTGATACTGTCGGTAGTTGTGACTGTGATTGATGCTCTTAGTAGCAAATTACGTCAGCGTTTAGAATCAATGTAGTTATTATTTCCTTTACAGACCCCTTCTGGTGCGAGACGCACTCGCGTTCGGGGTAGGGAACAGCTCATGTGGGAACTCTTAACAGTGATAAAAAATGCGCGTTGTGGGTAGGGCGCCCACTTTAAAAAAGATGTTTTTCGTTAGCGTCCCTTGCGCGTGTCCCCTTGGGACTCAGCGGCATGTTGGCTCACCTGTTCCGACAGGAGAAGTGCGACGCAAAGCTCGTGAAAAACGGCGTCCTTCTCCCAAAGGGAGACGCCAAGGGCGATGTCACAATCCCACTCTTTTAAGGGTGGGTTAAGAGTTCCCTGTTAAGAGTTCCCTATTAGGGATTGAAACAAGCAAATGACTGAAGAAGAAGTCAAAAAAAGGTAATAATACTATAGGAATCCGGTTTGATTTGGTGAACTAACTCGTAGGGGGAGGGAACAGGTAACAGGGAAGAAGGAATAAAGGTGTACCTAGCTGAGCAAAAATCAAATAGGAATCCTATATCTATAAACCGAAATCTCCCAGAAGCAGATTCGGAGGGTGTTAAAAATGGACAAATCAGAAAAACAACAGCAAGCGCCGTCAGCCAAACGTCAAATTTTCCGAGAGATACGCGACTCTGCGCCTTTCTCCTTTTTGATGAGGAATCCTACGGTGACGCCCTTCCTTTTGTTTATTTTGGCTATAGCGCCACTCGTGATTACTGTTTTGATTGTGACATTGGTTTTTCTTTGGCAGTAAGTATTTATAAGACGGATGAAGAAAGAATGAATCAGATTCAGGATTTCTCTATCAATCTTCACCCCCCTCCTTAATGCAAGCTAAGGAGGGTTTTTTCGTGTTAGCTAACAAATCTTGTTGACCCGAAACAATAACTCCACCTAGACAGCAACTAGGTGGAGTCCTGATGATCGGATTCACGCAGTGTAACAAAAATTTAAGGACTTTAAAGAATGTGGGGTGTCCGGAAAGTACCACAATCTTCACTACAACTAAACACTTCACTCCTCAACTCGAGTCTTAACAAAAAGTTTAGTGTGTAGGTTCGGGATTAACTAAAATCGTGCAGGAAAAACCTGCCACTACCGCGATCGGTTTCGATATTCACAAGATGCTCCCTAATGATCTAGAGTGTTTTAATTCTATATACAACTTCTAGAAAGAAAAACAGGAAAATAATCTAGCATACCACAAATATCAGTGGCAAATATCGAGCAAGCTAAAATATTCTCCATATCAAGACAATTGTAAATAAATTGCTGCTAACTAGCTTCTTTTACCGCCGGAAGCAAGCGCGGCTTGTCTAAACCAATTTGATTCAGGAGTAACCACGATTGAATCAAGTCGGGACCATGCAAATCTCCTGTTAAGCCAGCTCGAAGTGCTTTCATGACCAAGCCTTTTTTGACGTTTTGTTCTTTAACCACCTGCTTAATCATTTCTTGAGCGCTAGCTTCAGTGAGTTGATGATTCTCCAAAGCAGCAATGACACTCTTGAGGATAGTGGCAGAACCTTCCTGTTTTAATTGAACACTTGCTTCGTTACTAAATTCAACTGTTTCTGTAAAAAACAGTTTGCTCATAGCGATCGCATCAACAAGGCGAGTCAAACTGGGACCAATTAAAGTGACAAGCTGCTCTAACCAAGAGCGATCGCGTCCTCCTGTCAATTGATATCCTGCTTCTTCCCAGTATGGAATGAGCAAATCTGTTAGCTTATCTACAGACATACTGTGAATATACTGACTGTTTATCCAATCCAGCCTTGCCCAGTCAAACTTTGCCCCAGCTTTATTGACGCGCTCAAAGCTAAATTGCTTGGCTGCTTCTGCTAAAGTAAAAATTTCCTGAGTTGAGTCTGGGGGCGACCAACCTAGCAAGGTCATATAATTCACCATAGCCTCAGCTGTAAACCCCATTTGCTTAAAGTCAAAAATGGATGTGACTCCATCCCGCTTGGAAAGCTTACGTCCCTCCTGATTCAAAATGAGGGGTGTATGGGCAAACTCTGGCACTTTTGCGCCAAAAGCTTCATACAGCAGAATTTGCTTAGCGGTGTTGGCGATATGGTCTTCTCCCCGAATGACATGAGTAATTTGCATATCCATGTCATCTATAACAACAGCAAAATTGTACAATGGCAAACCAATACCATCTGCTGCAGCGCGAGCAATGACCATATCACCACCTAAATCGCCACCTCGCCAAACCATCTTTCCCCGTACCAGGTCATTCCAGACAATTTCCCGGTTGTCATCAATTTTGAAACGAATGACAAAGTTACGACCTTCAGCTTTGTATGCGGCTTCTTGTTCTGGTGTAAGGTTGCGGTGACGGTTATCATAGCGAGGAGCTTCACCTCTGGCTTTCTGAGCTTCGCGCAGTGCTTCTAATTCTTCTGTTGTGGTGTAGCAGCGATATGCTAATCCTTTATCAAAGAGGGTTTGAACCGCTTGTTTGTAAATTTCTAGACGCTTAGTTTGGAAAAACGGTCCCTCATCCCAGGTCAATCCCAGCCAGCGCAGTCCTTGGAGAATATTTTCGGTATATTCAGGACGCGAGCGATCGCTATCTGTGTCTTCAATTCGCAGAATAAATTGACCGCTGTGGTGGCGGGCAAACAGCCAGTTAAATACAGCTGTCCTAGCTGTTCCAATGTGTAGATTTCCAGTTGGACTGGGGGCAATACGGACTCTAACAGTCACGGGTGTTTTCTCTCTTGTGTACTTTTGCAAACGACAATTTATGTAGCTTAATTTTAAGCTTTAAGCAATGAATACTGAGTTCTGAATAACTTCCTGTTTACTCAGAACTCAGCACTCATATCTTTAGACGGGACTGACGGGGCTCGAACCCGCAACTTCCGCCGTGACAGGGCGGTGCTCTAACCAATTGAACTACAGTCCCTCAATTTGGCAACTTCCCTATTATAGCTATCCTCTCAAAAGTTGTCAAGCTTTTTTGAAAATAGTCAATAGTTATGGAAGAATCTCAATTTTGCAAAAAAGACGGGTTTTGGGAGCCGGAAAGCTCTCTACTTCAATTGAAAGCGGGCTAGACAGCCCGCATTACAAAATAAAATAAGTTTACACAGTGTTTGGTACTCGCGGACGAGTGTTTGATACTCGTGGACGAGTGTTTGGTACTCGTGGACGAGTGTTTGATACTCGTGGACGAGTGTTTGATGTTCGCGGACGAGTGTTTGATGTTCGCGGACGAGTGTTTGATGTTCGCGGACGAGTGTTTGGTACTCGTGGACGAGTGTTTGATGTTCGCGGACGAGTGTTTGATGTTCGCGGACGAGTGTTTGGTACTCGTGGACGAGTGTTTGGTACTCGTGGACGAGTGTTTGATGTTCGTGGACGAGTGTTTAATACTCATCCACTCGCAATACGGTTCGGATAAGGGTGCAGGCGAGTACGCCCCCGACGGCGATTTGCACCTGGCTTGGTGTGGCGCGTACCCAATAGAGTGACGACAGTTCATCGTTAACCGAACCGTATTGATAATTGGGTGCATCTGAATGGTGCAAGATACCAGAATTAACGCTCGGTACTAAAAAAAGCTCTAGCGACATCACAGTCTTGTTGAATTTGTGTTTTGAGGGCTTCTAGAGAAGGAAATTTTTGTTCTGGCCGCAAGAATTTTTCTAGTTGCACCATCAGCTTTTTGCCATACAAATCACCAGACCAATCCAACAGATGGATTTCTACAGATTCATATGTACCATTTACCGTTGGGCGATGACCTATATTCATTACACCCAAGTAAATATTCTCTGAATTGTCTGGTGTTTCATCCATAATTAAAATACGAACAGCGTAGACACCGTGGCAGGGCAAAAACTTGTCTTTTGGTAATTGTAGGTTGGCTGTGGGAAAGCCAATCGTTCTGCCCAGTTGTTGACCTTTGATGACAGTACCGATAAGAGTGTACGCACGTCCTAACAGTTGATTTGCGCTTTGAATGTCGCCGCTTTGTAAGACTCGCCGGATGAGTGAAGTGCTAATGCGAGTTTCCTCGCCGGAAGCAACACTGGTACAACTGCTGTCTGCGGCTCCATGATAAGCACACGTTTCTAGAGGAACGATGGAAACAGGAATGCCGTACTGGGCAGCGAGCAATTGCAAATCCACAGCAGTTCCACTGCGGTTGGAACCAAAGCAAAAATCTTGCCCGACACTAATCTGTGCAGCTTGCAGTTGTTCCACCAGAATCTTTTCTACAAACTGTTCAGCAGATAAGGCAGATAATTCTTTGTCGAAAGGTAGTAGTACCAATTGTTCTACTCCTAGCGATCGCAACTGATAAATTTTTTCATCCAGTGGTGTTAACCAAGTACGGGGTTGCCCAGTAAAAAATTCTTGTGGATGAGGATTAAAGGTGACAACCGTCGAGTAAACGTGTGGAGTTTGAGATGACGCGGAGAGTTTTTCTGCAAAGTTAAGCGCGTCATCTGCCCGGTTGTTGGGCGACAATATAGGTTGAATAACCCTTTGATGACCACGGTGTACGCCGTCAAATTTGCCAAGAGCAACAAAAGTTGGAGTTCGAGCCAATTCGGTCGAAGAAGTAACCCACACAGAACACCCATTTTGAGACAGATTTAGCACGTCGATACTGGGATTTAACATTTGTTAAGCTATTTGCTGTCAGCTAATACAGTTAGTGAGTATTGAGTCACGAGTCATTTCACTCAGCGACGCCAGTTGCACTTCCTTGAGAGAACCCCCAAGAGCTCAGTGACTCCTCAACGGAAGACTCTTTCGCATGGCACTGGCTCCTCTCCTCATTGCAAGAGCACTTTCTATGTGCTAGCTACTGACTGCTGAAAGCTCCTAATCACCAATCTAATCCAAAATCTAAAGTTGCTCCGACTGTAATCTATAGGTAGAAAACTTCCTAATAGAAAAAGATTCTGATAAAGGAAGTGGTACGGGAATCTGAAGTACCATTCCTTCACGTGCCATGATAGCATCGGGAAATTTCTCTGTGGCTTCTTGTCCAACACGATCTAAAAACTCATCATCATGGGATGGATCATGGTGAAAAATGACTAGAGTTTTGACATTAGCGGATCTGGCTACTTTTACAGCTTCTTGCCATGTAGAATGTCCCCAACCAATTTTAGGCTGAGTTGGAGAACTATATTCTTCATCCGTGTAGGTGGAATCGTAAATGAGGATATTGGCGTTACGAGCTAACCATAGGACGTTTTTATCTAGCTTGTCAGAATAATGTTCAGTATCGGTAATATAAGCAACAGCGCCACCACGCCAGTTCACTCTGTATCCTACGACTTCTCCCGGATGGTTGAGTGAAGCTGTTTCTACGGTAATGTCATGAATGTGAATCGGTTGGCTTGGAATAACGTCGTAGAAATCTAAATTTGCTTGCATAATCTGCAAGGGAACAGGAAAATTTGGATGCAGCATCTGGTCATTGAGACGCTGTTCTATGGTTGAACCGTCAGGAGCGATCGCACCGTAAATATGAAAAGTGTTTCCCTTGATAAATCCTGGGGAAAAGAAAGGGAACCCCTGCATATGATCCCAGTGGGAGTGAGTGAAAAAAATGTGTGCCTCTATCGGCATATTAGGCAACAAAGATTGCCCTAAAACGTGCAGTCCTGTGCCTCCATCAAAAATTAAGCGTTTGCCGCTCACTTGCATCTCTACACAAGGGGTATTACCGCCATAACGAACGGTATGTGGTCCCGGACAGGGAATACTGCCGCGAACGCCCCAGAAATGAACAGTAAATTGATTTTTTATCGTAGACATGGGTGTTGCTTGCTGGACTGAGCGGGCACTCAATACAAAAAATGGTTACTTATTTTGTTAAGTTTATTCTGTCTCACTCAATTTTAGTGGTAAGATTTATTGGTAAAACAGCATACCTTGTTTAAGGTTGCTTTTGTCTTTACTTATGAAAAATTTCAAGATAGCAGTTATCGTTTCCGAACGAAGCGCGTATAAGTTATCTTCTAAAGAATTCTCCTACTTTATAACCTACAGCAGTTTGCATTTTTATTGAGGTACACTTTTTCAACTCAAGAGCCAGATATAGAGCTAATTTTACTTCTGACTTCTCCCTTGTCTGCGACAAGGGCGAAGGGCGAAGGGCGAAGGGGAGACGCTACGCGATCTGACTTCTGACTCCTGACCGCTGTATTGCTGCTGTATGTTTTCCCGTAATGCATCTATTAAGCCTGATACAGTTTGCCTTCATTCAAGAAAAGACTTTACGGAAACTTAAAATTCCATTGAGATAATTGATTCAATCCATTTGCATAAGTGAGGTTGTATTGCAATGGAGTTATACTGATATAGTTTTTACGGAGCATGTGTACATCTATAGGTATATTTTGAGGAAAATTTAAACCTACTGGAGGTTCCACATCTTCTAGAGCTTCTCCCGTTAACCAGTAGTAAGTTTTACCACGGGGATCAACTCGTTTATCAAAAACATCGACGTAACGCCGTACTCCTTGACGGGTGATAGAGACTCCTGCAATTTCTTCCCATTCAACAGCAGGAATGTTGATGTTAAGTAACATTAAGTCTGGTAGAGGGTTTTGCGCCAGTTGTTCCACCAAGATTTTGGCAAAGTTAGCAGAAGGTTGAAAGTCCTTATTTGTATGACTAGTCAAACTGAGCGCTACACTGGGAATGCCTTCAATCAAACCTTCCATTGCTGCAGAGACAGTACCAGAGTAGAGAATTTCGGTTCCTAAATTAGCACCTTGATTAATGCCAGACAGAACTAAATCTGGTGGAGAATCTAACAAAGCCCACAGCGCTAACTTCACACAGTCTGAGGGAGTCCCATCACAAGCCCAAGCATTGACAGCAGGATGAAAAATCGACTCAACCATTTCGGCGCGAATTGGTTGATGCATCGTTAATCCATGCCCAGTTGCTGAACGCTCTCGATCTGGGCAAACGACACTAACATCATGACCTTCTTGAGCCAAAATATTTGCTAGAGTACGAATACCTAGAGCAGAAATACCATCATCGTTGCTAATCAGTATTTTCATAATTAGTCATTAGTCATTAGTCATTGGTCATGAGTCAATAGTTACAGCAGCAATACAGCCGTCAGGAGTCAGGAGTCAGAAGTCAGAAGTCAGATCGCGTAGCGTCTCCCCTTCGCCCCTTGGGCGACGCCAGAGGCGTTGGCGCAAGCCTGTCCGCAGGACTTACAAAGCAGCGTGTCGCAGACAAGGGCGTTGGCGCAAGCCTGTCGCAGACAAGGGAGAAGTCAGAAGTCAAAAGGGCTTTCTGTCTCGCTTTTAGACCTTACTCTTTGTACTTCATTTAGTTGCAATGTGCTGTAAGAGTTGAGAGTCAACACTCAACAGATGAGGACACCAATGAACAATTATCCCCCTTCTGTCTTGAAAATAGGGAATGGGGAAGAAGTATTTTCATAGCAAAGTTTGTGAAAGCTAGTTCATGGGAGACTGACTTGAAAGTGGTTGTAGTAGAGCGTCAAGGTTGGCTTGAGGGGTAAATTTTTAATAATTTCTTCCTTGTCCTAGGGTGAAATTTTTTCATCGGGACCGTCTTCCCTGCGGAGCGGCTAAACTGGTAAAAAGAAGTTTGGGTTATACTATTGTCTTTGACTAATCAATGGCATATTACTAAGTGTTATTTGTCCAATAGTCCAAAGCCTTGGACTAATGACTAATGAACGCCAGATACCTCTGTCGGGAAACGTCGGTGCAGTACTGGCTCCTAATGACTAATGACTATTAACTAATGACTATTAACTAATGACTAACAGTTTAGAGGCTCAACTTTTAGAACTGCGAGAGGACGGAGAAAAAGCGATCGCCGCCGCTGATACGCTAGAGCGTTTGGAAGAACTTAGAGTTAGCTACCTAGGGAAAAAGGGTCAACTTGGCGCGCTGTTGCGGAGTATGGGACAACTGAGTGCAGAAGAACGACCAAAAATTGGTGCGATCGCCAACACAGTCAAAGAAGCCCTGCAAAACAGCTTAGACCAGCAACGCGCAGTCCTGGAAAAGGCGAAAATTCAGGCACAGTTAGATGCTGAAACTTTGGATGTGACAATGCCAGGAATTTACCGTCCTCAAGGTCGCGTCCATCCCCTCAATGGCATCATCGACAAAGCTTTGGATATCTTTGTCGGTTTGGGCTACACCGTAGCTCAAGGACCAGAGATGGAAACAGATTACTACAATTTTGAGGCTTTGAACACCCCACCCGACCATCCCGCCCGTGATATGCAGGATACTTTTTACCTGCCAGACGGGAATCTACTGCGGACTCATACCTCATCAGTACAAATTCGTTACATGGAAACAGAGGAACCACCCATCCGGGTTGTTGCGCCAGGGCGAGTTTACCGGAGAGATAACGTCGATGCGACTCACTCGGCAGTTTTCCACCAAATAGAACTTTTAGCAATTGACGAGGAACTGACGTTTACTGACCTTAAAGGCACCATTAAGATATTTTTGCAGGCGATGTTTGGTGACTTGCCAATTCGTTTCCGCGCCAGTTATTTCCCGTTTACAGAACCTTCTGCTGAAGTTGATTTGCAGTGGAATGGTCGCTGGCTGGAAGTTATGGGTTGTGGTATGGTTGATCCAAATGTGCTCAAAGCCGTGGGGTACGATCCAGAACTTTACACAGGGTTTGCGGCTGGTTTTGGTGTAGAACGCTTCGCAATGGTTTTACACCAAATTGATGATATTCGCCGCCTTTATGCGAGTGATTTGCGCTTTTTGCGTCAGTTTTAAAAAAGTTAGGGGTCATTTATCCGAAGTGAGTTCCAACATCATCAGGTGTTCATCGTAGAAACGTCCAGCTTTCGAAAATGTCTCTTGCTCAGTACCGTAGATGTGGAAGCCAAGCGATTGGTAAAGACAGATCGCCGCTTTTTGTTGGGTTACGACAGTGAGGTTGACTGCAAGCAGACGCACAAAACGATATGATTCAGCATCAGCGGGAGAAAGCACTCGTACGTTGATGGAAATAATGCTATGTTGAGGCTCGCTGGTTTGATTTTCATTCATAGCAGAGTGGTAGAGGAGAAACTTGTGTAGATGTATAGGTGAGCATTACTCTTTATTTGAAGAAAGAATAAGTACCAGCATTTATACATCAGTCTAATCACTTCTTCAACTCCATAGAAAGTTATTTGCGGTAGCAATTATCACAGTGACCACAACGCCAGTTCTTCATGTCTTCCTCAAAACCAAAAGCACTTAACAAAAAACGCCACCGGCACTGCTTCGTCGTAAGATATTGATTCATCTGCTTCGCAGCATGCAATTGTGTGACGCTTTGAGTTTTTGCCCCTGGAACGATAGTGTAATGAAAAGGATCAAGCCACTTGAGTTGTCCGCTGCTATGTAACAAAGAAAGAGCGATCGCACCATCGGGAAATTCTCTGGCTACAGCATTCACTTCCCCTGTTTTCGGCAATTTTTTCAGAACTCGTTGTGCGCTTCGCTGTTGCTGCTGCAAATTCTCCTCAAAAAACCGTTGTCTTTGCTTGTCTTGTGAATCTAACCACCCTGTAGGTTCACTGATCAACATCATTGCTTGAGCCGGTTTTCCATCTCGTCCAGCGCGTCCAATTTCCTGCACGTACTCTGAAATCAACAAAGGTGGGTGAAAATGAACCACCCAACGGACATCACTTTTATTTATCCCCATACCAAAAGCACACGTGCAGATGACAAACGGCATTTTTCCACTCAGCCACTGTGCTTCTACATCGCGGCGTTCCTCTGCGCCCAATCCTGCATGATAAGCTGCTGTGACGTAACCCATCTCTTGCAGCCATGCAGCCAACTCCTCGCTGTCTCGCCTTGTCCGAACGTAAACTAGTCCAGTTTGTTTTGGTTTATCCGACAAAAATTTTAATAATTGTTGCTTTCTGCCTCTTGGTGTCCAAACTATACGAACAAAAGGGTTAATATTAGAACGGTAAGGATAAATACGAAAAATATCTGGTTGCTGTAGCTGAAGAACTTCTCGGATTTTGGTTTGGGCTAGAGGGTCGGCGGTGGCGGTAAAAGCGGCTAGCGCTATATTTGTTCCCAATGGTTTTGATTTGAGTAGCGCTGGTCGCACCGTCCCCAACCTTCGATAAGCTGGTCTAAAAGTCTCTCCCCACTGTACCAAACAATGTGCTTCATCTAATATCAAGCCATTAATCACAAGTTGCGGCTGACATAACATTTCCCACACTGGCTTGCTTAGTAAAGTTTCTGGCGACAAGTAAAGTAATCTTAGCTGTTGTCGTCCCAAAGCTTGTAAAGTGATACGCCGCTTACCGGATGGCAATTCACTATGCAAAAGCGCAGCTGGTAAATTGCGTTCTTGAAGTTCCTGCACTTGGTTTTCCATCAGCGCCACCAAAGGGGAAATAACGAGCGTTAATCCAGTTTGTAGTAGTGCTGGAAGTTGAAAGCAGATTGACTTTCCCCCACCTGTAGGCATGATAATGAGCGCGTCTTTTTTTGCTAACAAACTCTGGATAATTTCTCCCTGTGGTGGACGGAAATCTTCGTAACCCCAGATTTTTTGAAATGCAGCGCGGACTGCATCCCAAGATGATGTTTTAGGATAATTCATGAGTAGTCGTCGAGAATTAAGTGTTATTATAAATACACTATCTAACAAACAGCTACTAACTCAAGAATCATATTTAAAATCGCTAATTTCCTGATTATTGAGGATTCATTTATCCTTATATCGTCATCTCTGTGCCAGTATATTTTCGTATGCTATTCGGTAAATTAATTCCTGTGTGCAGGCGTGAATCAGGAATTGCTTCACTTGCAACAAGCTGTAAGGGAAGAACACCCGCCCATATAGGTAAGCTATAGTCTTCCTCATCGTCCAGTGGCGGACCTGTCCGCACTTTAGCAGATGCTTCTGTAATAGGGAGCGAAAGTACTAAAGTTCCCTGTAATTCCTGACGATTGGGTGAGCGTACCTCTGCCCATCGTTCTGGTACAATATGCTCAGTAAAGGCTCGCAGTGCTTCTAGCTTTTGGTCAGTGTCTTGCACGAGAGTAGCTGTACCAAATATAACTACAGAACGGTAATTCATAGAGTGGTGAAACGCTGACCGCGCCAGTACTAAACCATCTAGCAAAGTGACTGTCACGCAAACTTCGATACCACTAAGCAGAGAACGTAACATTCGACTTGCTGGTGAACCGTGAATATAAAGTTTGTCTTCCACACGACCGTAAGCAGTTGGAATGACAAACGGTTGATTGTCTACAACAAATCCCACATGACAAATCAACCCTTCATCTAAAATCTGATAAATAACCTGACGTTCATAATGACTACGCTGAGGGATTCGTCTAATCTGACTGCGTTGTGTAGGAGTTAACTGTTCCTGGTTGATTTGATTGTTTAAAGTACTCATAGTTTATAAATCCAAATACATAGCATTACTACCGGAGAAACCAAGACTTTCATAAACTGGTTGCCCTGCTGGAGAAGCGTTGAGAACTACCCGGTGACAACCCACAGCTTTCAAATAGTTCACCGTCATGTTAGTGAGTTGCTTAGCAATTCCTTGTCTACGATAAGCTGGCTCAACGTAAACACCCCAGATGTAACCATATTTGCGATATTGTGGTATGAGAACATTAGGGTATAAACCTGAGTAGAGTTGACAACTTGCAGAACCTACAACTGCACCATCAGCTTCTGCAACAAACGCTTTGTAAAACAAATCTCGACGAGCTTGTTCTATATACTGGAGAGTTATCTCAAGCCAGTTAGGGTTGATGGCGTCATCAGGAACGCCAATATCTCGCCACATATAATAGAAATGCTTTGCAATCAGTGAGTCTTCCTGTGAAGTTGCTTCTCTGACCTGAATTGTTGATTGTGTCCACATAAGTGAGTTCACGTCTAATTTGGCATTACGCCAAAAGAGGCTGATTATAGAAAAAGTGTATTTTAGGCAAAAGTTTTGCTCGATAGTCTATCTAAGATGCCATGCATAGCATCGTTGATTTTTTTAAAACTGTCTTCGTGTGAGAGTAGTTGATCAGATTTCTGGATATATTTACCCTCAACAATCTCATCCGCACAGTTTTCCAGGAGTGCTTGAACACTGTTCTTGGTCGATTCGAGGTGAAATTGTAAACCAATAATGCTTTCATTGTAGATAAAAGCTTGATTTTGGCATCCGTCGCTTTTAGCTATCTGAATTGCTCCCGAAGGCAACTCAAACGTATCTCCATGCCAGTGAAAAACACTCAAACGCTTTGGCAAGAAGTTAAAAATGGGTGATGTTTGAGCTGCACTCGTCAGTTCAATAGGAAACCAACCAATTTCTTTATACTTGTTGGAAAACACTTTTGCGCCTAATACATCGGCAATTAACTGTGCTCCTAAGCAAATTCCTAAAATGACTTTCTCATGTTTGACTGCTTGCTCTATAAACCTTTTCTCTTGAGCCAGCCAAGAATATTTAATTTCCTCATAGATATTCATTGGACCGCCCATGATTAACAGCCAATCGATATCTTCCACTTTTGGCAGAGGTTCGTTTTGGTAAAGTCTTGTTGCAGATAAGGAATGCCCTTTTGATTTTGCCCAGTGTTCAATACTAGCAATACCTTCAAAGGGAACATGCTGTAGGTAGTGAATTTCCATTTTCAAACTCCTTTGATAGCGCCCCTTTTTTGAAATAAGGCGTTTGCCTACTCAAAACATCATTAGACTTCTTGCAGAAGTCGGGAACTCTTAACAGGGAACAGAGAACAGGAAACAGAACCTCATAAAATCTCACTTTTGCAAGAGACTCCATGAGCTACACTCACAAGGAACAATGAAAATGAAATGATGCTGGAACAATTTTGCTTGGTTTCAGCTTCTATTTTCAAGGCAGGTCTATTATTCTGGGTGCAGGTCTTGGGTTTACTATTGTTAGCGTAATTCTCAAAGTGGTCTTCTACAAGAGCCACTTTTATGATTTGATATAGGTCCACTTTAAAAGCTCTCAAGTATGGATTTTGCCATTACGCTAGACAGCAATTCCTCTTTATCACTCCATCAACAGCTTTACGAACAACTGCGTCAAGCCATTCTTGGCGGAAGGTTGTTACCAGGAAAACGCATTCCTTCTACACGTCAGCTTGCCAAATCTTTAGGGATTTCTCGCACGACTGTAACTCAAACCTACGACCAACTTCTGAGTGAAGGCTACATAGAAACTGTTGTAGGTTCGGGTACATTTGTTTGCACTCAACTTCCTGATGATTTACTGCATTCAACACCCATTCCATCAACTGGAAAGATGACTCGTCCTCCAGTCAAGTTATCTAAATATGGTGAATATTTAATTAATACAGAAAATGTCCCCAGAGTTGCTGAACCAGAAATGCCGATTAACTTCCGCTACGGACAACCAGCCTTTGAGCAATTTCCGATAAATCTGTGGCGCAAGCTACTCTCTCGTTACTGTTGTTCTCATTTGCAATGGCTCGACTACTCAACGGATATTCTAGGGTACAAACCTTTGCGGGAAGCTATTTCTCGATATCTCTCTCGTTCCCGTGCTGTCAACTGCGAACCAGAACAAGTGCTCATCGTCAATGGTACTCAGCAAGCACTCGATTTAATTGTGCGCTTGTTTATCGAACCTGACGATGTTATTGCTTTGGAAGATCCAGGCTACTTAAGCGCACGGCTCATTTTTCAGACTCAAGCTGCTAAACTCTTGGCGATCGCTGTGGATGAATCAGGCTTGGTGGTTAAAGACTTAGCTCACCATTCTAGTGAACAAGTCCGGCTTGTTTACGTGACACCTTCTCACCAATTTCCCACAGGTGCAATACTTTCTCTATCTCGACGATTAGAACTACTCACTTGGGCACAGAAAACGGGGGCTTTCATCATTGAAGACGACTATGATAGTGAATATCGCTATGGTGAGCGACCGATTCCAGCTTTGCAAGGATTAGATCGCAGTGATTCTGTACTCTACATCGGTACGTTTTCAAAAGTACTGTTTCCTTCGCTGCGAATTGGCTATCTGGTGCTACCAAAAAATCTGGTTTCTGCTTTTGCTCATGCCAAATGGTTGAGCGATCGTCACTTACCAATACTAGAACAACAGGTTCTTACAGACTTTATCGAGGAAGGGCATTTAGAACGTCATATCAGAAAAATGCGAGCAATTTACGATAGGCGTCGTCAAGCCCTTGTGAGAGCATTAAACGTTCATTTTGGGGAAAAAGCAACGATTTTAGGGGAGAAAGCGGGAATTCATGTGATGGTGCGATTACACACCCCTTTTCGTGATGAAGAGATTATTCAGCGTGCAGCCTTGCATGGTATCGGGATGATGTCTGCTGCACCTCATTATCTTAGACCGCATTCTCAAGGTGAGTTTATCTTTGGTTACGGTGAACTGACAGAGCAGCAGCTCGTGGAGAGCATTAGTAAAATAGCTCAAATCCTAAAGAGCAAGTACTAGGAGTTTGTGATAGATGCAAAATTGAGCAAGGCGAACAAAAATTGAATAGATTTCGCAAGAATATGCAAGATTATTATAGCGAAATTTCGTAAAATACTTACGCTTTTAAAAATGGAGAATTTTCATGACAATTTCTGCTCAAACGCGGGTATGGTTTATTACTGGTAGCTCAACTGGTTTTGGTCGGACGTTAGCAGAAGCATTACTGGACAAGAATGAGACAGTAGTACTCACCGCACGGAAGCCTGAGCAGGTAGAAGATTTAACAGCTAAATTTTCAAATCGCGCCTTAGCGGTGCGATTGGACGTGACGAAACCTGAGGAGGTGAGGGAGGCGGTGAAGCAGGCGATCGCCACCTTTGGACGCATTGATGTTCTTGTCAACAATGCTGGCTATGGTTTGATTGGTGCGTTGGAGGAAGTCAGTGATGAGCAGATCCGGCGTAACTTTGAAACTAATCTTTTTGGTGTAATTAATATGATACGGGCTGTCCTGCCAGTTATGCGGCAGCAGAAATCAGGACATATTCTCAATATGTCCGCAATCGCGGGATTTTCTAATGAACTCGGCTTTTCTATCTACGGTGGTGCAAAATTCGCTCTAGAAGGGGTTTCAGAAGCAGTGCAAGGTGAAGTTGCACCTCTTGGTATCAAAGTGACAATTGTCGAGCCTGGTCCTTTCCGTACGGATTTTATTGGGCGCTCCCTTGACCGAGCCGAACAAAGTATGGATGAATACCAACAAACCGTCGGTAAGTTCCTCCAGTTTCTTGACAAGATTGAGGGAACTCAACCAGGAGATCCAGACAAAGCTGCACAAGTCCTTATCCAAGTTGTGAATTCTGAAAATCCACCTCTACGGTTAGTGCTTGGAAAGTATGCATACAGTAAGTTTCGTAAAAAGATTGAGTCCCTAACTGCTGAATTGGATGCTTGGGAGCAAATAGCAGCTAGTACCGATTTTGAGACAGCCCAAGCTAATTCATAATTGATAATTAGTAATTCGTAATTATTAATTATCAATTACGAATTACTAATGACTAATTATTTGCAACGACTTGCTGTTGCTGTTGTTGATTTTGCAAGAATGCATAGAGTCTATTCAGTGCATTTACATAAGCTTGAGCTGATGCTACAATAATATCTGTGTTTGCCGCATGACCAAAAAACACTCTATTTTCATGCTTGAGACGGATAGTGACCTCACCAATGGCATCAATACCTGCTGTGACTGACTGTACAGAAAACTCAATTAACTGGTTTGGTACGTTGATGACACGATTGATGGCTTTGTAAACCGCATCCACTGGTCCTGTACCGATCGCAGCATCAATTAATTCTTCGCCTTCTGGAGTCCGGAGTGTGACTGTTGCAGTAGGACGAGCATTATCACCGCAAGAAACTTGCACTAATTCCAAACGGAACAAATCGGGAGCTTGTTGAATTTCATCATTAACAATTGCTTCTAAATCCCAATCAGAAATTTCTTTCTTTTTATCTGCGATTTCTTTGAACCTAACGAACGCTTTATTTAATTCCGTGTCTGTTAGTTCATAGCCCAATTCTCTCAAGCGGGTGCGGAAAGCATTTCTTCCTGAATGTTTGCCCAAAACAATTTTATTTTCTGTCAACCCAATTAATTGGGCATCCATAATTTCATAGGTGAGCTTATTTTTCAGCACACCATCTTGGTGAATTCCAGACTCGTGAGCAAAGGCATTCGTACCGACAATTGCTTTATTAGGTTGAACTAGCATTCCTGTCAAGTTAGAAACGAGACGGGATGTTTTGTAAATTTGTCTGGTATCAATATTTGTTAAAGGTTTTTCTGAATCAATTGGACGTCCTAAAAAGGGGTTGAAATATTGCCGACGGACGTACAAAGCCATCACCAATTCTTCTAATGCTGCATTTCCTGCACGTTCACCAATACCATTGATCGTACACTCTAACTGCCTTGCACCATTTTTCACAGCTTCTAAGAAGTTGGCGACTGCTAAGCCTAAATCGTTATGTCCATGAACAGAAATAATTGCTTTATCAATGTTAGGAACGTTTTCTTTAATGCCTTGAATAATCGCTCCGAATTCACTAGGTGTTGTATAACCCACAGTATCAGGAATATTAACTGTTGTTGCTCCTGCGGCAATGGCTCGCTCTAAAACTTGATACAGGAATTCTGGCTCGGATCGTCCTGCATCTTCAGGAGAGAATTCTACATCATCAGTAAAGGTTTTAGCATAAGCCACCATTTCTTCAGCAATTGCCAGAACTTCTGATTTTGTCTTTTTCAGCTTGTACTTGAGGTGAATATCACTCGTAGCAATAAATGTATGAATTCTCCCTTTTGCGGCTGGCTTGATTGCTTGGGCTGCAGTTTTAATATCTTCTTGCCGCGCTCTTGCTAAACTACAAATGACAGGACCATCTTCTGTCCCCACAAGTTGAGCAATCTTAGTCACAGCCTCAAAATCTCCAGGACTGGCAAAGGCAAACCCTGCTTCAATGATATCCACACCCAATCGTGCTAGTTGTTTAGCAATAGTGAGTTTTTCATCTATATTCAGTGTTGCTCCTGGACACTGCTCACCGTCTCGAAGTGTCGTGTCAAAGATGATTATTCTCTCTTGTGTAGTGTTCATTTGCGGCTTGTTGTTAGGTTTTAACTGGTAACTTAAAATACCTTCTACTTGAATTTTTTGCTAGTCATTTTGTAAATAATTGTTAAGGTAACTGAGAATCTACTTTTTCTATGTCATCCCGAATATCATTTAAATCTATATATCTGTCAGTAGCATTACGTAGTTCTCTGGCTATCATCCCTTCTGTTGATACTACTGTAATATGAGTATTTTTTCCGCGTAATAGCTCTATTGCTCTTTCAAAATCTCCATCTCCACTAAATAAAATAACTCGGTCGTACTGATCTACTGTATTAAACATATCTACAACAATTTCTATATCCAAATTCGCTTTTTGTGAATAACGACCAGATGAATCATCATAATATTCTTTTAAAATTTTCGTTCTAACTGTATAACCTAGACTAATGAGAGCATCTCTAAATCCTCGCTGATCTTGTAGGTCTTTTAAGCCAGTGTACCAAAAAGCATTGATCAATGTTGTGTCTGGTTGTTCATGTCTGAAATATTCTAAAACTCTTCGTGGGTCAAAAAACCAGCCATTTTTTTGTTGAGCATAGAACATATTGTTTCCGTCTACAAAAATAGACAGACGATTCATCGTAGAACCCATGAGTTAGTTACACCTAATAATATATAAAGAATTTAGATTGAACAATAGATTATAGCAGCAATTATAAAATCTTAATTTTGCTAGTATCTATAAATTATATATTGTCATATATAGCTTTTATCTAACCTCTCGCATATCAAAAAATTGACTGAAACATTTAAGTCGTAGCTCTCCTCCTGTTTACTAGTGTTAACTTCTTTCTTTGTGAGCTTCGCTTAGCCTGCCCCTGTAATCAAAATCTACCAATTAAATAGGCTAAAT
The DNA here is from genome assembly GCA_019359415.1 of Iphinoe sp. HA4291-MV1. Lineage (GTDB taxonomy): Bacteria > Cyanobacteriota > Cyanobacteriia > Cyanobacteriales > Nostocaceae > Brasilonema. Next base: position 12,552 of record JAHHHH010000002.1, on the reverse strand, counting down.
TACATCCTTCTTAGCTCTGTATCAGTCAAGTTTACTCCCAAAGAGGTATGGAATAGCTTAAGAATAAGATATGGGTAGTTAGGTAGTTGGTTAGCATCGGGCATTGGGCATTGGGCATTGGGCATTGGGAAACCCCCTCCGAGTTCGCCAGATGCCTACACCAGGGAGATGTCGGTGCAGCAGGTTGTCTCACTGCACGGCGCTGGCTCCCCTTGTCCATTCCTTCACCAACAGATTTTGACCACACCCTTGCGCAAGCGACGATGCTCTGGTGAGGGAGCCGCCCTGCATGGCGATGGCTTCGCCGCCCTATGCCCGAAACACTTCGTGCTTCCCCTGAACTCCGTTCAGGGAGCCAATCGAAGATTGGCTGGACATATACAGGCGATCGCACTGGTTAAGATTTTGTTATCAATGGTAGAATGTACAAAAATATTCGTGACTATTAAATAAAGCAGCTGTTGAGTGAGTTCCACAAGAATTTTTCTGGGTAGCTTTATGAGCCTACTCTACTGTGGCAAAACCTGCCTTGCAAGTGTTTACAGCAAATCCTCCTCAGAGCATCTACACTATTGCTGAGCACTCAAGGCGCTCATCTTTTGAAAGAAGCGTATCGATTAGGTAAACTAAAAGCACACTAGAAGTGGTAAAATCTACTAGTTTCAACCTGTTTATCTGTGAAGCAATAACTATTATGAGTTCAGTCAGGCAAACGGTGTTCCACCACAAGACGCTTTCCAAATGATACTTGTAAAGTATTTTCTCATCTGTAGCAAATTGTTCATCATGTCTACGGTAAAGAATGAGTCATTCTTAGCTACTGTGAACTCCCTCTTAAGAGGAGCCACCCAGAGTGGATCTACCGCAATAACTACCACATAAGGTGGCTGCTTCACTTGCAGAAATTTGGAAAAGAATACAGAATCGTTTACAAATGTATAAGCTTTCCATTTCAATTTAATTTCAAGTGTGTTGCACTTCAAAAGTGTGTCAATAAATTTAAAGATGTTGAACATAACTAATTAGCAATATGATATGGCAGAAGAACCCACTACACTAACTAAAAAAAACGTCTCTGCTGCCAATCGACCGTCAAAAAACTCTACAAAAGCGACTTTGACGGTATCGGCACGTCGGTCAAAGCTATTGGCTCGCTTAGGTCATCTACTTGCTGGTGTTTCAGCAGTGAGTGCAGCACTGTTGGCAACTTTCAGTGTGAACTTGGCTAAATTAATGGAAAGCCAAGCTCAAAGTACATTTTATCTACTTCGAGGACCAGAAGTTCCTCCAAAAGATATCGTAATTTTGGCAATAGATGAACAGTCTATATCAGTTGGCGAGCAGTACTATAAAACAGATCCACAAAAGTATACTTTCTTTGAAACGCTGCAAGCTTTTCCCTTTAAACGTGCTGCATATGCCCAAGTCATTGAGAAACTGATCAAGGCAGGAGCACGCTCTGTCGCCTTGGATGTGGTTTTTGATACGCCCAGTAGTTACGGAGTTGAAGACGATGAAAAGTTGCGACAGTCACTGCAACGCTATGGAAGTCAAGTGACTCTGGCTGCGCTCTATGAAGATTCTGAAACTGCCCAAGGCATTGTCACGCAATTAAAACAGCCGCAGGAAATGTTTCGCACTGGTTCTGTCGCAATTGGTTCTGTCAATTTCCCTCTAGAGATAGATGGCAGGATTCACAGACTTGCTGGCGAATTTTCTAAGCTTATGGGTGAAGGAGATGTTCTCACAGTGAAGATGCTCTCTTTTGATGAAGCAGCTTTAAGAGCAGCCCAAGTGAATTATTCTCCACCCAAAGGCGATCGCATACATTTTTACGGTTCAGCAGGAACATTTGAGCAAATTCCCTTTTGGTACGTCCTCGATCCGGAAAACTGGAACACCTATTTGGAGCAGGGCAAGTTTTTTAAAGACAAAATTGTCCTGATAGGAGCAACAGCTAAGTTCTCCCAAGGGGACGATTATCATCCAGTCGCAGCTACCAGCAGTTGGTTGTATCCAGAGCGAATGTCAGGGGTGGAGATTCACGCCAACGCGATCGCAACTTTAATGCAAGATAAAGCAATCACGCAAGCAATTCCTAATCCACTGGGACGCAGTTTGTTTGTGCTTTGTTTAGTCAGTGGATGTGGAGTTATTGTTGCCTTACAAAAAAGAGGTATGACTCGATTTTTTACGAGTATCACCCTTGCCATGACTTGGGGAAGCATCAGCTATTTTACCTTTGTCTACGGTTTACTTATCTTGCCTACTGCTATACCAATGGTGGCGATCGCCATGATTGGACTGTGTTACCTAGGAACTGAAATTGCAAGGGATATCGTCAGAAAAAGCCAATTGCTCGATATTTTTCAGAAATATTCCTCTCACCATGTCGTTCAAGAGATTCTTAGTCAGCAGGATGACTTGAAAAACTTGTTACAGAAAAGGGAGATGGCAATATCAGGAAAAATCTTGGATGGACGCTACAAAATTGTCAAAGTTCTTGGTTCAGGTGGATTTAGCGAAACTTACGTTGCAGAAGATATCAAACTTCCGGGTAATCCTTTGTGCGTTGTTAAGCAGCTAAAACCAGCTAACAGTAAACCAGAACAGTTGGCAATTGCCAGACGTTTATTTACTTGCGAGGCTCAAACGCTACAAAAACTGGGAACTCACGAACAAATACCACAGCTTTTAGCTAATTTTGAAGAAGAAGAAGAATTTTATTTAGTTCAAGAATATATAGTTGGTCATGCTTTAAGCCAAGAAATGCCGCCAGGTCAACAGCTCCAAGAAACAGCAGTTATCGAGATTTTACAAGATTTATTAGAAACATTAGCATTTGTCCACAACAATAGCGTTATCCACCGAGATATCAAACCCAGTAACATCATAAGACGAGACTCAGACGGCAAGCTGGTCCTCATTGACTTTGGTGCCGTCAAAGAAGTCACAACACAAATTCTTGATAATTCAGAGCAAACTGCCTTTACCATTGGAATTGGGACTCGGGGTTATGCACCAAGTGAGCAGTGCTACGGACGTCCACAATATAGTAGTGATATCTATGCAGTCGGGATGATTGGCATCAAAGCCTTAACTGGTATGGCTCCCCACGAGATAGAAAGAGATGCGAATGCAGAGTTGAAATGGGTTGACAAGGCACACGTCACCCACTCTCTATCAAACATACTTAGTAAAATGGTGCGGGAAGATTTTCAACAACGTTATCAATTTGCATCCCAAGCTTTAGAGGTGCTGCAAGAGTTAACTGGTTCACCGAGCAAACAAAGTTTGTTTCAAGACGTCTCACCCAATACTCTCTCTTCAGAAGAAGAGTTAGACACTCCCACCACACCTTGGATAGGAACATCTGAGGATACTTCACAATTCACTGTTTCCATACCTGTGCTGCCAAGTCCTTTTGAAAATTCGGTAAAAGACTGCAAGAATTTGCCTCCAGATACCACAATACGGTAGGATTTTTCCGGCATGAAAGTTAGATTTTTCTACTCCTATGATGGAGAACTACCTGTTCGAAGACGCTTGTTGGGCAAAGTTTGGTGTAAATCATCAGTAACATCCAAGTCCAAAATTATCTTTCGTGGCGCTTTGGAGTAGGATTCTAAAAATATTTCAACTAGCATTGTGAGAAATCCGGGTTAAGGGGTAAGAAAATCTTTCAACACCAAGGTTGTTGTGATTATCATCAAAATTAAGGAGGGTTGAAAGGTGCATCTGACTTGTAAGTGTATCTAAGTTTTTTAGAGAATTGCACTTTTGGAAAGTACTTATATGTATACGTAAGAAGGAAGTTTTGATTCAACGACATGAATTTGAGATAACGACGCTTAATATGAGACGACACTCAATTTGAGATAAAGACATTTAATCTGAGATTCGATAAGATAAAAGCCAGCAGTCGGATTTGAACCGACGACCTTCCGATTACAAGTCGGATGCACTACCACTGTGCTATGCTGGCGTACTTGGTTTAAGATTTGAGCATCACACTAATTCGCTATTATACCATAGGCAAGATGATTGTACAACATCTTAATTATGAAGAGTTATATCTGTCCAGACTGCGCAGCAGATGCCTCATAATATCATACTGCCGATTTTGCAACCTAAAATAGACTTTCAAGCGCTGTAAGTGTAATGAAACTCAAACATACTCTTGATTTTTTTCACTGACAATTATTGATAAACTAGTCATAGACCAAAGCCATCTTAAAATTATGGGCTAGACACAAGATATCTGGTGCAGTTTTAAGGCAAGATTTTTTGACACGGCTGGGTACACCGAACAGAAAGACGGAAGTGTTCTTTGCAAAGCAACAAGCATGACAGCGTTGATCGGACGAGATTTCTTAAGTTTGGCAGACTTTAGTCCAACGGAAGTTCTAGAACTTCTGCAAATGGCATCCCAGCTAAAATCACGAAGGCTGGAGTTGCGGTGTCCTAAAGTGTTAGGGCTATTGTTCTCCAAGGCTTCAACTCGGACACGGGTGAGTTTTACCGTAGCAATGTACCAACTGGGTGGACAGGTGATTGATCTAAATCCCAATGTCACCCAAGTCAGTCGTGGGGAACCAGTACAGGATACAGCGCGGGTTCTGGATAGATACCTTGATGTTTTGGCAATTCGTACTTTTGCACAGCAGGAATTAGAAATTTTTGCCAACTATGCCAAAATTCCTGTCATTAATGCTCTCACTGATTTGGAGCATCCCTGTCAAGTCCTAGCTGACTTGATGACAGTGCAAGAATGCTTTGGCACTTTTTCTGGATTGACTTTGACTTATGTAGGGGATGGGAATAATGTCGCAAATTCCCTGTTGTTGGGCTGTGCTTTGGTAGGAATGAATGTGAGAATTGCCACACCGAGTGGATTTGAACCAAATGCAGCAATTATAGAAACAGCACGTTCCATTGCAGTTCATAAAACCGAAGTCCTCTTAACTCATGACCCAGAAGTCGCAACAAAAGGTTCTCATGTCATTTATACTGATGTTTGGGCAAGTATGGGGCAAGAACAAGAGGCAGATGACAGAATGCCAATTTTCCAACCTTATCAAGTCAATGAACAACTGATGAGTCTTGCGGATCCAGAGGCAATTGTTTTACACTGTTTACCGGCTCATCGTAGTGAAGAAATTACTGATGAGGTTATGGAAGGTTCTCACTCACGTATTTGGGACCAGGCAGAAAATCGGATGCATGCTCAAAAAGCTTTACTTGCAAGTCTTTTAGGGGCAGAAGAATTTTAAGTTACCAATTGTGAGTTGTGAGCCATAAATAGCTAACAAATCTTCTGTTCTCACTTTAATTAATCAAAATATTCAAAATAAATAGTGCATAGAGAGGTTTTTTGTAGTACTAATGTTCTAGGAGCATTTGTATTTACCTCCCTACGAATTTATGGAACGTCTCACAGAAGCTCAAAGAGAACTTTACGAATGGCTGGCAGAATACATACGAGTATACCAGTATTCGCCTTCTATTCGACAAATGATGCAAGGGATGAATTTAAAATCGCCTGCACCAATTCAAAGCCGCTTGGAACATTTACGCAATAAGGGGTACATTGAATGGAATGAAGGTAAAGCACGGACAATTAGAATTCTGCAATCGATCAAACAAGGTGTGCCAATTTTGGGAACGATCGCGGCGGGTGGATTAATAGAACCCTTCACTGAGGCTGTAGAAAATATAGATTTAGCTCATTTGTCATTACCTCCTCAAGCATATGCTTTGCGGGTGAGTGGCGACAGCATGATTGAAGATTCTATTGTAGAAGGAGATTTGGTTTTTCTACGTCCAGTACCAGAACCAGATCAACTGAAAAATGGGACTATCGTCGCCGCGAGAGTGGATGGTATTGGTACGACTTTGAAGCGGTTTTATCGCTTTGGCGATCGCGTCACCCTTAAACCTGCAAACCCGAAATACGATCCAATAGAAGTGAACGCCATTCAGGTGCAGGTACAAGGTTCTCTTGTCGCCATTTGGCGCAGTTACAACTAAATAGGGAATGGGGAATGGCGAATGGGTAATGCTCGATTCCCAATTCCCAATTCCCACTCACCATTTCTCTTACTATTGATTTCTTCGTTTATGTATTTAATAAAAAATCAAGTTAAGCAGCAGCCCATTTTCGTACTTAAATTACCATTTGTAGGTGAAAGTAGGGGCGATTATCAGACACAACCATTACCAGGATGTCCTAGAATGCCAGTATCTTTGCAATTACGGGGATATCAGCGACAAGCCGTCAACAATTGGTTTGCTAATAACGGTAGAGGAACGCTAAAAATGGCGACTGGTAGTGGGAAGACAATTACGGCGCTGGCGATCGCTTGTGAATTATACAAACAAATAAACTTGCAAGTCTTGCTAGTCGTTTGTCCCTACCGACATCTTGTCACTCAATGGGCGCGAGAATGTGCAAAATTTAATTTGCAACCTATCTTAGCTTTTGAAAATTTACGGAATTGGCAGAGTCAACTTTCGACACAACTTTATAATGTGCGTTCTGGTTCTCAACCGTTTCTTACGGTTATTGCCAGTAACTCTACCTTAATTGGAGATGGCTTTCAATCTCAACTCAAGTTTTTTCCGGAAAAAACTTTAATTATTGGAGACGAAGCACATAACTTAGGCGCACCTAAGTTGGAAGAAAGTTTACCTCGTCGCGTTGGGTTGCGACTGGCTTTATCTGCTACGCCAGAAAGGTATTTTGATGAAGGTGGAACCCAGTCTTTATTTGAATATTTTGGTCCTGTTCTCCAAAGCGAATTCACTCTCAAAGATGCTATTACTCAAGGTGCTTTGGTTCATTATCTTTATTATCCTATATTAGTAGAGTTAACAGAAACAGAAAGCCGTGCCTATGCTAAATTAACACAAAAGATTGGACGAGCGCTTCTCTACAGAGAAAGGGGAAATGCTGAATTCGCTGAGTTTGAAGATAACGAAGATTTGAAGCCGTTATTAATGCAGCGAGCAAGATTAATTGGTGCAGCAGAAAATAAGTTAAACGCATTGCGGGAGTTAATGTTAACTCGCCTTGAAACAACTCATACACTTTTCTATTGTAGTGATGGTTCACAAGAATTAGGAGAGCGTTCTAACTTGCACCAGCTTAAAACTGTCGTCAAAATTCTGGGTGTAGAACTAGGTTACAAGGTAAGCACCTACACATCCCAAACATCTATAGAAGAAAGAGAAGTTTTACGTCGTCAATTTGAAAGCGGTGAATTGCAGGGTTTAGTTGCCATTCGCTGTTTAGATGAAGGGGTAGATATTCCAGCAATTCAAACGGCTGTGATTTTGGCAAGTTCAGCTAATCCTCGCCAGTTCATTCAACGGCGCGGAAGAGTTTTACGTCCTCATCCAGGAAAGGAACGTGCCACAATATTTGACATGATTGTTTTACCGCCTGATTTGGATAGGAAAACTTTAGAAGTTGAACGCAATTTATTGCGAAAGGAATTACTTAGATTTGTTGAGTTTGCTGATTTAGCTGACAATGCTGGTGAAGCTAGGATGAAGTTACTCAACTTACAGAAGCGATACGGTTTATTGGATATTTGATTTTTAAGCTTCCTGCAAAGATATCAAGAAAACTTTATGTTTTTGCGGGACTAGATCTTATTATTTTTTCATAAAAGCTTTATATTTTCAATTTTTGATAAATATTGTCGCCAGTGTATTTACTGACAATTGTGAAACCATATAATATGAGAATGTATAAAAACTATATCTCGCAAGGCAGATGACAAACGAAACTAATATTGATTATGTTCAAGAACCAATTACCGATGCTCCACCAGAAGTAAGGCAAATTATTGATCGCGTATGGCAACTGGAAAAAAGCAGACTAGATAAAAAAATTAATAGCCATATTAATGATGATATTCTGGCGATTGTGAAGGAAGCAGTGCGATGAAACTGACTTCAATAAAGCTTTGTAACTTTCGCTCTTTTTATGGCAAGACACCAGAAATAGTTCTTGCAGGAGAAGATACTTGCAACACAACGATCATTCACGGTAATAACGGTTCGGGAAAAACCAGTCTCTTGAATGCGTTTACTTGGGTGCTGTATGAGAAATTTAGTGCAGCTTTTGCATCAATTGAACAGTTAGTAAATAAGCGTGCCATAGCCGAAGCAAAACCAGGGCAAGTTGTAGAATGTTGGGTAGAGGTGGAATGGGAACATGACGGCAAACGCTATAATGTGAAACGCCTGTGTCGGGTTTATAAAAATGAAACTGACTTCAACATTACCAGAACAGAATTACGTATGCAGGTTGCTGGGGATGATGGACGCTGGTATTTTCCACCTCAGCAACCAGAGGACGTGATTGGACAAATTTTACCCATTAGTTTATATCAATATTTCTTCTTTGATGGTGAGCGCATAGAAGAGATAGTCCGTTCTGACAAGAAAGCTGAAATTGCTGAAGCTACGAAAATTTTCTTAGGTGTGGAAGTGATTAACCGTTCCATAAATCACCTCAAGGAAGCTAAAAAAAGCCTGGACAATGAGTTAAAGACAATTGGAGATTCGGGAATTAAACAGCTTTTAAAACAGCAGGATAAGATAGAACAGGAAATTGAAAGCATCAGCAAGCGGCAAACAGAAATTAAACAAGAGTTGGAATATCAAGAAACTTTTAAAAAAGAGACAAACAACCGCTTACGAGAACTGAGCGCTGCCAAGGAATTGCAAGAAAGAAGGCAAGAGTTAGAAAAACAAAAAGCATCAAGTCAGCAAAACCTGAAAGAAAGCAAGGAAGAAATCAAAAAAGCAATTTCGGCACGCGGTTATACTATATTACTGTCAGCAACAACAGCACAATTTAGAGAAATTATAGATGATTTGAAGCAGCGAGGTGAATTAACCTCTGGCATTTCACGGGAATTTGTGAATGAATTACTTCACTCTCAACGCTGTATTTGTGGTATGGACTTACGCGAAGGAAGTCACTCGCACGAGAATGTGAGAAAATTATTGGATAAAGCGAGTTCTTCAGTGGTGGAAGAAACAGCCATCCGCATGAGTGCTCAAGTTGATGAAATTGATAAGCAAGCAGTCAGCTTTTGGGAAGAGGTTGACACAAAGCAAGCGAGGATTAATCAGTTAAGACAAACCATCTCACAAATTGAAGATGAGTTAGATAATCTTCAAGAACGGTTGAGGAAAGATGCAAATGAAGAAATTAGCAGTTTACAAAAGCGTTTAGATGAGATTGAAGAAAAAATCAGAGAGTTAATCTTAGAGCAAGGTGCAAATCAGCAGCAAACTTCCAACTTGAAAACTGAGTTGGAAGCTTTGAGAAAACAAATTGCTAAGCAGAGATTTAATGAAGATAGACAAGCACTAGCGCAGCGGCGCATAGCTGCAACTCAAGATGCCATTGAACGATTTACAGAAGTCAGAAACCGTCAAGAAAAGCAGTTTCGTTGGCAATTAGAAAAGCGAGTACAAGAAATATTCAACGAAATTTCATTCACACCTTATATTCCCAAAATTAGCGAAAAATATGAACTGACGCTTGTGGAGAATACAGCGGGTACAGAAATGCCAGTAGCAGCTTCTACGGGAGAAAATCAAATTCTCAGTTTATCTTTTATTGCCAGCATTATCGATAGGGTACGGGAATGGAGTGAAAAGAAAAAAATACTGCTGGTTCCCGATAGTAGCACTTTCCCGATTGTTATGGATTCGCCCTTTGGTAGTTTGGATGAAATTTCTCGGCGACAAATTGCAAAGACAATTCCCAAATTGGCTAATCAGTTGATTGTGTTGGTGACTAAGACACAGTGGAGAGGTGAAGTAGAAGAAGAGATGGCAAATAAGATAGGTAGAGAATATGTACTGACATACTATTCTTCTAAGCCTGAGTGTGAACAAGATTACATTGAGTTGGCAGGGGAACGATACCCTTTAGTCAGACAAAGTCCAAATGAGTTTGAGTATACAGAGATTATTGAGGTGAACCGCGAGGGGTAGGAATTATAAAATTTCGCGCCAAAACGAGCCAGTACTGCAGGAGGGTTTCCCGACAGAGGTATCTGGCGTCGCATAGGCGCTAAGAAGAACTTTGCGTCTTGGCGTGAGTTGATAGAAGTCATAAACCCCAGAAGCGTAGAGAAGGGAGAGAGTCACAAATAGAGTGTTGTTGCTTCCGATAGTGGAAATACAACAAATTCACTCTAGGATAGTTCAAGCACTACGTGAATATTTAGTTAATGGTTTTTGGAAATACTTCTCTCCCTATTACAATCGCCTCTGTTGTTACTCTATCAACTCAGAACGCTTTTACTTTTCCGAACGTTGACAATCATTGCGATAGAGACTGTCTCAAGGAGATGACACCCTAATGCCTGGAGAACCACTATCCATAATGGAAGTTTCCATCTCTATTCTACTATCACCTGAGGGGAGTTTGTGGTGTTTCTGTTGGACGTTTTCTCAAATAGTTTTGTGAAGCACAGCGGGACTACTGTTGGAGCAGTCGTAGTTTAAACACATGAGGCAAGAAAGTGTATGCGCGTAGTAGATTGTTATTAGACATCAGTTTGGGTATTGAGTTAAAATTCTGACAAATTATATTTAAGTAAAATGGCTGCAAATAGAATCAAAATTGCTAAAGATAAGACTGAGTTGGTAAAAGCTTTAGTAGCTTCAAAGGATACAACTGGATCTTTCCAAACTTATGTAGAAGTGATGGTGTTTGCGGCTGCTTTGGGTGTGAAGCATAAAAAACGAGTTCCTTTAGAAGGAGTCGCAAAAGATTTATCTCCTCTGCGGCAAGATTATTTTACCAGCAGCTTTGCTCTGTTAATTAATTTATTAGCTATTACCGAAACAAAAGATATCAAAATTCTCAGTGATGATGAAGTTGCTGACGAGCAACGCATTCATATTTTTGAAGAGTATGCTAACGGTGGACTGGAAATTTTACAAAATGAACTACATGGAGCGGTAGACTATTCAGAGCGGCTTTTATTGATTCTGAGTTCTGAACGATTTAAGCAAGAAAGAGAAGAAGAGGAATTTGATTTAAGCAGATTTCTCTCTTGAGTCAACTGATTTTTAACTTAAGTAAACTGATTGTTAATTTTTTTTCATTAAAATTTTTCTCTCATGAATCCACTACTCTGTATCTAGCTCATCATCATCAGATATTTGCTTAGCTAAAGATTGACTATATAATTCAGGCAAGCCAGCAGCAAGCACAGCAGAAAACCTTTCACGAACCAGCTTATCTTTTTGCTGACTATTCATTTTTTCATGTTCTCTTCCATAGAAAGCAACAGTATTATATCCTTTGTATAATGGGTTGTAAGCATCAGTACAACCTGCCCATTTACAGCAGATTCGATGTTTATGAGGTACAGCAACTGAATCAAATTCAAAGTTTAAAAAGCATCCCTAAAATTGGTGTACCTCACTTATCTCAAAAGCGCTGTATGTTAACCGTATCTAAGAGTAAACGATGGAAGAAAGAGCCTAGATAAAATATCTTCAATTAGTTTGTCTGAAGAAAGTTCAGAGCATTCAGAGTCTTCAAGTTGATTATGCAATTCATGGTTATCATTGAAATCATTTAGAACAATGCTTGAATCGCTATAAGTGTGAATGATTAAAAGCCTGCATCGATGAATCTTATGTCCAGCAGCTGCAAGCCGTTCGCGTAGAATACTGCCTTCACTAAGATGGCTACGAATTCGCGAGTATAAATTAGTTGTCTTTCCTATATATAGTGGCTGCTGAAATATAAGGGAATTGTCTAGGAGCATAAACACCAGTTGACGAAAAAATGAATCAACCGCTAACTCTTTCAGCAACAGCTCTTTAGGAAATGAAGTCTCAGATTGAAGTCTTATCCTGTGTGCTGGGGGAAGTCTTGTTTCTCTGGGAGCCGAATGATCCTTACAAAGTTCCTCAATAATATAGTTAACAAAAATTTCAGGATCATCTATGGCATTAGAATCAATCTCGAAGCGGCGATACCAAGCATAAACACCACCGATATTGTCAGGGATGCGGCTTAAAATAGCATTATTTCCACGCATCTGTGCTAAATCGTACAAGACGACGTTTTCACTTAGCTGTTGCACAACATCATTACCATGTAGCCATGCCACAAAGTAGACTCCTTGTATACATTAGGTATCAGGGTAGCATAAGAATTTCTCTAGGGGTGAGTCATCATTAGGGATAACCAAGAAAGAAATTATCCATATTGTGGGATGGAGAGAAGTTGGAGCGGTGAGTAAGCGTGCGAATGACGGACGGCTTTCCCACTGTCACGGCATCTGGCGTTAGCATAGCGTGTCCGGAGGACATACCCGAAGGGAGGTTCTGGCGATCAGACTTCTCTCCACCCCACAAGAAAATTTTGGATACTTTTTTATCGACATTGCCGGGAAGACCCCATACTCCGCGTAAGCGGAGTGTGGGGATGAAAGGCAGTTAAATGTGAAACATCCTTTGAACGTATTCTTGCAAAGCAAGAACAGAAAGAGGGATAGT
>JAHHHH010000094.1 GCA_019359415.1 Iphinoe sp. HA4291-MV1 | reverse complement strand
CCGAACCCTAAACACAAACAAGTAAATTATCTGTTTTTCACGCCTCTGGTAAATAGCGATCGCTAGTTTTTTTCTGAATTCTCCTTACGCACTTTTTGTCTTGATTGTCAATGCGTAAGTTCTAGAATATAGCAATCCTAAATCATTCGTGAAAAATAAGATCCCCGACAACTCTTACGAAGTCGGGGATCTGTGTCTTGTAATTATACTTTCAATTATTAAGCTGTTGCGCTTTTAATTTGCATATTATTTTTGTCTAGTCAATTATTGAAACCCTCTTCCCTTCTGTCATCTGCCATCTGCCATCTATCTTGCTGTTGTGCATTTTGAATGCACAACAGCTTATCACTAATAATAGAATATATTTTATTTTATATTTTAATCAAAGCATAACATGAACAAATAAAATATCTCAAATGTTATGAAATAACATTTTGATTGATAGCTCTGTTTATAATTATCAATCGTTTTACCACGTATTGACTAAAAATAATTAAAACATTCGATATGTTATTTTATGACAAAAACAAAATAAAAAAGACGTTAAAACATTGATGAACGCTAGTGATAGAGAAACACCATGTTGGAATCTCCAAATACCTCAAGCTCTTCAGCCTTAGGAGCTACAGATTCTAGTGCATTAAATATTCAACCTACAAATAGTTTTGAGAATGATGGTGTTTTAAATACTTTGAGTTTGAGTGGCTCCTCACAATCATCATTAGATGCAGAGCAAGATCCGAATAATCCTAATCCCATATTTAATAGTGCAGCAATTTTTGCTGATTTCAATGGTGATGGAAAAGACGACAAGTTATGGCGTAACTCTCAAACTGGTGAAACCGCTATCTGGCTGATGGATGGTACAAATGTTACCTCTCAGGTTGCTTTGAAGACAATGAGTTCAGATTGGGACTTTAAAATTGCCGATTTCAACGGTGATAATAAAACTGACGTCATCTGGCACAATACGAAAACAGGTGATAACACCATTTGGTTGATGGATGGCACCACAGTGACCTCTGAGGCATCTGTGACAAATCTTGGTCCAGACTGGACTTTCAGTGTTGCTGATTTCAATGCTGACCGCAAAACCGACCTCGGATGGCGCAATACAAAAACGGGTGAGAATGCAGTATGGCTAATGGATGGCACACAGATTACCACTTCGGGTTCTTTGCAGACAGTTGACCCAAATTGGACAGCTAATGTTGTTGATTTCAACCGTGATGGTAAGACTGACATTTTCTGGCGCAATACTCAAACGGGTGAGAACAAGGTTTGGTTGGTTGATGGTAGCAACGTCTCTGAAACTGCATTGCCAACACTTGGTACAGAGTGGAAGGCTAGCTTTGCAGATTTCGACGGCGATTATCAAACTGACATTCTCTGGAGTAATGAGACAACAGGTGAGAACTCCGCTTGGCTTATGAATGGCGCAAATGTTGCTTCTCAGACTGCTTTACCTACTCTCGGCGCAGGTTGGAAATCCAGTGTTGGTGATTTCGACGGGAATGGCAAGACAGACCTTTTGTGGTACAACGAGCAAACAGGTGAGAGCAAAGCTTGGATCATGGATGGCGCAAATGTGACCAGTGACACTGCTCTAGGGACACTCAGCGCTGCCTGGAAACCAAGTATTAGCGATGTTGACGGCGATGGCAAGAGCGACATCTTCTGGCGCAATTATGAAACAGGCGAGAACAAGGTTTGGCAGATGAATGGTTCTACCGCCACTGAAACTGCGATCGCGACAGTTGACAAAGCGTGGTATACTTTCTAAAAATTTTTGAATAGACTTCTTGCAAAAGTCTGTATTTAGTATTTAGAACCACAGATGGACACAGATAAACTGTATGTGTTCATCTGTGGTTTTATTTTCATAGTCATTAATTTGATAATGACAAATTACTTTTGATTTCACTTGATGAAAAGACGGTATGTTAATTGTGATTTGCCAGAAGTTATCTCGGTGCTTTTTACTAAATATTAAATTTTTCGAGTGTGTGCGATCGCTACTTTATGTACAAGTTTTATAACACATACTACATATTCATAATTCTATCTCGAATAACATGTTATATGAACAACATATTTGTGATAGATAAATGCAGTTTTTCAAAAATAGCAAAAAATAGTAGATGTTATATTCTAACAGAAATATCCAAAAAAAACAGTTAAAAAGTTTATGAACACTAGTCATAAACAAACATTATGTTTGCATCTGAAACATTGGACTCTTCTAGAGGTACTAGTGCATTCCAATCTCTCTCAATCTCCGATAGTTTTGTAGATACGGATGATTTAAATTCTGCTTTGAGCCTTGGACACTCTTCTCAATCACTACTTGATGAATCGATACAGTCTGGAGAGGCTGTAACTGCACAAAAAAATCCCAACCCTAATCCCTTGTTCAGTAATGCGGCAATTGTTCCCGATTTTAACGGTGATGGTAAAACTGATAAATTCTGGCGCAATTCTCAATCAACTGAAACCGCTGTTTGGTTGATGGATGGCACAAAGCAAACAGGAGCATTGTTGTCGAATGTAGACTCATCTTGGGATTTTGCTTATGCCGATTTCAACCGAGATGGCAAAACTGACATCTTTTGGCGCAATAAGACAACGGGTGAGAACACCATTTGGCTTATGGATGGTATGCAAATATCTTCTGCGGTTGCTTTGGAGAAAATAGACTCATCCTGGACTTCTAGCATTGCTGATTTTAATGGCGATGGCAGAAGCGATATTTTCTGGCACAATACTCAAACTGGTGAGAACGCCGCTTGGTTGATGGATAGTACGAAAGTGACCACTGCGGCTTTTCTCCCCACAACTGATTTATCTTGGTCTCACAGTATTGTTGATTTCGATGGTGATGGCAAGAGCGACATCTTTTGGCGTAATCAGACAACAGGAGAGAATTCCATTTGGTTTATGAACGGTACTGACTCATCAAATTATTCTCTATCGAAAATGGACCCGTCTTGGAATTATAGCCTTGGTGATTTTAACGGCGATGGTAGAACCGACCTCCTCTGGCACAATACTCAAACGGATGAAAATACTGTTTGGTTGATGAATGGTATTTTCATCACTTCAGATTCTCTGGAAAAACAAAACTCTTCTTGGAAATCTAGCATTGGTGATTTTAACGGCGATGGTAGAACTGATATCTTTTGGCACAATACTGAAACTGGTGAGAATACCGCTTGGTTGATGGATGGCACATCAGTTGAGACTGCAGCTTTTCTCCCCAAAACTGATTTATCCTGGCAACCCAGCATTGGCGATTACAATGGTGATGGCAAAACTGATGTCTTCTGGCGCAGATACGACAGTGGAGAGAATATTATTTGGCAGATGGATGGTACCACAGCTTCTGGATCTTCTACAGAGACTGCTCCAGTAGAGTGGTCTGTTTTTTAGAAATTTGTAGTGATGAGATTAGAAATAACACAAAACGCAGATGATAGACTTATCATCTGCGTGCGTGTTTCTTTTCTATCTTTTTATTTTCATTCTTTCTGCTAAAGCTTCTCGTGCATGTTCTCGGTCGTCAAAATGGATTTTTTCTGTTCCAATAATGGCGAAGGTAGCTAGACGGCATATTTGTGAAATCTTGCAGTTGACTGTAGGGGCACAATATGCTGTGCTCTTATTATATGGTTTATTGTTTATACAAATCAATTTTTTATCCGCTTCTTTGAGCATTACATTAGTTTGAACCTTTACTAGACTGGTGTTTTGAGCCATCAGGCATAGTAGCACCTTCTAGGAAAGCAGCACTCAGTTCCGAAAGACTCACTTTCGCGCCTTTTAGATTTGCACCAGTTAGGTAAGCACCATCCAGGTTTGCACCACTCAAACTGGCATTCCTCAAATTGACACCGCTCATGTTGGCATGACTCAAGTCCGCACAAATCAGCTTCGCACTACTGAGGTTAGCACTACTGAAGTTAACATGACTCAAGCGAGCAAAACTCAGGTTAGCATGACTGAGATTGGCACCACTGAGTTTAGCCTGACTGAGGTTAGCATTATCGAGGTTGGCGTGGCTGAGATTAGCATTACTGAGATCGGTTTCACTCAAATTAGCTGTACTCAGATTGGATGAGGAAAGATTAATATCTACTAACTCTGCACCAGGAGCATCCAAACCTCTGAGAGAAACACCATCCTCATTCAAATCTTGGAGTGCCATAATTCTTGCATAGCTGACTTTTACATCGTGTGCTGCATCAATTGTGCTCCAAGCTTGGTAGTGAAATTGTTTTCTGCGATCAGGAGCTTCCTTAATGAATAGAACTAAGGCAACAACAAGACTAACAGTATCAGCGCCACCCAGAACTTTTCCAAGCAGAGAACTTTCATCAGCGAACACAAAAACTATTGTCATGATGACGGCTGAAACAATAGCGATTAACCATGCTGGTAGTATCCAGAAAGCGTCGATACTTTTACCCAGAATTTGTTTGAGGAATGCACCCCATCGCTCAACTGAGAATTGGGGTTGAAATTGCTGATAAGTGTTGGTGATTTTCCCGATAATTTGTTTGAGAATTTCACCATCCCATTGAATTGATATGAGAGGTTTTTTCTGTTGCTTTGCTTGAGGTTGAAACTGCTTAAATTCGTTGTTAACTTCTGCTTTTAATTCTAAAGGTTTCTGAATAGTGACTTCTTTTTCATCTCGGACAACTTTTGGTGAAGATTGTGCACCTGTACCTTTTAACATCAAAGCAATAATTGCTCCCAAAGCATTTTGCCATGCTTTCTTTACTTGTGGAGTCCAATCTTGCTGGAGATATTGCTCAAAAGTTACTAGCAGTGCTTGCCCGACTGCAGGGTAATATTTAGGAAGTGCCCCATATCCGATGTGTCTAGCTCCCAAGGCGTTGAGAACATCCTCTAAAGCCTCCGGATTGCGAAGATTTTCTACTATCAACACCAGAGCCGCTAACAGCTTTTTCTGTTGAGTTGCCATATCAATTGTGGCAAACAGCGGTTTCATCTCTGGGTGAGCCGTAAACAGGTTTTCGTAAAAGCTTGCTACAAATTCCCCAGCACGTGGTTTAATTTTATGAAAACTGCTTTCTAGTAACTCTACGGGCAACTCTTTTGAGTTGGAATCTGGGAGTTCCTCTAGTTTTTGCGTGAGATTTGTGGCTGGAACTGTAGCCACTTGTTTGTTTGGAATCGCCTGTGTTTCTAATTGAACTTTTTCTGGTTCTGGTACATGATTTACACCTGTACCTTTTAACATCAAAGCAATAATTGCTCCCAAAGCATTTTGCCATGCTTTCTTTACTTGTGGAGTCCAATCTTGCTGGAGATATTGCTCAAAAGTCAGTAGCAGTGCTTGCCCAACTGCAGGGTAATATTTAGGAAGTGCCCCATATCCGATGTGTCTAGCTCCCAAGGCGTTAAGAACATCCTCTAAAGCCTCCGGATTGCGAAGATTTTCTACTATCAACACCAGAGCCGCTAACAGCTTTTTCTGTTGAGTTGCCATATCAATTGTGGCAAACAGCGGTTTCATCTCTGGGTGAGCCGTAAACAGGTTTTCGTAAAAGCTCGCTACAAATTCCTCAGATTGTGGTTTGATACGCTCGAAACTTTGCTCTAAAAGTTCAATATTTAAAGACATATTTTATCTCTAATAGGAAAGCTGAACCTCTCCATGTCTAAAGAGCAAGGTTTTTGCAGACTGTCTAGCTCTTATGAAGACTTCTCATAAAGTTTCTGAAGTTTGAAAAACCTTATGCTTTAGCCAAAACTTGATCTTACAAACTCAAATTTTCCAATTCTTGCCACACAGTAGCCATAAACTCCTTAGCATCCTGGATGCCCATCTCTCCCAAGGCTTTCCACTCCTCACTAGAGTAATCTAAATCGTGTCCCATCACGTCTTGAGTCCAATAAGGCAAATTAGACGGTTTTTCCATGAGATCATAGGTCATCTTCAAAATTTCTGTTCCTGGAGTATTTTCTCTAGCCTTCGTTGCCAAACAGAAGGAAAGCAATTTAGCCAAATGACTGTCTGGTGGAATTGATATCAGAAAAGCCATGTTTTGTGCCAGTAGGAACTTGTCTACCTTGATTGACATTCTTATAACATCCTTATTTGAAGATACTTAAGTAAGGTATAGGAATCCGGTTTGATTTTTGAATTGACTCGTAGAGGTAGGGAACAGTTCATCTGGCAAAAGTTCATCTGGAAATAAGGGAGAGAGAGGTGTACGGACTTTTTTCAAAAATCAAATATGAGTCCTATATTATTAATCATAATAAACTGAAATGCAATGCATTAACTATTTTCTTAATTTGCATTGGAAATTCAAATAAATATAGGCTTGCCTCTTAAGGGAGCATCCCAATTTTGTAAAAATACCAGGCGAGAGCGAAATCGCGGCTATACAGACAAAGCCTGCCTTGCATTAGTCCTTGCCTTGCGGACTTGGTTTGTATAGCCGAGGCAGCGCGTTGCGGAGGTTCCCCCCATTGTAGCGACTGCCGTCCAGACTTCCAGTCTGTTCGCGAGTGCGTGCGCTTTCTTCGCAGGGGCAATTTACACATTTGGGATGCTCCCGCCTCTTAACCCTACAAAATATTAATTTCTGTAAAATTTATACCGACAAAATAGTAACAATTTGTATGTCATTTGCACATTTGGGATACTCGCGTTTTGATAGAGTGATCTGTTTTCTAAAAATTTGGGTGATGGAGATTAGAAACAACACAGAACGCAGATGATAACTTTATCATCTGCGTTCTGTGTTTCTTTTTTATCTGTTTATTTTCATCCTTTCTTCTAAAGCTTCTCGTGCATGTTCTCGGTCGTCAAAATGGATTTTTTCTGTTCCCAGAATTTGGTAGTCTTCGTGACCTTTACCTGCAAGTAAAATACCATCTCCAGGTTGCGCTTGCAGTATAGCAGTACGAATGGCGGTAGCGCGATCGCAAATCACGAGTGGCTTCACTGTTTCTGGAATTCCCTCTAAAATGTCCTGCAAAATCCTTTCGGGGTTCTCAGTACGGGGATTGTCAGATGTCACGACAGCGATATCTGCTAATTCAGCGCCAATTCTACCCATTTTTGGGCGTTTAGTGCGATCGCGATCGCCTCCACATCCAAACACGCAAATCATTTTCCCTGGAATAAACGGACGTGAAGCTTTGAGCAAATTCTCCAAACTATCTGGTGTATGGGCATAATCCACAATAACGCTGATGTCTTGCTCAGGACTGGTTTGCACTCTTTCCATCCGTCCGGGAACTCCAGGAAACTCAGGTATGACAGATGCAACTAACTGCAAATCTAATCCTAAGTGTAAAACAGATCCTACTGCTGCCAGTAAATTTTCGAGGTTATATTGACCAACAAGCGGTGAACGAAAAGCAACTTCACCCTTTGGCGTATGAAGTTTACCACTGACACCATTCGGTTCGTAACTCAGGTCACTCATCCACAAATCCGCTGTAGAATCGTTGACACTATAACTCCACACTTTCTCTGAATTTAAGGATGCGATTAACCGCTTGCCGTAAGAGTCATCAGCGTTAATGATTGCCCGTCCCTTGAGATATTGAGGACTAAACAGCAGTGCTTTTGCTGTAAAATAATCTTCCATATCACGGTGGTAATCTAGATGGTCTTGGGTAAGATTGCCAAACACTCCTACCTCAAACTGACAACCCATGACTCGACCTTGCGCTAAAGCGTGGGAACTGACTTCCATCACCCCATACTCATTACCAGCATCTACAGCAGTCGCAAGCTGCTGTTGCAGTTCTACAGTAAATGGTGTCGTATGGACGGCTGTTTGGACTAAACCATGCCAACGAGTATAAAGAGTCCCCATCAAAGCCGTAGGCAGGTTTGCCTGATTAAGAAAGTACTCAATAAGGTGGGTGGTTGTCGTTTTACCATTAGTGCCTGTTACACCTATAAGTTTGAGTTTTTGCCCAGGATAGCCGTAGAAAGTAGCTGCTAATTGGGCACAAGCTTTTGTCATGTCATCAGTGCTGATGACACAAGCTTCTGGCGTGGGTGGGTGTTTCTGTGTTGCTTGAGGAGAAATAATGGCAGCTACAGCGCCAGAGGCGATCGCACTTTGCCAAAAGTCCCCA
This sequence comes from Iphinoe sp. HA4291-MV1, assembly GCA_019359415.1. GTDB lineage: Bacteria > Cyanobacteriota > Cyanobacteriia > Cyanobacteriales > Nostocaceae > Brasilonema. The sequence goes on along the minus strand of JAHHHH010000094.1, from coordinate 17,866 downwards.
CCATCAACTCGTGTTCCTGGCATCCCAATAAACAAATCTCCCGGAACACAGGCATGGGAATTTGTCTTTAGATTCTTGATTTGGGTATCCATTGCTGGATGTTGTGGTAACACAACACCATCTACAGTCGCTAGTAATTCCCGCAGTTTCATTTTGTGAACCTCGTCACACGTTTTTGCGCCTATTCTGCACTATGTTTTCTGTTTCTACAAATACTTTCAGTTGACAGGAAAATTCTTTTTAAAAGGGAACAGCTTAATTGGGAACAGGCAACAGGAAAACCCCCATTGCCCATTGCCCATTGCCCATTGCCGTTACGGGCTTGGTCATTCACAGAACTTATTAACTTCTTCACTTAATCTAGATGAATAGTTAAAAAAAGTTTGATATGCTTTGGTGTCACCTAATCGAAAAGAGAGTTTGTCAGTGAGTTACTACAACTTCAATGACCATTTCTGGTCCCCACAGACAGTTTGTAGTCAATCAGAACTACCAAAATTAAATAAAAAAAGTACTCGCCGAAAAACACTGACAAGTATTTTAACCTTAGTCTGCCTTGTTGTTTGGACACCACTGTTCTTCCAGATCGTAGTTCCTGGCGTTCATAAGAATCAGGAAACCAGCTCTAATTTGGAGGCTAGCAACTTTCATGGCGATTGGGCAAGGAATAGCACTGCAAAGGGCGATCGCCTTTCGAAACGTGAGCATTTTCTTTTCTATTTATTTGTACAGCAGCGTTGAAGAAGAAATAAATAAATCAATCAATCAACACAAGTGTAAGCCTCCGCTCAAACTTCTGTCTAAATTTATTTATGAGGATTTATTTTGTGTTCTGCATTGGTTGGTGCATTCTGCGTTCTTCTTAAGATACACCTACCTTGAAGACTTGAAAAAACCGATAAATTAAGGCTTTCAAGGCAAACTCAGGCAAAGCCAACATTCTTCGCCAACGCCAAGGTTCTTTATAGAGCCGATACAACCATTCTAAATTGTTATCTCCCAACCAAGCAGGAGCGCGAGTTTTTATCCCCGACCAAATATCAAAACTCCCTCCAACACCCATCCATATTGCTTGGGGACACAAATGTCGGTTATGAGCAATCCATAACTCTTGACGTGGAACTCCCAAGCCAACAAAAATCACTTGTGGCTGCAGTTGGGCAAGAGTTTGTCGTAATTGTTCTTCCTCTTGTTGTGAATGAAAGCCGGAATGAGTACCGACTATGACTAAACCTGGAGTTTGAGAAAGCCAAAACTCTGATGCTTTTGCAGCTACACCCGGCGCTCCTCCGTAAAAAAATACCTTTGCGCTAGTTCCTATGAGTCCAAGTTCTTGCAATAGTGTTTCTGCTAGTTCTATTCCAGGAGTTCTTTGGATTTTTTGCCGCAACAGCCATCGCAGGTACAGAACAACCCCTGCTCCATCTGGAACCACTAATTCAGCACTCTGTATAATCTTAGCTAAATAAGAATTCCGCTCTGCCTGCATAGTCATTTCTGCATTGAGCGTAACTACATGAGTTCCCATACCCTGTTGCAAGCGTTCTAGCAACCAGCCTGGATAGTTTGTCATCACATGAACTGGTAGCCCTAATACTGAAAACTTTCTAGGCAGTTCAGACATAGCCTATTCTTAATGAGCCTCACACCAACTATATAGAACGATAGCTTATCAAATTGTTTCCAAAAGCGTAATAGGAGAATTTTACAGAAAATAGCTGGATGCGTGAAAGCTGACTACATAGCTAATCCCCAATTAAAGGTAAACCTCGCAATTCCTGCGTGCTTAGCCATTAATATTATTTGTGCATAAGTTAATTGCCGCTTTGTCTTTTGTCTTTATAGATGTCAGAAACCAAATTATTTCCAAAACAATTGAATTTCTTGAGGTTTGGATTCTAACACAGCATGCATAGGGTTTTACGGACCACTTACGCTAACGCAAGCGCGTGTCCTTTGGACATAGCGGCTCAGGGGGGTGAAGTTAGACTATAGTTCAAAAGTCTCTCCGTTAGTTACACCTTAGTTACATATATGCTATGCTACCCGAATCTCACGTAGCATACTTCTTCAACAAACCACAAATTGGGCATGGCTTGTGTTATCTATTTAAGTGTTAGTTTACTTGCTTTGACATCCTCCTTACTCTGTCTGACGGCTGAGAATGGAGATACCAAGAGTCACCCTTCTCCTGTCACCAGGCGCACTCGCGTAAGTCCTGCGGACAGGCTGCGCCAACGGGTATATCCTTCCAATAGCCAAAAACTCCACAGTCTATCAGTATAACACATAAACAGTGGAGGTTTCTAGGGCTGTTATCTCATTAAGTGCTTATGCCTGCGCCAAGGAGAAAATGCCTTGATGTGTTAGTCTAACTCAAAAAGCTCTCCTATATTTTTTCCACAGGCATTTTTAAACTGCATTTTTCGAGACTTTTTTGTAAACTCAATTTTACAGCTTTTGAGTGTAAAGGCGGTAATAGACCATGGCTAAAATTCGTGTTGCTTTGATTGAAGATCATGACCTTACCCGTGTGGGTATTCGGACAGCGCTTCAGCAAAATGAAGAAATTGAAGTTGTAGGGGAAGCGACTAATGCTGTCGAAGGTCTAAAAATGTTAAAAAGGCTACAACCAGATATTGCCATTGTAGATATCGGTTTACCAGACAAGGATGGAATTGAACTCACACGGGAGGTGAAATCTACAGACCATGAGGAAGTGTTAGCAACAAAGGTATTGATTTTGACGCTACGGGATAACAAAGAAGCAGTGCTAGCTGCTTTTGCAGCAGGGGCTGACTCTTACTGCATGAAGGATATTAGGTTTGATAATTTACTTGAAGCAGTGCGAGTCACTTATAACGGTAACGCTTGGATTGACCCAGCGATCGCTCGAATTGTATTGCAACAAGCTCAACAAAATCCACCACTACCCGAAGTCACACAATTAGACAATAAGAGGACTACAGAGATATCTGTTGATACTAGCTTAGATGGGAAAAATCAGCCGGAGGAGATGATAGATTCTTACACCTTAACAGAAAGAGAATTAGAAGTTTTGCAATTGATTGTAGAAGGTTGTAGCAATGCGGTCATTGCGGAAAGACTTTATATCACCGTCGGAACTGTGAAAACACATGTCCGAAATATTTTGAACAAGCTATGTGCCGATGACCGCACACAAGCAGCAGTTCGCGCATTGCGTTCTGGACTGGTGGGATAAAGTTTATGTTTATGGTGTGGACAACTCTGAGGGGCAATATCAGAATTTAGATAAAATTTTGAGAAATTAGAGAAATTATGGGTTTAAAGTTAGATGAATTTTATTTACTTTTGCTTTTTTGACTGTTTTTTTATAATTAGATGGAAGCAGCCAATTACCATCTCGCTATCAAAGTATGACGGAAAGTCAAATTAAGTATGGCTGAGATAGAGACGGCAAAGCTCAAGCTCATGGTGGTAGATGATGAGCCTGACAACCTACAATTACTCTACCGTACCTTTAGGCGAGATTTCCAGGTATATAAAGCAGGTGATGCCCTCACTGCACTAGACATCTTGGACAAAGAAGGCGAGATGGCTGTCATTATCTCTGACCAGAGAATGCCAGAGATGAATGGTACAGAATTTCTGAGTCGAACTGTGGAGCACTTTCCTGATACAATTCGGATTTTGCTCACTGGTTTTACTGATGTCGAAGATTTGGTGGAGGCGATAAACTCTGGTCAGGTGTTCAAGTACATTACTAAACCTTGGAAACCTGATGGACTCAAAGCAGTTGTTGAGCAAGCCGCTGATATATATCGAGTCGTCAAAAAACGTACACAAGAATTGAGTCGTGCTTTACGGCGAGAATCTTTATTTAATGCAGTCACAACAGCTATTCGAGAGTCTTTAGACTACAACAGTATGCTACAAAGGATTGTAGCAACAGTAGGACAGACTTTTGAAGCCAGTTTTTGCCTACTCAAACCCGTGGAGGGCGATCGCCTAACACCAGAGCAGTTTTGCTACCAAGATCCAAAATCCCCTGCATCAAGTTGTTATTTCGACTTCATACCTCTGATTGAAAAGGTTCTTGAAACCCGTCAATATCAACTTACCCTAAATATACATGATGATAATACTTATCAGGAACTGGTTGTACCTCTGATATGGCAGCAAAGCCTGCTTGCTGTTCTTGTCCTCAACCAGCATCACCACACTCGTTCTTGGCAAGAGGAAGATATCCAGCTCATTGCAGGTGTTGCCGAACAAGCAGCTCTGGCTCTCTCTCAAGCAAAACTCTACCAAGATCTTCATCAGAAACAAGAGCAAATCCGCACTGAGTTGGAAGTTGCTCGCCAAATTCAAAATAACCTACTGCGTCAAACCATGCCCGACATTAAGGGTGTAAGGGTACAAGCCTGTTGCTATCCTGCGCGTGAAGTGGGAGGGGATTTTTTTGAAGTGTTTGTCCATCCTACCACGGGAGACTTATGGTTGGCTGTGGGAGACGTTTCTGGTAAGGGTGTCCCAGCGGCTTTGTTTATGGCTAGTGCCATCTCACTGTTGCGCCAAGAGTTGTCTCAAGAATCACCACCTTTGCCAAATGTGGTTATGCAAAGTCTCAACCAAGCTCTCAGTGATGATTTGATCAGCAACAATTGTTTTATCACTCTCATCTTAGCTTGTTATACTCCTACCACTAGGGAATTAGTCTATGCTAATGCAGGACATATATATCCCCTGCTCTGGTCACGTCTAGAGATTGGAGAAAAAAAACCTAATTATCTCAAGGTACGCAGCATTCCCCTAGGTATCTTGCCTACATGGGAGGTGAAGTCTAGTCAGTTAGTTCTTGCTCCCGGAGATATCCTGCTGCTAGCTAGTGATGGTGTTATTGAAGCAGAAGTATTAAATACTACAAATTTGGCAAAGAAATCTGTGGATAGCGCTCAACGAGTCAATCGTTCTATCCTGAATCAGGAAGGTCTATGGCAACTTCTTAAGATGGAAGCCCAACCCCTTCATCTTAACCACTTACTAGCGCGTATTCAGGCAAACAACCTAGTTCAAGAAGATGACCAAACTATACTTTCGCTGGAGGTTTTGTAAGTAATGAGAAGCGAACTCCATGTACCAAGCGACTTAAAGTTTTTAACCATCGTAGAAAACTGGTTGTTAGGTTGCTTGGAAGTCCAGTTCAAAAGTTCTGTTGATTGGTCAAAACAATCAAGTCGCTTGCGGTTGGTTTTGGTGGAAGCCTACTCTAACGTAGTACGTCACGCCCATAAGGACCAGCCTTACTTACCAGTCCTTATGCGTTTGGAGTGGAAAAACCGGGATATTGCTTTGCAAATTTGGGACTACGGCAAAGGCTTCGATTTATCTGATTATTCCCCTCCAAGTCCTACAGACCAAAAAGAAGGTGGCTACGGTTGGCTAATTATACATCGTCTTATGGACAAAGTGGAGTACCAGCTAGAGGTTGATGGTGGTAACTGTTTGAAGTTAGAAGTCAGTTTGCCAGAAGTTGCTCAATCGGCATAATGAATAACTGCTCTAGCTTTGTCACAAAAAACGAGTGTGTTTCATGTCTGGGCAATACTTATCGCCGCAAATTGAGTAACTCTTGGGGAGAGGCTAAAAGTTTTATTCTCGTATAGAGAATTTCTTTTTGTTGGTTGAGGATAAATGTCCACAAGACGTTAACACCACACCAAGACGTTTGTGCTTTGCCTGTCACCTGAAGTTGGATTTGCTCTCCCTTTAAAGTCTCGGCAATCCCCTCACAGGGGTAAACTTTCACATTTTGAGCCTCTTGTTGCAAATAGCGAGTAATTGCATCGCGTCCCGCAATAGCAGCTTCAAATGGGGGATGCATGACACCATCTTCTGCAAACAAAGTAGCAGTTTCCTCAAATTCTCCTGCATTCAAAGTTTTAAAGTAACGGAGTAGAGTTGGTTCTGTAATTCCCTTAATCTGGAATGTCTCACCTACCATTGTGAGTTTAGATTCAGTTGCTGTCATAGATTCACCACCTGTATCAGGCTAGCTAACAATTTATTAGTAAGCTAAAGTACATTTAATTTGCATATTTGAAACAATTCAAGTATGCAAATTATCGAATTTTCAGCTTAGCCAACTGTAACTTGATTGCTGTCAACAGCAGTCGCACCATTCACTGAACGCGCTACAGAGACCATTTTGTTAAGAATGTCTTGGCTAGGAACTTTGCCCTTCAGCACTACAGTGCTACCTGTTTGAGCAACCCAGAGAGTATCGATGTCATCCAATTGTTGATCTTGGTCAAATGCAAGTGCTACCCGCTTTGCCAAACCACTTTGGTCATATTCTCCATTTAATCCTACACGCTCTGGGGGAGTTTGTTGAGTTGCAGCAGGAGCTTGAGCTTGTTGTACTTGTTGTGCTGGCTGTGGCGCTGGATTGACTTGTGCATTTTGAGGTTTTTCCAGTCCAAAAAGTCTTTTTAACCAACCCATAATACTGTTATCTCCTATCAGGATTTCATTACATTGAATATTAAGAAGTTGGATAAATGACAACATCTGCCGGAAAAAATATATGTTGTATGATTGGTTACTGCTTTAGGAGTAAATTCATAATCTTTCTGTTTTTTAGTGTGTGAGACACTACTTTTAGATATAAAAAATTGGCGTTGCTGAATTGAGGTATGAAATTTTCATTCTTTATTTTCACAACCCTTACCTTCGCGCCTTTGCGACGCCAGAGCCCTAGTAGGTCGGGAAAGCCATCATTCGTACTGGCTCGTCTTTGCGTGAGGCTAAATTCATACTTTGAATCAGCAACGCCTTGACAAGATAACACCAGAAGAATTTAAACACGTCATTGATGTAAATTTGATGGGGCAAGTATATGGTGCGATGGCGGCGTTACCTCATCTTAAACGTGAAGGGCGGGGCGCACTGATCCATGTATCTTCAATGGAAGGTAGGCGATCGCTTCCTTATCAAAGTGCTTACTCCTCAGCCAAACATGGGGTTGAGGGCTTGCTCGAAGCTATGCGTGTCGAATTGATACATGAAAAATGGCCTATCAGTGTCACAAGTGTCAAGCCAGCTGTGATTAACACTCCGTTCTGGAATAATGGCTTGACGAAGTTAGGGGTGAAACCGTCAGGAATACCACCGTTAAGAGTTCCCTAAAAACCCGTAGTGTGACACTTGAGATGCGGAAAGTGAGATTTAATCCTCAATCGGCATGACATCATGAAAGCGGGAGTAGTTAATGCTGCGCCTTCCATCCTGAGTTTTCGATAAAATATCGACAAAGCGCATATTCCAGAGAATTTCCTCAGCGACATACGAGTGACGAGCATGGATAGTTTGGGATACGGTTTCATCAAGCCCAGTCAAAGTGATGACAACTTCCATGCCATCCTCAGCCATCTCCTCTGGTGAGACTCCATACAAAGGACTACTTTCGTCTATTGGGTGCATGATTGTCCAACTCAGGGCAAAAAGTGGTGAGTGACTGCGAAGCAGCGACATATCATAAAATCGACGCATCACGTCTCCTTCTTTGGTGATTTCGCTACGTACCAAAGTCACTCTGACTTGTGCTTCTAAAATCCAGTTTTGGCGTTCGTTGGCAACACGCAACATCAAAGCTGGCATATCATTATATGGAGTAATGACCGCTACATGGCTAAACATAACTCGTGCTTTAGGAAGAGAAAACCGGGCAAACATTAACCCAGTAGCCATCGCCAAACCTATAAGCCCTAACAATGATTCAATGGTCACTAAGATATTGGCATAGACTGTTTTGGGATACATTGCCCCATAACCAATAGATGCCATAGTCTGAACGCTGAAAAAAAAGGCATCGAGGAAGTTACCCGGACGCGCATTTTCAATACCATCGCCTCCTGCAAGATAAGCCAAAGCAAACAAAGCGTTAGCGAGTATGTAACTTAAACTGATCAGTCCTAGAGTTTTATACCAGCACAGGGTGAGTAGCAAATGATATGGATCGCGCCAACGGTAGTTGGATGCACCTATACGTAGAACGTTGGAGCCGCCATCCCGGTTAATCATCCGAGTTTTTGGGATTTTTCGACGGGTCTTTTTCATCGACGACTGAGTTATGATAATTAGAATAGAGGATGTGTACTGACTAAACAATAGAGCAGAGAGAAAAAGAGAGGGGAAACACCACACCAATTGGAGCGAATGCGTCGGTGGTGAGTTACTGTGCGGTATTGTATCCTCAAGTAGAGCAAGTGACGAATCCTTAAGGGCGAGTCTAAATCCCCCAGCATACGCTTGATAATTGTTCACTGACTTTAATCAATCTTGATCAATCTTGGCATAGCTGATTCTCTGAAATTCCCTTAAATTTAAAATATCGCTACTGTCACTTTCTTGGCTGCGGCGTGCATAATGCCTATTAAGACAAGCTTGATTGTAGTCATAAATTTGTACAGATCCCACAGATAAATTATCCTCTTCTGGTCTAGGTTTTTCTTTAAAACAATTTTCTAAATCGGTAAGAAGATTTGGCAGTTTTTCTTCCATTTCTGGTGGTACTTCTGCTAAATAAAGAAACGAAACAGCACGCAATAATGCTGGTTTTTTACGGTCTATTGCACAGTTTAATAATATTTTTGACAGTTCTATATCTTTACCCTGCTTCTCTTCCTCGTAATAATTCTTTACTTCTCGAAAGAAGTTTTTTAGATATTTGACCGTATCACTTGTGTAAACTTTAACTTTTTGAGATTCTAGTTGTTGAGAAACTCTATTCACCAATTCTTCAGGTGTTTGAGTGATATTTTTCTCATTAAGTGCTGATTCAAACTCCGCCACAACTTTCAAAGAGACAACTGAATTATCTATTTTGAGAAGGATATCTCTCAGTTTCGATTTTAATTTCGAATCTAAACACTCTTGTTCTTTAACTTTATCTAGAACATCACATGCTCGACCAACGACACCCACTTCATAAGTGTCCTTATTTTCCAAAATCTTAATAAGAGTTGATATTGTTTGTAAACCGAGATGATGCTTAAATAACTGAGTATTAGTAGAGGACTGCAATTGCAGCAGTAAAAATACAAAAATCGTTCTACGTTTATAAACTTCAAAAATTTTCCATTCTTCACTAAACTTTTCTAAGTTTGTACTTTCCTTCTCGATCTGCTCTAGTAGCTGGAGTAGCTTTTGTTCACTTTCTTCACCTGAACAATCTCCAATTGCATATTGCAATGCATATGCCCGCCATATTAGATCGTAGTTAATCCTGCCATCAGCAGACTCAATTAATTCTTTACAGACATCTTTCAGTAATTTTCTATTAAGCTTTTCCTCGCCGTTTTCTCCTCCATCATCCTCAAATGGAGTTTGGAAAAATTGAAATATCCTGAAAAAGAACTTAGCAGTTTCGTCATAATCTGTTTTTAAAAATATACTCATGAGAAACCTATAAAATTCTTTGCGCGGTTCCCAATCAAGAACTCCTGGTCTCCTCAACAAATCTTTAATAATCAAGCTCATAGACTCTGCTGTATCAAACATACTATCTAGTTCATCTGGGGAGTATCGTTCAACAAAGTCCGTTAAATCCTGATTTACCAACTCAGGTTGACGATGAATAATAGAAGTAATTAAGATTGCTCTTTTCCAAACTTCTACTCTTTTCCAAACTTTATAGTTACTACCGTTGAAGAGCCAATATGCTAAGGAAGAGTGATTACGTAGTTCTGTTAATCGATGAGCTGCCAAGTGAGTCAGATGTGGTTCGTTAATAGTAAATTTATCCTTTCCTTCTAACCGCATAATGAAAGGAAGGCGCTCTAGCATTAGACCTGAAATGCGTGCTAAACGCATTTCAGGAGTTTCCCCTTCTGGCTCAACAGGCATATTCAGCACCCATCGTTCAATTTCTGCTGTATCTATTGAGTGCTCTTTTTCAATAATTTCTAAAGCCCATTTACTCAGTTTTGACCAAATTTGATTCTTGGAAATATCAGTACCTGGAAAATTGACAGAGTTGGATATTGATTGTCCAAGACTTCTAGCTTCGGGCCATCTGATGATATTAAGTTCAAGACTTTGATGCTCTAAATGTACATCAGTTGTACCTGGCATATACCCTTCAAGAATGAGTAATGCTGCTAATACAAGATGTAGAGGATTACGTAAAAATTCCCCTTTTTTGGAGTCTTTATGATGAATAGTTTCAATGAAACCTATACATTGCTTGATGTTGGATTCTAAACTATTCTTTTCAATTTCTGTCCCTTGAGCTAATGAAGAATAGAGTTTTTTTACCAGATTCTTTTGTTCGTCAGAGGTTAGTGGACTGAATTCGCAGACAATTTGATTTTTTATCTGATTCAGCAATGAATCTTTTGGACTGCGATACCTATCTGGACGACTTGTTAGGATAAAAGCACACTTATCATACTGAAGTATGAAAGTCTCCAAATCTCTCAAAACTTCGTCGCGATGCGCTTCATTTGGAATTTCATCTAATGCATCCAAAAGAAAAAGCACCTCGCCTCTTTTGCAAGCTTCTAGAAACAGTTCATCATTTAGTCCTGTACCAAAATAGTTATGATAGTCTGCTATGGCTGCCAAAATTGGATGACCGAAACACTTTACTGTTTCTTTTGCAGGTGGCTCACTATATTGTATGAGAGGAAATATTATAGGAATTTTTGTACCCAGTTGATACGTTGTATTACGTTCTGCGTCAAATCCTTGAGAGTCAGCAATCCATCTCATCAAGAAAGTTTTTCCGCTCCCAGCTGCTCCTAGTAAGACAATTGGTCCTTTTTCAGCCAATTGTGACAAATCTGCTAGCTTTATCTTCTGTTTTTCGATGATATCTGTACCATTAAGGATTTTCACTCCCCGATCAACAAAAGCATCTCTAGCTGAAATAGATGAAGTTGCAATATGTGGCAATAGTAACCAAGGAGATATGGTTCCGCGACGAATCCTTTGCAGTTGCAAAAACAGCTTTGCTTCTTTGGTGTAAATTAACGCTTTTCCTCTTTCAGATAAAGTCAACAATTTTTGCTGAGCTGCTTCTGGAATTTTTTTTGTCTCTCCTTTTTCCGGGTGAACGAAAAAAAGTGTGGGGAAGAGAAAGTAGTTAGCGTATCGCTTCCGCTAACTAAGCTCGAACTAATATAGATGTTAAGTCTTATGAGGATATGAATTATTTTTGAAATCTTGCCGCTTCTTCAACTAGGTCATTGAGTCCTAGCTCTAGTGTATGAAGCACCTGGTTTAACGCTTCGATTTTTGTCCGATTTTTCATCATCTCAACTGCCTTTAAGAAAGCTGAACTACCTGCTTTACCAATATATTGATGACAACTTTTGCTACCATTTTTGGTAACAAATATAGGCTCAGACGATTGCCACTTGTAATACCAATAAGCTCCGCCCTTGCCTTTAGCTCGGTAACGAACAATCCAACAACCAGATTCAGCTACATCACTCTTAAGAAGAGTGGAGATTTCTTGGTTGATTTCTTCTCTTTTGGCTTGTAAAAGTTCTATTCTGTATGCTAAATCTGAAAGACTTTGTTCTTGAGTTTTTACCACTATTAAGTACAAGCTTACTTGGACAAGTGTTATTGTAAATTTTACGCTAATTTAGTGTGATTGTAAGATTTGGATGACCAAAAATTTGACCATCGCCTTGAATTACTTAAATATGCTGCCCTCAGAGCCATAACTCCTTCTGCACCAAAGAAAGACCAGTGCATACCAGCCTGTTTTAATCTTTGTGTAACTACACGACGATTGGAACTTTCAACAACTCCTGAACCAATCATTAAACCAGCTTTTAAATAGGAGCGATAATCAATTCGACTTTGGTTTTGTCGTTGATTTCCTACCTTTTCTACTTGATTAGCTAAGGTTTTTTGTGTCAAATCAAGTGTTGTCCATTTTTGAAACAATTCGTGAGAATTTGGAAATTCACTACTGACTCCCAAGGCACAGGCTAATTCTAATACTATTGGTAGCCATTTATCTTTTGGTAGCCCTAACTCTTCATCAACCTTGACCTGAATACCATCTCTTGTAAGGTAAGCTCTACGTACAAGAACCATTTCACCTAATGGAGTGTAATATCTTTTTTCTCGTTTAGTTCTCGGATGTGAGTATTGGGCTTCTTTTTCTTCAATTAAGGCTTGGAATAAGCTTTGTTGCACAAAGTTCCCTAATTTTAGCCACATACTGTAAAATTCACCCACAAATTCTTCTAAATGGTGACACTGCGGTAAGTCCTGGAGTGTGTCACTGATGTGAGACAGAATTGATTGGAGGTTATTCATGAGTAGTTTGGTTGTATGGCATCAACTATGTTAGCGTATATTGTCCGCTAACTACTCTCCCACACCTTTTTTCGTTCACCCTATTCTGAACTGGGTTATTGGCAGTACTATAGGTTGGGGCGTGAGCGACGCTTTATCCTGGACTGTGAATGGTGCTGCAAATGGTCTAGCACAACGATTGGTGCTCAGAAGACAGGCTCCTCAAGCTGACTTGTGGATTGTAGCAACGGTTGTGGGCGGGATTTTGGCAACGGTTGTGGGCACAACTGTGGGCGATGGAGTTGTGCGAAGGATTGTAACCGGAACTGTACGCGGGGCTATCACAGGGGGCGTCATGATTTGGCTGTTGCAGCAGTCGCGGGCAAGAGTGTCAAATAGTTGACAAAAATAAGTATTTGTGATAGTGACTACGCCAAAATATCGCTATCTGCTACGCAACCACTTTCAATCACCTTTGCTAACACACCTGTCTGCGTGTGGTGAAAATGCTTTTGTAGTAGAGAAAGCAGGGTAATATCTCTTTCTCCTGTCTCTGGATTGACTTCTATATTTAAGCAGCGATTAATCCTAGCTGTAATCACAATTCGGGCTGTACCAAGTTGCATCTGTTTGCCCAACCAGTCAAATTCTCCCCAGGCGGGTACACCATCTAAAACAATATTAGGGCGGAAACGACGAACATCTATTTGTCGTCCGGCTATTTCACTCAAGTGGTTAAGGGTTGCTTGACTGACAAGAGAAATATGTACGGCTTCCCGGTCGGGGTATCGAGTTTTGCCAAATTCTCCCACAAGCTGCAAGGGTGCGCGATTTGGGTGTCTAGCAACTTGATTGGGATAAATTCCTGCGAGGTATCCTGTAAAGAAGGTGGCAATGCGATCGCGTCCACTTGGGCTAATCGTATCAGCGACTAATAACTCTACGCCTTTGCGCTTCACCGTTAAAGTACTGGTAGCTGCTTCATAAGCACAGTCTAAGGCTGCTAATCCCGCCCAATCATTTTGCATAGCGAAGTTGTGCTTCTTCATCCAAGGCACTTTTGTTGTGTCGGGATATTGTGCGTCTTCTTTGAACATCAAGCCGAAAGAGCGATCGCCTAATATGCCATGTCCAACTTGCAAGTCAACGCGATCGCATTTCTGGGCGCTTAACCCTTTAAATGGATAGATAAATAACTCTTTAATACAAATCTTAGTCATCGGGAATTGGTTATTAGTCATTTGGCTTGTAATGAGTCGCTTCAGCTCTCATTACGAACCCATTATCCATTTTGGCTCAATCCTTTTTTGGCTCAATCCTTCACAGAACCCATTGACTTTTGTGTCACTGGCTCTTTTTGAGAACGATCACTTCCTGCACCCATGACACTACGGAAATATAAACCTCCAACTGTTACTAAAAACACGACATATCCCACTGCTTGCACAATATAAAGATGTTCCCTATAGCCAAACAAGAGTTTTAAAATTACACCCGGTAACTCTTCATCAGGTAAGATGTTGGAAGTATTCCAAACCATTGGACCCAAGATACAAGAGTGGATTTTGGTAAACCGTTCGTAATAGAAACAAAGACTTTCTGAGGCGCGATTGCTAAGAGCAAGGGTAGCAAAAGCTTCGTCAAATTTGTGTAAAGCTGTCACTACTAACCCAGCTACAATCAATACCAATAAAACACCCATGATTTGGAAAAATTGGCGGATGTTGATTCTAACACCCCATCGAAATAACAGTACACCAATTGTCGCTGCGACTGCAATACCAGCAAGAGCACCAAGACCAGGAATAAACCCCTGTTGAATATTAGCAGCAACGAAAAGAACAGTTTCAAAGCCTTCGCGTACAACGGCAATAAATACTAGAGTAAAAACACCCCAACCAGCATATGAATCTTGTTTTAAAGCATTTGTTACCGCTCCCTCAACTTGAGCCTTCATAAATCTGGCTTGTTTGGTCATCCAGATAAGCATCCAGCTGAGCATAACAATAGCTAACAGGCTGAACACACCTTCCATTATTGGCTCAACCACAGTTGAGTATTGAGGATTAATTGCACTGAGTGCTTGAATAATCCAAGTGAAAAGAAAACCTATGAGTGCGCTGACAATAATGCCAACGCCGACACCAGCATAAACCCAAGAATTTAGTCGCTGTTGTTTAGCTTTTTTTAGCAAAGCTAGCACAATGCCGACTACGAGAGCAGCTTCTACTCCTTCTCGGAGTGTAATCACAAAAGTGGGTAAGGCAGCACTAAAGTTCATTTTTTGTCCTTTTTCTTTTGTCCTTGGTGCTTAGTCATGAGTCATTTTATTTATACTCATGACTCATGACTAATAACTAATGACTATTCACTGAAATCGTAAGGAGTTAGAGCTATGGCAATTTGGCTTAACCCAGCTCTTTACTCCTAACTCTTTGTTCACTTCTGACTCACTTTAAATTCTCGCTTGAGAGTAAAAACCTCGGCAAGTATCACTACAAACAATTCAAAATGCTATCGCTGCGCTTGAGTGCTGGAGCTATCAATGATTTTTTGAGAATTTTGCTCAATGGTTTTTATCAGCTTAGTAACATCTTCTGGAGTCTTTACTGGTTTAGCTGGTGGAATAGCAGAGGGCCAAACTTTTATCAGTTCAGTCATACTCGTGTTAATTGCTTTGTATTCTTGGGGATGCTGTTGAGATACTTTACTGGAAATTCCTTTATATAAGTCATCAGCGTAGCTGACAAAGCCACGGGAATCTTGATACTCAATTTCTGCAGAAATTTTACCATCTGCAATTGCCGCACCATATTCTGAGTTAGCTGCATCTAGCAACCCATTAATGACTTGTAGCACGAATCTAGGTTGCGATCGCTGATCTGCTGGTAAAGCTGTCACAGCGCTATCAACTGCTTGCATGGAAGAGGTAAAATCAGTTTTGACCTTGGGACTTTTAGGATTGGATTTTACGAAATCTTGCAAACTAACCAAAGATGTCTTAAACTCTTTGACTTTGCGTTCATTTAATTGGTCTTCTACATCAACATAAATCTCTTCAACGGGATGTCCAATATGAGGTTCTGCTTTTTTCGGCTGATTCTTATCCAACAGTTCTTTTGCTACTAAAAGGTGTCCTTTCATCAATCCTAGTTTGGTCATATAGTCCACATCTTTTGCTTCTCCTGTAAGAACCACTTCCTGAGTTGTAATCCGGTCCTTAATTTGGTCGAATTGCTCCTGAGTAATAACCTTCTTAGAAACTAAGTCCTCAGGACTGCTATATGGACGACTTGCTTGGATTTTATGCGATAACGCGGGAACACCAAGCTGTGCCTCAAACTTATCCAACTCTGACAGGATAGCACTGTTGATGTTAATTTTCTTTTTGCTGCTGTGTCCGTTGTGATTAACTGCTTCAGTAGCCTGGGGACTGGAAGGAGCAGCTGGTGTGGTTGAATTTTCTGCGGTTTGTGTACCGTTACAGGAACTCAAAGCAAAGATTATCGCACTAGCAATAGTTAAGAAGATGTAACGGAATTTTATCATTTTTGCTCCTAAAAGTGTTTGAAAGGTAATCATTAAAACATTCAAACTAGTACATTACGACAGAAATAATTCGACCGTTCAAAAGACACAAAAAGCTTGTTTTATTAGTATTTGTGCCTTCTGCCGTAAGCATTGCTGCGTTCTGCCATGCTGTACTAAGGTCAATCGATGAATATGACAGTGCATTTTAGATTTTGCTATGATACTTTTACACAAATGATACTATTTTTCAACTACTTGTTAAGATTTTAGTTATGATTTAATATAAATTGTCACTTATATTTAAAAGTTTAGAGGATAGGGTGTAAACACGCAAGAATTACCGAGCTTGTCCTTTAAAAACCTTATGGGCATGTGCCCGACAATAAGAAAAACCCCTTGCAATACCTAGTTAGCTTGCAAGGGGGATTAATAACTGGGAGAAATTGAACACTGAAGGATGCCAACTTATAGCAGTTGTGGTAACCATTCTGCACGGTGACGCATATATGCTAAGTTACTCCTAAACTGCCAGTCGCAATACCCAAAGATGCAACAACAGTTGACTAAAATGTCAAGATACGCATTTGAGGCAAAATTTTACTCACTCGCCGAGGTAAGAGAAATGTCAGATATCCAGTGTATACAGCAATGACCATTGCCACTAATGCTCCAAAACCGTGAATTGTTCCCATCCATTGATGCCAAGAACTAGGATGCAACAAGTTAAAGAAGGGCAAACATAGAAACATCCCAGCAGAGAGTATGCTCAGTCCATAGACTGTAACCTTGGCAATATCAAGCTGTTTAGGAAATTCCTCAACAATTGAATCGACACGCGAATCCCGCACCATAACAAATCCTCAGTTGGTGTTCTAGAAATAATATCAAGCTCTGGACTTATAATTCTCGTTTCATCTTGCCCTGCCCTTGACCGCACCTCTCTCGTTACTAAGGAGAGAGGAACTCACCACTCCCCACGAAGGAGCCAGTGCGGTCTTGGGGTTTTCCCAAGTGGTTCATCTGGCGTTGGGGATTAGGGGCATCTGGTGAAGTCGTTTTAACTATAAGTAGTTAAACGAACCTGATATAACTATTTATGATGGGGGAAAACTTTAAGTTAGGAAGTTATCTCCCAGTAGATAAATGGGATGCCCTGGTACTCAAGAAAAACTTTTCCAAGGTGTATGCTTTTAAGCTACGTTTTACACACTTATCTGAGCATACATATTTTTATAGAAAAAATCTATAGTCAAAAAAAATAATAATCTTATTTTTTGACGTTATGGTGATAATTTTTTGTTATTTTTTTCCGTAATTCTCATAGCAACACCTCTTTTTACTGAGTTCAAGATACTGTTTTTTTCGCTTTTGATTGATGTGGTTAAAAATATTCTTGACTTGTTCAACAGCAAGGCGTTGCTGTTGGCAAATTTGCTCAATATTGACATGATTGATTTGGGCATAAATATTCTCCTCATACCTTTGTGTGTACTTCCTACGCCAATCGATAAACTGCAATCGCTCAGTAATGTATCGTTGGCACAGTCTGCAATAAAACTGACGACGTGGTAACTTTAGGTAAACTTCTTTACCGTGTAATGGTAAATCTCTAACTACAATTGGTCTACTTTGATGTAATTCCTCTGTATATTTACGGCAATATGGGCAGTAGGTACCTTTAGCTAAAACCCTCAGTTGAAAAGACACCGAATCTTGAGAAGAGTTACAAGATTCTACGGCTATACCAGGTAAATTTAGTAAATGTGTTAAACGTATGTTCATTGGAAGAATGTTACTATCTATTACATTTTGCACCATGAATTTCTGACTTCATTAGCTGTAATGGTTTCGTCATTGCAGAGCAGGAGTCGAATCAGGATTTTTGTGGCGATGCATAGGTAGCAATGATTTATAGAACCCATTTGATATCTTTTCAGGTGGTAGCTGTAGTAGTTAGTCTTTTGAGCATCAATCTGATAAAACAAAGATTGAGCTTTGCATTGGCACGCTCAAGCGTGCGATCAAAATTTTTGAC
>JAHHHH010000106.1 GCA_019359415.1 Iphinoe sp. HA4291-MV1 | reverse complement strand
TTTGACTGGGATTAGTTGGAAATCCGCCACGTCCAGTGATGACGAATTCGCCATCTCCTCGTAGACAGGGATTTTGAGCTATCTGCTGTGCGGGGTCGATGACAGTTTCTGGCAATTCAAATAACCCGTTACTGGGGTCGGTATCAGGTGTATTAATTTGCACAGTACCACTCAAGTTTGGATTGTTTTGGGAAATGGCAGTGATATCACTGGTCGGTAAGTTTCTTGGGTCTAGTAGAGTGAAGTCTGTGGTGTTCAAACGTTGTTCAAGTTCTTGCCGACTGAGTGGGGTGATTCCAAACAGACCTTGAGTTCTAATTGTGACTTTTCCTCCGCTACCACTGAAAGCATTGGCAGTGATGTCACTATTTTCATTAGGGAAGGCAACGATTAATGGAGAGT
The DNA here is from genome assembly GCA_019359415.1 of Iphinoe sp. HA4291-MV1. Lineage (GTDB taxonomy): Bacteria > Cyanobacteriota > Cyanobacteriia > Cyanobacteriales > Nostocaceae > Brasilonema. Next base: position 20,421 of record JAHHHH010000106.1, on the reverse strand, counting down.
TAATCGTGATGTTACCACCATCGCCACCAGCACCTGCAGTTGTTGAGATTTGACTACCGCGACGCAAGAGTAAGAAATCTTGGACTCCTAGGATGATGTTTCCACCGTTACCTGACTTGCTGGTAGCTGTGATGCTTCCTTGATTGTCTAGGCTGATAGAGCGTGCGTTGATTTCTAGGTTACCTGCTGGCTTTGTGCTTTCATTACTCACGGTTACTGTGCCACCATCCCTGACAACCAACTTTCCAGTTTCAATGCTCACGCTTCCGCCACTACCTGTGCTTTTTGGGGTTGCTGTTGCTGCAGCACTAATTTGACTCTCAGTGCTTCCATCATCAAAGTTACCATTTGGGTTGAGCAATTTCCCAGAGACTTCTACAGATTCCTTGGCACGAATAACTAATGTACCTGCATCGCCTTGTCCTTCAGTACTCGTTGATACTCTGGCTCCATCTCTAACTCGCAAGCGGTCAGTTTCAATCGTTACAGTTCCTCCATAGCCTTTGGGTGGAATTGCAGGAGGTTCATCTGAGTCTACTTGAACACCAGCATATATGCCTGCGGGGAAGGAGTCAGCTAATGGTGTTTCAAATACGTCTATGTCAGAGGCACGAATAAATAAATCGCCAGCATTGCCTTGACCGAAGGTGGCAACTTGGACTTTAGCGCCATCACCCACACTTAAGCGCCGGGTTTCGATGAACAGTTTACCGCCATTACCCTCAGCAGTGTCTTCTACCTGAGCAAACAAGCCAGTAGGATTTCTAACTATCTTTCCAGAATTGTCTATTCCAAAGACTTTTCCGCTCAGTTCTACTGAGTCAGTAGCACGAACTGTGAGATTACCTCCATCTCCTTTACCAGAAGTCCCGGCGGATACTTGGGCGTTTCTAACAACCAACTTTTTCGTATCAATAGTTAAGTCTCCGCCCTTTCCTATGCCTCCTGGTTCTACACCAGCCCCCAGACCACTTGACCCTCCAGGTTTTTCCGTGCCAATAACTTCTACTAAGTCATCGGCTTTAATTAACAAGTTGCCACCTTTTCCCTCGCCATACATACTCGTTGACACTTCAGATCCATCTCTAATGCTGAAGCGTCCTGTCTCGATAGTTATGTCTCCACCATTCCCCCGTCCGCCATTAGCTGCTTCCAGTACAGCACCATCGGTTAAAGAAACTGACCCCGCCGATCCTGTGGAAATTTGGATATCACTGCCATCACCTACTGCCTTAGACTCTACATTAGTGAAGATACCACTACCTGTACCAGCAAAAGAGACAGAGTCCCTAGCCTTTATAGACACAATACCAGGATCTCCCTCAGCATTGGAATACAAACCTGCTTGTAGTTGAGATCCATTGCTAAAGGAAACATCTCTAGCTTCAATTTGAATATTTCCAACTTTGCCCTTCGCTGGCTGTTTTTGAGGGCTTCCAATGTTGCTTCTGATCAAGCTGTTGTTATTAAGGGAAACAGTGTCTTTCGCTTGCACTGTAATGTTGCCAGCATTACCCTGTCCTTCATTGCCAGCTTCCAGTCTAGCGCCATCAGTTAAAGAAACCGACTCTGCTTTAACATTGATGTTGCCACTATTGCCCGTTCCTCCAAATGGCACAAAGTTAAAAATGTAGCTTCCAGAGAGTTTCACTGACTCTGTCGCATCAATGTCAATATTTCCTGCCTGACTACCAACTGACCCAGAACCTTCGTCTATCCCCGCATACAAGAAACTTCCTCCTGAAATATCTAAATTCCGGGCGTTGACTGCAATACTACCACCCCCGCCTTCACTAACATAAACGATCGCACCATTAGTAAGCGATACATCACCTCGTTGCACTCCCACAGGAAAACTCAAGCTCCCATCACCATTGAGTCCTACCGTCCCGGCTGCAGATAATCCTCCTAACTCAACCCGTCCTCCTGGTGCAAACAGTATTCCATTATCTAAGCTGACATTACCGCCTACCAGTGTTAAAGAATTCCCAGAAGGAACAGTAAGACCAACAAGATTTCCATTCGTATCAACGGCTCTAGACTGATTGGTGATATTTCCCGGATTCTCCCGAAATCTCATTCCAATGGGAATATTTGGAATATTGATAGTTAACAGCGGTGGTGCTTGCGGATTCGTTGCACTAAACTCAAACCCATCCTTAAATATCAAACTATTTGCCGTACTTCCGAAAAAAGAACTACCCACATCTAACCGGGCATTTGGTCCAAAGATAATTCCATTGGGGTTGATAAAAAACAAGTTAGCTTTGCCCAACACACCTAAGATACCCTGAATGTTTGAGGGATTACCTCCAGTCACTCTGCTGAGTATGTTTGCAATTCCCGCCGGATTGGAAAAATAAGCTCCTCTACCAGCATTTATATTAAATTCCTGAAAACTATGAAACAGGTTCGCTCCGCGAGTTGCACCGCCATCAATCCTGTCGCTAGGAATACCTTTAATCACATCCTGTGTGACGCGGGAGTTCTCTGCACCCAGCGTGTTATCGGGAGTGATTTGTGCTCTTGCAGTGGTGAAGTAAGCAAAGCTTGCTAGAGTTGCTAGGGGTAAGGTGAAGAAAAAGAGTGTGTGGCGCACCTGTTTTATTCTCAGCATTTTAGAAATCTTGAATGATTGGGAAAAATACTGTAATTAAGATGAGTGAAGTTGTAACTGAGAGTATTAATATCAGGTTTGTACGCAAAGAGTGCTTGTTTGTAAAATTTGTTGACATAATTAGCTATATTTCCGGGGTCTGTGAACCCCACCCCCGTAAGGGACAACCAAGAAATAAATTATCCATATTGTGGGATGGGCGACACGACATTGGTATCAACAATCACGTTTAAGCCTTGAATCCACGTTGGTTTGACCTCACCCCTACTATCTTTTATCTTCTTATAAAAAACAAAATCCGCCATCATATAAAATTGTCAGGCGGATTTGCAAATATTATTTAGTGGATCCGAGCAGAGTCGAACTGCTGTCCAGACTGGGTATTGACCCCCCGCTCGTTCACAGGTTTAGCCTTTTTTACCCTCAAGGCGGGGAACGTTCATTATCCCGAACGCTAGGATGCTTTGGTTAAGTCTTAGCTAGCAAGCAAACCAGAGATACTTGCTAGAGCATCCGTTGGGGGTTGGTCTCTAGCCCTTAACGGAGTCAAACTAGAGACGCTCGAACCTATAAGAGGTTGTTAGGCAACAGCTACTTCAGCGTGCTTACGAGCAAAAGGAACGATGTTGTTCGCATTTACTTTTTTTTTGAGCCTTTGATTTTCGAGAGACGACTCACTCTCGACCTGTTTCACAGAGTAGCTTTCGCCAACCTGTCGAAACCGTTACGGACCCATGTGTTTTAACTATACTACGATTATAGTACGCGCCACTTGAAATGTGCTACTTGTGGAAAAATTTGTGGATTTTTATAGGGGAATTGGGAATTGGGAATTGGGAATTGGGAACTAGGAACTCTTAATCGAGCATTGCCCCTTGCCCCTTGCCCATTGCCCATTGCCCATTGCCCCTTGCCCCTTTTCCTAACCTAATGCCTCAGCACCGCCGACAACCTCTAGGATTTGTTGGGTAATTGCGGCTTGTCGCGCTTTGTTGTAAGACAGAGTGAGGGTACCAATCAGTTCCTTGGCGTTCTCGCTAGCATTGCTCATTGCTGTCATCCGCGCTGCGAGTTCGCTTGCAGCTGATTCTTGCAGCGCCCGTAAGAGCTGGTTACTCAAATACAAAGGTAGCAGTGAATCAAGAATCTGTACTGGGTCTTGCTCAAAAATCATGTCATTGGACAAAACGCGGGTTTGGGTGGTCACTTTCTCCCGTGTCACTTCAAATTCACCACCACGGGTTGTTAAGCGGAAGATTTCGTCATCTTGTGCTTCTAAACCTTGAGCATCAAGAGGAAGGAGGGTTTGCACGACAGGACGAGAACTCACCAAGGAGACGAATTTGGTGTATATAAGCTCAATGCGGTCAACGCTTTCTGATAAGAATAGAGCCAGCAATTCGTCAGCAATCTTGTTGGCTTCAGCTGCTGTTGGAATTTGCTCTAAGCCAGTATAGGTAGCGTCTATTGGCTGTTCGCGACGTTGGAAGTACTGGGTGGCTTTGCGTCCGACGATGACAAATTTGTAATCTATACCTTCTGCTTTGAGTTCTTTGGTACGATTTTCGGCACGCTTGATGACGTTGTTGTTGTAGCCACCGCACAAGCCCCGATCGCCTGAAATCACTAACAGTCCCACTGATTTGACTTCTCGTCTTTTCAGCAGTGGTAAGTTTGCTTCTTCAAAACGCAGACGGCTTTGTAAACCATACAGGACTTGCGCCAAGCGATCGGCGAAAGGACGCGTGGAGAGCACTTGTTCTTGGGCGCGACGCACCCGCGCAGCAGCTACCAGCCGCATGGCTTCTGTGATTTTTTGGGTATTTTTTACTGATTGAATGCGATCGCGTATTGCTTTGAGATTTGGCATAAATTTTGTCCTTAGTCTTTAATCCTTAATTCTTAGTCATTAGTCAATAGCCATTAAGCTCTTTACTAATGACTAATGACTAATGACTGATGACTAATTACGCTGTTGCCAAGAAGGTCTTCTTGTATTCGTTAATTGCGTCCTTCAAAGCTGCTTCTTCTTCGTCACCCAGTACTTTCTTTGCTTGAATTCCTTGAACGTACTGAGGTTTGCTAGTCTTTAAGTAATCGCGCAGCCCTTTAGTGAACTCAGTAATTTTATTGACTGGAACGTCATCTAAATACCCGTTGATCCCTGCGTAGAGAAGAGCCACTTGCTCATAGACTGATAGCGGGGCGTTTTGTGGCTGTTTCAGGAGTTCCCGCAAGCGCTGACCTCGTGCTAGTTGGTCTTGAGTCGCTTTATCTAGGTCAGAGGCGAATTGTGAGAAGGCTTGCAATTCGTCAAACTGTGCCAACTCCAGCTTCAATTTACCAGCAACTTTTTTCATTGCCTTGGTTTGAGCGGCAGAACCTACCCGCGATACGGAAATACCAGGGTTAATAGCGGGACGGATACCAGAGTTGAACAAGTCGGAAGACAGGAAGATCTGACCGTCTGTAATGGAAATCACGTTGGTAGGGATATAAGCAGATACGTCACCTGCTTGAGTTTCGATGATTGGCAGGGCTGTCATGCTACCTTTACCCAATTCATCATTCAGCTTAGCCGCACGTTCCAACAGGCGGGAGTGGATGTAGAACACGTCTCCAGGATAAGCTTCCCGTCCGGGGGGACGACGCAGAAGCAAGGACATTTGACGATAAGCTGCGGCTTGCTTGGAGAGGTCATCGTAGATCACCAAGGTTGCCTTACCTTTATACATGAAGTACTCGGCAATTGAAGCACCTGTATAAGGAGCCAAGAATTGCAGTGTAGCTGGCTCACTGGCACTAGCAGCGACGATAACTGTGTAGTCCAGAGCGCCTTTGTCTTGTAATGTCTGCACTACGTTCGCCACGGTGGAAGCTTTTTGACCGATAGCTACATAGACACAGATGACGTCTTCTTCTTTTTGGTTGATGATGGTGTCAACAGCGATCGCAGTTTTTCCAGTCTGACGGTCACCGATAATCAATTCCCGCTGTCCACGACCGATGGGAATCATTGCGTCGATAGCTGTGATACCAGTTTGCAGTGGTTCGTGTACGGAACGACGTGCTACAATACCAGGTGCTGGAGATTCAATCAAACGGGTTTCTGTCGTTTTAATTTCTCCTTTACCATCAATTGGACGACCGAGTGCATCGACGACTCGTCCAACTACAGCTTCTCCCACAGGTATCTGAGCAATTTTACCAGTGGCGGTTACGGAGCTACCTTCTTGAATGTCACGACCTTCGCCCATGAGCACCGCACCCACGTTGTCTTCTTCTAAGTTCTGGGCGATGCCGATTGTACCATCTTCAAACTCTAATAGCTCGCCAGCCATGACCTTGTCTAGACCATAGATACGAGCAATACCGTCACCTACTTGCAGAATGGTTCCAACGTTAGCAACTTTGACCTTTTGGTCGTATTGTTCTATTTGTTGCTGAATAATGTTGCTGATTTCGTCTGGTCTAATGCTAATTGCCATTTGTCTATCTTCTATATATTGCGAGACGGAACGATTTTACACTTCAGTTATCAGTTATCAACGGGCAATGGGCAATGGGCAATGGGCAATGGGCAATGCTAGATAACTGTTCCCTGTTCCCTGTTACCTGTTACCTGTTCACTGATTTAAGCGCCATTTAAACGCAAGGAGATGCGGCGCAACTGACCTCGTAAACTGGCGTCAATGACTTGAGAGCCTACCCTAATGATGACACCACCAATCAACTCGCGGTCGATTTTTGTATCTAATTCCACTTCGCGAGCTTTAGTCAGTGCGATGACTTTATCTTTGACTGCTTGTTGCTGGTCTTCTGTAAGGGGTACAGCAGAAATCACTTCCGCCAGAGCAATTTGTTTAAGTTGCCGCAACAGCGTCAAATATTGCTGCAAAATTGGTTCCAGCAATAAAATGCGCCGTCTATCTACCAGCAGCAATAAAAAATTGCGGAAGTATGCGTTAGCGCCATCACCAAGGATACGGTTGATGACTCCCTTTTTGTCTTCCAGCGCCACAAATGGGTTGTCAAGAAAATTTCGCAGTTGTTCGCTCTCTAAAAGCAAGCTTAGTAAGGAGCGTACATCTTCGCCGAGCTGATCTGTCAAATTTTTGGATTGTGCTACTGACATCAATGCTTCTGCGTAAGGCTGGGATATTTCGGCTATTGCGACATTACTTTTCATGCCTCTCCTCCCAGTAACGCTATACTACGGTCAATTAATCTCTGTTGAGCATCGTCAGTAATGCCTGTCTGTAGTTCTAACTCGACTTTTTGCAATGCCTTAGACACTACATACTGCTGTAGTTCAGCGATCGCTCGCTCTCTTTGTGTGTCTAAATCCCTAGCAGCTGTTTCTTTCAAACGTTCTACATCTTCTGCTGCTCGCGCCAAAATGGCTTCACGAGTTGCCTGTGCGTTTTCTTCAGCCGCTTTACGGATGCGTTGCGCTTGTGCTTGAGCTTGAGTCAACTGTTCTTGCGCCTTAGAAAGGGCAACGGCTGCCTCTTTTGCCTGAGCTTCTGCTTCCCTAACTACCGTTTCAATATTTGAGCGTCGTTCGTTGAGGATGTTACTGACAACTTTACGCCCAAAGTAGAATAATACTCCAATGATAATCGCCAGGTTGATCAGATTGGTTCCGAAAATGTCTATGTTCAGACCGAAACCACCTTCTGAGTGAGCTTCTGCCACCGCCTCTGTGGCAAGTAATAACCAACTTCCAATGATACCCATCTACAACTGCGCTGCTCCCTATGCTAATAGGTTGAAATTTCCCTAAGGGAAAAAAGTGCCACTTTTGACACTGTTTCACCGCTGTGGGACTAGCGCCCCGCTGCGTGTTGCTTATCGAATTATTGTGAAGCTCCAGATTGAGCTACTCTATTTAACCAAAACAGGTCCCAATAGTTTTTCCAGTATCTGCCTGCTGAGAGCATCTACCTGTTGTTCTAAGGAACGCAAAGCTTCCTGCTTTTGCTGTTCTATTTCAAGAGCCGCTTGTTCTCGTTGAGCTTGAGCTTCCTTTTGCGCCTCAGCGATTTTCTGAGCAGTTATTTTTTGAGCTTCTGCTTGAGCTGCTGTGACAATCGCTTGCGACTGTCTGCGAGCATCTGCTAGTTGTTGCTCATATTCTTTAGTTAATCGCTCAGCTTTAGCCAAGCGTTCACGAGCTTCAAGGCTATTCGTTCGGATATAGTTATCGCGATCGTCTAGTACCTTGGTCAGTGGCTTATAGAAAATAACATTCAACAGAGCTGCCAACAGCAGGAACTGCACTGCCATCAAGGGCAAGGTTGCATCGAAATCAAACATTTCTCTCCTCTTTGGCTGGAAAAGCAGTTTTCATGGCAAGCAAAATTATCCTACCTTTCATCATCATCAAGACCCCATAATAACCATTAAGGGTCAACATTTTGTAACAGTTGTCAGTTACCAGTTACCAGTTACCAGTTACCAGTTATCAATGGGCAATGCTAGATAACTGTTCACTGTTCACTGTTTACTGTCTACTGTTCACTGTTTACTGTTCACTGATTGACAAGAGCGATAGAGACGTGAACGTTCACGTCTCCAGATTAAGGCAAAGCTTTAGGTTTTAGGTAAATGGGTTAGCAAACAGCAGTACTAAGGCAATTACCAGACCATAAATGGTGAGTGATTCCATGAAAGCCAAGGTTAACAGCAGAGTAGCGCGAATTTTTCCTTCTGCTTCCGGCTGACGTGCAATCCCTGCTACAGCTTGTCCTGCTGCAGTTCCTTGACCAACACCAGCACCAATTGCACCTAAACCAATTGCCAAACCAGCACCTAGAACTGAAGCAGCAGAAACTAATGGATCCATGTTGATTTTCCTTACTTTGAGTACAAAACGAACGATTTTTGTGTTTAGATTTTCGATTTTAGATTTTGCATCGAATCCAAAATTCGGGCATCCAACATCTAACATTACATCAACTGAGTAGCTCTAACCAGTTATCAGTTATCAGTTATCAGTTATCAATGGGCAATGGGCAATGGGCAATGGGCAATGCTAGATAACTGTTAAGAGTTCCCAATTCCCTGTTTACTGATTTTAATGTGCCTCCTCATGCTCTTCACCACCATGTCCCTCCATCGCCTCATGAATGTATGCCGCTGCTAAGGTGGCAAACACCAAGGCTTGAATGGCACTGGTAAACAAACCTAAAGCCATCACTGGCAGAGGTACAAACAGAGGAATTAACAGCACTAGCACTGCTACCACTAATTCATCCGCCAGAATGTTACCAAATAGACGGAAGCTTAGGGAGAGGGGCTTGGTGAAATCTTCTAGAATCGCGATCGGTAATAGAATCGGCGTCGGCTCTATATACTTTTTAAAGTACCCCAAACCACGCTTGCTAAAACCTGCGTAAAAGTAAGCTAAAGAAGTCAACAACGCCAGTGCTACTGTCGTATTGATGTCATTAGTCGGAGCAGCTAGCTCACCTTCAGGTAGCTCAATGAGCTTCCAAGGAACTAGAGCACCTGACCAATTGGATACAAAGATAAACAAAAACAATGTGCCAATAAACGGCACCCACGGACGGTACTCTTTCTCGCCAAGTTGACTCTTTGCCAAATCCCGAATAAATTCCAGGGCATATTCCATGAAATTTTGTATACCACCGGGAATTCTCTGGATGTTTCGAGTAGCAGCAAGCGACGCCACCACTAGAATGCCAATCACAAACCAGGAAGTAAGAAAGACCTGTCCATGCAATTTCAGATTACCTAATTGCCAGTAGAAATGTTGACCTACTTCCAATTTGGCAAGAGGGACAGAATTGAAGACGTTCAGAAAATTCACCATTTTCTTTCCATATCAATTATTTCTCCAATCTTACTTTGGAGAACAGCAGCGAGGAGCGCAGTCTGGATTCTCATGCCGCAAAACTCGGGTTGTTGTGCTTTTTAAGGTTGCCCGAACTTTGGCGAGTCAGATTTCAATTGCTCCCTGACTAGATAGATGGCGAGCGTTGCTTTGTAAGTGAGAAATCCCAAAATCACAGGCATTATTTGCAGCTGATTCCACCGGGATGCCAGTAGAAATAACACTACTAATAAAGCGAACCGAGTTTTACTCAGCCATTGCTTTTCTGGGCTCAAACGCTCAACATCTTTTGCCAACATCCTCAAGTAAACCAAACCTGTGCATGCTCCAAGCAAATAACTTAGGGCAATGTTTAGGGAATAAAATATCCAAACACAGATAAAAATTATCCCTGTCAAGACAAGAGTGATGAGCAACAACCCTTGGTAGAGTTGATAGAACTCCCGCATGGAGTTTGCTGGTTCTGTGTCCTCAAAACCAGGTCTTGAATCTTGTCGTGTTGTTGGTGTGGGATCAGTGGATTCGTCTGACAAGCTCACGGGACTTGAAACCAGTACAGCTAATTATGTTGACTGTATCTTCAGCCAGCTGAATCATATCACGATGGGGTAACAATACTTTAGAAAAAAACAATTAAGTTAATTATTAGAAAGAATTAACTTAATTATCAGAAAGAATTAAGTTAATTCTTACAAAGAAAGGACACCAGGCAGATGCAGAAGTCCAAAAACGATGATTGACACAGAAACACATGGATAAACAGGACCGAACCTTTACCCTATCCCTCTATCCTAAAATTCCGTGTTGACATTTGTGAGGAGATGAGGAGTCGCAACAACACAAAAGTAGATAATCTCCTAATTTATATTCTACCTTTTACCTTGTCCCCTGCGTCCTTTGGGTTTTGGCAGTTTGTTTCTCCTCCAAGGTGTCAATAAATGAGCCGATCTACTTAAACACTATCATGTTGACACTCCCCTGGCTAAAGCCGATAGGAGAAGCACGGAATACGGCACTACGCGCCTGTTCCTCCAGGGCTTTCAGCCTACTATTTTGTAATCACCGCGCTTGTCACCTTGGAGGAGTGCGATCGCCTGTTTTGAAAAAATGTGGGAACGACAAGGCTTTATGAGGATTCCTGTTTCCTGTTTCTGTTCCCAATTCCCCATTTCCTGTTCCCTCTTAAAATCATCTGACAGCTTTACTCAACATTGCAAAGAGTGCATCTGTATCCATTCACGCTCAAGGATGGCATACAGCAACGAGTCTCGCCACTCCCCCTTAATCCATTCATACTCTCGCAAATACCCCTCCTGTCGCATCCCAATTTTTACCAAAATTCGCATTGAGAGAGTATTTTTCGGATCAGAAGTTGCAAAAATCCGATGCAAATTGAGTTGCTGGAAACCAAAAATTAAGAGTTTTCGTGCAGCTTCAGTTGTATATCCTTGACCCCAAAATCCCTTAGCTAAGCTGTATCCAATGTTACCTTCTAGCTTCTCTGGATTTGTTATGGAAATGCGACAGGTACCAATGAATTGTTTGTCATCTTTTAAAATGATTGCTAAAGTAAAATGCTGACGGGGTTGTTGCCGTTGTAACTTAATCTCTCTTTGCAAAAAAGTCTTGGTGTCTTCTTCGCTGTTAGGACCAAAAGGCAGATAGCGAACAACTTCTGGATCGGAGGCGTAGTTATGCACTCCTTGCCAATCTGATTTTGTCAAATCCCTAAGTACGAGACGTTGCGTTTCTAGTGGTAGATTAATGTTCATCACTTACTAAATGATTATTTATTAATCGCTACTTACTAATTGCACCATTAACAAGTAGCGATTAGCTATAAGTTAATAACAACAAAATTCATTAGGCAAATTCCCTACAGAACTGACTCACGACTCTATCTAGTCCCACTGAATGCGCTGCTTTGAAAAGAATCCTATCACCCTCTTGTACAAAAGTCTTTAAAGAAGCAACTAAATCTGCATGAGTAGCAAAACACTGAGATGGAATACCTTCGGCACTCTTGACTATGGCTTTTGCGTCTTCTCCATCTACTAATACCAACAAGGCATCTAAATTTAATTTTCGCACTGTTTCCCCTACTTGCTGATGTAACTGATGCGATCGCTCTCCCAATTCTTTCATTGCACCCAACACAGCAATGCGTCGCTTTCCTGGTGTGTCTGCCAATAACTCTAATGCTGCGAGCATAGCTTCTGGTGCAGCATTATAAGTTTCATCTAAGACTACCACATCATTGGGCAAATGAAAACGCTGCGATCGCCCCTTTGGCATATCCACCATCACACCCGATTTTAGACATGACCAATCAATATCCAGCACCTTCGCCACCGCTAAAGCTGCCAAAAAGTTAGCTGCATTGTGTCGTCCTGGTAATGGTAAAGGCAATTGCATTCCTGCTACTTCCAACGTGTCACTATCAATCAAATTCCCTTGAATATCACCACCAGAAAAGCCAAAAGTCAAAATTTTTCCTTGCCAGACTCTCGCCGCCGTTTCCATCAAGAGCGGATTATCATAATTGAGAATTGCCACACCATCTTTGGACATTTGAGCCAGTAACTCACATTTTGCCTGGGCAATAGCCTTTTGTGAACCTAGTAACTCAATGTGCGCTGTTCCCACATTAGTAATCACGCCAATAGTCGGACGCACTATTTGCGTCAGTTCTGCAATTTGCCCCTTTCCTCGCATCGCCATTTCAATAACGGCGAAATCATGTTCTGCACCCAATTGCAGGAGCGTTTTTGGCACTCCAATTTCGTTATTGTAATTCCCATGAGTCTTAAAGACTCTTCCTTTTGTCGCTAAAATCGCGGCAATGAGTTCCTTGGTTGTCGTTTTGCCCACAGAACCCGTAACCCCAATCACTGGAATAGGAAACTGGTCACGCCACCACCTGCCAATTTTTTGATATGCTTTGAGCGTGTCTTGTACCTGCAAGACGGGAAATTCAGAATAGTCGTATTCAAAATCAGCGATCGCAGCCATTGCACCTTTTTCTATTGCCATTGGGACAAAATCGTGTCCATCAAACTTTTCACCGCGTAAAGCCACAAATACTTCACCAGGCTTGAGTATACGGGAATCTGTTTGTATACCACTGCTTAAATGTGCTAGTGCAGCTTCAGATAAGTTTGCTGCTTTTGCACAGAGAACTTCAACCAGTTGGCTTAAAGTGGCGGAACAAGGCATAAGCAATTCAAAGTTCAAAATTCAAAGTATACCCTACGGGCACACTACGCAGAGCGTGCAATTCCTCTGATATATCCTTTTTGCTGAAAATATAAAGTTAACAAATTTAATATTTTTATCTGTCATTATCAAATCAAAATAAAAACAGTCTCAAGAATTTCTAAAATTTGTTATGCTCACTTAGCAACAGAAAGATTTTTCTATTGTCTCTGTATTCCTTCTATTTTCAAAAGACATGGTCTTAGTCAAACTGCCTCTAGCCGAAATAAGATATGGTCTTTCCCTACACTCTACATCTCATACCCCATTTTTATAAAAGGGGCTTTTGATAAAATTTGCAAGCGCTATTCTCGATTTTTTATCAACATCACTTGCACAATTTGTGTAGCAATATCACCTGAAATTCCCAAAGCTTGATACAAATCGTTTAAAAAGTCTTCCTCTTCTTGAGGAGAGACTCCGTCGGTTAAAACTAGATCCGTGGCTACCACAAAAGCTGCTTCTCGCAAGTCGTAGGATAAGGATTCTTTAGCTGAATTAAACAGAGCATTTATGCCTTGCCATCTCAGAATATTCAGGAGTTTGTCAAACATCCTGTTCATTTCATCGTTGGAATAACATCTGAAAAGCTTTATACGCGACAGCACTGACAAAATACCACGTGCTTGCTCATCAGAAAGATTTCCATCTGAGGCTGTTGTAGCCAAAGCAATTGCAGCAAAAGCTTCCGCTTGACTGAGTACTTCTTGAATTTGGCTTTGTGCACCAAACGTTTTGTCGAATAGACCCATTGCAGTTTACTCCATCGCTTGCGTCTCTATAGCAGTACACCCACTCGTACCTATGAAGTCATTGTGTAACGCTGTGAGATCTCTATAGTTTCAGTATTCCCAAGATTTTTTGCTAGTGAACACTTGAACTCAATGGTTTTCGACAAAGAGTAAATTTTTGAGTTGATCTGATCTGAACCTTATCCTACGGAAAGCCCCTGTGCAAAAAAGGTTTACAGAGATATGGCTTAGTGAAATCGCTTTGTGTCTACGCGAATACCTGTTTTTTCAATAGTTTCGATCACTGCCAAACCTAAACCAGAAAAGGTAATAAGTAGTAGTACCGAAGTCAAGAAGGCGTTTACAAGCATCCGGAGGGCGTCATCAAAGAAAATATAACTGGTCATTGTTTTGTCTACTTACTGAACTCTACAGTGCTAGTGTCTATTTATTTCTCCACATCCTGGTTGGCATTTTCCGCGCTTTAGAACACTAGCATTTGCATCTTAACAAAACTTTAGGTCTTTCATGACAAAACTTTGATTTTTTCTTGTTGAAGTTCAGATAAATTTTTAGCCTTGTTTTGTTAAATTAAATACTCAATCAAATTATTAATAAAAATAAATCTCAATAGCTATACATAAGTTTTTATAAAAATATAGCAATCCTAAATGATTCGTGAAAAAATACTGTTAAGAGTTCTCTGTTAAGAGTTCCCTGTTAAGAGTTCCCTGTTCCCTTACCTCCATGAGTAAGTTCACAACTCAAATAGGACTGCTATAGTAAACTTAGTTACGTACTTATTGATATAGGAATCCGAAGGATTGAGGATTAAATAAGATCCAAAAATAGACAGAGCAATGGTAGGGTTGTCCATTTTTGTCGTTAGCGTAGCGAGCCGTAGGCTGGGTTTGCCCAACCCCTACACCTCTAAATACAATCCAATTGAGCATCGCCTTTTTCCCCATATAACCCGTGTCTGTCAGGGTGTAATTTTCGATTCGGTTGAAATGGTGAAGGACTTAATGGCCAAGGCCAAGACCCATACTGGTCTTAGAGTGTTTACAACCGTCTTGGAGCAGGTATACAAAACGGGACGCAAAGTCACAGAGGATTTCAAGCAAACGATGGAAATTGTGTTTGATGATTATTTGCCGCAATGGAATTATACTGCTAAACCACAGACCTCATAATTCTGGAGCTTATTTAATCCACATTCCTTACATGGTAAACACTGCCCACGCGCAACGTCGCCCTATTGAAGAGGTAATAATTCATGCTTTGCAAGTAGGTAGTCCTCCAGAATGGGATGATGTACCAGAGGAATTCCAAGCTGACCTCGCGGCTTTAGATAAACTAGATGACAATAGCTTGTGGCAAATTGTCCGCAGTCGCAAAACAGCAGAGCAAATGGAGCGATACAACTTTCTGCTGGAGCGTAACTCTAGTGGTAATATTACAGATGCAGAACAATTGGAACTGATAAAACTGCGTCACGAAGCTGACCGTTTTATGCTATGTATTGCCCAAGCTGCTGTGTTACTCCGTTGGCGAGGACATCATGTGCCAACACAGTGTTGGAGTCTTTAGGACGGCAAACTTACCTAACTCCAGTCGAAGAAGGCTTGTTGCAATGGTTGGAGAAGCATTATGGAGTTGGTGGCGAAGAAAATTAGAAATCAGACTGTAAACTTTTGTAAGAGATGGCTTTTTTTGCGTAAAATCCAAAGCCAAGGGAAGATACCAAAATAGATATTCCCTACAGGAGCGATCGCAGCGTTAGATGACGAATGATTTCCAACACACAGATAACGCTCTCAACCAGGAACTGCAGCAGCTAATCAGTGAAGCAAAGCAGTATCCTCATGACAGTAAAAATCCACATGACAGAGCGAAACGACGGATAGCTTTGAGTAAGCTAATCAATGCTGTTCGGTGTTCTGGAAGATTGAGTAAGCAAACCAAGTGGTTGGGGTTACCTAACCACGAAGATTATTATAATGAGGCATTGCAGCACACATTCATACAAATCTGTCAAAAAATTGAACAATATAATCCACAATATCCTGTGATGGCATGGGTAAATAAAATTTTCACGAGTCGATTTTCTGATGTTGTTAGAAAAGACCAGAAACGAGGGATAACTCAGCTTCCCAAAAATCAAGAAAAGACTTATGTGCTGTCTCTAGATGAAATTAACAGAAATTTACCCGTAGAGCATGAGATATCTGAAGAGGAGCAGCTTAAGGAAATTATAGAGAGTGACCCGGAGAAATTTTTCAGTCAGGAGTTTATTAAAGAACATCCTCAAGCTAATTTAAAAGCTATCCTGCTGATGGTATTAGAAGGCAAGCCATGGAAGGAAATTTCTGAAGAATTAGGTGTACCAATTTCGACTGCTTCTAGCTTTTACCAGCGTCGGATGCGTAAAATCATTACTTATTTAAATAAATATATATAGAAGATGAATTTACTCATTATTCAAACCTTTGGAGAATTTCCTATGAATAGCACCACTCAGAAACTAACCTTTAGCGTTCCTCTATCTGTTGAGGCTCATGCCATTGCTCAAGAATATAGTCAAGGCATCTCTAATAGTGTGAAGCGCAAACAGGTTTATCTGAATACTTTGGCTGTGTATGTTGTAGATAATTATCTACAGTGTATGGGATTTGCAACGGATTGGAAGGAAAGTGACAGCCGCAATAAATTAGCAACTAAATTGATGGATGTGGCTGATTTAGAAGTCAAAGGTATCGGTAAATTAGAATGCCGTCCAGTTTTGCCAAAAGCAGAAGTATGCGCGATTCCGCCGGAGGTTTGGGAAGATAGATTTGGTTATGTGGCTGTGCAATTCAATTCTTCTTTGAAAGAAGCAACAATTTTAGGATTTACACCTCAAGCAGCGGCGGAAGTTTCTTTGAGTCAGTTGCAATCTTTGGAAGATTTTTTACTTTATCTTAGCGAATTGGAAGTGACTAAGTCTCCAGAAGAAGATTTATCAAGCTTAGTGAAAATTGGACAATGGTTAGATGGAGTTGTCGATGCAGGTTGGCAAACAATTGAGCATCTTTTAAATCCTCAACAATTGGGACTGGCTTTTAAGAGTGCTGTGAGCATGACGCGGGGTCAAAAAATTGATTTAGGGGTGCAATTTGAACAAATTTCTGTTGCGTTAGTGGTGAAAGTTACTTCGGAAAGTGAGAGTGAAGTTGATATCTTAACTCAAGTATATCCAGTCGGACAAAATGTTTTACCTGAAGGGGTACAATTAAATATTAGTGATGAATCAGGAGCAACAGTTTTAGAAGTCACATCAACAGATGAAGAAGATAACTGGATTCAATTAGAGTTTAGTGCTGAGTTAGGGGAAAAGTTTCAAATTATGGTGGTTTATGGTGAGTCGCAGCAAACAAGAGAATTTGAAGTTTAATAGTAACCTCTTCTACTCTCTGCGCCTACCCTTCTCCTGTCGGAGACGCTGCGCGAATGGGAAGCCGCTTCCCTGCGGGACGCTGCGCGAATGCGTCTCTGCGTCTCTGCGTGAGATTTATCACTCTCTGTTTACAACGCAAATAGTCTTGCTATATGAATAAAACTATTGTCCTGATTGCTTCCTTACTTTTCCTACCCTTCCCCACCTTTGCTGTTGCAACTTCTAACATTGCTGTTTCTCAAGCAGTATCAAATACTTCTTCATGCGAAATCAAAGCAGAAAACGGTGAGAGTGGAGAATATTCAGAAAAACAACTGCAAACTCTCGCCAACCATATCACAGTCAGAGTCATTGGTGATAACAATGGTGGTTCGGGAACACTACTGGCTAAACAAGGAAATACCTATCTGGTTCTCACAAACTCTCATGTCGTTAGAGGAGTGAACAGCATTAGCCTCAAAACATCAGATGGTAAAAGCTATCCTGCGCAGATACTGACAAATACTAACTTCAGTAGACCGAAAACTTTTGTCAGTCAACGCAAGAATGAGGGTTTGGGGCGATGTTTTGGGCACAGGGTCGAGCGATCGCTTACCTTAGCAGGAGAACTCATCTACAACCCTATTGCTCAAAACGCAGATGATACGGGCATTCTGGCGGATTGTATACAATCCGCCAGAATGCCCCAATGGTAAGCCTTCTAGAAATCTTTTCGGTCTACTGAACTTTGATAAATTCGATTTAGCCCTACTACAATTCCAAACCAATCAAAATTATTGTCTGCCAAAAGAAATTGCCCTATCAGTTCCTAACACTGATACACCAGTTCTCGCTGCGGGATATTCCTCCCAAAAAGGACAGATAGTCTTTCGCACTGGTATTGTACAACAAATTGCTCAAAAACCACTTAAAGAAGGATATTCTATTGGTTATACTAGCGACATCGAACAGGGAATGAGTGGCGGTGCAATTCTCAACAGTCGTGGAGAACTGATTGGGATTAATGGTAGAAGTGCTTATCCGATTTTAAACACAGGTTATACATATCCAGATGGTTCGCGTCCAACAGGCGAAGAAATCAAGCAAATGCGAAGTGTGAGTTGGGGAATACCTATCTCCACTTTCTTAGCACAGGTAAACACAGAAATATTGACAGCTTATTCTTTACCTTTACCAAAGACTAGTGATGGCATACCAGAAACAAAATTAAGCGGATGGCTAGGGGAGTTAGAACAAAAAGCTAAACAAATCACCGTCAGAATTGATAGTAGCAGTAGGGCAAATGGTTCGGGGATAATTATTGCAAAAAATGGAGAGACATACACAGTCTTAACAGCATCTCACGTTGTGTGTGAAACAGAAAATGCAAAACAGCCATGTGGTGACTATAGCTATCAAATACTTGCGCCTGATGGAAAGCAATATCCTGTAGACAAAAGCACAATCAAAGTAGAATCAGGTGTCGATTTAGCAGTCGTCAAATTTCGTGCGAGTAACCAGAATTATCAAGTAGCGACTCTTGCCAATTATAATCCCAACGATTATGAATATATATTTACTGCGGGATATCCAAAGTTGGAAGATAATTATTCACCCTGGCGGTTGACAATGGGGAGAACTTTTAATAAAGAACAGGGGTTATTACAATCTACACAATCAGACTTTCAAAGTGATAGTTCTAGTAAATTACAAAGTGCAAGTTCCCTAACGGGAGGATATGAGTTAGTTTACACCAGCATCACCTATGGTGGGATGAGTGGTGGAGCAGTGTTAGATTCCCTTGGACGAGTGATTGGGATTCATGGACGCGCAGAGGGAGAGGTAGCCTTAGATGAAAAAACAGGGGATATAGGTAGCAGTGGGGGTAAAGTACAGATAGGCTATAGTTTAGGTATTCCTGTAAGTAGCTTTTTAGGAATAGCAAAGCGATTGGGTGTGCAAGGGCAGAAAGAAGAAAACACTCCTGCACCGCCGTTAAATGCACAACAAGTCAAATCAATTCAACAAGCGGTATTATCAACTGATGTTTCCAAAGGAAATACAACAGCGAGTCAATGGCTAGAAAGAGGAAATCAACTGTGGCGGTTGCGTCGGTATCAAGAAGCAGTTTCAGCTTTTGATTCAGCGATAAAGCTGAAACCATCATTTGTTTACTTAGCTTATTATGGCAAGGGTTTGGCGTTAGTAGATGATAGAAAAGAGCAAGAAGCTCAAGCTGCATTAGAATCAGCAGTGAAACTCAAAAATAACTTTATTGCTGCTTGGGAAATTCTAAGTTTAGTCTATAGGTCTTTCAACCAACTTGATAAAGCGTTGGTAGCAATAGATAAAGCAATTCAACTAGAACCAAAAAACCCAAACTTGTATAACGAGAAGTATTGGGTGTTGAAGGGTTTAAAACGATATGCATCAGCATCAGCAGCAATAAATAAAGCAATTGAAATCAATCCCCGCTCTGCGTTTTACGTCAATCGGGGTATTCTTTACTA
Organism: Iphinoe sp. HA4291-MV1; assembly: GCA_019359415.1. Classification (GTDB taxonomy): domain Bacteria; phylum Cyanobacteriota; class Cyanobacteriia; order Cyanobacteriales; family Nostocaceae; genus Brasilonema. The sequence continues at coordinate 1,034 of JAHHHH010000106.1, read as the reverse complement.
TGATCTCAAAAAATGGGAATTATCTGAAGCTGATTACAACAAGGCAATTGCCATTAATCCTACTGATGCTCTTGCTTACAACAATCGGGGTATTCTTTACTCTGAGCAGAAAAAATGGGAATTAGCTCTTACTGATTTCAACAAGGCAATTGCCATTAATCCTACTTATGCTGGTGCTTACTACAATCGGGGAAATCTTTACTCTGAGCAGAAAAAATGGGAATTAGCTCTTACTGATTACAACAAAGCCATTGCCATTAATCCTCAGTTGGCTGATGCTTATTACAATCGGGGTCTTCTTTACTATAAACTTAAAAAATGGGAATTAGCTCTTACTGATTTCAACAAGGCAATTGCCATTAATCCGACTTATGCTAATGCTTACATCAATCGGGGGAGTCTTTACTATGAACTTAAAAAATGGGAATTAGCTCTTACTGATTTCAACAAGGCAATTGCCATTAATCCTCAGTTGGCTGATGCTTACTACAATCGGGGGAGTCTTTACTCTGAGCAGAAAAAATGGGAATTAGCTGAAGCTGATTACAATAAAACCATTGCCATTAATCCGACTGATGCTCTTGCTTACAACAATCGGGGGAATCTTTACCAAAAGCTCCAAAAATGGGAATTAGCTCTAGCTGATTACAACAAAGCCATTGCCATTAATCCGACTGATGCTCTTGCTTACAACAATCGGGGAAATCTTTACAAAGAACTCCAAAAATGGGAATTAGCTGAAGCTGATTACAACAAAGCCATTGCCATTAATCCGACTTATGCCGATGCTTACATCACTCGAGGAAATCTTTACTCTGAGCAGAAAAAATGGGAATTAGCTCTAGCTGATTACAACAAAGCCATTGCCATTAATCCGACTGATGCTCTTGCTTACTACAATCGGGGGAATCTTTACAAAGAACTCCAAAAATGGGAATTAGCTCTAGCTGATTACAACAAAGCCATTGCCATTAATCCGACTGATGCTCTTGCTTACTACAATCGGGGGAATCTTTACAAAGAACTCCAAAAAT
>JAHHHH010000093.1 GCA_019359415.1 Iphinoe sp. HA4291-MV1 | reverse complement strand
TATCATTGAACGCTTTGTTAATTAGCGTACTATCTAACACATTTCATGCTCAAATTCGATACACCGCTCTATACTTTAGCAAATTAGTCTGTATTCTTAAGCACAAAATTAGATGCGCTTACCCTGCCCAAAGTCTGGCTCATTTTTCTAGAAAGAACCCCGTTGCGGCACAAAGGCAATACTTAAAACTTTTTCTTCCCTTCTGCCTTCTTGCTAACTAAATCTTCCACTCTGCCATGAATTACGTCTACTGCCCGATGCGGGTAAATGATATCGGGTCGTTTGACTGGATCTGAAACTATAGATAATCTCATGTTGTTCAATACCGACTCTTTCAATGCTTGATGAATTTTTTTGCACCGAAACAAAACCTCTCTTGCAAAAAAGGACTTTTGTCTATGAAACCACAGATAAACACAGATGCAGACCGATAAATTATCTGTGTACATCGGTGTGCATCTGCAGTTCCAAATACGAAACCAGAATTTTTGCCAACAGTCTAGTAACCGCTCAAAAGTTCCTCAAATTTTGCATCTACCCTGCAAATGTATGCATCCCCTAACAAGAGAAAAAGACAATGAGCCAAAATAAAACTGACCCTTACTCAGCTTTAACGGAAATTCCCGCCGAATATCTCAACATTATGGGCTATATTGATGAATCAGAGGTGAATGGTCCTGGTTGTCGTGCTGTTGTTTGGATGCAGGGGTGTTTGCGGGAGTGCCCAGGTTGTTTTAATCTTGAGTCCTGGTCATTTGACATAAATCAACTTATATCCATTGATAGCCTTGCTGAGAAAATTTTGAGCAATCCTCGCAATCAAGGAGTGACGTTCTCTGGAGGGGAACCCTTTTGGCAAGCCTCTGCACTGGCTGTTCTTGCTTCCAAGATAAAAGCGGCTGGACTAAATGTCATGTCTTTTTCTGGGTTTACCCTAGGGCAGTTACAATCCCAATATGCTCCAGCTGGCGCTCAAGACCTCTTGGAGCAGTTGGATATCCTGATTGATGGTCCCTACATTGAGTCGCTCGCGATAAATTCACCTGATTCACCTGTTTCTTCCAGCAATCAACGCGTTCACGTCTTTAATCCCGCTCTCAAAGATAAGATTACCTGGGCAAGTGACCAAATAGAGGTTCATATTTTCAAAGACGGTAGCCGTCTGATCACTGGCTACCGAGGGGGGCTGGAATTGTCGGAGAGATGAGGGAGATGAGGGAGCAAGGAGCACAAAGAGTTAATGGACAATTATTTCTTTCCCCATTGCCCATTGCCCATTGCCCATCTCCCCGGCAATGAAGACCGTTGCCAGTTTAAAATATTCAGCGGAACCACAAATAATCAAGGCGGAGTGAGACAACCATGCGCTTACTACACACAATGCTGCGTGTTGGCAATCTTGGAGAATCGCTGAAATTCTACTGTGATGTCTTGGGAATGAAGCTGTTGCGGCAAAACGACTATGCTGGAGGAGAGTTTACTCTGGCTTTTGTTGGCTATGGTGATGAGAGTGAAAATACAGTGCTAGAACTTACTTATAACTGGGGTGTCCAAAACTACGAGATAGGAGATGCTTACGGTCATATTGCTATTGGAGTTGATGATATTTACGCCACTTGTGAGGAAATCAAAAAGCTGGGTGGTAAAGTCGTGCGCGAACCAGGACCAATGAAACACGGTTCTACAATCATTGCTTTTGTGGAAGACCCAGATGAGTATAAAGTAGAACTTATTCAATTGGGTACCCAGAGCACAAGCGTTAAACAAGAAACAGAAAAACAAATGATGGCTCAGTAAATATAATCAAAATATAGGTGTGATGGAGTTGAGCGTAAAGCAATGCCTACGGCAAAGAGTTCGTTCTCGAAAATTGTTGGCTTGGGGTTTACTAGTTTGCGGAATTCTTAGCCAAATTATATGCTTTCCCAAAGCAGCGAATTCTTTGCCTTCTCCAAAGCAGGAAGAGACTGCTATTTCGATTGTGGTAACAGATGTGACAACGGATGATAAAACGGATGTAACGGATGATTTATCTGTGGAAGTAACAAATAACTCATCCGTTATATCCGCAACAGAATCTGCTGCGACATCCGTTATATCCACAATAGAATCCGCAACAGAACTTGCTGCTGAACAAGAGTCTGGTAATTCTGATGTGAATACTGAGACATTACCTCAGCAGCCTTCGGTAAACGAGTTTGATAAACCTAACACAAATACTGAGACACTACCTCAACAACCTTCGGTAAACGAGTCTGATAATCTTGATACGAATACTGAGACATCACCTCAGCAGCCTTCGGTTTCGCAATTGTCTGATGTTCAACCTACAGATTGGGCGTATCAGGCATTGCGATCGCTCATGGAACGTTATGGTATCCTTTCTGGTTATCCAGATAACACGTTTCGTGGAAATCGTCCTGTGTCCCGTTATGAATTTGCTGCTGGATTGGCTGCTACCATAGATAAAGTGGATAGCCTGATTGCTGATCGTATTGGGGATCAGTTCATTCAGGAAGACTTGGTAACCTTGCGACGGTTACAAAAAGAATATCGTTCAGCTTTAGATGAATTGCAGCAGAGTCTAAGTAAAATTGGCGATCGCGTGACGCGACTAGAGAAAAATCAATTTTCTACCACAACAAAGCTCCAAGGTCAAGCTATTATTGCCTTTACACAAGGTAATGATGCCAACGCCACCGTAGTCTCTCGCGAGCGGTTAAATTTATTAACGAGCTTTCACAGCAAAGATTTACTCCTGACTCAGTTAGAAGCGGGTAATAATGGCGATGATACTATTGGTCGAGTACAAAAGAGGAAGAACCTGAACCTCTTGGGAACGACTGGTTTTATAGCCAACGGTGGTGGACTTGATTATGTAGATGTTGACTCCGATCTCAGGCTAAGACGCTTGTACTACTCCTTTCGTCCTGTGTCAGATTTATCTGTGACTGTTGGACCAAAAATGTCTCCACGGGATTTCATTGACCGTAACAGATATGCTAACAACGAGGCAATTGATTTTAGTTCCAGTTTTTTTCTGAATAATCCTTTGATTGTTCAAAACCAAATTGACCGAGATGGGGGTGCAGGAGTTGTGTTAGCCTGGAATCCCGGCGGTGGTCAATTGAGTTTTCGTTCTCTGTACATCGCTGCTGATGCCGATCAAGTCAACTCAGGTGTCAATGGTGGTTTATTTGGGGATAGATATCAAGCGAGTGCAGAACTGGAATACTCACTCAGCAAGCAATTCGCATTAAGACTACAATATACTAAGGCTGAAATTAACAACACCGACATTAACGCCTTTGGAGTTAATGCGGAATATGCCTTCAACCGAACTATAGGAATTTTTACTCGCTTGGGATTTGGGAGTTACCAAGGGTTTAACACCGCCATCAATCAAGATTTAGATTTACATCCCTTTAGTTGGACGGTAGGCTTTGGTATTCGTAACCTCCTGATTCCCGGTACTTCTGGGGGTATCGCCGTTGGTCAACCTTTCGTCACCAATGGTTTGGGAAATACCACCCAAACAAACATTGAGGCATTCTACAATCTGGAGCTCAGCGACAATGTTAGTATTACACCTACATTTTCAGTAGTCACAAACGCAAATAATGATAGCTCCAACGACACCATCTGGCAAGGTACCTTAAGAACAGTGATTTCCTTTTAGAGTAAGTTTGTAGTAGGCGCTTAAGAACTTACTACAAACTATCGTCAAATTGCAACCGCAGATACAAGCAGACACACCCCAAAGATGGTTGGATAAGAAGACAGCACATTTCATGAGCTGGCTTTAATTTTTTACAATTCTTGTAGGGTGGTCTGTCCTGCCCGCCTAGATAATGCAAGTTAAATGAGGAACAGCTTATTCATTTGAACAAATACCTACATCTTAGTTTAAAATCCAAAATCTAAAATCTAAAATCTAAAATTGTCAAGATGCAGCCTACAGATCCGAATAAATTTACTGATAAAGCCTGGGAAGCAATTGTCAAATCACAGGATATTGTCCGAGCATATCAACAACAGCAACTTGATGTTGAACATTTACTTATTGCTTTATTAGAAGAACCTACTGGGTTGGCAACACGCATCCTCGGTCGTTGTGAAGTTGACGCCTTGCGCTTGCAACAGCAAATAGAAGCATTTACCCAACGTCAACCGAAAGTGGGTAAAGCCGAGCAACTCTACCTCAGTCGTAATTTAGACATATTGCTAGATCGAGCGGAAGAAGCAAGAGCTAGGATGAAAGATTCCTACATTTCTATTGAACACTTGCTTTTAGCTTTTGCAGAAGATGAACGTATCGGACGACGGATATTCAAAAGCTTTAACTTAGACACCGCTAAGCTAGAAGCTACTATCAAAATGGTTCGCGGTAGCCAAAAGGTAACAGACCAAAACCCAGAGTCTCGTTATGAAGCTTTGCAAAAATTTGGTAGAGACTTGACAGAACAAGCGAAAGCTGGTAGACTAGATCCCGTTATTGGACGTGATGAAGAAATTCGCCGAGTCATACAGGTATTGTCCCGTCGTAGCAAGAATAACCCTGTACTGATTGGTGAACCTGGGGTAGGGAAGACAGCGATCGCAGAAGCATTAGCACAGCGCATTATTAACGGTGACGTTCCGGAATCTTTGAAAAACCGCCAGCTGATTGCCTTGGATATTGGTAGTTTGATTGCTGGAGCAAAATACCGGGGTGAATTTGAAGACCGATTGAAATCTGTCCTCAAGGAAGTGATAGACTCAAACGGTCAAATTGTGCTATTTATTGATGAAATGCACACTGTTGTTGGGACTGGTTCCACTCAACAAGGGGCAATGGATGCAGGAAATTTACTCAAACCCATGCTGTCACGGGGAGAACTACGCTGCATTGGCGCAACGACTTTGGATGAGTACCGCAAATATATTGAAAAAGATGCAGCTTTGGAACGGCGTTTTCAGCAAATCTTGGTAGATCAGCCTAGTGTGGAAGATACAATTTCTATTTTGCGGGGGCTGAAAGAGCGCTACGAAGTCCATCACAACGTCAAAATTTCTGATTCTGCACTGGTAGCCGCAGCAACACTGTCTGCGCGTTACATTTCTGACCGCTTCTTACCAGATAAGGCAATTGATTTGGTAGATGAAGCAGCAGCACAGTTGAAAATGGAGATTACCTCCAAACCGACAGAATTAGAAAATATTGACCGAAGGTTGATGCAGCTAGAAATGGAAAAGCTGTCGTTAGCTGGGGAAGAGAAAGCTACAGTTCAGACAAAAGAGCGTTTTGAGCGAATTGAGCAAGAAATTGTCAATTTGAAGGAGAAACAGCAAGAATTGAATGGGCAGTGGCAAGGTGAAAAGCAGCTACTAGAAGCGATTAGTGGGTTAAAACAGGAAGAAGAAAAACTGCGGGTGCAAATTGAACAAGCAGAACGCGCTTATGACCTGAACAAAGCAGCACAGTTGAAGTATGGTAAATTGGAGGGAGTACAGCGCGATCGCGAAGTAAAAGAAGCGCAGTTGCTAGAAATTCAAAGTACAGGAGCAACCCTGCTGCGAGAACAGGTAACCGAAGCTGATATTGCTGAAATCGTTGCCAAATGGACTGGAATTCCTGTCAATCGCCTGTTGGAATCTGAACGGCAAAAGTTGCTGCAACTTGAGACACATCTACACGAGCGAGTGGTTGGACAACAAGAAGCTGTTTCTGCTGTCGCAGCAGCAATTCGTCGCGCCCGTGCGGGAATGAAAGATCCCAGTCGCCCAATTGGTTCATTCTTATTCATGGGACCAACGGGAGTCGGCAAAACTGAACTCGCCCGTGCTTTAGCACAGTTTCTCTTTGATTCCGATGACGCTTTAGTCCGTTTGGATATGTCCGAGTATATGGAGAAACACTCCGTTTCCCGGTTGGTTGGTGCGCCTCCGGGATACGTCGGTTATGAAGAAGGCGGTCAACTTTCTGAGGCGATTCGTCGTCGTCCTTACTCAGTGGTGCTCTTGGATGAAGTGGAAAAAGCTCATCCCGATGTGTTTAATATTTTGTTGCAGGTATTAGATGACGGAAGAATTACTGATTCTCAAGGACGAACAGTAGATTTCCGCAACACTGTCATTGTCATGACCAGTAACATCGGTAGTGAATACATACTGGATATATCTGGTGATGACTCGAATTATGAAAAAATGCGAAACCGAGTCATGGATGCTTTGCGATCGCGCTTCCGTCCGGAATTTCTCAACCGCGTGGATGACATTATTATCTTCCACACCCTCAACCGCAGCGAAATGCGGCAAATCATCCTCATCCAACTTAAGCGGGTGGAACGTCTTCTACGCGAGCAGAAAATTTCCTTGGAGATATCAACAGCCGCTTGTGATTACCTCGTGGAAGTGGGATATGACCCAGTATACGGCGCACGACCCATCAAACGGGCACTGCAGCGAGAAGTGGAAAACCCTGTTGCGACTAAGTTGTTAGAGAATACTTTTGTCCCAGGTGACACGATTGTCATTGACAAAGGAGATCATGGGTTGACTTTTAGTAAGAAAATGGTGGTGAAGGTGCCAGCAGTGCAGAATAAAACTTACGTGATTGAAGCATCAAAAGAGGCTTAAGAAGAACACAGAACGCGAAATATCCGTTAACCTAAGCATGGGAGTCACCCCCCCATGCTCGGCTTCGGAACTGTGCATGATGTAGGGTAGGTAGCCAGCGAGTTACCAGTATTGGTACTTTTCCAACCACCCCCCTCCAAACGAAGCATGACCGTTTCCGTATCACTTCGCTTTCCAGTAATTTTTACGTTTGAGTGTTTTACTGTCGTAGCGTCCATATTGGATTTTCTCGTGGCATTGACGACAGACCACAAGGGTTTTACGTTTACGTGCCGACATTTTGACCATCTATTCAGGGCGGTCTTTACGCCCTTTTTGCTCAATATCTGCTAGTTTGTGGATATGGTGGATTTCAATATTGTCCGTAGTCCCACAAATTTCACATTCTTGAGCTATTTGAGTTCACGAATTGCTGCACTGGTATTCCGCTCATAGGCAACTTCAAAGCACCTGGAAACTATATCCTGGATGTTTATATTTGGGAAATATTGGCTTTGAGTTTGAACAAGGTATTCTGTACCTTGTAACTGATAAACACACAGTTGTTTTTTGCGGAACAGCCAGACTTCTGGCACTTGATCAGGGAGCAATACTGCTCGGTTAAGAATAGTTGAGGTGCCAGAAACCCGGTTTCTTTAAGAAACCGGGTTTCTAATTTTTGCTTATCCGAGCAGTATTGGATCAGGGAGGTAATCATTCACATCAGAATAGCTCGTCACATCAATTTCCAGTACTAAATCAGGAGGAGGATCAATACTCCAGTCAATTCTCTCCTTACCGGAGACGGCTTCCCAATGGTTAATGTAAAAACAATGCTACGGAGTTCTGACAACAGAGTTCTTCTTAATACGTTCTTGTCATAAGTTTTTCGCAGTTGTCCGTCGCAATATTGCAGAAAAGTGCAATCAATTCGTCCGAAAGTTGCAATTCAATTGGCAGAAAGTGATAACAAATTCTTTAAAAAAATTTTTATTGTATTAATGAAGCGTCATGAAATCTCTTTTTTTGAGAATAAGTGAGGAGCAAAAACTCTTGAATTTGTATGAAAAAGAGTCTTATGTATGTCTAAATACAAAAAATCGTGGAATCTACAAAATTCTTAACCTTGAACTGACGCGCAATATTATATTCTGTCAGTAAATCCACTTATCAAGCTCAGGAGAAATCGCGTCGCTTGAGCACAGTTGCGCTTGCGAGCAGTTTTGCTATGTCAAAGAATAACTTAATTTAATATGCGTTATATTCGACTATTCATTATTGCTGTCATTAGTTTTTTAGCTGCGATAAACGGAACGTTACTCAAAAAGATTCTCTCTATCTTCTTATGTGGAGTTATTAATTTAAACTCACCAGCTTGGAATACATTTTTTAGCGATCGCACTTTTGCCAATGTCGCTCCACCACCGATAAGCGCTAACTCTACTATTCAGGCTGGGAGGAACAGAGTGGGGGGTGAAGCCGAATTATCTAGCGCTCTACCAGAGATACCTCAAGTCGTTGCACAGATTCCCCGCGTCCGACAACAAACTCATTCCAGTGAGAGAGACGCACCAGAGTTAAACACGCCTCCACCTAAAGTTAAACCCTCTACTCAGAAACCTACAAATACTTCTCCTAGAAAACCTCAATCTACTGCAAACAATCCTCCACTTTTTACACCGTCATTTAGACGACTATCAGAGGATACAGGTCAGGGCAAACGCATCTAAATTTGCAAAAAGTGCTAAGTAGAGGTATGTTCCAAGTAGTACAGATAAACTATATAAGTGGTTCAGAGAGCGATCGCTCAAAATGATATTCTCATTCTCAAAGTAGAATGAAGCCACACAAGCGTGAAACTCAAGCCTAAAATCACGATTGCTGACCACTTTGCAGTGATAGAAGACCCAAGAATAGATCGAACCAAAAGACACAAATTAATCGATATCATGACCATTGCCATCTGTGCGGTGATTTGTGGAGCTGATGGTTGGGTGGCAATAGAGACATATGGCTGTGCGAAGTATGAGTGGTTAAAAACATTTTTAGAATTGCCAAAGTTTATTTTTGCTGCAGACTTTCCTGACAGATACGATCGCCGCGCTATTGAAGCACTGCAAAGTGTCGGAACGACAGGACCACGTACGGGTAAATACTTGTTCATCCACTATAACCAAGATATCTCTTTACCGAGGGATATGAGTATGGATGAATTCAAAAATGCCTATTACATTGATTTGAATCGTCATTATGACGGTGGTGGTAGAACTGCTTGTGAGTTCAAATTCTTTCCTGATGCACCTCCACCGCCCGAACTGCAAAGAAATTTATTTACCAAACTCCGCGAAGCCAAACCACCGGAACGCAAACTTGATTGGGATGAAATCGTCGGAATTCCAGAAAGAGAATGGTGGCGTCATAGCGCTGAAAGCATCATCGACACTCCCATTGGTGGTTCTGGGAGTAGTGGGACATTGCAAGTCTGGTTTGGGGAAAGCGGTGAAGGACGTCCCTGCGCTCACGGGATGTTAGGAGCGATGACAGGGGCGGGAAAATCAAATTTATACCACGTTTTGATTTTAGGACTAGCGACTCGTTACAACCCCGAAGAACTCCGGTTATATCTCATTGACGGTAAAGACGGGGTAGAATTTCAACCTTACCGCCATTTACCTCACGCCGAAGTCGTTTCATTACATTCCTCAGCCCAGTTATCGCGCAGTGTGTTAGCGGAGTTAGTTGAGGAAAAAGAACGCCGTAACGCTATGTTTAGTAAAGTGGGAGTCGTAAATTTACGAGAGTATCGTCGCAAAGGTCAACAAGCTGGACAATTACCCCGCGTTCTTCTCATTGTCGATGAATACCAAGAACTCTTCGAGGGGGATATAGATGGTGTCGCCTCTAACCAATTATTGCAGCTTGCTTCCCAAGGACGCAGCGCCGGTATTCATATGCTACTTGCATCACAGCGGTTTGGTGTTCCAGGGATGTTAAACCAAACAGCCATATTTGGTAACGTACATTTGCGGATGGCAATGCAAATGACCGATTCTGATAGACAATCTTTAACAGAATTTGGGAGACGCGGGAAAAATTTAATTATGACTTGCGATTTACCAGGTAAAATTGTCGTCAATGATCGTGCTGGCGATGATGGCGAAGGAGCAAATCACCTTGGTAAAGTTGCTTATCTAGAAGCAAAGCGGCGCGAACAACTTCTACAAAAACTCAATGCAAGAGCTTCTTCTCAAGCTGCTGATAGTCTTCCTTTAACAGTGGTGTTTGATGGTAAAGCTCAACCGAATTTAATTGAAAATCCTCAACTTAATAAAATACTAGAACAGCCGCGCTGGCTAAATGCCAAAGAATGGCAAACACTCGCCCGTCAGCCAGTTTACGAAGGCGGTTTTAACATTCCTGATTGGTTCGCCGCTGAAAAACCGCATATTATGTGGCTTGGTCAAGAATTTAGTGTCCGGGGACAAACAAGGATAATTATCCGGCGCAAACTCGCAGAAAACGCTTTAATTATCGGGAGTAACAACGCTGCGCGTTACGGAATGCTAGTCGGGATGATAGCGAGTTTAGCTGTAACCACTCACCCACAACAGTTGCAATTTAGCATATTTGACCGCAGCATGGCAGAAACCGAATGGTCAGAAGCAATGGAAAATGTTTGTGAGTGCGTGTTGCGTCCTGGTGGTTTCAAAGTTGGGTTTACACGCGATCGCAAAAACATCCTGCATTACCTCAACTATTTGCTGGGTGAACTCGAAAAACGTATTCAACTCAGCGATGACGAGCGTCTGGGCGTACCGACAATTTTTGCAGTGATGACAGAACTTGATCAAGTAGACGAAATGCGGCGAGTAGACGACGGTTACGGACTAAATGACTCTGCTTGCGGACAACTATTGTACCGTTTGTATCGAGAAGGACCAGCCCTCGGTATACATACTATCTTGAGTTTCTCTGGTGTCCGTCCTCTGACCAACGTCATTGACGAACGCCGAGGTTTACTCAATTTCCGCCATCGCGTTGCTTTGCAAATGTCCGAAGATGAATCTTTCACCTTCACCCGTAACCGCGAAGCTTCCCGACTACAAAAAGAAGGTCCTATTCCTATCTGTGCTCTCTACATAGATGTAGAAAACGATAAAAGTGTCTGTTTCAAACCTTACAGCATTGAGTCAGAGATTCCCCTCGTTGAACAACTTGCACAAATAGGACAAACACTCAAATTGCGGAGTCAACAGGTATGAGTTTGGATGAGACCTTTCGACAAATGCAAAAATTTCACGCTGAATTAAGCAGGTTCAACGATATGTTACTGGCTTCCACGCGTAATTTACAAGCCTACCACGATAAAGTTTCACCATTATGGCAAGACGAAATGCGCCGCGAATATGATTCCCAATGGGAAGAATTCGATGAAATGATGAAACAATATCTCAGTCGCACAGCACCTAATTATACACAGTTTCTCGACGCAAAGTTACGCGACTTGGGTAGATACTTACGTGGTAGATGATAGTTATGACTGACACCAAACAATTACTCCAAGGGTTGCAAGAATACTACACAAGCTTGGAACGACATCTTGGGGAATTACGTTCAGAATATCAACAGTTGGAAAATAGTTGGCGAGCATTTAACTCTGTGGCTGAAGGTCATTATGCTGACCAATTTCGTAGTGGTTGGTTACGTACCCAAGCTCAATTTCAAGAATATATCAATCAGTCAGAAAAAATCAAAGTTCTTTTAGGAGAACGGATCGAAATTCTGAGTCAACTGAACCGGGAAGAAGGTAGTACACCATGAGCGTCTACGACCCCCGCATCTTAATGGTCATTCTTGACGAATTAATCGTGGAAATTGGACGTTGTGGCGATACTCAACGCGACACCATACAAGAAGCAGCATACACCCAAACTTGCGCGACAGAAAGAGTAGAACAAGCTTTACACTACGCCGCCATTATCAAAGCTCAAGCCGAGAGCGATCGCATCCAGGTAGAAGAAACAGCAGCAGAAGTCCAAAAGCAACTAGCAAAAGCTACTGAAGCCAAAGACAAAGCTTACTCTACCTTATACGATGTCGAGTCAGCTTTACGAAAAGCAACCGCCACTCTCAGACAATGGGAAGGAGAACTGCAAAAAGCAAGAGCTTGGTTACAACGTGCTGAAGAGAGACTCCGACGCGCCACAGAAGAATACAACGCCGCCCAAAATAACCTCCAACAAGCCAATAATGAACTCTCCCGCGCTGCTTCTGCTTTGAACAGTTGCCGTAGTTCCACTGACAGTAAAGGTAATCCACGTAACTGTAGTTCCGAACAAGCAGCTTACTCAGCCGCCCAAGCAAGAGTGATTGAAGCACAAAATAGACTCCGGGCGGCTGAACGAGAATTAAATCTTGCACGCACTGAAGTCCAACAAGCAAAAGCCCGCGTTAGATGTTGCGAAAATGCTGTTAAAAACGCCCAGCAAGCCGAAACCTTCGCCCAAAACGCCCGCGAATACGCCAACGCCGCCGTTAACGCCGCCGAACGCAGCTTTGATGAAGCCCAAGCAGCCGAAAAATTTGTCATCGTAGCCCAAGAAAAAGCCGAAAAAGCAGAAGAAATCGCCCAACAAATGATGCTAGAAGTGCTACAAGCCCAAAAACTTACAGACACTGCTCGTACACACTTCCAAACAGGCGATAAAGCCACCGAATCTGCCCAAAGATTTGCATTTCTTGGTTGTCAAGAACTCGCCTATCGTATCGAACAACTAAGTAATTTCAATAAACCAGACGGTAGTTTTTAAGTCTTATGAAAGAAGCAACTTGGTACGAAAAACAACTTATACAAATGGTAGAAACCCTATGGTATCTCCAACAGCGATCGCGCACTCTTCAAGAATATCGCCTAGACAACCACAGGCGCTGGGATGACGAAGCTTCAAGAGAACTCAATAGCCGTTACTTCAACCCTCACGAGGAAGACAGCCAGCAAATATTGCGATCGCTACAACAGCAACACGATACACTCAACGAAGCCCACACTCGACTGGTTTCTGCTGCTCATCTAGCTCTAGAAGCCAATCAATTATCACAAGAAATATCACAACTACTAGATATTACCCAGCGAGAACTGCAAAAAAGCTACATAGATTACGACGTTTATCGAGAAAATCATGCTGCTGCACAAACCTTGTTACCTGGTATTCATGCCTTAATTTTTCAGGCTAACAATGCTTGCGCCGGTATAGTATCTTACGGCTAAAGCATTTTTATGCTGACTTTTGATGTCGCACTTCAATCACTGTATGTACATTACCGCGAGGTGTGAAATCTGCCATGACTGTGACTTCTATTGGGTCACACGCAGCAACAAAATCATCTAAAATCTGGTTGGCAGATTCTTCGTGGGAAATACAGCGATCGCGATAGCTATTAATGTATAACTTTAGCGCCTTCAATTCCACGACTTGCTCATTAGGGATGTAGTTAATGTAAATTGTGGCAAAGTCAGGATAGCCAGAAAACGGGCATTTACATGTAAATTCCGGCAAGGTAATGTTAATGTCGTATCGTCTTCCAACACGCGGATTGGGAAATGTGATGAGTTGTCCTTCCGCAATGTTGCGTTCTCCATATTTCATTTCCATAGTCAAGAGTCAACAGTCAACAGTCAATAGTCAACAGTCAATAGTCAATAGTCAAGATTTTCTCATTTTTAACTATGGACTCTGGACTATTGACTAACTCATCATAACTCTTCCTGTTCCCAATCTGGGCAATTTTCATCTTCCCATCCATAGGGATGCATACCGCAAACTAACAAATTACCACCATATACTTGACCGTGGTAATGACGACAACCAATGCAAGCGGGATTTCTTTCTACACAGGGTTCAACAGGATAAGGAAAACCCAAATCGACATCATCTATAATAATGTCTTCCAGTTCCCAGTAAACTTCCAAAATAGGGTCAGCCAACTCCTGCAAATACTGATCTAACTCAGTGGCTATGGTATTTTGTACTTGCTCGGTAATCTCTTCTGTGATCTCAAAAAGGGTATCTACCATCTCCGTCATCCCCAGGAAGAAACGTTCTACTTCATCAGCCACTGTTTCTATCATGTCCCAAAACTCTTTTTGCCACTTTTCCATAAACCTGACGTCCTTACAAATTCTTTACTGGACGCTTAATACTACATGGCTTGAAGCACTTTAGTACACCCTGAGGACAATGTTTGAACAAAAATTTTACATTACCGGGAAATCTTTCGGAAATTAGCTAAAGCGCTCCTACCAGATAATTCCCGACTACCTATCGTGTTGTAATCTACGCAGTTCTTCTTGCATTTGTCTGACTTTATCGCGTAGCTTATCCACATCCTCAGTGGGTTGAGTAACCTTTACCGTACTTGGCGCCTCATCTTCCTCTATGATTTCGATACGGCGAGGTTCAGAGGGAGGTGTTTGGTCAGCACTGGGAGCAGATATAGGTGGTTGCTGTGCCTGCTTCATCATATCTTCAACAAAGCGGCGGGCTTCATCTGTCGTCATTTCGCCCCGCGCAACCATTTCATCAGCCAGCTTTTGGACTTGCGATCGCAGTTCGGTTATTGTCCCGCCTGCTTTCTCTCCTGCATAAGAAGCCAACCCAACACCAAGGTAAAAAGCTTTTTTAACAACATCTCCAAAACCGGGCATTGTTGCTCTTGCGCTCCTAAAATGGGGCGACCCGGAGACTACGCCTGCCACAAGCATCCCGTGTTGCTGCTACCTTCCGGTCCTGACAAGATTTGGGCGTTGCTGCCGCGTAGATCCAGGTCTATAAACACAATAGCATTAAATTTTCAGACTGTGTGTTATTCGACTACAATTTTCCACTCATGAAGCTTATAGTTAACACAGCCGTTTTGTACCAATGGATCACCAGCTATAATAGCTTCTGCTTCGTCCATTGAGGTTGCCTCAAACAGCATCATGCCTCCGCTTGTTTGTGCCCAGTAGCCTGTTTTTGCTTTGTGTCCTTTAGCAATCAATTCCTGTACGTAAGCCTTATGAGCGCTTACATATTGGTCAAAGGTGGACTTATCAACTTTTCCTTCTTCTATCTTCACAAACCACGGCATTGTTTGTAACCTCAACAAACCGTCCCTTTGCTCCCCACATGACAGTTGCGTTTAAAGACTTAACGCGCCAGAACTTTAAGACTGCTTGGTCTGAATTTGAAAAGCAACAGTTACACTTTGAGTTTACTGCTTCCAATCTAACATTGTTGCTGCACGATAGCAGGCGGTGGAATGTCAAAACTGAGTTTCCCTTTTTATCTTCTACTGACTGAGGTAGAGTTAATGCTGAATCATTTCTACGAACTTCAATAACTACCAACTCTCCCATTCGGGCGTTGAATAATCGTTTCTACAACCCGTCGCTTCACCTTTGGATCAATACCTACTAGGCGCACATACTCATTGCTATATTCCCCAAGACAGAATTCCACAGTTGATATTGCATCTTGTTCGCCGGTAATAGGGCTTGTCACGCAGCTTTGCCAAGAACCTGTACGGAAGCGGCGCTCATCTACGTGCTCAATGCCAATTCTGTAACCACCAGACAAAATTTCACGTATCTGTTCTTGTGTCTCCAGAGTTAAATGAGTATTCGATACCTGTTGTTTTTGGTATCCATTAGATGTTGCACCTTGACTTGCGCCATTGCTTGATGGCTGAGGAGTTGGTGTCACAGCAGGAGAAGGTGCAGATTGATTACGAGAGTATAAGCCGCGATTATACTCAGTCACCAATTGGGAACTCTGGACTCGCTGTTGTTCACCAAATATTAAGTTGCCCATCTCAATTAAGTGAGACAATCTAAAATCGGGCTTTCTAAATTGTGGTGGACCTTCAACATTGTTAACCACACGTTGAGATACGTGCTCAACTCCTATTTCATGTATGAAGTTGCGAATTTGTTCATCATAAATTTGAGAACGTAAAGCGCTGAAAAAGTCTATCGATTGATTTGGGAATGTATCGACTAACTTTTCAACTTCTTGGCGTGAAAGCCCATCTTCACTAAAAATTCCGCCGACAATACCAACCTTATCATCTCGGTCTGGGTCCCAGTAAAATTTTTCCATGCGACCATCCCGAATTAAAGGTGCATAGAGAGTGGAGAAATCATTACCTGTGACAATAATTGGTACACGATGTAGAGGTGTTGCGTCATAACTACCAGGAAGTTGCACATCGGTGGGATTGTCGGCAATATTCATTAGCGTGGCATTCACCAATTGAGTATTGACGGTGTACTGAGTCCCTTCATCAAAGCGTCCCGCACCTGCATCTAAGTCGTTAATCATGATCACACACATTTTGCCGCGCACGCGAATGAGTTCTGCTGTTTCTCGATAGCGCAAGCGAATGAGACGTGCTGGATCTCCAGCATCTGGACTTTCCAGTTCGCCGCCGGATATGTGGGTCACTTCGACACCCATTCTCTCAAAAACTAACTCACATTGAAAAGATTTACCCTCACCTTTGCGCCCGTGAATACCAAAAATTAAGGGGACTCGAACACCAGGAAGGTTGAGGTAGTTTTTGGTGATGTGAACTGCAAGTTTATCCAGAAAGCGGAGAGAAATATAGTAGCTCATAAACCTTGCCAATAATTTCAATCCCTAATAGGGATTAGTGACCTTTGCCAACCAAGAGTCTACACTTATTTCAAGTTAGATTGCTTGGCTTCCTTAAAACAATATTAATTTTTTCTAACTACTAACTTTTATTCATTTTGAGAGAAGAAGGATTTTTTCTTTAAGTAAGTACTGATTTTATGTTATAAAATGTACATATTCCCTTTCGATTTTTGAGCAGAAATACAACCACCGAATAAAAAGATAGCTCATTATTATTGCCTTAA
The DNA here is from genome assembly GCA_019359415.1 of Iphinoe sp. HA4291-MV1. Taxonomy (GTDB): domain Bacteria; phylum Cyanobacteriota; class Cyanobacteriia; order Cyanobacteriales; family Nostocaceae; genus Brasilonema. The sequence continues at coordinate 10,869 of JAHHHH010000093.1, read as the reverse complement.
GTCAAGTAACTTAGGTAATGGTTTGTTTGTAAAATACCATATTGAATCAATGACTCTAACTAAGTGAAAACCGACACCATTTTTTATCGCCTCTTCCAAAGTTTTCCTAGTATTTTCTTTGAACTCATTAACCAACCACCCCAACTCGCTGACGCCTATCTATTCTCATCGATTGAAGTCAAGCAACTTGCCTTTAGAATTGATGGTGTTTTCCTCCCAGCGACGGATGCATCTGAACTACCGATTTATTTTGCTGAAGTCCAGTTTCAAGCTGATAAAAAGTTCTATTCTCGCTTCTTTGCCGAAATCTTCAATTACCTGGACAAAACAGAATTGACAAATAATTGGCGTGGTGTTGTCATTTTGCCAACCAGGAGTCTAGATACAGGAAAGACACAGCGCTATATTGAATTACTCAATCCTCGAAGGGTCACTCGCGTGTTTCTGGATGAACTCATCTCTATTACCGATCCGTCTATTGGTATTGAGACTGTTAAATTAGTGATAGAACCAGAAGAAACTGCGGCGACAAGAGCCAGGGAGTTGATAACCTCTACTCAACAACAAATAGCTGATGAAGTTGCCAAGCGAGAACTCATACAATTGATAGAAACGATAATAGTCTATAAATTTCCGCGTCTCAGCCGGGAGGAGATAGAGAAAATGTTGGGATTGAGTGAGTTAAAGCAAACGAGAGTCTATCAGGAAGCTTTTCAAGAAGGTAAGTTAGAAGGCAAGTTGGAAGGCAAGTTAGAAGGCAAGTTAGAAGGCAAGTTAGAAGGTAAGTTAGAAGGCAAGTTAGAAGGCAAGTTAGAAGGTAAGCTAGAAGGCAAGTTAGAAACAGTACCTCAGTTATTGACAATGGGATTAAGTGTTGAGCAAGTGGCTCTTGCTTTAGGATTGGATGAGGAAACAGTAAGGCAGGCAGTACAAGCAAAACAACAACCCTAGTACGTCACGGCGTAAATAGGGCAACCATTTCAAATCTATAAAAAGCCCACTCCATAATACTTTTGACTTTTGAATGAGTGACTTTTGACTTCCGCCTTGCGGTACTAGTACAGTTCTTGAAAAAACAGAGGTAGATAACTAGCTCTACCTCTTTATATTGGAGGATAAATTACTTACAATTCTCTCAAAATGATTTCCAACTGATTAGCTTTAGTATCTGTTGGGTTTGTGAACAATAAAGCTAAGAATTTGGCACTGCTTGATGTTATCGAAACCAACAACGCGGATAAAGTGGTTAGAGTACTGAGAACGGCAAGCTTGAATTTCGCTTAGTACTTCTTGAGTGCTTTTAGCGCCGAACAAAGGCAGTTTCCACAATGTCCAGTAGTACTCAGTAGGCTCAGAGACTTCGTTAAACTCGATCGCCGGAATATAACCTTGATTCAAGATGTACTGAATTTGCCTGCTAATTTGAGCATCACTGAGGGGAGGTAGATAGGAAAGGGTTTCGTAACGACGCTCTTTTGGTAGGGTTTGCATAGTAAATGATAATGGGTTGTGATTGACATTAGTTACCAGTTACCAGTTATCATTTGTTAACTGATAACTGTTCACTGTTCACTGTTCATTGTTTGGATCTGAGGTTGCTTGCGTTTCTGGTTCAGGACTGGGAGTTGATGTATCTATTTGCGTGATTCGCTCAAGATGCTGACGACGGTGTTCCATATTAGCTTGCTGAATACCTGTGCGAACCATTTCGGGTAAGTATTCAGTGACTTGTTCCGCTATGTGTTCTCTCACAGTCATGATCCGCAAAGCCAATTCGGCTTTCTCTTGGAAGAGTTGCTCAATGTATGCTTCTCCATCCTGAATTTTGTCAGCACAAAAGCGTTGTAGCCAAAGCGCCAAGGGAGGATTTGTTTCGCTAATTTGAGCCAACACCGTTCTTAGTGCCTGATAAGTCAGGTAACTTTGCAGCGTCTTGGCTGTGTCCTTCGCAATTTGCTTAATATCCATGCTTGACCCCAGCCCCAGAATTAAGTAAAAAGTCAAAAGTGAGCCAGTGCGGTGTACGGGTTTCACAGGCTACAGCAACTGGCGTTGGCGCAGCCTCTGTTGGAGGAGACACCCGTAAGGGTCAAAGGTCAAAAGAAAAAAGATTGTTTTCTTTTACCTTTTAACTTTTTACTTGATGATCAGACGGTATCAACTGCTTCAAATTCGAACTTGATTTCCTTCCACAGTTCGCAAGCAGCAGCCAGTTCAGGAGACCACTTAGCAGCTTCGCGGATAACGTCGTTACCTTCGCGAGCCAAGGAACGACCTTCGTTACGAGCTTGAACACAAGCTTCTAGAGCAACGCGGTTAGCGGTAGCGCCAGGAGCATTACCCCAAGGGTGACCAAGAGTACCACCACCAAACTGTAGTACGGAGTCATCACCGAAGATTTCTACCAGTGCAGGCATGTGCCATACGTGGATACCACCAGAAGCAACTGCCATTACACCAGGCATAGAAGCCCAGTCTTGGGTGAAGTAGATACCGCGAGACTTGTCTTGCTCAACATAGTTTTCACGCAGCAGGTCAACAAAACCCATTGTAATTGCGCGATCGCCTTCCAATTTACCAACTACGGTTCCGGTGTGGACGTGGTCACCACCAGACATCCGCAGCGCCTTAGCCAAGACGCGGAAGTGGATACCGTGGTTCTTTTGACGGTCGATAACGGCGTGCATTGCGCGGTGAATGTGCAGCAAAAGACCGTTGTCACGACACCAGCGAGCTAATGTTGTGTTGGCTGTGAAGCCTGCGGTTAGGTAGTCGTGCATGACGATGGGCATTTTGAGTTCTTTAGCGTACTCTGCCCGCTTCAGCATTTCTTCACAGGTAGGAGCGGTTACGTTCAGGTAGTGACCTTTGATTTCACCAGTTTCCGCTTGTGATTTGTGGATAGCATCTGCAACGAACAAGAAGCGATCGCGCCACCGTTGGAATGGTGCAGAGTTGATGTTTTCGTCGTCTTTGGTGAAGTCCAAGCCACCGCGCAAGCACTCGTATACGGCGCGTCCGTAGTTCTTAGCAGACAGACCCAACTTGGGCTTAATCGTACAACCCAACAAAGGACGACCGTACTTGTTCAGTCTGTCGCGCTCAACTTGAATACCATGTGGAGGTCCTTGGAATGTCTTGAGGTATGCAACAGGAACCCGCAAGTCCTCCAGACGCAATGCTTTTAGAGCTTTGAAACCAAACACGTTCCCCACGATGGAGGTAAACATATTGGTGACAGAGCCTTCTTCAAACAGATCCAGAGGATAGGCAACGTAAGCAATGAATTGGTTGTCTTCGCCGCGAACTGGTTCGATGTCATAGCAACGACCTTTGTAGCGGTCTAGGTCGGTGAGCAAGTCCGTCCATACAGTTGTCCAAGTACCAGTGGAAGACTCAGCAGCCACAGCAGCGCCGGCCTCTTCGGGTGGAACTCCAGGTTGGGGTGTTACGCGGAATGCCGCTAAAACATCTGTATCTTTAGGAGTGTAATCGGGGGTATAATATGTTAATCTATAGTCTTTTACCCCAGCTTGATAACCTGATTTTGTCTGAGTCTTCGTTTGCGCGTAAGACATATTTCCCTTCCAAGAAGTCACTCTTTGTTATTTACAAATCACGTTACGTGCAACTTCCCTCACCTCAAACCCATTCCCTGTATTAGGGGACAGATTAGGAAACATTTTGTGTCAACGGTTGCTTCTTGCAGATAATTGTAGTTTTCCTGCAAACTATTGACAGAAACCCCAAGATGTGACAAGTGAAAGACAAAAGTTGCACATCACGTGATTTGTAGCTTGTTTCACAATATATCAAGAATTTCATAAGTTATTCTTTGAATATTTTTAACTCTTGTATTTAATTTCTTTATCAAATAACTTTTGAAACACTTTATTAACAATGCTTTACAAAAAGGATGTTATAATAGTAATATTTTCTCCTGTCAGAGGTGTAAAAGGAAAAATTCACACATTCCATACACTACACCAATCTCAAGAGACAAGCATGGTGCACCAAGTATACATGTATATTCCTCAAGTGGAAACCCAACGTCTTATCCTACGCGGATTTCGTGAAGAAGACCTTGATGCTTACACTCAGATGTGTAGCGATCCCGAAGTTATGCGCTACATTGGCGAAAGGAAACCTTTATCCCGTTGGGAGTCTTGGCGAAGTATGGCAGTAATGCTTGGTCATTGGCAACTACGGGGATAAGGGATATCAGCTAGAAAACTATTTCTTCAGTTTCCGCAACTCAAGAAAAAATTATGGGGTGGGCATCTCTGGAATCCAAGTTATTTTGTAGCCACGGTTTCAGAAAACACAGAGTCACAAGTCAAGAAATATATAGAGAATCAGAATGCAGAAAGCATTTAAAGTTACACTTATCCCTAATCACAGTCAATTCGTCTTAATTAACAAGACTATTGGATGTGCTAGGTTTGTGTATAACCGCTTTTTGGCACTGAGGAAAGAGCTATACAGCACGGAACAAAAAACGTTAAATTATAACGCTTGTAGTCAGCAGTTAACTCTACTTAAAAAAGATATTGAATGGCTCAAAGAGGTAGATAAATTTGCTTTACAGAATTCACTCAAGAATTTAGAGGCAGCATACAAAAACTTCTTTGCTGATTTCAAGAAAGCAAAAAATAAAAAAGGTGTAGGTTTTCCTAAGTTTAAAAAGAAGTATGGGTGTAAGCAATCATATAAGACCAACCTTACTAACGGCAACATTCAAGTAATAGAGAATCGTTTAAAACTTCCAAAGCTAGGATGGGTAAGGTTTCACAAGTCTGAAGAGATTACTGGAAAGCTTGTGAACGTGACCATCACTCGTACTTCAACGGGCAAGTATATTGCTAGTATTTTGTGCGAAACAGAGAGCGAAAAATATCCCCAAGTCAGTCAAAATATTGGCTTAGACTTAGGACTAAAATCTTATTTGATTACTAGCAATAACGAGACGGTAGATAATCCCAAATATTACAGGACTCTGCATAGGAAGTTACGCAAGGCACAGAAAAAACTATCTCGGTCTGTAAAAGGCAGTAGCAATAGAGTCAAAGCGAAAATCAAGCTGGCTCGTACCTACGAACGCATTACCAATTTGAGAGACGACTTTCTGCATAAGCTTTCAACTCGTTTTATCAAGGAAAACAGTATTATCTGTATTGAAGATTTACGAGTTGCTAACATGGTAAAAAACCACAAATTAGCCCTAAGTATTTCAGATGCTAGTTGGTCTAAATTCGTTACCATGCTGGAATACAAAGCCTTATGGCACGATAGAATTGTGCAGAAAGTTGGTACATTTTACCCATCATCTCAGACTTGTAATGATTGTGGTTTCATCAATCCGTTAGTCAAAGATTTAAAGTTGCGTGAATGGTCTTGCCCTAGTTGTAGTAGTTACAACTTAAGAGATGCGAACGCCGCTTTAAATATTTTGGGTGAGGGATTAAGAATTTTAACAGCAGCCGTCGGTATGCCGGATGCTCTAAATGCCTGTGGAGAACTTGTAAGTCCTGGAGTAATCCAGGCGGAGATCGTTGAAGCAGGAATCACGCGACTTATAGTCGTGTGAGGTTCAAACAAATGACTGAACAACATGATGCTGATTTAGTATCAGCTGATTCTCAACAGTTCAGCAAACCGACTGATGATATGACGACTAAGTCGGTGGATGATTCACGGACAAATCGCATTACAGGCGTTTGGAACCAGACGACAGCACGCTTGATGAAATTCTTACCCATAGAGAAAGTAGCACAGACAATTGTAGGGTGGTTTAGCGTCAACGAGGCTCAGGTTGCAGAAATTTTGAAGGCAATTCGAGCAGAACTGCCAACCACTGAAGCTCTTTTGATTGGTAAACCCCAAGCAGGAAAAAGTTCAATTGTACGAGGATTGACGGGTGTTTCGGCAGAGATTATCGGTCAAGGATTTCGTCCCCACACACAACACACTGAGCGCTATGCCTACCCTTCGGGTGACTTACCGTTACTCATTTTTACAGATACTGTCGGACTAGGAGATGTCAACCAGGACACTCAAGTCATTATTCAGGAATTGGTGGGAAATTTACAACAAGAGAGTCATCGCGCCAAAATTTTGATTCTGACGGTTAAAATCAATGATTTTGCGACAGATACACTGCAACAAATTGCTCAGCAGCTGCGTCAAAAGTATCCAGATATTCCCTGTTTGCTGGCGGTGACTTGCTTGCATGAAGTTTATCCTCCTGGTACATCTAATCACCCGGCATATCCACCAGATTATCATGAGGTTAACCGGGCATTCGCTGCAATACAGCAAGCTTTTGCAGGATTGTATGATTGTGCTGTTCTCATCGACTTCACACTGGAAGAAGATGGCTATACGCCGGTGTTTTATGGCTTAGAAGCATTGAGAGATGCCTTAGCAGACTTACTACCAGAAGCAGAAGCCCGAACAATTTATCAGTTATTAGATGAGGACACTAGCAAACAAATTGGTAATCTCTATCGGGACGTTGGACGCCGTTACATTTTAGTATTCGCCATCATATCAGCTACCATAGCAGCTGTGCCGCTTCCTTTTGCGACGATGCCAGCGCTCACTGCGTTGCAAGTCTCAATGGTGGGGCTGCTAGGGAAATTGTATGGACAGACTTTAACCCCATCACAGGCAGGAGGTGTTGTCAGCGCGATCGCCAGTGGCTTCCTAGCACGGGCAGTCGGACGTGAGTTAATTAAATTTATACCAGGTTTTGGCAGTGTGATAGCTGCTTCTTGGGCAGCCGCCTATACTTGGGCACTGGGAGAAGGAGCTTGTGTGTATTTCGGTGATTTAATGGGAGGTAAGAAACCCGATCCCCAAAAAATTCAGTCTGTGATGCAAGATGCGTTTCAGGCAGCGAAAGAACGGTTCAAGGGAATTAAGCGCTGAGAATTTCTCTACTCTATTCTCGCGACATCCTTCACATCAACAAACCAAGTGAATATGGGAGGCTTATTACTTCCGTCAGGCGGGATGGAGTTCTCAAGATGCACTTCCAAGTGCTGGTGTTGAGTAAATGGTGTCCCCCTATAATCCTTAATCTCAATATACGAAAATTTAATTGGCTGATTTGCTTTAACTTTAGCCTGGTCTTGATCCTTACCAAAGGGGTCTTGCTTGAAAACAGTATCCTTTTTGAGAGTTAAAGTGCCTGACATTGATGCATCCTTTTTGATTACAGCTAGTTTCTGTCTAGTTTTCAGTAGTTGTTAGCCAAAGCAACTTATGCATTAAAAAAGTACGCCGCTACTTTCAGTGAGTGTGTACGAGTCTCAAATTGCTACTACAAAGTACTTTGTTGTATTTTTTCAGACAAAAAGAAAAATGCTGGAAGCTAGTCAAAGCAATATTTCGAGTAACTTTGCACTGGATAGTATCTTATTTGATATTACCTTAAAAAGTCATTAATTATACATATTATCGGCACTATTGACCTACTAGCTGCGTCAACTATCCTGCTGTGCTAAGTCTGCTTCAGTTTCTCTGATGCAACAATTGAATGCGCGGCATTGAATGAATGACTACCAATCAACGAATCCTTTAACAAGGATAAATACTTATATACTGTATGATGAGTAGATTCCATCACAAAAGTCAGCGGTGGCGCACTTCGGTAGCCAATGCATCATTCAAGCCGATGAAATTGCGTTTCATTTCTCAAGGTTGGCAGCGATTGGCGACAGCGCCCTTCGGGCGATGGCGCAGAGCGATCGCGAAGTGGGCGCTCAAGCGTCTTTTTCCACTCCTCGTTCTGATATCATTCGTTACAGTCCTGCTAGTAGACAGCCTTACTCCTGCAATTGCCCAAGAGGTGCCTTCCTCTGAGAGCATCGCGCAACAACCCCGTCAGGAAATTCGTGGGGTTTGGATGACTAACAATGATTTTGATACTCTCAAGGACCGCACCAAAGTGCAGGATGGCATGAGTCAATTGAGACGGTTGAACTTCAACACGATCTATCCTGTAGTATGGAATTCTGGGTACGTAATGTATCCCAGCGCCGTGGCAAAACGTGCAGGTATCCAGCCCTTTGTCTTACGAGGTTCTGATGGACACGATATTCTCGCAGACGCGATTGCCCAAGCGCATCGCCAAGGCTTGCTGGTGATTCCCTGGTTTGAGTTTGGCTTCATGGCTCCCCCAACGTCAGAACTGGCATTGAATCATCCAGATTGGTTTACACAAAAGCGGGATGGTAGCGAAACTTCGATCAGCGCTGCTGGTGAAGTTGCATGGCTTAACCCCTTCCATCCAAAAGTGCAACAGTTTATTACCGATCTTGTACTGGAAATCGTCACCCAATATGATGTCGATGGCATTCAGTTTGACGATAATATGAGTTTGCCCTACGAATTTGGCTATGATAAATATACGGTTGCATTGTATACTCAGGAAACCAAGAAGGCTCCCCCAGCTAATCCCCAAGACGTAACATGGATGCGCTGGCGAGCAGATAAAATCACAGCATTTATGGTACAACTCAATCAAGCTGTGAAAGCGAGAAAACCCTATGCGATTTTCTCCGTTTCCCCCAATTACTATGACTTTGCTTACAAGTTTCAACTACAAGACTGGCTCACTTGGGTGCGGCAGGATATAGTAGACGAACTTATCGTGCAAGTTTATCGTCCCAATTTGCAAAGTTTTCTCGCAACAATTTCTCGCCCAGAAATTCAAGAGGTGCAACAAATCATTCCAACAGGAATCGGTGTGATGGCAGGATTGCGAAGTAGTCCAGTTCCAATGCAACAAATTCATTCCCAGGTAAGGGCTGCCCAAGAACGTGGTTTGGGCGTGACTTTCTTCTACTACGAAAGCCTCTGGAACTCTGCCCCAGAACCTGTCACACAGCGTCAGGCTGGATTTCAAACCCTCTTTTCTGCTCCCGCGCTCCGCGCCAGAGCCAGTGAATAATCTTTCGGCACAGGTGTGTAGATGTGTAACGGCTTGTCATCATGAGCGATCGCACCAAACCAGTTTCATAATTCTATGCGATCGCTATTTTATCCACTTTCATTAACGTCTCGACTCCCCTCTCCTAAGGGCTACGGTGTACACACAAGTCCAGGTAAACTACTAAGGGAAGGGATTGTAGAGGATAGGCGGTAGTGGAAAATCCTATAAGAATACACGCTCAAGTCGTTGAGGGAAAAGCATTATTGACCCACGACTGATAAAAAGGGGGCAGCATTGTATGAAGCAATGGGAAAACATCAATCAGTTAGGGGAGATCCAAAAAATAAAATAGAGCGCCGTCTAATTTATCGATTCTTCCAAATCCTTGCGTTGAGGCTGTCAAGCGCCCGGAGGGCGCTTGACACGGCTGGATATTTTATTACTTGTAAGTGCCTAGCATTCGCCAAATAAGTAAAAACAGAGCCGAGCAAGTAGGGTACTATCGGTTTTTGGAGAATGAGAATGTGACAGTAGGAGAATTAGTACGAAGTCTATCAGATCACTGTGTGTCACAGGTAGAAGGAAAGCATATATTAGCTATCACCGGACATAATATTAGATCCCATATTCCGCACTTCAAAATGTATTATCTTGATTTTCAAGAATTATTTCTAATAATGCTTAGATTATTAAGTATTAATATTGAAATTCATTGGTAATTCGTGCTGTTTATTTAACCATTGTTAGCCAGATTTTGGAAATCTACGCGTATTACACGATGAAGTGCGGAAAGTGGGTTAGATGCTGTGCACAACGGATTGAAGGGGACACATCGGACGCGGGGAAGTTTTTTGTCTCCGCGTCTTCTTTGGTGCTATCTTACAGCAGTTTTCATTTATTTAGACCACAACGAGTGCGTTCTTCTTTGCGACGCCAGATACCTCTGTCGGGAAACGTCGGTGCAGTACTGGCTCGCCTTTGCGCCTACTCTGCGAGAACGGCTCCGCCGAATGCGTGAGGCAAAAAAATGTGGTTCATTTACCTGAAAATAGCTGTAAGAAAGAAGTGCACCTTATTGACCATTCCTCCATAGCTCTAGCTGCCCATAGACATTGATATTAAATGTAAATTGAATATTGATATAGTTTTTTGTATATCCTGTGGGAAAAGGAGCAAAGGGTGTTGCTCGCTTCACAGCACTGAGTGCTGCCTCATCAGTGACGCTCAATCCAGAGGTTTGTGCGATCCGGAGATTGCTCACCAAACCTGCTCGGCTCACGGTGAAGTGAAGCACTGTCCGTTGGGAAGATTGGGTGAGTCCAGGTATCCACTGCTGTCTCACTTGCTCCTGTAGTTGCTGTAGATAAGCGCTAATGTTTGCATCTTGACGGGCATCAATACCTTGTGTAGATCGATTAAGGCGGTTGGGATTAGGCAGGGCTGCCAGATTATTGCTTGCAAAATCACGATGAGATAAACTGATCGGACCGCCCAAACTGCTTGCTCCACCTGATTTTGAAGATGGCTGAACTCGAGACAGCTTTCGCAATGTAGTTGGCTGACTTTGAAACCGCGATGGTGCCATACGCTGTGTCCTTTGGGGCACTGGTGAATTAGTCCTATTCTCCAACTGTTCAAGAGAGGATTTTGCAGCAAGCCGACTCCTATTTTCCCGACGAGTTAAAGGTTCTGGTGGTTTGGATGTTGGTGCAACTGCTGTTTGTCGCAGTTTCAGTGCTAATGGTTTGGATGTCGGTGAAATTGCTGTTGGGGAGGGTTCTGGTGGTTTGGATGTCGGTGCAACTGCTGTTTGTCGCAGTTTCAGTGCTAATGGTTTGGATGTCGGTGAAATTGCTGTTGGGGAGGGTTCTGGTGGTTTGGATGTCGGTGCAACTGCTGTTTGTCGCAGTTTCAGTGCTAATGGTTTGGAT
>JAHHHH010000092.1 GCA_019359415.1 Iphinoe sp. HA4291-MV1 | reverse complement strand
GATGATTTTGGGCTTTGGTTTTCAGCCACTAAACTAAAGTATCAGAAAACTACAACTGTGTCAAACTTCTCTTTCTGACTAATTATGAAAAAGTTTAGTAAAGTATTTGGCTATTTAGTCAAGCTCTCCTGGTGCCATCGTTGCCGTCAGAATTTCGCTTTCCAACACCGATACTTTTGGTATATCGCTCGTCTTTACGTTGAGAACTTTGGTTGGCTCTGGTGTAAATTGCTTTGAAGGAGTCTGTGCAAACGATATGCTCCAGTACCCAACTCCAAGCATGACAACAAGCAACACTACAAGAAGAGCTTGTTTAACTTTCATCCCTCACACCTCAAGTGAAGATACAGCGATCGCGCTTGTTGTATCACTTTCCGCTGTAGAAAAAAGCAATTTCTTTTTCTTTTAACGGAGCAAAACCGGCATCTGTCAACATTTGGTTGAGTTCTGCTTGAGGAATGTGTTTTGCTCCAATTCGGACAATGCGGGAACGCATTGTGTTGCTAACGCCACTGCGCTGTCTGTTTGCTTCTAGCGCCATGACTTTGTGATAAAGTTCTAGCTTGGTGGAAGGAATAGGGGAACCATCAAAATCTATTCCGCTTGCAATTGCTTCATCAACTGCATCAGCACCTTTGGTTGTTTGGCTTTCTTGGTTAATTTCAGCAGTCATGGCAGTTTGGTATTAACCTTACTAGAGAATTTTACCAAGCATTGTGAACACAAAGGTAGTAGAGCATCACAAGATTTGACTCCCCTTGAGATTTCTGAGTGTATGTTTCGACATACGCTTGTCACTTTTGGAGCTTTTGGTTTAATCTCAAACCAGCGGTAAAGGATGATAGTTGCGCTATGTCAGACCCTCACACTCCTCGTAAAAAAGACCGTGCCCTAGAAAAAGCTCTAACAAACAAAATCATTGATGATTATTTTGATAACTCAGAAAGCTGGCTGCGAGCCATTTTGCGGATGTGTCTCTTTTCCTTGGGTCATTTAGATGGACAACCTATATTTGTTGTAGAATGTCCCAATCAAGCAGTAGCGAAGCGGTTGAGTCGAAAAACTTATCCTTTTAGAGGAATTGTCTACTATTTAACTGACAATTTTAACGCAGGCGATCGCTCTCTGTTTTGCTACCGGGAGTGTTCTGAGGGAAATTGGCGTTGTTTTGATACCAGCACAAATTCCTGGAGAACTTTGAGTCACCCTCAAACGCCAACAGCCCCGACTGACGGCTTGTAAAGCAGGGAAAGCAGGGGAAGTAGAGGAGCAGGGGGAGCAGGGGGGGATGGGGTGAAGTTCTCTCACTCTCCCACTCTACCTCACTCCTTATTCCCGATTTTGACGTGTGACTAAGCCCCCAACAAATGCACCTAAAACAGTTCCTGTCCAAAGTCCTGTTGTGCTACCTTGCCAAACTGCTCCTGGTGTTACCCAGGCGTGACACATCTCCTTTAAGCCCCAAGCTTGGTTTTGACACTTTTGATTGTGGAGACTTAAGGTTATTTGCCCTCCAATATAACCTCCAGAAAATCCTGCCAGGAGGGCTAAAAAGGTGCAAATGAGAGTTCGATTTTTTGTCATTAGTCATTAGTTATTAGTCATTGGTCATTAGTCAATGCTTCAGGACTTTGGACTAATGACTCTTAATTCAGCGTAGCGAATCAACCAGTATTTCTCATACCTGCAGCAATACCGTTGATGGTTAACAATGCTCCTCGCAACAACTCGCCCTTGCTGTAACGAGAGTGAATGACTCCTGATGTCACTTGAGTGCGAGCTTGGCGCAGACGCTTGAGTAGGGAAATTTGTATGAAGCCTAGCGGCACAATTGTACCATTACGTAACTGTACTGAGCGCTGCAATACGGGGTCGCCATCCAAAAGTTGTTGGTGACCTGTAATTTGCAAAACCAAACCCCGTGTCAGGTAGAATTCATTGGCAATTTGTTCAAAAACTTTCTCAAGACGAGATTTATCTTCAGGATTAGACAATTGCTGAACATACTGTTGCGCCATTTGCAAGTCTACTTTAGCTAAGGTCATTTCTGCCTTAGAAATCACCATTTTGAAAAAGGGCCACTTGATATAAAAATAACGCAGTAACTTCAGATGTTCTTCTGGTTCTTCGTTTAAGAATTCTTGCAAAGCTGTACCGACACCGTACCAAGAAGGTAGTAAGAACCGGGTTTGCGTCCAGCTAAATACCCAAGGAATTGCCCGCAAGCTGCTTAAATCTTTTTTACCAGATGGACGACGTGCAGGACGAGAGCTAATTTGCAGCTGACTAATTTCCTCAATTGGGGTGACTTGATGGAAGAAGTCGATAAAATCAGGTTGTTCATAGATGAGGTTGCGGTAGTGAGCACGCGATCGCGCTGCTAACTCTTCCATAATTTCATTCCAAGGTTCTATATCATCGAACCCCGTCCGCAGCAAGCTTGCTTGAATGACAGCAGAGGCGATTGTTTCCAGATTATACAGCGCTAAGTCCCGCAAGGAGTATTTAGAAGCCAGAACTTCTCCTTGTTCGGTAATTTTAATTCGTCCATTGATACTGTGACCAGGCTGAGCCAAAATAGCTTCATAAGATGGACCACCACCGCGTCCAACAGAACCACCCCGTCCATGAAAAATTCGTAAATTTAAGCCGTATTCTTCTGCGACTTGCTGTAGTGATTTTTGAGCTTTGTGGATTTCCCAGTTACTGCTTAAAAAGCCAGAGTCTTTGTTGCTGTCTGAATACCCCAGCATCACTTCCTGCAAGTTTGGGGTGAGGGATGATCTGAATTGCGAGGAAGAAACTTCCCCTGCTACCCCTGCTTGATACCCTCCTGCTAGTAAAGCGCGATACAAGGGTAATCCAAATAACTGTCGCATCACGCTTGTGGAACGTCGCAAGTCTTCTACTGTTTCAAACAGGGGAACGACTTGAATGGTTCCAACAGCAGTCCCAGGATCATAAAGTCCAGCTTCTTTAGCGAGGAGCAACACTTCCAGCACGTCGCTAACTTGGCGACACATGCTGATAATATAGGTTTGGCAAACATTATTACTAAACTCTTGTTGTAGCGATCGCACGACTCGTAAAGTTTGAATGACATCGTTCGTTTTTTCAGAAAATGGCAGATCTGCTGGAATTAACGGACGGCGTGTTTGTAGTTCTTCAACCAACCAAGCAACTCTCTGCTCCTCTGATAGTTCATCGTAAGGGACTTTTAAAATTCCCAGGTATTCCAAGACTTCATTTAAAGTATCCGAGTGACGAGATGATTCTTGGCGGATGTCGAGATGCGTTAAATTAAAACCAAAAATTTCTACCTGACAGATAAGATTTTCCAATTCCTTACAACTTAAACCTGTTTCTGTCAAGTTGCGTTCAATCAAACGTAATTCTGCTAAAAACTCTGCTCCTGAGCGGTAGATAGGGATACTATCATTCTTTAGGGTTTCTCGTTTGTACAGAGCCAGGTTGCGATCGCGAGTATTTTCCAGCCGCTTGAGGACATAAGATAGCTTGAGCCGATATGGTTCTTGTCGAAAGCGCAAAGCTAGTTTGTCGTAAACTTCACTCAACTGAGACTGCTCCAACTCCAGAGATTCCAACAAGTCTGGTAAGATATCACTCCAGTGCAGCGATAGACTCAACAAGTTAATCAACTGCTTTACCGACTTGATATATTTTTCCAGCACGATGTTGCGTTGATAGCAAGCTGTTTGCCAGGTAATTTCTGGTGTCACCGATGGGTTCCCGTCTCTGTCTGCTCCTACCCAAGAACCAAATTTACAGAAGTTTTTTCTGGGAGGTTCTAACCAGGGAAAAGTGCTAGCAAGTGCATATTTGAAGCGTTTGTACAACTGGGGAATGGCATCAAATAATACTTCTTGGAAGTAGTGCAAGGTATGGTCTACTTCATCTAATACCGAAGGTTTAAACTGGTGTAGTTCGTCGGTACGCCACCACAGGCGGATTTCTTCGAGCAATTCTTCTCGCACTTCCTCAACTTCCCAGGAAGAACTACTATTAGTAGGTGGCTTTTCCACCACATCTAACTGTTGCAACAGTTGAACCACTCGCCGCTGCTTATCACGGATTGTATGCCGAACAATTTCCGTTGGGTGAGCTGTAAACACAAGCTGCACGTCCAACTGTGCAATGAGACGTTGAATTTGCTGTGGTGGAACGTTTAATTGGAATAAATGAGGGAACAAACTGGCAAAAGTTCTTCTTTGTTTGACATTGTGAGAGTTTGCTTGCCAACTTTTTGTTAACAAGTCTGCTCCTAGTCCACTGTTAACAGGATTTTCTGCTTCTTCCTGGTTTGATGAACATATGAAATCTGGTAGAGTTTCTTGGTTCGGTGACTCTGTTTCTACCTCATAACGAATTAACTGCTGCCGTTGTTCGTAGTCCTGCTCTATGATGTTAATCAACTGGAAGTACAAAGCGAAAGCACGAGCTACTCGAATTGTTTCGTTGATATTAAGCTGTTCTATCAACTTGAAGACAGAGGAAGCTTGGTCATTAGTTGCTTGTCCCTCGCTCGAGCACAAATCCCGTAGTTGCTGCAGCAAGTCTACCATCTTTTGACCACATTCTTGCCGGAGAACGGACTCCCACAATTCCTCCACGACTTGGAGGCGATGGCGTAAAAATAAATCGGAGGCGGGGTAGATATTTACTGCCTGAGTAAAAGAGTATAAAAGAGAACTCATATTCTTTATGCTGGTTAAGCAGGTGAAGATTTATGATTCTATGGACTGATTAGTTATGGCAATTGTCATAGAATCATTAAAACAGTTAACAGTGAACAGTTATCAAGGTTTGGTAACGGGATTTTAAACAGTGAAAGTTTGCAATAAACACTGGCAACTGATAATTGATAACTGATAACTGGTTAACGCTCCAAAGTATATTTTTTAGCAGTGTTTATGATTCGTTGTGGTCGGGAAAGTTGAGAATGGGCAGGCGATCGCCTCGAAACAATTCTTCAGTAGCTTCCCCAAATGCTTGTAAACTTTCTAAGGTAGCTTTTTCTGCTATTAGCAACAGTAGTATAGACGCGGTACCAACTTGCAAAAGGAAAGACTGAGGAATGGTAAATAAAACCCGATTTCGCTCAGAATCAGATGAAGAACTGGGGGTCACAGGTGGCATTGCTATTTCCTGGGAGTTCAAGAATGAGAGGGACAAAACACAAAACCAAACAAAAGTAAGCCTTGTGAGTATACACAACTATCTTCGCTGATTTTGCAAAGTTATAAGGTAACAAAAGTTTTAAAAAAAACGACATAGTGTGATAATTCTATGGTTCTAGTTTACAAGGGATTGGGGATTGGTGATTCACCGAATAACCATTAGGAATTGGGAATTGGGCATGGGGCATTGGGAATTGGGCATTGGGCATTGGGCAATGGGCATTAAGAATTCTTTTTTTGAATTTTGAATTAAGCGGAGGGGCGTCCCCTTGTCCATTTTCAAGACAGACCCTCACGCTTGGTTCAGGCACAACGAGGGCATGAAAATATTTCTTTCTCTGTTCCCCATTGCGAGCTTGCCCATTGCGAGCTTGCCCCTCCCTTGCCCCTTGCGAGCTTGCCCCTTGCGAGCTTGCCCCTTGCCCCTTGCCCAACACTAGCTTTCTGTAAAGTCAACTTTCCATGAAAACAGAATTACCAGATCGCCAAAAATCTCTAGTGCAGTGGGTAAGCCAAGCAACAGGGATTAGCACTTTCGGGGTGAAAGTCCGGTTGCAGGGAAACAACCTACACATTCTTTGTGAAGGTCGAGAATGTCCTCAGCGTTGGCGAACTCTGTCTGACTTGCTGCGAGCACTACAACAAACAGACTTGGATATCCTGACAAGCCAGGAGCAACCTGCAATTTTCCAAGTTTTCGTTTACGGACGGAAAAAAGGGGAAATTCGACCCAAATGGTGTCATAAAGTTTATCTCAATCAACTTCAGTGGCATTTAGAACAGGTGGAGCAAGCGCTGCTAGAAGACGAGGAAAAATACAAAAAACCTAGTGGGGCGCTCATTGTTTCTAATGAAAGTTTGGCACGCCAAGGAGACCCAGAGGCGATCGCCCGTTATCTCAGTGAAACGTTAAGTACCTTTGGTGTTGCTGTACAGGTTAAAGTCATTAAGCAGAAATCCACAGAAAATAATCGGAAAAATGCAAGTCGGTTGTGGATATTTTGTGAATCGAGTTACAGCCCCGATTTATCCTCAATTGCTGAACCAGTCGCCCAGAAATTACGCCATCTTAAACTTTCTGGTTACCAAGATGCTGTTATTGCTTCGGGTGTCAGGGGTGAAAACAGGGTATATTGGCTACTCAGGGTGGATTTAACGCCATCCGAGGTCATGCTTAAGGAATGGGCACGCTGGGGAGATGTGCAAGCGCTGTTACGCTTGTTAGGTGAAGCGTTGTTAGAGTCAAAAGTAACAGTAGGGGCAACACTCAAAGAATCAACACTACATATATTTTGTACCACAGCTTCTGACCCGTTGGGAACAACTCCAGTACCAGATAAGATACTGTGTGTAGAAGCCATAAGACCCCTTTTAGAAAAAATAGCACCCCAAGGCATTGTTGCAGCCACAGTGTATGGACAAAAAACAACAGATAGCAAACCAGTATGGGTTGATTGGCTGTCCTTACCTGCTAACGAACATCCAGCTTTAGCAACATCAGCCCTAAAGCTAGGGACTTCTGGCGATGAACCTGCTATTGTATTCTTACTTGAGCATTTACTTAACCCTGATCTAGATTCGCGTCTCAAAACAGGAGGTATTCGCGTACTCCTGCTTCGCAAAGGGGATTTATTACATATAATGTGTGAAGCACCCGTTTGTCCAGCACGCACACAAGTTTCTTCAGAAGTAACTCAGTTTGTGCGTCAATTAGAAATCCCTGGAATCGCGGGTGTGCGTGTCTATGGTCGTCGTTCTGGCAATAAGGAACCTTTTTGGCACTATGGCGTCGATTATAAGCACCATCAACGCTTTGTACCAGAAGCAACTCCAGAATTTGCCGCAACCTCTGTTGACGTTCGCGAGCTTCTACTTCCTGAGACTGACGAGCCTGTGCTGCGCCCTGACTTATTGACTGAGGAAATTTACACTTTTGTCACACAAGTGACTCAAGATTGGAGCGCAACAGTCAGAAAGTTTTTTTTAAGAACGCAGTTATTTACGGATAACGACCAATCACAGGAACAAACTACAGATCATCATCAAAGACTAAGAGTTGCGTTGGTCTGGGGTACGTTGGGATTACTGCTAACTTTACAAATAGATTGGATTTTGGGGAAAATTTTAGCCGATACCATATCCTCAACCCCCACGGTTGCCAACGTTTCCCCCAAATCATCCTCTAGTGTTGGAACATCGTATACTTCTGAGACTGACAAGAAAGCAAAAACTGCTTTCTTGACGAGTGCTTCTGGAGAAAAATCTCCTAAAGGTGAGAATAGTGTCTCTAATGTTTCTCGACTCACAGCTGCAAATGATAATCAGCCAGGAAATTTGCCAGCCTCACCGTTGAAACTAAAAGCAACACCAACTGCCATTTTTTTTGCAGCACGTTCTCACAAATCGGAAGCATTGCTAACCCAGAAACCAAGTTTCAATGCTCGGCAATTAGATGAGCAACTCGTACTGTACAAACAGCGTTTGGCAGAAACTGGGCATCCGCCGGATGTGTTGATTATTGGCTCTTCCCGCGCTCTTAGGGGAATAGATCCTGTAGCTCTTTCCAAATCTTTGGCGACTCAAGGTTCTCCTAGTATCGATATTTTTAACTTTGGCATTAATGGTGCCACAGCAAAAGTCGTCGATTTTATTGTGCGTCGAGTTCTCAAGCCATCGGAACTGCCAAAACTTATAATTTGGGCAGATGGTGCTCGTGCTTTTAATAGCGGTCGAGAGGATATGACCTTTAGCGCGATCGCTGCATCACCAGGATATAAAAACATATTGGGAAAAGCACCAGAAAAAATAAGTCATACTGGCACAACTAATACTACAGAGCAAGAAACAGCAAAAAAGAAAACCCAGCAAGGTAACAATAGCTATCAAACTGTAGATAGTTGGTTGAATAAAGGTCTAGCTGCTTTATCTGCTAGCTATCAAAAGCGTGACAATCTCAAAAATCTTTTGAACCAACAGTTAAAATCTTTGCTTGTTATTGGTGACACTAACCAAGCAGGTACTAAAAAATCACATAGCATAAATCCAGAAGAAGATGCTTCACAGCAAGTCGTTGACTTTGATGGATTCCTTGCTCTTTCAATTCGCTTCGATCCTACTACATACTATCAGAAACATTCTCAAGTTTCTGGGAACAACGACAACAACTACAAATCTTTTCGACTCCAAGGTGACCAAGATACTGCTTTACAAGCACTACTTGAATTTACTCAGTCTCAAAAAATTACCCTAGTCTTTGTTAATATGCCTCTTACAGCATATTATTTAGACTCAGTACGCTCAAAATATGAGCAAGAATTTCAGCAGTATATGCTCAATCTGACTGACAACCCAAACTTCATTTACCGAGACTTAAGTCAATTATGGCCCAAGACAAGTGACTACTTTTCCGACCCCAGCCATCTCAACCGCTACGGTGCCTACAAAGTCTCGAAAAAGCTTGCTAACGATCCTATGATTCCTTGGCCCAACAAAAAATGAGAAGTAGAGAGAAAGCCAAAAATACTTGACTAATGACTAATGACTAATGACTAATGACTAATGACTAATGACTAATGACTAATGACTAATGACTAATGACTAATGACTAAAACATGAACTTTATATCAATTCTATATGGGCTATTCTTGCTGAGTGTGCTGGGAATTTATTGGTCTGTGACACAACAAAAGTTGCGATTATGGACATTGCTGATCGCTAGCCTTGTGTTTTATGCATCTTTTCAAGTTCATTACATCCCATTGCTATTAGCACTCGTTTTTATTAACTTTCGTCTAGGACAAGAACTCGGTAAAAAAACAACATCAGAACCCCAGACTTTAGATTGGGAGCTTTCTAACGAAGAGTGGCAGTTTGCTATTGATTGGAATCGCCGCCGTCTCAAACTTTTGTGGCTGGGTATAGTTTTGAATATTTTTTTACTACTAGGGTTTAAATATTTACTGCCTTTATTAAGGTTTTTTTTACCCAGTCTTGTTACCTCATTTACTGACTCTTTTACATTGATTGCGCCTTTGGGAATTTCATTTTTCACCTTTGAGTGTATTGCATATTTAGTTGATGTCTACCGTGGTGCACCTCCTACTCAAGAGTTTCTCCTGTTTGCTACATACAAATTTTTCTTTGCCAAACTGATTTCAGGTCCAATTACTCGTTTCCACAACTTAGCCAATCAATTTAAAAATCTCCGTGTGCTCACTCCTGACATTGTGGCAGAGGGACTATGGCTGATTGCTAGAGGTGCAGTCAAAAAAGGTATTTTTGCAGACCATTTGGGAGTTTTTGTTGATTTATGTTTTGGTAACTTGCAAAGGGCGGGTAGTACAGATTTGTGGTTGGCAACTTTTGCTTATGGCTTCCAGTTATATTTGGATTTCAGCGGTTACGTAGACATTGCTCGTGGTAGTGCCTTGCTCTTTGGGTTGGTTTTACCTGAAAATTTCGACTTTCCCTACTTCAGCACTAGTATTGCCGATTTTTGGAGGCGCTGGCATATTACGCTGGGAGATTGGCTGCGTAATTACCTGTACTTCCCTTTGGGTGGTTCCCGCCAAGGATTGGATCGGACTTGTCTGAATTTGATGATTGTTATGCTGATTGCAGGTATTTGGCACGGTGCTGCATTAGGTTTTGTGGTTTGGGGTGTGTACCACGGGATAGCTTTGGCAGTTCATCGTTTCACTGATGCTATCAGCGATCGCTTTGAGGATCTGGAAAATTTCTGGCAACAGCCATTGGGTATAGTGTTGGCTTGGTTACTTACGCAGTTTATGGTTTTCACCTCTTGGATTTGGTTCCGCCTACCAAATCTCGAAGATTCTTCTTTGGTATTTCAGCGTCTTTGGGGTTTTTCTGCCGATGAGCAATTTGCTCAAAAGGTGTACATCCATGCCTTAAGTACAAGTCAATACCAACTGGCAATGTCGCTAATCATTTTAACTGTTGTGATGGCTGGAGCCTACATTTTTAATCGAATACTCAAGTTACAGTTCAATTGGCCTGTAAAACTTGTTTTCGTACCTTTGTGTTTCTACAGTGTTTGGCTACTTGCTCCTGAAGGCAGCTTGCCTTACATATATTTTGACTTTTAGTGAGGTATATTTGGATGTGGAGGAATTTGCAACAAAAGTGTACTCCATTATATATATCGACTTGTTCTAGTAGCTATCGATTGAGCAAGAACAAACAAACAAAAATACCTTAGAACAAGTTAAATTTACATTTAAAGAAATAAGTTTAACCTTCTTAACAAAAAACATAAAATATAACAAATCATTAAGCAAATACTTCAGCTTAAGTGAATTCATGTAAAGTAACTATTACAGGTAATTCAATGAACTACCTGATTAATAACAGTTAAAAAGTCCACAGCACTCATAACAACAATGTCCACAACAGTACAACGTCGTGAAAGCGGCAGCGTATGGGAGCGGTTCTGCGAGTGGATAACCTCCACCGAAAACCGTGTGTATATCGGCTGGTTTGGCGTATTAATGGTTCCAAACCTGCTTGCTGCTACAACCTGCTTTATCATCGGATTCATCGCTGCACCTCCAGTTGATATCGATGGTATTCGCGAGCCTGTTGCAGGTTCTTTAATCTACGGCAATAACATCATTTCTGGTGCTATTGTTCCTTCTTCTAATGCTATAGGCTTGCACTTCTACCCCATCTGGGAAGCTGCTTCCTTAGATGAGTGGTTGTACAACGGTGGTCCATACCAGCTAGTAATCTTCCACTTCCTGATTGGTATTTTCTGCTGGTTAGGTCGTCAGTGGGAGCTAAGCTTCCGTTTAGGGATGCGTCCTTGGATTTGTGTGGCTTACTCTGCACCAGTAGCAGCAGCAACCTCTGTATTCCTGATTTATCCTCTAGGACAAGGTTCCTTCTCTGATGGAATGCCCTTGGGTATCTCTGGAACATTCAACTTCATGTTTGTGTTCCAAGCAGAGCATAACATCCTGATGCACCCCTTCCACATGTTGGGTGTAGCAGGTGTGTTCGGAGGTTCACTGTTCAGTGCAATGCACGGTTCACTAGTCACCTCTTCGTTGGTTCGTGAAACAACCGAAAGCGAGTCTCAGAACTACGGTTACAAGTTCGGTCAAGAAGAAGAAACCTACAACATCGTTGCAGCACATGGTTATTTCGGAAGACTTATCTTCCAATACGCCAGCTTCAACAACAGCCGTAGCTTGCACTTCTTCCTCGCAGCATGGCCTGTGATCGGAATCTGGTTTACCGCGTTGGGTATCAGCACAATGGCGTTCAACCTCAACGGTTTCAACTTCAACCAGTCGCTGATTGATTCTCAAGGTCGTGTGATTAACACCTGGGCAGATGTGCTCAACCGTGCCAACCTGGGTTTTGAAGTAATGCACGAGCGTAATGCTCACAACTTCCCCCTTGACTTGGCTAGCGGCGAGATTGCTCCTG
Organism: Iphinoe sp. HA4291-MV1; assembly: GCA_019359415.1. GTDB lineage: Bacteria > Cyanobacteriota > Cyanobacteriia > Cyanobacteriales > Nostocaceae > Brasilonema. The sequence continues at coordinate 15,964 of JAHHHH010000092.1, read as the reverse complement.
TTGCTGTGAGCGCTCCTGCTATCAACGGTTAATTCTTAAATAATACACCAGACGCGATAATACATCGCGCCTCCACAAATGCAAAGCGCCCTTCTTACTCAAGAAGGGCGCTTTCTAGTTTGACAGCAAAGCGATGCGCAAAATCCTAGCTTTTTTCAACGCAAAGGTACGCGGAGGTTGGCGCAAAGGTACGCAGAGCCCATTAGCGTTAACAGATTGATATGTTTTATCTCATAAGTGGGTACTATAAACCTATTCTCATAGTATTTTCACAAAGTTCCCTAAAGTTGTGAAATATATGACTCCAAATTATGCAGCCATGTCTCACTATCGTTGGATATTAAAGAAAATAAATAAATTTTATAGACAAATTAGAAAAAAGTCTGTATCTGCAATTAAAAAGCAAATTCTTTGGCTACTACGGAGTTGGTTTGTCAATAAGAGAAAACGACGAGTCAGTGCAAATTCTGGTTTTGTTTTACCGACAGTGGCAATGGTAGCATTGGTAGTTGTGCTGCTGACAACTGCTATTTTATTTCGGTCTTTTGAAAGGTCAAAACATGCCAGTAATGTCCGAGTGAATGAGGCTGTACTTAGCGCAGCATTACCAGCTCTTGAAAGAGCAAAAGCAAAAATAGAACAGTTATTTGGAGACTCTAGGTTACCAAATTCGACTCCTTCAGACTTTTCACTTGAGCAAGTTATCAATGACAACCTTAACCAATTTACTTTTGGTGATGAGACTCAGTTAAAACTGGTTAAGGAATTTAACGGTAAAAGTAATATTCAAGACGAAGAGACTCTAAAAACTGCTTGGAAATATCCTGTAGATACAGACAATAACGGTAAATTTGATAGTTACACTCTTTATGGTATTTACTTTCGCACTCCAATTAATAACAAGCCGAAAAGTTTCTTGAGAGCAAGAACACAACCGATGGACGAAGGTACTGAATGTCCGAGCTTGGTTACTACTAGTGCAAACTTGGTAAGTACTCAAGGTTGGTATAAAGTCGGCGATAAGCTAAAAAAAAGTATTTTTGTTTATACCACGACTGTACCTATCACAAATCTAACAGGACTAAATACTAATAAATATGAAACATTTACAGGTAATAAAGGCTTTGCAGCTCTAGAATATCAGCAAGACCGAGCAAGAATACCTCTTAGTAACAATGCTGTTGTCTATGAGGATGATTTAGAAATTGCTTCTGAAGAAGGTATCAGTCTGAATGGTCGTATCTTAACCAATGGTAATTTGCTAACAAAAGCAGCTACTAAGCCTATCAGATTCTATCTAGTTAGTAGTCCAAAATCTTGCTATTTCAAAGAAGAAAGTAGCAAAATTATTGTTGCTGGAAATGTCATAAATAGTAGGGGTACAGAAAATTTTGGTGGCGGTGATGTACAGGTAGATTTGTTCGACGACCAATTTTATGAAAAAAATAGCACAATTAGAAGTGACTTTATAAACAACACAAATCAAACTGTACCGACATCTGTTTACGGAAATACAGCAGCTTATAACGATGAAGCATATGCAAAAAGAATTAATCGCTTAGTTGACGCAACAAATAATGCATATCCAAATAACACGGACTTACCAGATGAAGTTAAACAGGAAATAGAGCGAGACTTAGATCCTGTTCCTGTTAAAGTTCGCGATGAAAAGCTCAGAATTTACTTTAAAAAACGAACACGTCGCGTTCCATATGCCGAAATTGCACAAGGTTTTGATCCACTGAAATATGGAGGTTACGACTATGAAACAAACAGTCCTCTTCAGGGAAGTGGTAACTCTCTAAAACCAGTAGATGCATGGGTATTTCCCTTCAATCCTGCTGATGGGAAAACTGCTACGAATTATGCCGAGATAGGAATTAAAGAAAACGGTAATAAACTTTATCTACCTGCAACAGATCCAGTAGAACAAGCAAAAGCAGATAAAGAGCAAAAAATAGGCGATCGCATTTTGGTTGGTAATAATTTACCTCAATTGTGGTTTGACACAACCAAAGGCAAATTTGTAAGTTCACCAGACGAAGGACAAACCATTACTGGTAAAGAATGGGATGTTGATAAGAGAGGAAACAATAGCACTGTGACTCGTAAGCGCTTCTCCCAAGCATATCAATTAGAGGATTTAGGAGCGACGAACCGAGACGGGTTTTGGGAAAAGTCAGCAGCACAAAAACCTCAAGCTCCTTTGGATGTCGTTGGAGGTTTGCGAGTCGTCACGGGCGCAGGAATTTATGTTGACGGTTCCAGTTCAGATCCAATTGCTTACTATCCGTGGGATACTGATGTCGATCCTATGACTCCGGACATTCAGCCCAGGTCTTTCTTTAGTGCTTCACGTCCTAGTTGGGACACAAACTTTGTAGATCCCAGTAATACTGATCCAAACAGAATCAAAGTTAACAGTCTCCAGTTTAAAGGTAAAAACCCAATAATTGTCTGGTCTGATTCCATGCCTATGACAGGTGGTGGTAATCTCGCAGCGAATCCTAAGGTCAAAGGTGATCTGCTCATGAGAGCTACAGCTGTTTACTTCTATAAAGTTCCTTCTGACAAGGATAATTCTGGAAAGGATCAGATGCCTATCGCCTGTATCAGCAGCTTCTACGATCCTACAAATGCTATCACAGCCCAAAACCAGAATACATTATTATCGACTGTGAACAATCCTGACGCTGATCCAACAACCTCTGGCAAATCCAATAATGGTGTTGTCTATCCTCCGTATTCTGGAACTAGAGCAAGTGCCATATCTACTTACAACAGTCAACTACAACAACAAGCAAGATTAGTATTTCCTGATGGACGTTTTGTCAATGAACTTTTAAGAAACGCTTTGGAACACTATAGCGCAGGTAAACCTCTATCAATGGCTGATAATTCGGCAATTGATACAGCGGTTTGTGCTATTCAAATTCTCAATGGTAGCTTGACACCCAACCCTAGTCCACCTGTACCTCATCGAGCAATCTACGAAACAACATTTTTGGATGCTCGACAAATTAAAGCAATTGAAAACACACCTAACGTGTCCACTTTTACATTACAGGAAAACACCCGCAGTGTAGAAGAGCGTCAACCTTTAGAAATTCGGGTTACAGTCTTAGATTTAGACAAACTGCGTAAGACAAAGATTGGTACTAACACCCCACAAGAGTATCTGATAGCAAACAGTGGGATTATCTATGCAACCCGTGATGATGCGCTCGAAGACAAAAGTCATGCTGGAAGTAGAGATGTTAGTGCTACTGACTTCAAACTAGATCCAACTCGACGACCTAACGCCATCATGCTAATTAATGGTAGTGACTTAAGTCGTAACACTGACTACAATTCAAAAAAGCCAGAGGAAAATGAAAAGGGTCTAATTTTAGTATCCAACCTGCCAGTTTACATCAAAGGAAATTTCAATGTTCACACTCAAGAAGAGTTCACAGACATTTCTTTGAAAGGGGAAAAGGACTGGAGTGGTAAATTCTATGCACGTCAATCACCGAATCCTGACTTCGCCTGTCGCAAGAATCAGTTTCCTGCTTGTAACATTGGTGAAACTTGGCGATCGGCGGTAGTTATTGCTGATGCAATTACAGTTTTATCTGATAATTTTCGCTTCGGTTTCCGTAATGAAGGAGACTATGACTTAAGAAATAATCAGGGAAATATAAAATCTGCCGATTATAGACAACAAGGCTTCTTTGACAATAACTTCCTCACTAGTAGTTCTTGGTTTGACACTAGCAGTGACAACAACAGAGGATATCCTAAAGACTTTGATACAAATGCTAACGGAATACAGGGCAGTTCTTATGTCAATAACTTTGTAACGCCAATTCAGCGACGGGTGTACTTTGGCGAGTATGTTATGGAAATTTGCCGCAAAGCACCTGTCTCTGAGTGTATACCTGATGATTGGAAGATTGGTTTTAGCACTGATAGCGATTTGACTACAGTAGAACAATACAAAAAGGCAAACCAAATTCCAGTAGGAACTGAGGAAAAATACCTTGTATCTGGTACAACAGCCAGAGTTGCAAATAACGCTGAAGAGCAACGCTATGCACGCAGAGTCGCTTTCCTGCGTGAACCCAGTAATAAATTAATACTAGATAAAAAAGGTGCGCCAGTACCTATTGGAGTCGATAAAGATGGTAAGTTAGCTTACTACCCATATAACGAGTTAAAAATTCCTTTCAACAAAGAAACAAGAAATTTCGACGATAGTAGCAGTACCATAGAAACTTTCCTTGCCTACAACCCTAATGATGCAAATAAACGTCCTAGATACAAAAACAATGCGTTATGGTTTAGAACCACCAATGATACCAGTTTTTCGAATAATCCAACAGAAGAAACTAATTACGGCAAAAAATTTCCGCTGTTTTATTTAAATAAATTATCAGTATCAAAGCCTGCTCCTGCAGAGTCTGATTATCAACTGGGTACTTATGAGCAGCCACTTTTAGTACCAGTTCTACAAATTCATATGCCATATGATAAGTGGACTAGTTCAAGTCATGACCCTGGAGATGACAGACCGGATTTACCTACAGATGAACAAAGAGGTCAAGCAAAAGACAAAAACTGGTTGCAGCAAGCCATAGAAACCACAACAAATTTAGTGATTGCTGGTGGTGATACCCCAGGACGCCCAACAGAATCAAATGGTGGTTTAGAAAACTTTGTGCGTTACCTAGAAAAATGGAGAGAGGTTAACACTGACCTTAATCATAACATTAGTGGTTCCATCATTCAGTACAAGCGCAGTACTTATGCAACAGCACCTTGGCAAACTGTGTCCTTAAAAGGAGGTAACGCCGCAAGTACAAGTCTTTTTGGATCTGACTATCGACAATTTTACAGAACCAACACCACCCCAGGAGGCAATACAGGTGAAGGTATGTCACCCTTTTACACAGTACCAGCTCGTCAATGGAGTTATGATGTCGCCTTGCTGAGTCAGTCACCTGACTTGTTCTCTCTACACTTTACGACACCCACGATGAACGAGCCGAATGAGTTTTACAGAGAAGTCGGGCGAGACGATGCTTGGGTGCAAACTTTGTTGTGTGCTCAAGAAGCTAATGGTAGCTACGCTGTTAGCCAAGACCAACGCGGTACGTGTCCTTAATGTAACAAGCCAACGTCGTTATTTGATTGCTGAAATATGATTCACCAAAAACAGCAGCAAGCATCTCCATCCAGTCAGTCAGGTTTTACCATCATCGAGTCATTGGTAGCAGTCGTTGTTGTTGGCATTTTACTAACTGCGATCGCACCTGTCATTATCTTATCTGTCGCAACACGGGTGCAAGCAAGGCGCGTTGAGTTGGCGACTGACGCTGCTCAAACTTACATTGATGGTGTTCGGTCTAAAACGATTGACCCTCCACCCACAACTGGTACTTCTTATACTCTCAGTAGACCGAAAACTTTTGTCAGTCAACGCAAGAATGAGGGTTTGGGGCGATGTTTTGGGCACAGGGTCGAGCGATCGCTTACCTTAGCAGGAGAACTCATCTACAACCCTATTGCTCAAAACGCAGATGATACGGGCATTCTGGCGGATTGTATACAATCCGCCAGAATGCCCCAATGGTAAGCCTTCTAGAAATCTTTTCGGTCTACTGACTCTAGATAACTACCCTGCTCCGTTGCTAGGAACTTTGAGCTGTAGCCCAAATCCTTACTGCTCAGCACCCTCAACAAATTTGTACTGCATTGATGGTGATGGAAGTGGATGTAGCAATACTAGCAATAGAGACTTCGTCATTCAAGCATTTCGGTATAACAAAAGCTCCACTGATCCTCAAGACGGTTACCAGTTGGGAATACGTGTGTACAGGGCAGATGGGTTTGCTAGTGATGGTGGAAACCTAAAAATAGCACCTAGTAAACAACTAACTTTCACTGGGAAAGCAGGCGATCGCAAAGCACCTCTAGTAGAAATGACAACAGAAATATCAAATAACGTAACAACATTTAATGATTTCTGCGATCGCCTGAAACCTCCTGCTACGAATTCTAATCCTCAATCTAATTGCTAAATCTACCAACTCTTCCTAGCAAATCAATATTATGAGTCCATTCAAATGGCTTTTCATTAAGCAGCTAAAACTCTTGAGGGTGAAACAGAAATGTGATGGCTTTACCCTAATTGAGTTGCTAGTAGGCATTATCATCGCTACTCTTGTCATCACGCCTTTGCTAGGATTCATGATTCATATTATGACAACTGACCGACAAGAGCAAGCAAAGGCAAACACTGAGCAAGAAATCAAAGCAGCACTTGACTATATTGTGCGAGATTTACAGCAGTCAGTTTATATATATGATGCTGATGGTATTAATGCAATTAGGAAGCAACTTCCAAGATATAGTGATAAGAATAATTTCTTTCCTGTTCTTGTATTCTGGAAGCGTCAGTTCATTTCAAAAGAAGATTCTAAGATGCAAGATGATACCTTATTTTACTCTTTAGTTGCTTATTATTTGATTAATGATGATGACAATGACTCTATATGGTCTAATGCTGCTAGAATCGGTAGATTTCAAATAAGTGATGGCTATGAACGTACGGAGAAAAATAATAAGAAAATCTGGCGAGACAAAGGTTTTCAGATGTTTAATCTGCAAGCTTCAGGTAATCTTAAGAGCAAGATGAATCAATGGACAAAAAAGAGCGGTAAAGACGAATCTTACACACAAAATATTGAAGCTTTAGTTGATTATATTGACCAAACTCTAATAAATAATACTACCAATCCTGCACCTCCTGATTGTAAAATAGGTCAACTGGTGCCAAAATTTTCTGGAAGTGGAGATTCTGTTGCCACTAGCAATGTTAGAACGCGGGGGTTTTACGTTTGTGTCGATTCAGAAAACACTGTAGCAGAAATTTATTTGCGTGGTAATGCCCTCGCTCGTATTCAAAACAGTAATATAGATTTCAATGGGAGTAATAAAACATATTTTCCTCAAGCAAGCATACGAGTTCAAGGAAATGGATTCTTATCTACTAAATAAATTCAAGGAAAATCAGTAGGAATGATATATAGCAGTTTTCAATTGAATGGATTACAGTCTGATTTTATTTCCTTGTGGGATGGGTGTCTCGACCGTCCAAGATTAGGGGCGGACAAGATGTCCACTCCACAAGAATTGCATTGAATGCAAATGCAAACCGCTATAAATTATTAACAATAATGAAAAAATTTCTATTTCATAATCGTTCTAGCAGTGGCTTCACGCTGCTAGAGATTTTAGTAAGTATTGTAATCATTAGTATCTTAGCTGCCATAATAGCTCCAAGTTGGCTCGCTTTTGTCGATACTCAGCGCCTCAAAACTGCTCAAGACGAGGTTTATTTTGCTATACGCCAAGCTCAGAGTCAAGCTACCAAAAACAAATTAACCTGGCAAGTTAGTTTTCGCGAACAAAATGGTATTGTTCAATGGGCGGTTCATCCTGACGCAATAAAACCAGCTGACGCTATTTGGAATAATTTAGATACGAATGTGCGCTTAGATGCGGAAACAACTTTACAAGAGGCAAATGATGGTGTTAGGCAAATCAAATTTGATGACAGAGGTAATATTAGAAAACCACCGTTCGGACGAGTAACTTTATCTAGTAAGTATGGTGGTAAAACTAAACGTTGTGTCTATATTTCTACGTTTTTAGGCGCAATGCGGACAGGAAAAGAACACGATGAAGCTAACGGCGGTAAGTATTGCTATTAATATATAGACTGGGGAACCTCTCAAGTGTTGCATCAGACTATAAATATTACCCAGTCGCTTAGTCTATCAGTCGCTGACTTACCTCACTTGGCTGATATCGCCTGTCCAGAAGATTTACCAATTTGGGAAAAGATTCTCGGACTCACGCAGCACTAAACTGGTTTGTGGTGACTAAGTGTGTAGTGATTTCTTGCCTGACACGCTAGTTTTTACGCCAGAAAAGTGTATACAAAATCCCTCTGATGGAGTATTTCCGACAGCTATCAGTAGCGAGAATGTATATTTAGTACTTTATAATATAAGGATTTTCTGAAGACAAGCTAGAATACATAAGCTACCGTAGGCAAATGAAATCAAAGGGTATAAAATATGTCACCAAAAAAGAATTTCTTAATTCTAAACAATAGGTAGCCTCATAGGAACAATATTCCAGTACCTTTATATAAAATATTCACTTTTTTGAACTACGAGACGAAAAACTATGAATAACCGTTTTGCTGCTGTGCTTGCCGCCCGCACGCTCAAAATAATTGGGATAATTTTAATATTGTCCTTTTTAGTTGATTTTCTCATTCTGAGCCTTGACTTCAGCCCAACTGATAAGCTGTTGCAACTCAGATGGGCAATAAGTGTAGTTGAACGGGGGGTCGTGCCACTGATAGGCTTAGGTATGCTATTCGCTGGATACTGGATTGACAGTTTTGAAGATGGCAATCAACCACAGTCTATAGACCTGAGAATGCCAGCTCTCATCATATCAAGTCTGTTGGGGTTACTCTTCTTAGTGATTGCTCCTATCCATGCCACGAATGTTATTTATCAAAGAACTCAAGCAGTGGAACAAATCACCAAGAATGCAGAACTAGAAGAAAATCAATTACAAAATCAGCTTAACCAAGTACAAGCTCAACTGGCTAACGAGCAATTCAGAGCAGCTATAGAACAGCGGAAAACCCAAATCAAAGCTCAGTTAACTGAACGTATTCAAAATGAGCAGCGTTACAAGGAAGCACTAAATGACCCAAAGATTTCCCCAGCTGAGAAAGATTTGCTCAAGAAGTTCAAAGCAAATCCTCAAGAGATTGACAAATTTATAGATCAACAAACCAATCCACAGCAAGTTGCAAATCAAAGACTAGCCCAAATTCGCGCTCAACGAGAAGAACGTGAAAAACAAGCTGAAGATAACTGGAAGCCTGGTTTAAGAATTGTCATTGGCAGTTTGCTGTTATCTGTGGCTTATATCATTATCGGCTGGTCAGGATTAAAGGGTATGAGTGCTTTCCAAAGTGGTGGTAAACGTAAAGTACCTGCACGCTAGCACCGCTGCGCGGAAGTCAAAAGTCAAAAGTCAAAAGTCAAAAGTCAAAAGGCTTATGCTCTAAGCTTTTCGTTGATTGAAAATAGTAGCCTTATTTCCGCAGCTCTGTAGTCTATTATTTTTAGGTATTTTAAGGCAGTACGACGCATCAAGCATTCTCAATGGCTCATACTGCCACTTTTATCAATCAGTAATGAAAATCATTTTGCTTCTCTTGCAGGCATTCCCAGAAAAAAGTATAATCCCGCACAAGAGGAGCGATATGAGTAACATTGGGAATGTTTTCAATTTACATATTGACTTATAACGAAGAAATAGATATTGCCGCTTGTATTGAATCGGCGATGCTATCGGATGACATTATTGTTGTAGATTCATATAGTAGCGATCGCACTATGGAAATAGCCAGCTGCTATCCAGTTCGTTTGGTTCAGCACGCTTTTGAAAGCCACGGTCGTCAGCGTACTTGGATGCTGGAAAATATATCTCCCAAGCATGAATGGGTTTACATTCTAGAAGCTGACGAACGCATGACGCCAGAACTGTTCACCGAATGCGAAAAAGCAAGTCAGAATCCAAACTACATCGGCTACTATGTCGCTGAACGCGTCATTTTCATGAATCGTTGGATTCGCCGCAGTACCCAGTATCCCCGTTACCAACTGCGCCTTTTCCGCCACGGTAAAGTCTGGTTTACAGATTATGGTCACACAGAGCGAGAAGTTTGTAACGGTCCAACAGGCTTTTTGAAAGAAACATATCCTCATTATACTTGTAGCAAGGGGTTAAGCCGCTGGATTGAAAAGCATAACCGTTACTCCACAGATGAAGCCAGAGAAACCCTTTACCAATTAGAGAGTGGAACAATGAGCTGGCGTCATCTATTTTTTGGGAAATCAGAAGTCGAACGACGCCGCGCTTTAAAAAATTTGTCCTTGCGTTTACCAGCAAGACCAATCATACGTTTTTTGTATATGTATTTTCTCTTAGGTGGCTTTTTAGATGGACGTGCTGGGTTTGCTTGGTGTACGTTACAAGCTTTCTATGAATACCTGATTCTGCTAAAAGTTTGGGAAATGAAGCATATTCCAACACCCAACTTGGATGCAAAAGTGTCTGGAGGTGAAGCTACGCAATTACACTCTTTGACTCAAGAATAGAAATGTTGTTTGCACCAGTCCTACAATAAAGCCTAGAATACCACCTAAATTCACAATTGCCTGCAATTCATTTTTGACAATTCCCTCAATTGCGGCTTCTAAATCAGCAGGCGAAGTTGATTTCACGCGGTCAACAATCGCTTGGTCAATTGCCAAGATGGGAATTGCCTGAGCTACAATGACTTCCAAGTCTTTCTCCAAATACCGCTCTAAAACAAGAGCCAGTTCTTTACTGACAACTTCCAATGAAGCACTGACAACACCAGAAGTGCTGAGGCGATTTACCAACAACATGGCAATATTTTCCCAGTCAACGGAACCACTTAATCCTTGGAGTAAGTCACTACCGCGCGTTTGCACGTAATGGCGGACGCTTTCGCGTGTCGTCTTTCGCAGTTGACGTACTGTACCTATTGGTAAATTTTGTAAAGATAAACTTTGTAGAAATCGCTTGATGCGATCGCGCACTTGCAACTCTTGAATCAATTCCTGCAAGCGAGCATTGGTCGCGTCTTTTTCATCCAAGCAATAAGTTCTCAGACGAGTCAAAGTATTGCGTAAACCAAACAGATTTGCTACTACCCAATAAGTACCGCTGGTTTTTTCCCGAAAGCTTTCATCAATAGCTTGGATTGTGCGATCTGTCAAAAAGTCAATGACTGCTAGTCGCAAAACATCAGGCGGTATGACGATTTGTAACAGCCAATCAGCAAGGCGAGTGGCTTGTTCTTCACTGAGTTGAAAGTCCAGTAATATCTGGTCAAAAACTTGGTTGACTTGCACCTCTAAAAAGTCTTCTCGCCGCGCCAACACCTTCAAAAGACGTGGTAAGGATTCTCCCAACAAATCCTGCAATATTCCCGACAAAATCTTAGCAGTTTTCTGCTCTTTATCAGATTTTAGTTGGTCAATTGCCAGTCGCAATATCCAGAGAATTGCTCCTTGTACGCGTTCTGTTTGCAAAAGTCGCCGCGCCAAATTTTGCAATTCCTCTGGTGTCAGCAGCGACCCCATGATTGTATCTGAGATGTTCTTAGCAAGCCGTTCTTGGTTACGGGGAATCAATCCAGGCGTAAAGGGTAGCTTTCGTCCACTAATATAAATCGCACGGTAGGGACGAAATAACATTTTGATGGCTATATCGTTAGTGAAATAGCCAATAATTCCACCCACTATTGGGGGAGAAACATAAAGCCAAAGATGAGACCAATCCAAAGTCATTAGTCATTAGTCATTAGTGAGCCAGCGCTGTAGGAGGATAACCCTACCGTAGGCGACGGGCGTTCCCGAACGCGAGTGCGTCTGGTGACAGGAGAAGGGTCATTAGTCATTAGCAAACTACTAATAACTAATAATTAACAACTACTAAGCTTTCGTTATCACTAGCACTCCCATCATACCGTTCGCAATGGGATAGTGTGTTGCTTGTGCAAAACCAACTTGACGAGCTATCGCTAAGAGTTCCTTTCCTCCAGGAAAGCGGTCTAAGCTGGGACTGATGTAAGCGTATTCTTCTTTTAAACCTAAACTATTGGCAACTGGAACAACAAGATTGTCCAGATACCACTGCTGAAAGGCTCGTAGCTGAGGATTGCTGGGACGATGAAAGTCTAAAATTGCAGCTTTAGCACCTGTTTTCACAACGCGGTGTAACTCCTTCAAACTACGGGAAATATCTGTTACATTTCTTAAACCATAACCCATCGTTGCGGCATCAAATTGGTTGTCCTCAAAGGGTAAGTCTAAAACGTCAGCTTCTATCCAATTGATGCTAGATTGGGGATATTGACCTTGAGAACGTTTTCTGGCAATTTCTAACAATTGTGGGGAAAAATCCACTCCATACACCTGTCCGGTTCTTCCCACACGCCGCGCCAACCGGAAAGATAAATCTCCACTACCACAACACAAATCAAGACTTGTATCTCCTGGTTTGGCTGCACTCCATTTAACCGTCATTTCTTTCCATATACGGTGTTGTCCCAGACTCAACCAATCATTTAGCTGGTCATACACAGGAGCAATGCGGTTAAAAATAGTACGAATTTCATTAGTCATTAGTCATTAGTCATTAGTCATTAGTCATTAGTCATTAGTCATTAGTCATTAGTCATTAGTCATTAGTCATTAGTCATTAGTCATTAGTCATTAGTCATTAGTCATTAGTCATTAGTCAAAAGTTATTCCCTATTGCCCCTTCCTTGCCCATTGCCCCTTGCCCCTTGCCCCTTGCCCCTTGCCCATTGCGCGTCTCCCGGAGTAGGAGTATGTCACAGCACTGCACTTAGTGCGATCGCTACTAGTTGAGATGATAAATGAATCAGTTTCAGTTCATCTTGGTGCAAAGTATAGGGTTGTAGCCACTGTAGTGATAACACCGCCAATACTTCTTTGCGATAGGTTATCGGAATCATGAGATATACTTGAACTCCTTTAGCTGGGTAGTGTTCAACACTAGCTAACTTTTTGTCATTAGGTAAATTGACCGAGACTTGCATTTGCTGAGTGGCGATTGCGAGGAGTGCAGCACCTTTAAGGGCGATCGCTTCGGTTGTGAGTGGCTCTTGAGCTAGCCAGTTTTCCACTGTACCTGTAGTAGTGTAAGTACCTTGATTGCCAATTAAAGCACTACTCTCTACTAGCTGCAGTATACAGCTATCAGCTGTAAAAGTTTCACCAAACGCCCTAGCGATGGAATTGAGAGTTGTCTCCAAACAAGTATATTCTTGAGTGACCTGCATTAAAACAGTCAGCAGTGCTATTTGAGCATGAGCACGGCGCAATTCTTCTGTACGTTGCTTGAGCAAATCGTAGGTTTGAGCCGCTCGTTGCACTACCACCTTCAATTCTCCTGGATTCCAAGGCTTAGTGATATACCTGTAGACCTGTCCTGCATTAATCGCTTCTACTAAGTCTTCAATATCAGTAAAACCTGTAAGGATAATTCTTATGGTATCCGGAAACTGAGGCACTGTTTTGCTTAGAAACTCAGTTCCCTTCATTTCTGGCATTCGCTGATCGCATATAATGACAGCGACTTCTCCTTCAATTGCCAACACTTGCAGAGCATTCATACCACTGTCTGCTTTTAGGACATTAAAGTCGCGGCGGAAGGTGCGGTAAAGTAAATCCAAATTATCTTGCTCGTCATCAACTACCAAGATTTTCTGCTTTTTCGGTTTTTCTATAGTCATTAATTGATGCCGAATCTTATCTAGTTCAGGAATTTGATTATCCATAAAAAGCAATTCCTTAAAAATTTATTCATTTGTTGTTATTTTTAATACTAACTAGATTAAAAATATAGCACAATCATAAGTAGTAAATACTCGGATATCTTTCTGTTAACTACTTAAAATATCCTAGTTTTTTTATACTAAAGAATACACTACATAAAATTTTAACAATAGTATAATTACGTAATTTGAAATTATCACAAACTGTCTTTTGTATTGAAAACGTATAAATCGGTTTTACAGTAGAGTATGAGTTGACCTTTTGACAATACAATAAGACTTGTTGCATACGTATTAAGTGCCTTCCCTTGAAGCTCGTTAGTGGATTGTCAACAAGCCCCGGCTAGCCGTCCTTGTCATGACCCACATTTTTTCAAAAAGCACGCTCACTCAAAAATCGGATTATAGAATCGGTGATTCTGTCGTGGCTATTCTCAATCAAAATTTATGACTGACCTACCACCCAATGCTCAAAATTCTGATAATGATGTGGCACCAGATTTGCTGCGAAAGCTTAGACAAAAGCAAGGCACTTGGGTGGAATGGGGAGTTGCCATAGCCCAACTGCAAAAACTTGGTTACGATCCCCAAGCCATCTTTGAAGCAACTGGATTTGAGCCGATACAACAAAATCAAGTCATTGTTGGCGCTCAGGTGTACAACTCTATAGAAAAGGCTGGTGCATCCGAAGCAGTGCGATCGCACTACACCATGCGAGGTAGTGATGTTTTGTACGAACTGCGCCTGCTCACCCAAGAAGAACGCGCCGCTGCTGCAGAACTGACGTTCCAACACAAACTTGATGTTGATGAGGCGCGGGAAATCGCCAAAGCGACGAAAGATTTTTCTCGCCTGGGGACTCTACCGGAAGGGTTTGAAAATCATCCGGGAGATGCGATCGCTTATCAATGCTGGAAACTAGCTCGTCAAAACTCAGACTTACAAGAACGCTCCCGCCTCATAGCCAAAGGTTTGCGTTTTGCTCACTCACCAACAGCAAGGAAACAAATCGAACAATTGTTAATAGATTTTACGGTAGTTCCCAAACGTCCTATTCCTTTATTACCCTTCTATCGTTTGGAATCAGAGGCAGAATTACCACGTATTATCCCTGTGGCAGGTGAGTTACCATTAACACCCCAAGATTTGAAAGCAGTACCCATAGTTGAAGAGATAGAACCATTTCGCATGGTTAAGTTTGCTGGAGAGCAAGCTTGGGTACCCTTACCAGGTTGGCAGATTTTGTTAAGTGCAGAAGATCCAGTGGCGATTTTATGCAAGAGCGATCGCTTTCCCAACCAAACACAAAATCCTATAGAACCTGTTTTGGTTGTCGTAGATCGGCAAGAGCGAGAATGGGATGCGAGTAGTTACTTTGTGGTTGATAATTCTGGTGAATTAGATTTTCAATGGTTTGAAACGGTACCGGAAATTCCCCTGCTGGGGAAAATTATTGTGATTGTGCGACCAAGGAAGATTTTGGATGAAAATGTCACAAAGGATTTTTGGCAAATTGACGAGTAGTTGACACTCCCCTGCTCCTTGAGCGATCGCCTGGGCGCGGGTACTCTGCGCCATCGCTCTTGTCTGCGACACGCTGCGCGAAGGCAGCTCTTTCAGGAGCAGTTCCACAAGAAGCTGTCGTCACATCACAAGAAGTTGTCGTTAGGAATGCACAAGTTGTCGTTAGATCACAAGAAGCTGTCGTTAGGAATGCACAAGTTGTCGTTAGATCACAAGAAGCTGTCGTTAGGAATGCACAAGCTGTCGTTACGTCACAAGAAGCTGTCGTTAGGAATGCACAAGTTGTCGTTAGATCACAACAAGCTGTCGTTAGATCACAACAAGTTGTCGTTAGATCCGAATAATACGAAGTCGTTAGCCAGTAGGGTGGGCATTGCTTAAAACAGTTGCTCTGCAAAGGTTACAATCTTTTAATATGCAATGCCCACCATGAATTTTGTTTTGTTCACCCACTTAGATCCGAAATAGCGATTCTCACTTGCATAAAATACATGCATCCATATGGTAGGGGCACGGCATGCCGTGCCCCTACAAACAACCTGTATTGTACCCTCATAGCAGAACGACGTCAGGAGAGTTTGCGTGAGTAATTATGTTTTGGATGCTTCTGCTATAGACCAAATCATTGCGGAAAAGGTGAAAACCCTTTCCCCAGAAAAACAGCAACAGGTACTTGACTTTGTGGAGTTTCTGCAAAGCAAGTCACCAAAGGTAAAGTTTAAGCATCCTGATGGTACGCCAATGTCTGTATTTGAAGCGGCGGGGGATTTAGTTGGCTGTGTAGATGGAGGACCTGGAGACCTTGCGACAAATAAGGAGTATCTTAACAGACCATTAGCATTGACGCTCCCACGCACTCCGCTTTCGCTACGTGCGGGGATTCTTGTTTGACTGAGCAACCTTGCCTAGACTTGTCGCCAAATCTGGGTAGAGGGTCATCTCTCCACAAGCGTTAAAAGTTTCCAT
>JAHHHH010000090.1 GCA_019359415.1 Iphinoe sp. HA4291-MV1 | reverse complement strand
AATTGGTATGAACTCCAAAGAAATTTATCTCTTCAAGTGGCTCGTGATTTTATTTTAGAACACCTAACACAGAAGTTGAACTTAACTGCATAGTATCAATGTTCTGTCAATGCGTAAGTTCTAGTTAAGTAAATATTTTTCTAAGCGAGCTACAGCAATATTTCAAAATTAATTTTCTAAAACATATTGTTTGGCTCTTTTACTCGGCTGTTTGCTATCTTTCAAAAAAATGCTTCAATGATTTTGTTACCAATAGCGATTAAAATATCACTCAGCATAGAACTCCCTAAATCATAATATCCTTATAATTAGCTATTTGTGTGATGCTTTTAAGTAACTGCTTGCTTAATTACTCCCTCAACCACTGCCTAACCAACTGCTTCCACATCGGCGCAGGTAGACTAGGTTTGATCTGTCCGTAAATCCAGAACAGGCGGTAGATTGGTGCTTGTAAAATCCACTCGTAAGCTTTACCATTTTGGAGGATGAAGCGAATGTCAGCTAATACTGACTTACGCCATTTGCGTAAAGCATGGTGCAAGCTCATTTTTTCTTCGTAAATCGACTGAAATGCCAGAGCTTCTTTGTAAGCTCGCTGATATACCTTAACAAGAGGCTCGTTGTGTGAGTGATATACTGCTGCTTCAGGTTCATAAATGATTTTGTATCCCAGCCTTAGCATTGCTCTTGCCCACTCTGCATCCTCACAAGCAGTTAGCGTTTCATCAAAACAGTGTTTCTCCCAGCACTGACGACGAATAGCAGAATTAGCATTGGAAAAAAAGTGTTCGCGAGGACTATCCGGGTTTGTCTGAATTCGTCTTTGATCGCCATAACCCGCTATATAGTCTCGCTGAACCGATGGCCAAGCATTAGGTTGAGGAATCTGCTTGCCATAAACTCCCGCCACTTCAGGGTCATCAAAGTGCTTAACCAAGTTTTGCAACCAGTACTGATTGCAGGGAAAAGCATGAGCACTCAACGATACAACTATTTCTCCCTCAATAGTTTTGAAGCCAATGTTCAAAGAACGGCCAAATGTGAATTGTTCAGGCTGAATTTGAATTAGCTTAACGTCACTCCACTGCTTGACAATATTAACTGTTTCATCAGTAGATCCAGAATCCACTACAACAATATCTTTGAGCTTTGAAGATTGACTTGTCACCAGTCTCAAAGTGTTTAATATGTATTTAGCTTCGTTTTTCGTGCGTATTAGTATACTAGTTGTAATACTCATGGGATGCACCCTCGGACAGCATGAATGTCTTCTCAATCACTTCCACTAATTTTTTCATACTCTGTTCTTCCCTAAACATTTTTTCTGCTCGCTGCTTGCAATCCTGACCAAGGTCGTGACGTAACTGTGGACTCATAACCCAGTCTTGAATCGTCGTTACCAATTCTCTGACGGTGGCTTGGGAATCAATGTTGGGGTCAGGAAGTAATTTGCCAGTATTACCTAATTCTTCTGGAATTCCACTGACGGCTGTTGCAATTATCGGCAATCCCTTTGCCATTGCTTCCATAACACACAAAGGCATTCCTTCTAGCTGTGAAGGAAACACATAAATATCAGCGGCATTCAGCCAATCTAAAACATCAGAGCGGTTCCCTAAAAATATAACTTTGTCAGTTATGCCTAGTTGCTCAACTGCTTGTTGGAGTTCCTTTTCGAGTTGTGGCTCAAAAATTCCACCTCCTGCCCACACAAAGTAAAGTTGAGGCCATACTGGATTGAGCATTAGCTGCTTAATTGCTTCTAGCTGGTACTGGTAGCCTTTTCGCAGTTCTATACGAGCAGCTGTGAAGCAAACTACGGCATCTGTTGGTATGTTAAGCGATTGGCGCAGGCGATCGCGCACGTTGAAGTCGCAAGGAGTGAAATATTCTGAAGGTCGTCCATAATAAATAACCTTTCCTTTATTTTCAGGAAGCTTGAATAATTTGTGTAATAAACTTAAATTCTCATAAGAAACGGCAATAACTGACTTGGCTTGAGTGTAGTGATGTGATAGCTCATCTAAATATTCAGCGAACTGAAGAGCTAGCTCTGGCACAACAAGATTCTCGATTACAATGTAGGGTATTCCAAGTTGAATAGCGATTTGTTTAACAACAAAGGTGGCAAACGGATGGACATTATTACAAATAATTAAATCCGGGTTTTCAGAGTAGTTTGTTAAAGTTGGTTGCCAACATTCAACATCAAAGCCTAGTGACCAGCTTTTAAACTTAGCTTTCGGTTCTGCCCAGATGTGCCGAATACCCAACTGCTTTTGAAGGCTGATTATCCTATCATCATATGCTGGGGGTTGTACAGAGGTTACTTGATATCCCAACCTTACCAATGTACGCATAATTAAGTGGTGGTTTTGTGCAACTCCACCAACTCCTCTATCGTGTGTATACAAAAAAATATGTTTACTCATACTTTGTGTTCTAGATAAGAGCGGACACGTATCATACTTTTCTTTTGCTTTTTCAATACTACTGAAAGTATTGGTTGACTAATTCTCCTTTTGTTTCTAAAAGCTTTTCTATCACAATTTCGTACACTTTATCATTCATATCTATTCCTTGATAGCTAGTATTTCTAAATGTTGAACACAAATTTGCTGCATAAATTGGAGCGCCCATTAGTTTGGTATACTCTTGAGTTAAATACTTTTTATTTTCAGCAATACCATACATATTTAAAGGACTTAAAAGCCCTAGATTTTTGAAAAGATGTAAAGGAAGAAATTGATGCAGATTGGTTAAAAATTTAGTACCAATTTCAATTAAAGAAACTGTATCTTTAGAATTTCTGACAATTTCTTTGCAGGCATAAATGTAGAAATCTAAAAAACTATTCTTTTGAGTAAATATAGCCATAGCATTATTAACTTTACTTCTACAAATAATTTTGCCTGACTCTACCTCACTTCCTGCTTCTAGGGATATCCAAGCTTCGTGACAAAATAAATATTCTTCTATGGTGTTAACATTCAACTGTTTTGGATGGAATATCAGAATGTCAGCATCCATCCAAATAGTTCGCTCATATCCTTTTAAAAGAAATTCTTTCGCTAATTCTAGTCTCGCTAAATCAGAAATTGGCTGTATTTTTCCATTTACCTTTTCCTTGTACCAATCCGGAACATAATCAAATAGTTTATCATCGATCATTTGATAATCGAAGTCCTTCAGCGTTGCCCAATCTTTGACTGTCTGCATACAAGTATTAATCCAAGTAGGTACATTTTCAGTACGATAAGATTGATAAACTATAGTTTTCATTTTTAAGTAAGGAGATAACTCATTAGAGGGGTATTGTCAAATTAACTTGACGCAAGCCGCAACAGCCACTATCTTCATGAACAAACAGTCCTTTCATGCAGATACACTAACCCCAGCAATTTCCTGCCAAATATGCATTCGCTCCACCATAATACTTCTGCTGAGGAAGGTAGTTAGTTGATGTCTTTAAACACACGAATTAGCTTGTTATTCATCACAGACGACTCCGACATATTTTAATCAGCAATTTTGGGCGTTACATAATAGAAGTACGAATTAAGGTGAATTAGAATGCAATACCCGGAATGAGGTTCAACAGAAATATAGTGATTAAGCTTAAGTATCAATATCGCTGAATCCGTATTCCTCTAGTTTACTATCCCGTCGTACGTCACAGGTTACGCAATGGAATGAACCACCAAAAGTGTAGACATGACGAAAATCAATTGGAATGACTTTGAATCCCAAATCTTGCAAAAGTTTTTGTGTAGGTTCTTCCTGACTCTCTACCACAATACGTTCTTGGTCTAAGCTGAGTATATTCATACTGATCCAAGAACTACACATATACATGGGCCAGTTTTTAGGAAGAGTTGGAGATGCGGCATTGATTAAATCCCAACCTGCTTTGCGAAAAATTTCTTCCTGGATGCAAGGACGAGAAGGATTCACTAATGCTATTCCTGGTTTTAAAGGCACTAGAGAGGCATCTATGTGCAAAGGATTTGCGTCCTGGAATTGTATTTTATGTACCCGGTAGCTATCACCCAAATTCCTTTGCAGCCAAGTAATTGCTAAATCGTTGGTTGCATGGGAACGTTGTACAAATAAATCCTTACCAAAGCGAACAATATCTGCTGCGTCAAAGCTAGGCTCTTGGTTGCGAGTTACAAAACAATTATTCTTTTTAGTTAAAGCAAAGCGTTCTTCAACAGGTTTGTTAGCATACTCAATATCATAAAACTCATTTGACATGTTGGATTTTGGAGCTACCGTCCACTTGGCTCCTCGTTGCAGGTATTCTACTGTCAGGGAGCGATAAGCGCGGTACTCGAAGAACCTCGATTTCCAAGCCATCGGTGCTTCTATAATTTCGTTGCCAATAACAATTAAGATGTCCCGAGGCATAGCAGCGTAAAAACCAGAAGATGTGAAATCCGGTGTCTGGTAAGTTTGGGAAAAGTCAAAGACTTCCGGTCGCCTTACAGTTATGCCTTCAGCTGTCAAAATTCGGCAAAACTCTTCTAGCTCTTTGGCAGCAGCATCTACTAGCTCTTGGGGAAAAGGCTTACCCCCATGTTTGTGAAAAAATTCCAAGTTGCTAGGAGAAGTATTAGCTAGTAGAGTAGGTTCTATTGGAGGAACAGCTGCTCCCTCAATACGCCCGACGATAACTTCTTGCAGAGTATCCCATTCGTTGTGACTGTTTACCACTGGAAGTTGATTAATACTGTTTTCAGTGATATTGGATTTTAGTAACTGTCGAATCACGATCAATCTTCTCCTTTAATTTTGATGATGAATTTTGTGAAATAGCCGTGGTAGGCTACGTCTTAGAAGCTGAGATAGCGTTGCGCTGATTACGTCTTACATATTCTTCTAAAGCCGTAACCCATGAATTAGAGATAGAGTTGGTCTTAGCCGTAGCTAATATAGAAACGCATTCACCCAATATACTTTTGTTCAAAACTGGGAGACTCAAAATATCTCGCTCGTCAATATCTCGCTCAAAACAATGGGGCAGACCAAGCCCTACTACTCGAAAATTGAGAATAGTCCGAATACATTTCTCGCAGTGTCCACAGTTACGATCTTTCTGCTCTCCTTGCCAACAGACTCTTAGATTTTGTAAAGCTTCTTGCCACTGGGCAATTTGTTTGACTTTTTCTGTGCGGGTAAAGCCTGCACCATCATGAATAATTTGAAAAGAGCGGCTTGACAGCAACGAATCTGTAATTGGATTTGAGCCATAGGATATTATTTCATTATATAAATTCATTTCCTGGTAAGGTACGGAACTGGGAATTAGACCAGAGTCGTAGCCACCTTGTAACAGCATTAAGCAAGACGCAATTGCAACCCCGAAAACATCCTCCCAATCTTGCTTAAAGGAGCGGAAATTAGTTGCCATTGTAATTAGCTCTAACCCCAAACTAGCAAGTGTCGCTCTAGATTTTTGTGCTGCATTGTCAAAGTATTGCTGCTCGTGGAGGCGAATATCTAGTCCATGTATCATTAACCCTGCTTCTAGAGGACGCTGCACCCGACCACACAGTTTTTTAGCGTGGCGAAACGCTGTAAAGCAACTATCTACACCACCAGAAAAAGTAGAAATTGTTCTGGATGTCCTGTTATTTGTCGGCTGTTCTCGCTCAACTTCTGCGGTGATTTCAACTTGCTTGTAATGCGATCGCCAGCACGCCCACACCGTTTGAAACTCCGTTAAATTTTGCAGCAAAGAAGGAGACACTTCACCGTGAACCACTACATCAACGCCCTGAGTCATAGCCATGAAAATGGTGGCGACAACGAATGGATCGCAACTTGACGTTAATAAAGAACTATGTTTATCTGGCAGCCGATACCATAGGCTATTTCGCTCTTGGTTAAGAATCTCAATTGTGGCGCTAACGGTGATTAAGTCATTACTTTTGACTGTTGGTTCTGGCCAAATATGAATTTGAGACATAGCGAATCCTATTTCAAGTTTTATATCCTAGTTCGCGTAGCATACTGCCCCCAATTGCTTCAAACTTGGCTTGATCGCGATCGCTCATTTCACTTTGCCAGCGGTTTATTCGAGTGCGATCGGGGGATAACTGTATGAGTAAGTTTTCACTATAAGGTAAATCGATAAATTTGCATATTTTCATCAAGACGCTTTTGGTGTCTGTAATCAGGTCTTCATAATGAACCTCTAGATAATGTGAGCAGAATTGTGCCTGTTGACGCGCTTCTCGAATCCGCCATAACCAATCACTAGCCTGAGCTTCAATATCATTTCCTGGCTCAACTTCGAGTCCTCTTTTAGACAAAGCAACATCTCGTCCATCTCTAATAATATGGATGAAATGCGCTTCCGGCAAAGCAGCTTGAATAGAAGATATCTGTGTCAGATATTGTGAGATTTTATCTCCATATCGGGGCTTTTTAAACTGCTGCACATACATCTTATAAAAGCATCTTAAACCATCTGCAAGATTAAATGGATTGATTGTACTCAGTTCGTTATAAAAGTCTTCTTTTGATAAGTTGAACTTATCCCAATTTGCAGCATTAACAACCATATTATATAGTTCATGACGCAGAACATCGCCCTCACTTTTAAGTTGAAGTAATGATGACATAAAATGAGTTTCAGCCGGAATAGATAACTCTGGATGAGCATCAAGCATTAAACATAACAAAGTTGTACCTGAATGACCAACACTGACAATAATTGGTATTGGAGGATAGCTAGTTTCATTGAACAGCTTCGGTTTCCAGTTTTTTTCTTGGTGAAAATGAACCTGCTCATCTTTATAAGCAGTTGTTTGATTGGTCAAAAATGGTCTCTGCCCTTTAAATTCTTGATGTAACCAAGGTTGTGATTTATCCCAGGTATTGTCAGGACTAACAAGCTTCATTTGCTCTCGACTGGGAAAGGCTAACCGCTCTGGTGAAAATGAGGAGCTGACTCTGTGCCAACCACGTTCAACAGTTTCCTGCATAGAGTGTACGCGCCCCAGATATTTCTGCAAAGCATGAGTTCGGCTCAGAACTACATAATGCCGTAAAATGAACGACACGGGAAAAATCCGCTGTCCTTCAAATGCTACACGATGTCCACCTTTACTTGTAAGATCAACCGGAATATTTAGATTCTTCCACGCATTTAGTCGATACAGTATATCTGGTTGATAGAAGTAATAGTAACGCATTTCTTCAACATAGTTTTTTTCCTCAAATGATTCATCATCACTAGTTGGCATAAATACAAACTCGTCAAAATTGATGGCATTATAACCTTGACTATCTGCGTCTTCAATTCCTTCAATCAAGGTGCGATATGGCTTTGGGGCTTGGCGTATTTCATCAGCATCATGATGGATAAACCAATCAGCATCTATTTCCTTTGCTAGTTTTTCTTCATTTGATGTAATTGCGGATAGTTCAAAATATCCTGGATAAGGTAAATGTTCAATTCTAAATACACCTTTGTTCAAATAAGCTTCAGCAATTTCTAGAGTTTTGTCATCAGAACCATTATCAATTAAACAAGTTTCAATTTCCTGAGAATAGAGATGTTCTAAACACCTTGTCAAAAACCGCTCTTCATTTCTGACTGTTAATAATGCAACTACCCTCATTTATATATCCCCTTTAAGTAATAGATATTGCTGAATATTGATTCTAAAAATTTTAAACGTTACCGATACCAGCCAGTAACAGAAATTCTTTCAGTGGATGCTGCATGACTGACTTCAGAAACAAAATGCGGCTTTCCTTGATTATTATTTAAACTAAATATTGTCATCAGGTTATATTTAGGCACTATCACCCGCTCAACCAAAGTACAATCTTCCTCATTGATGAAATGAAGATTTCCCCCCCACTCCGTTCTCCATCCTTTTGTTAAGCTATACACAAAGCCAAATCCACCCCTATTTGCATCTTTGTGAGGAGCGAGAAAAGCCCTTTGAGTATATCTAGTTACCATTATTTCTGAGGGTTGGATAACTTTTTCTCCTATGGTCTCGTAGAAAAATTCAAGGATTTCATCTGAAGCTAGATATTGTCGAAGCTGGCATTCAACACAATTACATTTTTCTTTATGATTTTCTAACGTTACGTCAAATATATAGGCAAATAAATTCGATTTAAATGTATCTCTAGCTGTTTTTTTGCCCTGCTCAATATTGTCCTGTAAAGTGGGTAAATATCTATTTTTATAAACATTGTAAACATTCTTGTCTATATTTGGGTTTGGACTAGGGTATGTAACAGAACACCACATATCGCTAGATATTTGGTTATAAAAAAAATCATACAGTTGTTCTGCATAGATATTTGAGAAAAAATTCTCTATTTGTACGATTGAATGTTCTTCATATTTTTGCCGAATTACCTCTTTGTCTAAATGAGAATTTATCAAATTTACTTTTGGCATTATTTGTGGCATTATCAGTTCTCCTCAAAGAAATAGTTAGTGAATACACCTCTGCTTTTGGGGTTAGTACTTGTAGTATTTTGAAAATGCGTTTTTAAATGTAATATAGTATGCTTCACTTTATATGTGTGAGTTCAGCTTCGATCAACTCACTTAGTATCTGCGATCGCATAATTGAGAAATGATTGCTAGCAATATTGTGCATATCTATACCCTTCATCGCTAATTCTCCCCAACCGTGGGTAGGGTCTTGGTTTTCTTCATTGGGAGTCTCACTAGCACAGAATAAAGTAATCCGACCTGGATAAGGCTGGGGAATATAAGAATGTAGACTTAGGCGGTTGACTTTAAACGTTTGAAATAATGAACTGGCTTGCTTTTGTCCCATTTCTTTGAGCAAGAGTCCGTCTCTTTTGGCTTGCTCTAGAACGTAGTTAAATTGTTCGTGTGGTTTCAGAAGGCGCAATTTTTCGACTGATACTGACCCAGCTAGGTTAGATCCACTCAAATTTTTTACCCAATCAGCTAATAGCGTTGCCTCATCTATCTCTAAGGAACCTTTGAACTGAGAGATAGGCGCATAGCTATCAATTAAAGCTAGCAGAGAAACCTTTTGCCCAGAAGCAACTAATTGAACAGCCATTTCAAAAGCGATCGCCCCACCCATAGACCAACCAGCGAGTTGGTAAGGGCCTTGAGGCTGGATGGTTTGCAAAGCTTTGATATAAGTAGCAGCCATATCCTCAATTCGGGTTAGGGGTTCGCACTCCCCTCGTATCCCTTGCGATCGCAAAGCCCAAAACGGTTGAGTATCGCCAAGATGATGTGCCAAATCTGCATAGCAGAGAACATCACCGCCGACGGGATGGACGCAGAACAAAGGTGTCTTGTCTCCTTTTGGCTGAATCGGGACTAAATTTGAAGAGCTTGGGGTATTTTTGTTAGTCTTGAGATGATTCGCCAAATCTTCAATAGTGGGAAACTGAAAAAGTGTGGCGATCGGCAAAGTTTTCCCAAATTCCTGTTCAATTTTGACCATCAAGCGAACCGCCATCAGAGAATGACCCCCCAACTCGAAGAAATTATCTCTGATTCCCACCGACTGCACATTTAGAATCTCTGACCAAATTTGTGCCAGTTGTTTTTCGCTCTGGGTGCGGGGGGGTACAAAGCTTTTATCTAGAAAACTAGATTTATCTGGGGCGGGAAGGGCGCGACGGTCTACTTTGCCATTTGGAGTCAGCGGCAAAGCATCCACTATCACAAAAGCAGACGGCATCATGTATTCGGGTAGTTGCTGTTTTAAGAAACGGCGCAGGTCGCTAATTGTGGGTACTTCCTCCTGATTCGAGACGAGGTAGGCGACTAAGTGTTTATCGCCAGGCAGGTCTTCTCGAGCAATGACTACAGTTTGGTGTACAATCGGGTGTTGGCTCAGGACAGCTTCAATTTCTCCCAGCTCTATGCGGAAGCCACGAATTTTCACTTCGTAGTCGATGCGATCGAGGTACTCAATATTGCCATCAGGCAAATAACAGGCTAAATCTCCAGTCTTGTACAGACGATTTGATTTTGAATTGTCAAAGGGGTTCGTAATGAACTTCTCACTCGTCAACTCCGGGCGATTGAGGTAACCCCGTGCCAAACCTTCACCTCCAATGTATACTTCGCCCGGCACACCAATCGGCACGGGCTGCAAATGGGAGTCCAGCAGATACACCTGAGTGTTGGCAATTGGGTTACCAATGGGTACTAGATATTTAGATAGCTTGCTTGCTTCTACCTTACAGGCAGTAGACCAAATAGTGGTTTCAGTAGGGCCGTATAAATTCCACAGGCAAGCGCCTCTTTTAAGCAACTGCTCTGCTAAATCGCGGGGAAGAGCTTCACCTCCACAAAGGATCTTAAATTGAGGACTGCCTTGCCAACCCATAGCCAGAAGCATCCGCCAAGTAGCTGGGGTGGCTTGCATGACAGTCACATCAAAAGTATTAAGTTGCTTGATAAGCAGTCTACCGTCTGTGGCTACTTCGCGGCTTGATAATACTAAACGCGCACCAGTAATTAAGGGTGAGTAAAGTTCTAGAGCCGCAATATCGAATGATATCGACGTAACAGCCAGGAATATGTCAGATTTTGACAATCCCGGTTCGCACTCCATCGACTTCAAAAAGTTTACTAAAGCACCGTGCAGAATTTGCACACCTTTCGGTTTTCCTGTAGACCCTGATGTATAAATGACATAAGCTAAATCATCAGAAGTAGCGCTGCTAATAGGATTTTCCTTGCTGTTTTTGCTAATGATTTCCCAGTCTGTATCTAAGCAGATGACACGCGCCTGATGCTGGGGTAAACCTTCGAGTAACTGCTGTTGAGTCAGCAGTACTGGCATTTGGGAATCCGACACCATAAATGCTAGTCGTTCCTGGGGATAGGCGGGGTCTAGGGGGACATAAGCGCCACCAGCTTTGAGAATGCCTAAAAGCCCTACAACCATTTCAATTGAGCGTTCTACACAAATACCAACCAGTACCTCTGCTCCCACACCTATTTTTTGCAGGTAGTGCGCTAACTGATTTGCTTTGGCATTCAACTGTTGATAAGTCAGTTGCTCTTCTTCAAACTCCACCGCTACGGCATGAGGTGTTTTTTGTACTTGCTCCTCAAAAAGGATTGCAATTGTCTTATCAGTTGCATACTCAGTAACCGTATTGTTCCACTCTTGTAATAACTGATGCCGTTGGGAATCCGTCAACAGAAGCAGTTGCCCAATAGGTTGTGCGGAATTCGTGACAATAGCTTCTAACAACACCTGGAAATTTTCCGCCATCCTCGCAATTGTCGCTTCGTCGAACAAATCGCTACTGTATTCCCAGACCCCCGTCAATCCTTCTTTCGTCTCTGTCATTGACAGGGTTAGATCGAAGTTGGTGGTTACGGCTTCTAGCGCTAAAGGAGTTAGGCTTAAACCAGGCACCTCCACTTGGCAGAGCGGTGTATTCTGTAAGACAAACATCACTTGGAACAGTGGATTTTGGCTGAGACTGCGCTCTGGCTGTAAGCCTTCTACGACTTTTTCAAAAGGAGCATCTTGATGCTCATAAGCTTCCAAAGCCACTTGTCGCACCTGAGTCAGTAATTCGTTAAAACTAGGATTGTCTTGGATGCGGATGCGTAACACTAAGGTATTGACGAAAGACCCAATCAATGTTTCTATTTCAGAGCGATTGCGGTTAGCAATGGGAGAACCTATGCTAATATCCTCTTGACCGCTATAACGGTAAAGTAGGGTAGCGAAGGCTGCTAACAAGGTCATAAATAAGGTAGTACCTGTGTTTTTGCTCAGGGTTTGTAATTGTTTGTTTAGCTCTGTGTTAAGCGTAAAACTAAGGCTTTTTCCCCGGAAGGTTTGTATGGTTTGTCGAGGGCGATCGCTTGGTAATTCTAAAATTGGTAGTGCATTAGATAACTGTTGCTTCCAGTAATTCAATTGAGTTTCCAAACGTTCCCCACGCCACCACTGTCTTTGCCAAACTGCAAAGTCCGCGTACTGGATAGGTAAGTTGGGAAAGGGAGAAGGATTCTTGGATAAGAAGGCTTGATAGAGAGTAAATAATTCTTGAATGAAGATACCGATAGACCAACCATCAGAGACAATATGGTGCATACTAACAAGTAGCACAAACGCTTTGTTCTCAACTTGCAACAGCGTTACTCGGAGGCTGTGACTTTTAGAAAGATCGAAGGGGGTTTCTAGCTCCTCTTTCACCTTTTGTTGCACTTGGTGAGAACGTTGGTCTTGGGGAAACTCCTGCAAGTCCACCACTGGTAGGGTTAAATTGCTATTGGAGTCAATCACTTGTACTAGCGTTCCATTGGTGATTGTGAAGCGGGTACGCAGGATTTCGTGACGTTGAATGATTGTTGCTAAGGCTTGTTCTAGAACAGCAACATTGAGGTTTCCCTGAATCTGAAGTGCTATAGGAATGTTGTATTTGTTACTGAGTCCTTCTAGTCGGTCGAGAAACCACAGTCTTTCTTGACTAAAAGACAAAGGAAACTGGTTTGATGTTCTCTGAGTCGGAGTAATGGTAAATTTTAAGTTCTCTATGCCTTCGCAACTTTTAACTATAATATCTGCTTTGTTTTGCTCAAACTCTGAGATTGTCTGGCTTAGTTGAGCGACTGTAGGCAATTCAAATAAGCGACGCAGAGGTAATTCGACTTTGAAAGTTTCTCGCAACCGAGAAATGACTTGAGTCGCCAAAAGAGAATGTCCGCCGATTTCAAAGAAGTTGTCGTGGATACTGATTTGTTGCAGTCCCAAGACAGAGGTGAAGATGTGGGCGATCGCTTCTTCTGTTGGTGTGCGGGGTAGCACAAAGTTGTCTTCGCTACTTAATTCTCTATCTGGTGCTGGAAGTGCTTTGCGATCTACCTTCCCACTGGGAGTTAGAGGCATAGCTTCCAGCATCACAAATGCCGAAGGAATCATATACTCTGGCAGTTTTTGTTTGAGGAAATCGCGTAACTGGCTGCTACTGAGAGATTCCCGATCGGAAACAAGATAGGCAACTAGACTCTTATTTACTGGTTTGTCTTCCCTAATAACAACGACGGCTTGTTGTACTTGGGGATGCGTACTGAGAACAGTTTCAATTTCTCCGGGTTCAATGCGAAAACCACGAATCTTGACTTGGCGATCGCGGCGACCTAAAAATTGAATGTTGCCATTAGGAAGATAGCGGGCTAAATCCCCGGTTTTATAGAGACGTGCTTGGGATTCGGGACTAAAAGGATCGAGAATAAATTTTAAGAGTGTTAAATCAGGACGGTTTAAGTAACCACGAGCAACTCCTGCGCCACCAATGTAAAGTTCCCCTGCAACGCCAATGGGAACGGGTTGCAGATTGTCATCTAGAATGTAGATTTGGGTGTTAGCGATCGGTCGTCCAATCGGCGGAATAGCTTGCCAGTCCTTTGCAGAACCCTCTAAGGTAAAACTGGTGACTACATGAGTCTCCGATGGACCATAGTGATTTTGCAGTAGACAAGCCGGAAGTTTGTTGAAAAAGCTAACAACGGAAGGAGTAATTTGCAACTGTTCGCCTGCGGTAATAATTTCACGCAGATTTGTTGGATGGTATAGCGAACTATCAGCAACTTGGGCTAATTGCTGTAAGGCGACAACAGGTAAAAATAGTCTTTCGATTTCTTCTTCTACAATTAACCGTAACAAAGCGTATGCATCTTGTCGAATCTCCTCAGAAATCAAGACTAATGTACTCCCTACACACCAAGTTGAGAAAATTTCTTGAAAGGAGACATCAAAACTTACAGGGGCAAACTGTAGAGTTTTTGCTTTAGAATCGGCGATCGCATTTTCAATCTGCCATACTATCAGACTGACCAGGGAATAATGCCTCATGGCAATTCCCTTTGGCTTACCAGTCGAACCTGAAGTATAAATCACATAAGCTAGGTTATTTGCACTTACCTTACTGACAGGATTTTCTTGACTTTGAGTGCTAATTACTTCCCAGTCAGAGTCCAAGCAGACAACATTAGCCTGATGGAGAGGTAATGATTCTAGCAGATGCTGCTGTGTCAACAGCACTGAGACAGCAGCATCCCACAACATATAACTCAAACGCTCTTGGGGATAGTTAGCGTCTAATGGTACATAAGCCCCCCCTGCTTTGAGAATCCCCAATAGTCCTACTACCATTTCTAAAGAGCGCTCTACACAGATGCCAACCAGCACATCTGGTCCCACACCCAGAGTCCTCAGGTAGTGCGCTATTTTGTTAGCACGTTCGTTTAACTCCCGGTAAGTCAGTCGTTGGTTTTCAAACATCACTGCCACTACATCTGGCGTGCGCTTTGATTGCACCTCAAACAACTCATGGATACATTGATCCAAGTCATAGTCTACTTGAGTATCGTTCCATTCCACCAGTAATTGATGTTGCTCGGCTACCGTAAGTAGGGGCAGTTCGGAAATGTGCTGCTGTGGGCGAGTAACGATACTTTCCAGTAAAATCTGAAAATGCCCTGCCATCCGCTCAATAGTGCTAGCATCAAACAAATCGGTGTTATATTCCCACACCGCCATCAGTCCTTGAGTGGTTTGCTCTAAAGATAGAGTCAAATTAAACTTCGCCGTTTTATTTTCTACCGGCAATGGACTCAGAGTTAAGCCTTCAAGCTCCAAGGAAGATGTTGGCGCATTCTGGAACACAAACATAACTTGGAACAGTGGCGATCGGCTCAAGTTTCGCTCTGGCTGTAGTTCTTCTACTAGTTTTTCAAAAGGTAGGTCTTGATGTGTAAAGGCTTCTAAAGCAACAGAGCGAACTCGACCTAGCAATTCACTAAAAGTTGGGTTCTCTGATAAGTCAGTACGCAGTACCAAAGTGTTGATGAAGCACCCAATTAACCCTGATATTTCACGTCGGTTACGGTTAGCAATGGGTGAACCAACAAGGATATCCTCTTGCCCTGTGTAGCGGTAGAGCAAAGTTTTAAACGCTGCCAGCAGAGTCATGAACAGGGTGACATCTTCCGACTCGCTCAGGAATTTAAGCGCATTGATGAGTTCTTTGGGTAAAACCTGAGAATGACATGCACCGCGGTAGGATTGAATAGGTGGTTGCAGCCGATCTGTGGGCAGATGCAGTACAGGGAGGTTGCCACTCAGTTGTTGCTTCCAGTAATCAAGCTGAGATTGTAGTATCTTGCCCTGTAGCCACTCCCGATGCCATTGAGCAAAGTCGGCATACTGGATAGGGAGTTCGGGAAGCGGTGAGGGCTTGCTGTTGGAGAAGGCTTTGTAAAGTTCTGACAGTTCCTGAATGAATACACCGTGAGACCACCCATCATAAATAATATGGTGGATAGTCACCAGAAAAATGTATTCCTCTTCTTTTAGGCGCAGAAGTTTTACTCGCAACAAAGAACCTTGTACCAGATCAAACAGCTGCTGGGCTTCCTCATTCGCTTGTTGTTGAGCAATAGCATCTCGCTGAAAGTGCGGAAATTTGCGAAGGTCTATCACCGACAGGGCTACAGGTGCATATGAGGAGATTTTTTGAATTGGTTGTCCATTGACAACCGCAAACGTGGTTCGCAGAACTTCATGCCGACGCCTAATCTCATTCAAACTCTGCTCTAATGCGACTACATTAAGTGAACCTTCTAAACGAAGAAAAGCTACATATTCATTATAGGCGCTATTCGGCTCTAATTGATTGATTAACCAGAAACGCTGTTGAGCAAAGGAAAGTGGTATATCGCTCTCTCGGGAAATCTGTTGTAGAGGAGACCCTTGCCGAGATGAACTCAGAACATCTCGAAATGCATTCCAACGTTCCTTTTTACTTTGCTGAGAATTAGATTTATCATCAGTATGCATATTTTTTAAAACAGCTTGCGTAGTCAAAATCACCTCCTCAAAACTTTTCAGACATCCTCTTATCGAAAAATTTTTCTGCATACCTTAGGGGATAATTAATAGTTGTTTTCTCTCTGTTGAAAATATTCTCATAAAGATCTTCAAGAATATCAAAAGAATAATTCATCTCTTGCCATTTAGTATAAGAAATCCCATAACCTAAATACTCCCATATTTCAGCGTTTTTTTGTTCTGCATAACCGTAAGGCTCAAGTAAAATAACAGGTGTAGCAGATGCTAATGAATCAATGAGAGTTCCTCCACCAGGCTTGCTGATTATTGCCTTACTTTGCTTGACCAAATCGTAAAACTCATGATATTCTTCCTTGTTTTGAAAATGTTTTTTATTTAAATCTACCTCTCCAAAGGGAGGATACTCATGTTGATTATTTTTATTTTTGTTCCATGGAAACCACTCAGTATCCACCATAAAGTACCTATTACCGGCTTTTTGGTCAGCAGCTTCTGTAGCATTATAAGCAACTATATCTAATAATATTCCTCTAGATTCTAATTCCGGAACTTTACTCTGATATGTACCGATTCCCCATCCACCACCATGAATAACAAATCGATCTTCTCTTTCTGCATAGGGTAAAGGAGGTTGATTTGTTACAGGAATTTCATGAATTAATTTTTTTTGCTCCCAATTCCACAGCCACACCTCATTATCATCCTCGTTATTATTTTTATGTATTTTAAAAGTGGCTGATATATCTGCATCAATTCGACAAATATCAATATTCAATTTTTTTGGAGATACTTGATTTCGATACTTTTCAAGAATAGGCATCCACAATCCTGACCAGACAATGAAGTTAAGTCTGTTGTCTTTTTCCCAATTTTGCAAAAGCTCATCAACCAAAGTCTTATCCAAGCTTGGTTGAATATCTTTAGTCATTCTATGACCCATTAAAGCAATTGAAAAATTGCTATGATAAGCCTTTTTATGAGATTTTAATTGTTCTTTGCTATCTGTAGTGTAATAGTTTTCTAAAACAACGACCTCCGTATTAAGATTTTGTTTTATTAATTGGGAATTAACAAGCAAAGCTGGAATGTAAACCCCTAAAGCTACACCAGAACCTAGAATTGTAATTATTGGATTTTCAGAAATTGGCATATAATCACTCTAATTTAATTACATTAATTTATTGTTTCATTTTTACCAAAAAATCACTAAATTCTTGGAGAGAGTTTAGATAAGAAAAATCTAATTGCTCAAAATCAATTTCTATTTTCAGTTCTTCTTCAATTCTCAACATAAAATTTATCATTTCCAAAGAATCCAATTTCACATCCTCAATGAGACTAGCTGAGTCAGACAGGTTTTTAGAAAAACCTGGAACACCCTTGACTTCTTCCAAAAGCATTTTAATATCATCTATCATAGCCTTTCCTTCCTTACTGCAAGTCCAATTCCCATATACGAAAACTCAATGTCTTTATACTGAGCTATATATTCACGACAGTCATATTCATCTATGTTTTTAACTTCCTCCCAAACTTTTTTTACTCCTGGATAATTGATATTAGCAATATCATGAAAAGCAATGATATTAGCCTGTTCTTTAACAGAAATGAATTCATTTCGGCATTGTTTTTCTTCATGAAAAGAATCAATCAATACTAAATCAAACTTATCATAAGTTTTGAGCCATTCCTTGTAATCACTTGATTGAGTATTAATTTTAACAAATTTAGCTGTTGGATTAATCTTCTCATATTCAAGTAATGATAGACAAGGAATAATATCGATCCCAATAGCATATTTAAGTGGGTTAAACTTGTTTAAATATTCTACAGTAGTTACGAATGTTCCTCCATGCCGAATTCCTATTTCCAAATAAGAATCAATTTTTAATTTCGCTACGTCAACTAAATATTTGCTAAATTGAACTGGGTACTGCCATATTCGCAGTCCTTGACCACAGGAATTATGTAAACTTTCTGGAAATTCTTCCAGTCCCTCATCATTAAGACCTAGCTCAAGGATGAGTGACTCTATATTAGTAGGATCACAGAGGTAGTCAGTATCTTTGCCACGAATTAAAGCAATACGCTCTAAATCGATAGGTATTGTATTTAACTTTTTTAGTTTTTTCCAACCTGGATTTACAGTTTTTAACTGTGAGTTTATCTGAGCCATTGTTCTTACCTAAATTTTTATGTAAGCTTATTAAAGAAAATAAAAATAAATTCCAACTTACTTAATTAAAGTGTTTTAAAGCTTTTTTATCAATTTTCCCATTAATTGTTTTGGGTAACTCATTGAGAATTTCAATATGTTTGGGAATCATAAATTTTTCTAAGGCGATCACACAATATTCAAAAATATCTTTTTCCGTTAAATTTGCTCCGAGTTCCAATACTAAAGATACTTTTATTACTTGACTTAAAATTTCATCTTCTACCCCATATACTGCAGCCTCACTTACACCTTTGAGTTTATACAATATGTCTTCGATTTCTTTAGGGCTTACCCTTTCTCCAGATGTTTTTATCATGTCGTCTTTTCGACCGACAAAATAAAGATACATATCCTCATCCATTTTAAACAAGTCTCCAGTATATAAGATATTTTCATCTTTATGAGAGCCTTGTTTCAAAACCTTTGCTGTTTCTTCAGGAAGATTCCAGTAACCTTTCATTACATTTGCACCTTGAACCACAAGTTCCCCTATCTCTCCAGGCTTATTTAGTCTACTTCCATTTTCACTGACGAGATAAACCTCTACATTAGGCATTGGCTTACCTACTGAATTTGGTTTTTTCAGCAATTCATTGGGAGGAAGATAAGATACCCTTTTACATTCTGTCAACCCGTACATAGAAAAAATCTTTGCTTGAGAAAATAATTCATTAAGTCGAAAAATCTGCTGGAGCGGAAGAGCTTGTCCAGTGCTGGTAATGTATCTTATACTGGAAAAATCATACTTTTCCAAGCTCTTAAACTTTAACATTAATGAAATGATTGTTGGAACAAGGGGCAAACCAGTTACTTTTTCTTTTTTAACTAAACCAATCAGTTGATGAGGAGAAATAAATGTCTTTTCCAAAACAACAGTTCCGCCAAAGTAAAATGGCATTAATATATTATAAAGACCGTAATCAAAAGATAAAGGTAAGAGATTAATTATGATATCAGCAGGAGTATTTTCTAAATATTGAACTATGGAATTAGCCGCAGAAACCATATTTAAATGCGTGAGCATTACACCCTTTGGATTACTTGTAGAACCTGATGTATAAATAATACTGCATACATCGGTGTCGCGGCATCGAGCATCTAGACAGTTATTTGGAGATTGTTTTATAAGTTCCCAAAAGTAAGATATTTTTATATCATTACTTATAAGTTGACTTTGCTCATCAGGTTCTTTTTCCGTTAACAGTATTAAATTTAGATAGGAGAAACCTAAATAATTAGATGCTAGATTTGCCTGAGTCACTAAAATTTTGACCTGGCAGTCGTTTAATATGTACTCTAATCTTCTGGCTTTAGTCTGAGGATTTATTATGGTAAATATACCACCAGCCTTTAAAATTCCAAAAATAGAAATGACTACTTCAACTGAATTTTCTGAGTAGATAGCAACTCTATCGAGTTTTTGCAGCCCTACAGCTTTCAGCGCATTGGCAAGGCAGTTAGATAATATCTCAATTTCGAGGAATGTCAGTAGAGTTCCATTACAAATCAATGCTTTCTTATCAGGAAGATATTCTGCACTTTTCTGTAATAAATTATGTACCAGCATGGGTTTGTTTTTTCGTAAATGCTCATAGGAAAAGTAGGGCTTGTTAACAACAAATTCTAGGACAACCCCAAAACTAAAATAAACTGTACTACTGTTGTTTCAATGAATTAAATACCGCGAGAATATAAAAGATTGCACTTTGCACATACAGGCATCAATCCTTCGTTATCAATCGTTTCTCGAACCTTTGTAAATTTGCAACCGTGCCAAATATCATGTACACTCTCTGCTTTGAGATCTCCTACCGAGAATTCAGGGAAGAATTTACATGAAATAACCTCACCATTAGGAAAAATATCCATACGATTTTTTATGGCTAAACATTTTGTTTTATTCTGGGCGGGTTTATCGCTACCTAAAATAAATTCCTTAACTTCATCTACGTCTAGTGCCGGATTATAACGTAGTTTAATCCTCCAATTTCTCTGATTAACTCTATTAAGTTCTTCAATTAATTTCTCAGCATTATTAGGATTAAGTCTATATTTATAAGCGTGCCAGCTAGGTCTACCGTTTTCTTCTTCATTAAATAGCCAGTTAAAGTGTCTTGCAGCGTGTTCATCCATCTTGGCTGTGGTTTCATCAGACAAATACCAAAGGAGGCTTAGATAAACTGTGTCAATCTGTTTAGCCTCGAAAAATTCCATAATTTCGTAGATCCTAATTACCATTTTGTCAGTTATTACACAATTGACAGCAATCTCACCCTTATAATTACCTTGCCTTTTTTGTTCCAGTAACAGATCGATTGCCTCAATTGCTTTTTCATAAGTACCTTTTCCTCTAATGGCGTCATGCTCGTCTTTAAAACCCTCTATAGCCACTAGAACTTCAAAATGTTCTGATATTCTTAATAGAGATTCTAAATTTCTTTTAATACCGATACCGTTGGTGCACATAGATGTCCAACGCGGATCTTTTTCCAACAAATCCACTAACTTATTCCAGTCTTTGTAAATTAGAGGTTCTCCACCCCATAGATAAACATTTGATTTAGTTTCGTGTGTTTCTGCAAATACCTTCTCAATTATGCTAAAGTCTAAATCTCTATTTTGCTCTATCCGCTCCATGTCATGGTGATGACCGTCTTCGTTCCACTGGTAACAATGAACACATCTTAAATTACAACTGTTTGTCAATTTAAAAGCAATTTCTTCTGGCAATCTTCTGACATGATCTTCATTAGTTTGTTGCTGTCTTTTAGCTTCTAAAAGATTTGGCATTATCCTTTTCATTTTTTCAAAAGCAATCCGATCAAACTTAATATCTGATTTCGGTTTCATAGTTACTCCTTGATGTCCTGAAAAGTTTAAAAAAAAAATAACCTAAAAGGCTTACCACTAATTGCGCTGGTAGCGAACGCAAGCATTCTTCTCCGGTTTGGGTATTGGCGATCGCCTGTTCGATTGCCATTGCTGGGATCGCCATCTCAATTGCTTTCAGTACGTCACCACTTTGTATTTCAGGAGACACTAACGAGAAATCTTTAAGATGCACCACACTTAATTTCCATTCATAAGAATAATACGCAGTTTACATGACTTTCAGGCTGAACTGAACTGTATTGGAATATTAACATGTACAAAAATCATTATTCTATTTAGAATAATGATTTATTAATAAAAATTAACAATCAAATGTGTGACTTGAAGAAGATTTTGGCCAGGTTTGAAAATGGATTAACACTATTGTTTATATTTTACTTCTGCTTCAAAACTTCTTCAATTTCTGCTAGCTTTTGACGTAAAATTTCCTGAAGTTCTACTAACTGAGTTCTTTCAGCTTTCTTCAACGATTCTAAAGAGAGTTTTTGCAGCCGACGTGCTTCTTGTGACACTGGCTTAATTTTGTCAACAGGCGTTGAAGATGACTGTGCTTGGTTTTCTATAACTTCATTCACTAATTTTCGAGTCGCACTAGCAGATAATTTCTCTGTCATCACTTTCTGCGTTGTATTTACCCTAATTAATTGCGCTTCTTCTTCGCTGACTCCCAAATTTTTCGCTGAAAGTTTTTGTAGCGCCATTGCGTGAACGCCCTTTAGTCCGCCTCTGATAGCTACTTTCAAGTCCTCTGCTAGAGATAGCATTGGAAAAATGTTGGCATCAATGGAAGCAGGATTGAGCTGTAAATCCAACAGTAATGCTAATACAGCTTTTTCTGAGTCACCTAACTCCAAAGTGTCTAAACTTTGCTGTTGCTCTTCTGCGCCAGCCGTCATCAGTTCCACAACAAAATTCATGCGTTTTTGTGCATTCAATCGCCGTACTACTGTAGAGAGAATGCGAGGGATATCTTGAGATTCTAGATTTGTACTATCAGCCAATTCCCGTACAATGGCTTCTGCTTTATCAAGCGGGTTGAGATCCTCCCGGTGCAGAGAGGTGAGTAGGGCTTTACGATGTAAGCTTTCAGGTTCTGGAATAATCACAGCTTGGAGATTCTGCCAACCCAAAGTTTTAGCACTGCGCCAACGCCGTTCCCCATCAAATATAACTAACTTCTCTCGTTGAACAAGGATGACTGGTTCCAATTGTCCATCACTTGCCAAGGAGCGGGACATAGATTCTATACTTTCAGATAAAAATGTTTGTCTAGGTTGTTCTGGGTTTGGTTCAATTTGTTCGAGAGGAATTGATAGGATACCCATTTGTGATTGGAGTTGCAATCGCAACTCGTTAAGATGCACCTCCAAATCAGTTGACCCTACTGAACGAAGTTCTTCAATTTCTGCTCTTAATCGCTGTATCTCTTCCTCAGCTTCAGATAATTGCTGAGATTGTTTAGCTGCTGAAAAATAATTAGTCAAGTCAGGAGTTTTACGAGCGCTCATAATTATTTTGTCTTTTTAGTTTTATTGGTCGGTTTTCCAATTAAATTTATAACTGCTACAGCAATTTCTTTAAAATCATCTTTAGCAGGATGGCTAGGACGGTAAAGATGTAGTGGTAAACCTTGACCACTGGCATTGACAAATTCAGCACTATCCCGAATTGCTGGGAACGCATGAATATTCATCTGCTGCAACTGTTGTGGCAATGCAGTCAGCATTTGCCGATGAGCACCACGTCGAGAATCATATTGGCTAGGGACAAATCCAATAATTTCTGGAGATGGTTTTAAGCGTAAGTGCTTGGAATTATAGTAGTACCACTCTAGTAAATGAGCTGCTCCTTGAATTGACTTTGGTTCCAGTTGTACAGGAATAATAATGTTCGTGCAAGCAGCCAGAGCCATTAAAGGCAACGGACCAAGAGTCGCTGGGCAGTCGAAGATAATAAGGTCATGCTCCAGTGGGTGGTCAGTTAAGCAATCTCCTAAAAGGTAGGCTCCGCGTTTGTGTAACACCAATTCATCCGCTGTTTGAGTTAACACCATCCCACCTTGACAGATATCGACTTTATCGGTGTGTTCGCTCCAGCATTGAGTGAGTGGCCAAGACCCGTCAAAGTTATCTTTTAATACAGCAGCCAGTGTTTGTTCTGGCTCTGGTGCTTCCAATCCACAAAAGAGTGTCAGTGACCCTTGCGGATCGAGGTCGAAGAGGGCTACATTGTACTTGCGTTTTGCTAATTCGTATGCCAAGTGTACCGAAAGCGTTGTTTTTCCACTTCCTCCGGCATTACTAATTACAGCTAGTCGAACTTGCATGGTTTTATCAGTGAATCTTATTGAAGATCATATATCGCCATTGTGACATCATATATCGATATATGAGGAGTGGAAATACAATAAAAAGCCGGAGATCAACTCATTTTTTGCTTTGCGTGGCTGGTTTGATGATGACGGACATTTTTATGCTGAGCAGCCGTTTCATTCTATCTGGACAAAATTGCCCTTAGCGCAGCGGCTCCGGAGGAGCTTCCTTACCCAAAATTACCCATTTAGAGTTCACGTTGTGAAGCAGCGGAAGAGGGGATTTGTAGTCTAGTACACAAGTTTTGTTGGCGCAGCCTCTCCGACAGGAGAAAAACCAAACCCCCTCCGCTGCAAAGGCTGGGCAATTTTGTCTAAGAACAGCGCCAACTTCTGTTTTGTGTTATTGGCAACTGACAATTTTTGCATTGGTACGGGAAAGCTTTGCAACAATTAGGTTATTGTGGCAATTTTGCAATTTCTAGAGATAAAAATAGCGCAGTGTGGGGAAGGTTCACAATAACTGGTAAGTGCCAAGTAAGCGATATAGTAAATTTACTGGACATTGAACCCGAACTAAGGCTGTACAGAAAATGGTTGCAAGTTCAACATCTACGCTAAGAGATTTGTTGTTAGGGGGCAGTCAAGGCTTAGCTTGGCTACGTTCTTTGCAAACACGTAATGATTATGTATATGTCAAGAAAATTATTAGGTGGAATGGTATAGAGATTGGACTTGAATATTTGCCTTCTGATTCTCGGTTTGGCAAAAAATTAAGGTTTGGATATGGTCATTTTCGCCGTTTCATAGGAGAAGACGGCGAAGCGCTAGACTGTTACGTGTCACCTGTTTTAATAGATGATCCTGAAAAAACACGCGATCGCCCCATCTTTAGAATCAAACAATTAGCTGATGATGGGGACTTCGATGAATGGAAGTATATTTTGGGTAGTGAAAATCTGGAGGAAGCTCAAGACGCTTACTTGTCCGCCATGCCTGCGCGTTTCTTCGGTGGCATTGAGAAAGTTAGCCTTAAAAGCCTTGTAGAACATCGCCGTGAAGATGATTTGCGGTTCCCCAAAACCCGTAAGAAGAAAGACAGCGTAACTTTAAGCAATCTAGCTCCTGAACAAATCAGGCAAGACTTTGCACTGGGATTGCTAGATCGAGTAACAGCATTACAAATGCTGGGGTATGGGGACGAGGCACAGGCGATCGCTCTGCGCTACAACCAAGAATTAACAGTAGATTCAAAAATAGACCCAAGAAACGATGACCCTTACGGGTTCGCCAGTCGCTACAAGTCGGGGAACCCGCCCAACGCGCTGGCTCACAGTATTACCCCGATTACCTCTAAGCAAGATTTAGCAAGTATAAAGAAAATATTAGAAGGCTTATATACCAAGGGATTTTCCAATAAGATTAGTAAAATCGTAGCAGGGGTCAATACTGAAAAAGACATTGTTGGTGTATTTGAAGATCGAGCATCTCCTTTTTTGGTTAAGCGGCTGAGATTTCAGATCTCGCAAGATGGGGCAATATCTTACGAACTGCTCAATCCGCGTGATGTAGAAAAAATCAAACAGGATACCTTTGATCGGCAAGACGCTAAGAATTGTAAAAAGGGAATACCTTGCAAGGGTACTTGTATTAGTGCTAATAAAAAATGTCTAGGAACAACAACGATTGCACAGCAAACAACTGTTGCAACCGTTGTGGGGACAGTGCAACCACCAGCACCCGCGACAACCACGACGAAAACTAAGAGTACTCGTAAAAAAGCAACAACAACTGCTGCACCAACATCGCCGCCGCCAACAGCAACCACCACTACTACTAAGGGTAGAGGTAGAAAGAAAGCAGCAACCCCATCTGCATTACCACCTCCGGTGGGATTTGTGCGATCACCTTCTAACCCCATCAAAACCAATGATACTGAGTTGAGCTTAAAACGCACCGACTTAGAACAGCGCTTTGGCAAGAAGCTTGTTGATGATGCTGAAAGCAATGTTAAGCGAATATTGGATGACCCAGATACAAATGTTCACATTCGCGTCAGCAGTAGCTCAACACTAGAGCTAATCCTTGGTAGTCGATTTAAGACTTCAGCAGAGTTAGGAATTGACACACACACAATACCGAACCTGAAAGGAGGGTATCAAGATGCTCGCAACCGAGTTGAGGCAAAAGTACTTGGATACGATGAGAAGACGACACAACCAGGCGATCGCCCTATCTATGGGTATTTAGCTGGCAAAGATTTAAATGGGACTTCTCACGCCGATGTTTCTCAAGCTTACGGCAGCATTACGGTACGCTTAAAACCAGAGGCAAAGGAGCGGACAACTTTCACTGGTGCGGATTCGTTTAAATCTGGGATTGCTTCTGATGTTGTCAATCAAGGCAATCCGCCACCACCTAATGCAGCATCTCTGGTGTCTAGTACACGGCACGGATATGACAAAGATAAGCTTCCCAGTCACTATCCTTCTTTTTACGCTGATAAGTCAGGAGATAAGGGGCAGTTGCAAGCAGCTGCGAGTGCGCGAAATATTGATGATTTAGCAAGTAACTTAGCACCGACTGGGAACCGATATATTGAAGCTCAGGTTCATGGTGGAATCCGCCCACAAGATATTGGTGAAATTCATTTTGAACCAAGAGGAACGGGAGATAAGCCAACAGCGGCGATCGCACAGTTTGCCAAGGACAATAAAGTTGACTTGTACGTTGGTGGTAGGAAGTTAAGCACTCAAGATTTGGACAATATCATCGCACCAGCAGCCATTAAAGATCTGCGCTCCGGGCGCTTTGCTGACTTGCAAAAAGCTATAGATAGTGATGACTTTGATACATTAGGCAGCATTGCTGTAAAAATTCATCAAGACGCTCAAAAAATCAAGCTTGCACCGGGAGAGTCAGACAATATTCTTAAGCAGCTATACAAAGATTCCGGGTTTGATGCCTTACCTCAGATAAAGACTGAGACTGATATGGACAATCTTGCCCGTTCAGGTAAAGTGCTGCTCACACGGGGATTGTCAGGAGCAAGTGCGAATACTTTTGCTGACCAATTCCGCAAAGGTGACTACTTCGTGGGTAATGGGATTTACGGTAATGGGACTTATGTAGGGCATTCCGGAGGGATTTCTAGAGATGGGTTAACATTTCATGCTAAAAGTTCAACCACTTCTCAAAGACGTGCTTGGAGCGATGTTTGGAAGCACAACTACATCGTGCAAAATGGTGCAACTTTACGGATGGCTTTAACTGATGATGCCAAAGTTGTAACAGGAAAGCAAATGAAAAAAGATATGGATGATATAGAAAAGAAAATTGATGCTTGGGAGAAA
The DNA here is from genome assembly GCA_019359415.1 of Iphinoe sp. HA4291-MV1. Taxonomy (GTDB): domain Bacteria; phylum Cyanobacteriota; class Cyanobacteriia; order Cyanobacteriales; family Nostocaceae; genus Brasilonema. Next base: position 1,237 of record JAHHHH010000090.1, on the reverse strand, counting down.
GCTGCCTTACAAAAGACCACAACAAGTGCAGTCAACCCTACTATTTACAAAAAAGAATTTGATGCTTATAAAAAGTCGTTAGATAATAAGAATGCTGTCATGTTGTCGGCTCGTGGCGGTAAGATTGGAGGAATGCCAGTGACTTATGAAGAGTACAGTATTCCTCATAAAAATAGTCAATTTGGTTCTGATTTTCAAATAACTTTGGTTAAGCAAGCTTTGGGAGGAACTTATAGAATTCCACTACCGGATGGAACTATAGTTGATACCAATAGCGACAAACTTAGTGTTGCCTTGCGCAAAATACGAGATGCATATGCCGATAATCATGCCAATACAAAAGCTGGGACTGGTGTCAATAAGGCTCAAATCACACAACAGGCGATAGCTTTGCGTGATTTATTCGGATTACCACCTAATGGTGACGCTGGTAGTGGATCATCTGGTAGATTTGCCGTGATGCGTGGTATTGATGCGATCGCTCTCAATAACTCCTATGAGCCAAAAACCTTTATGAACCTTCTTAACCGAGGTAAAGTAATAGTACAAGATACAAATTTAGATTACTCTGTTGGAATTAAAAAAGGAGTTAGCCCTGCTTAATGGACGCCACTTTATCTAGGAGATTGGCGGCAGCCTTTAACACTCCTTACTTCCAATTTGCTGTCACTCAAGTTCCCAACTTAAAAGAAAGAGTGACCAACGAAGCTGTTAAAGCCAATATTTTTCTCAACTTGTCACAAGATACTCGTGAACTTATAGAAAAGTCTGAAGCTTCCATTCAGGTTGCTCAAAAACTTTTCCCAAGTATTCAACCGTTGTTTCTTTCAAATGAGCAAAAATTAAAAATAGTTGTTGAGGTAGAAGATGATTACAAACAAGGATAGGTTTCTAGACGTTGATTTTGTACCAGACAACCAAATTCGTCCTATTGGAACTGTAGGGAGCGATCGCCTAGTTTATTTAGGAAAACAGCAAGGCACTGGTTCATTAGTTGTAAGTCGTTCGTATGCACCACAATTCACGCCAACAGAAAAATTTTTTGCTGTTCCGTTGGATGAATTGTATGCTCATAGTCAAGATCCCATCACTATAGAAGGGGCGTGAGTACAGGGAAAACGCATCTTATTTACTAATAAAAACTAAAGAAGATTTCAAAATGACATAGATAATTGTAAAAATTGGGAGAATGATAAACAAAACAAATCAACCAATTTTCAAAAATCTGAATTGGCTT
>JAHHHH010000089.1 GCA_019359415.1 Iphinoe sp. HA4291-MV1 | reverse complement strand
TGATTTCGCTGGAATACACAGAAGATGTGTTTCGGGAATTCACAAGCGAAATTACCACCTTTATGTATCCGAAACCAGCTGACAATATCAGTGAAACCGAGAAGGTCATCAAAGATATGATTCAACAACGAGAAAATAAAACTGACTTAGTGTTGGTGATTCTCAAGAAGGATACTTTCGAGTTTTTAGGAATTTGCGAGGTTGGTGCTATTGATACTGAGACACCGGAGTTAGGAATTTGGAGAAAAAAATCAGCTCACGGTAAAGGTTTTGGTAGAGAGGCAATTTATGCATTGAAAGACTGGGTGGATAAGAATTTGGAGTACAAATATCTTTCCTATCCTGTTGAGAAAAGAAATATCCCCAGTCGGAAAATCGCGTCAAGTTTGGGGGGTAAAGTATTTCGAGAGTTTCAACAGACTAACAAGAGCGGTAATCTTCTCGATGAGGTTGAATACAGGATTTATAAATGAATGACATGTCCTAAACTAAAACTAACGTCGTAAACGCTTAAAAAACATTATGAACATTGATAAACGCTGGAGCGTGTACGACCGCTACAGTAACAATATTTATATAACTGAGGAGCGATGGGAACACATTATTGACCCAGAAAACCATCCAGAGATGGAAGAATGTGAGGATAAACTAAAAGAAACCATTCGTTCTGGTCGTCGGACTCAAGACCCATTGAATCCGCAAAAATATCGTTACACTAAAGCGTTTGATGATTTACCCTTTGGCAATACCCACATAGTCGCTATTGTTCTCTGTCGCTTTAAAGAAGGGGAATTGGGTCAACCTATACCAAATAACTACGTAGTTACAGCATATCAAAAGGTGATGGGTTAAGTATATGAGCAAACCAAGTGTTAAATATGATGAAGCAAGCGATACGCTGACTGTTTGCTTTGAACCAGGGTCAAAAGCAACGGGAATAGAACTGACCGACCATATCCTGTTGCGAATTAATCAACAACAGCGTAAAGCGGTAAGTATCGTTTTTTTTGAGTATTCGGTATTGGCGCAAAAAACAGAGATGGGAAGCCGCAGCTTTCCCCTAACTGGCTTATCCAAGATATCAAGCGACCTTAGAGAGATGGTCTTTGAGATTTTGTTGTCTGACCCTGTGTCTGATTTTTTACATCTTTCTGCTTATACGGTTTCTTTGGTGGAAACTATTCCCATCGTTTCGCTCCAACCCATGCCCGTTGAAATGACTCAACTCAGTGCTTAGTACGCAATCAAAAGTAAACACACTCGCCGCCGCAGTGTCAATAATTCGGTTAATTTGACTAGGGATAATGTCTGTGTGCTGTCTTCTTGACAATACCCGGTATTATCGGTAGCCTGTACCTAACCATAAAACCAGAAAACCATATTTCTGGTGAACCATATGGATAAGAAAATAGTAACTATCACTGGGTATAAGGGCGGTGTCGGAAAAAGCACTACAGCAGTGCATCTGGCGACCTTCTTCAGTGAAAAGGGTAAAACTGTTCTTGTGGACGGTGACCAAAATAGAACTGCTTTGGCTTGGTCAAAGCGTGGCTCGTTCCCCTTCCTCTGTGTGGATGAACGCCAAGCGCTTAAGGTAGTCGCTGATGCTCAGTTCGTGGTTATCGACACCCCAGCCCGTCCTGATTCCGATGACCTTAAGGAATTATCCAAGGGCTGTGACCTGCTCATACTACCAACAAAGCCTGACATTGTGAGTCTTGAGCCAATGCTTGAAATGGTAAAGGACTTGGGTGATACCAAGTTTCGATGCTTGCTCACGATTGTTGCTCCCCACCCTAGTAAAGAAGGTGTGACATTGCAGGAGGAATTGATAAAAGGTGGTGTTCCGGTGTTCAAGTCAATGATTCGACGGACATCAGGATTTGAAAAAGCCGCAATGGAGGGTATCCCTATTCGGGACGTGAAAGATTCTCGGTTACGGGTTGCGTGGAGAGATTACACAGCGTTGGGTAAAGAAGTCATGGAGATTTTGAAATGAGCAAGTATGGGGATTTAATCAAGAAAGCCAGAGAGCCAGAACCAGATAATCAGAAAGCCATAGAACCAGATAACCAAACTTCTGGTAAACCAGAACAAGAAACTGAGAAGGAACAATTTGTAAACTTGTGTGTAAAAGTCCCCCTAACCCAGCGTCGTTACTGGATGGCACGAGCTAAAGAGCAGGGAATTACCGTGACCTCAGTCATTGTTGAAGCTTTAACCCAAAAATTTGGTTTACAAGAATTCCAGAAAGCTGGTAAGCCAGAAAACAAGAAATAATATTAGAGAATTTACCTGTTGATTCCAAACCAGGACTTCTCTGGTGGGGAAGAGCGATTGCGCGGAGCGCACTGCCCTTGGCAATTGCTATTTAGGAACAACATAAAAGCTAAAACGCTTGTACAGCAACAATTACAGATTACTTTGCCCCAGGTCGCAGCTCAGTACGACTACCCCTATAAATAACAATACTTACACGTCAATTTAAATGTGGTTTACTGCGTTTGTTATTGAATGAATACTTTGGTACGGCAACAATCGCCGATTAGCCAATACAAACAATTCATACAGTTATAGAGCTAATTAGGCGACTGTCGGTAATACTCATTAGGACGTGGCACACCTTTTTCGTCATATTTTAGACCAGAAACTATAAATACATAAAAGACAAAGTATAGCAGGAAAAGCACTCCAAACGCCTTTAAGATTCCTGCTGCTATTTGGTTACTTGTAATCAACTTTTTGCTATTAATTTGTTCCTTTAATTCTCGCAGTTCATGTCGGACTCCTGCTAACTCTGTGGCAATAGCATTAGAGTCCGCTTGTTGCTGTTGAGAAGATGGTTGGTTTAAGTCGTTTTGTTCACGCATTTTCTGTCTTGCTTAAGAGTAACGAATCGCACTTGCGTTTCTATATTTTCTTTAAACAGCGGGAATGTAAAGGCTACTGCTGTTATCTGGTCTGTGGTTAAGGTATCTGCTGGTAGTCGCCACATTCGCATGACCTAAAGTTTGTTGCACCAACCCGATATCAGCACCAGCTTCTAGAGCATGGGTAGCGTGGGCATGACGCAACCAGTGAGGACTAACCTTTTTATTGATTCCGGCACGGAGAGCAGCAGCATCAATTATCCGATTAATCTGACTGCGGTCTAGATGTCCATTGCCTTTTCGACTCTTAAATACAGGGGAATCATCCGTGGCATCACTCTTGAATGCCATCAATTCATTCCACAATTCACAGGGAATAATCACAGACCTGGTTTTTTCACCTTTTCCAATAATGGTAAGTTGTCCTCTATCACCACGGGCAAGCAAGTTACTCCAACTCAGTTGTGTTAATTCGCTAACCCTCAACCCAGTTGTATATAAAAGTTTGATTATCAGCAAGTCACGTTGCTTCTTGGATTGATATCTATATGTTGCCTGCTCTGTAGCCCAAACCATTTTTTGGATATCGCGTTGCATCAGAAGCCTGTCACTCAATCTATCTGCGGTTTTACCTAATTTCAAAGCCGCTCCCACATTGAAATTCATCAAACCAATCTTGTGAGCAAACGCAATGACCGATTTGATGCAAGCCAGATAAATCTTTTGCGTATTTGGTGCTAATTCACCTAGACTTTCAGCAAATGCATACAAATCCTCAAGTGTCACTTGTTGCAATGGCTTGCCCAAAAAACCCAAGAATTGAGTGATGTAATAACGGTAGGCAGCAACAGTTGATTTCGATTTCCCATGCAGCCACATTTCGATTAATCGTTGTTGGGCGTCCACAGGGGACATACTGGCAAGTTGCTGGCGTTGGTTTATTTGTACTAATGCAATCGGAGTCATGCTGCATTACTCTTCTTAATACAATTAAACATGAATTGTGTTGCATTCACTCTACAACACGATGAGATGACGGAGCCTAACACGGAAAAATTTAGCCAGCCTTCCTGGGTTAGTCTGTCTTCCCCTCGATTATCGTGGGGTTTCTAAGGCTGGCTAAATTTTAGGGGGCAAATTCGATAATTTTGACGCATAGGCATCTTACGAAGCATGGCAAGATACAGGTTTCTGCCATGAGCCATGAGGTGTAGCATCGGCAGTAAAGACTACTTGACCTTTTTCATTGAACACCCACCCAGTTGCTTCTACTATGGGTTCTGGTGTGGGCTGAGGTGGATCTATGGAAATATTTGTCCTAGAGTTTTTCTCTATATCAGGGTTGAGAGTGACCCAATCTACTTCAATGGCATCAGGTGTGAGAATGTCTTTGGGGTTGGGAGGTAAGCCGCCGCGTCCGGTGATGATGAAACTGCTTTGAGCATAATTGGGAGAGTCGCAGCCTTGGGCTAATTTGGTATCAACTGGTACTGATGGTAAATTGACTAAGCCGCTGTTGAGGTCAATATCGGGTGTGTTCAGTTCTACTGTGCCGTTTACGCCAAATTCTGAACTCGCTGTGATGTCGCTGGTTTGTGGGTTGTCTTTTTCTCGAAATTGAGTGCCATAGATACCACTCGCGTTGATTTGGACTCTACCGCCTTTGCCAGTGAAGGCATTGGCGGTGATATCGCTGTTTTCATTGGGGACAGCGACGATGAAACCATTAGGGGTATCGATGGTGATGTTACCGCCGTTTCCACCAGCCTGTTGTGTGCCTGCAGTGGCAGTTATGCCGCTGTTATTACGGAGTAGTAGGATGTTTCTGAGCTTCAGGGTAATATCCCCTCCTTCACCCAATGTAGTTTCAGTTGTAATCGTTCCCTGTTTGTCAAGACTGATGGAGCGAGCCGTAACTTTTATGTTGCCAGCATTAGCTGCTTTGTCTCCTCGAACGCGAGCAAATAAGCCACTGTTGGGACCATCATTATCAATTACCGCTTCATTAACTTGTTCACGTCGAGCAGCGAAGGTAGAATCACTCTCAGAGATACTTACCTTGTCAGTGGCATTGATAGTGATATCACCTGCACTCCCACTGCTAAAAGTACTGGTAAGAAATTGTCCACCATTTGTCATTTCAAGAGTGTTGGCATTAACAGTGATGTCACCGCCTCTGAAATTGCTTCTGGTTCTGGCACTCAGAACTGCTCCATCTAATAGGCGCAAGGCACCAGTCTTAACGCTAATATCACCTCCCTGCCCGTTAGCTTTTTTTTCAGAGGAAGTAATCAGCCCACTAGAGAATCCTCCTCGAAAAAGCCCACTAGAGAATCCTTCAAAAAAATCTTTAAATGCTAATTCAGTTGGAGCAACCCCATAGATGTTAATAGAATCTGAAGCATTGACCCGAATATTGCCTGCTTTTCCCTCTCCACGGGTTAGGGATTGCACTTCGGCTCCGTTAGTTAAGGTAAGAGACCGCGATTGAATCTCGATATGACCAGCATTACCTTTAGCTCCAGATTCCACAGTGCTGAAGATGCCAGTAGTAGCGCCGCTTTCGCTTAAATTAGCAGCTACAAAACGGACTTTCAAAACTTCTTGCGGGCTAATTGGATCAATAGCAAGAGAACCACCTCGGAGAGAGACGGAATCATCAACCCGCACAGATACGTTTCCAGCATTTCCCACGGCAAAAGTACTGGCAACGATTTGAGCACCATCTGCTAGGGAAAGGGATCTACTCCGGATTGCGACTCCTCCACTATCGCCCACACCAGTGATGGATGTGTCAAATTCGCTGCTAGGAGGACTGTCTTCAGGATAGCCAAATTCCACAGAGCTAAAGATCGCTGTTCCAAGTCCTACAAGAGAAACAAGATCATCAGCTTGAATAATTACACTTCCAGCATTTCCCTTGCCCAAAGTGATAGCACCTACTTGAGCACCATTGCTTAAGGCAAGCGACCTTGTCTTAAGAACGATATTGCCACCATTGCCTGTGGCTTTACCTTCCACCGTATTGAAAATCAAACTTTTATCAGTAAGGTTAATTGCCTCCGTGGCATTAATTTTAATGTCTCCTGCCTGAGAGCCAATAAAACCCGAACCTGAATTTATCCCCGCCTGGAGTCTACTTCCTCTCGCCATATTCAAATTTTGGGCATGAATGGCGATACTACCGCCACCTCCAGCACGTACATTTACTCTGGAATTATTGCTGAAAGATACATCTGTCCATTGTACTCCCGTCGGAAAGCTTAAGCTCAACTCAAAGCCATCCACATTTAACCCAACTGTCCCTGCTCCTGCCAATCCTCCTAACTCCACTCGTCCACCAAAGGCATTCAAGGAGCCACCATCCATACTGATATCGCCACCCAGCAGCAGTAAACTTTTACCATCAGGTACACGTAGACCAAATGTATTAAAGCCCTCGGAAGCTAATTTTGCAGGTGCTACTGAATTATTTTGAATCGGCGCAGCAGCAATTTGATTGAAGAAAAAAGCTGAAGGATTTACCGTTAGCAGTTCCGGGGTATTCGGAGCGTCAGCGCTGAAAAAACCTTGATTGCCAAACCCAATCGCACTAGCTGTAGTCGCCACAAACGAACCACCAATATCCAACCGCGCATTCTGACCAAATATAATCCCGTTCGGATTTATCACAAACAAGTTTGCAGTGCCATTTGCTTTAATTAAACCATCAATATTTGAGATAGACTTACCCGTTACTCTGCTAATTATGTTTTGAATATCAAGAGCATTGTTAAAATAAGCAGTGCCGCCGGTGGGAACAGAAAACTCCCTAAAGCTGTGGAACAGATTGCTTCCGGCTTTTGTTCCTCCAGTAATAGTGCTGGTGTTACCCTCTGTTTGAACGCTAGAATTATTGAGTAGAGTGCCATCCGGGGTAATTTGAGCGTTAGCACAGTTTGCACTCCAAATACTTATTGCAACTCCTAAAAACCACCCCAAACGAGTACTTATCCCAGACATTGCACTCCTCCACACTTTGCAGCAGTTGTACCAGTACTGAGTAAACCACAGTTAGTGGACATCAAGTTAACACCCACCTACTACTCAGCATTAAAAGCATAGTTTTATGCAAACTCTGCTTATTCTTCATAAAAGTTTATAAAAAATTCCCTGAGAATTTGACAACGGGAAGGAGAGCCATAACCAAATCTGCAATAGAGATAGAATGCACAGATGAAGATTTGAACTTTGGAATTCAACGTATTTTCCATGGAAGCTGGTCCTTGCCAGCTTCTTTTTGTTTGTGCCACTTGACCACCGTCAAGCGTTATGCATATCGTATTCAAGTTCCCCTATAAAGTTGGGACACCATGTGTTAGTCTTAAGGTCAAACTTGCCAGATTTAATAGCTGATTTGGTAGGAGTTGGGCGTTCAGCATTTTCAAGGTACTCAAAGTGAACTAGCCATTCTTTAGCCGTTCGTTGAGGATGCTTGTCAGCAAACTTAACCTTCAGAAGCACATCAAATCTGGTCAGTATTTCTGCAGTTGTACAGCGCTCTTTACTCGGTAGATAACTAGCTATGTCCTCTTGAGATCCCAGACCTGTTATTTCCCGGAAAATATTCTCTTGAAGTTTCAATTGTTCATTTTCTTTGCGATATGCTTCAGCTTGCTTGTGAAGGGACTCATACTGCTCATCTGTGTACTTGGATTTGTCTACATACAGCCCTGTTTTACGAATAGACGGTAGAACGTCTTCTGTTACCCAATCTTGAAAAGCTATGGCTTCAGGTTTTTTGGATCGCAAAATTAAACGGTATAGTCCAGACTCAAGGACATACAGAGATGGGCGTCCTTTGCCTACTTGCCATTCTCTGTATTGATGCTCTTTGCAGTGAAGCTTGACGGTTTCGTAAGGATTGCTAAAACCCAGTATCTTACACGCTTCAGTAGCGCGAAACCATGTATAATTATCAGCTTCAAGAATTGGAAAATCTAAACCTTCAAAAACAACTATCTGAGTATTCATACTTTTAATAGAAAAATCTACTATACCTATTAAATAGGTTTTTCTAGTAAAGTGCAATAGCTATTTATGCCCAACCTGTTTTTGTATATGATTCAGCGTTGCATACCGATAAGCTTTTTTTAACTTACGTCCAAGCTCTGTTATCTCATAATCAATTTCTCCTGCCTCATCAATAGTTTTACCTGTAGTTATTTCTGTTAAACCAGTACTAGATAAGTAGCGTAAGTAGTGTTTTGGAAAACCACGTGAGGCGCTTTCTTCATCAAGAAAAGCTTTTAAATCATCTACAAACGCTAAATTGATTGCTTCTACCATACGTCGGAGTTCGGCTGATGTTATTAGCTCACTCATATAGGCTCGAAAGATTATGCCAATAATTTTTGACTTGTCCAAATCGGATATTCTGTCTAAGGTGAGTACTAAAACTTCCCCTATCTTATAAACTTCTTTAGGGTTCCTTTCCATTTTTCGTTTAAAAGATTCTAATTCTTTAGGTGAAGCTTGATTAAATTCCTCAAGAAATTTTTTCAGCTTTGCCATGAGAATTTCATCACTGGTATTTGAAGCTGCTTTGCAAAGTTTCAATGCAATATTAACAACAGGGAAAGCTTCAAACCAATCATTCAATACGAGTGCATGGTCTGCTATAGTTTCTCCTACTGCTAAAAGAGCTTCTGTTAAGGGTCTTTCTTTCATTTCTCATTCAAACTGAACTATTTTGTTCCTATTATAGCTAATGTCAAAATTGATTCAGGTTGTGTGTATTAGTAAAATTAAAGTCACTTTAGTTTTGCCATAAAAAACCCTCTGTAATCATTACTCAGCTTCCAGCCAGCCATCCCTTAATTGTTTCAGCAGGAATTTTTAACAATTACTTCTAAACTTGATGCTGTTTCATTTCATTAATTCTATCTGTTAAAGCTAGCTGCTGTACCCCATCTTTGTAGTGGTTTAGTAATTCTGAATTCATTTTTTTAATAATTTGTTCACATCGCTCTATTTGATGGTTTGTGATTATCACACGAATGGCTAGCACCTCATAACCACAGCGCATCCTAGCGGCAATCTCCTCATCGGCAGTGTAGAACCAGGCGATAGATGATACCAGTTTTTTGTAGGAAGGGCTGCAATCGGTAACACCGCATAACTCCCAAGTCTTTAAGCTGTGATTCCAATACACCAGAGCTAATATTTCCTGCTTGGTATCAGTGCGAGCAATTCCAGATTTGTTACTAGTTGTTGTGGTAGTTTTACGTTTTGGCATGATATTCAACCTGTATAAAAGTAAAAACGGTTTTCGATAAACTTAGTTTATCGAAAACCACTGAAAAATAAAAATTGACTGTTAGATTATCCGATAAGCGTAATTGTTAAAAAACTCTTCAGGAGATAACAACTTTTCATCGATAGATGGATTTTTCCAAAGTCTAAATTTATATCCTGAGACACGTTTTTGAGTTTTGCTATTTTCCCAATTATTTTTTCTCAAAATATCTTCAACTCTGTTCTGCGCTTTCCTATCTTGCTTATCCCTAGAAACATTGAGAACTGTCGATAAAATCCATGTAACAGCTACCTCTTGATATTTGTCAATGAAAGACATAATCAAATCTTCCCATGCATCACAATCATTGAATTCTTCGTTTGCTAGGTCGCGTTGTTTGTTCTCCTCACCTTCCAAGTACCACTTGATACCTGCACGAGAGGCGTGTACAGCAGCAGCCCATAGCATATCTCTTTCTTTTGCCACACCATCAAAATCAAGCTGTTTTTTTTGTACTGGTATCACCCAAAAGCGAACACTTCCTGTGGGGTCATATAGTATTTTTGTTTCATTAGTAGTTGCAACAAAAATACTCATTCTTGGGTAAGATTCAACATCAGCACCATATGGTTTTCTAAAGTTGTCATCTGGTCTTGAAATGTTACTTTTAAGGTTAGCTCTATCACTTTTACGTATTGCTTTGTCTATTTCATCGATTTCGTGTATCCAAAACCTACGTAAAAGCATTTTGTCGTCTTTATCAATGTCATCATTAATTTTGACGTTATCGTTAAACCATTCTTTTCCACACAAAGTCCTAAACCAGGAAGATTTACCAGCATCTTGAACGCCTTGTAAGGTAAGCACTGTTTTCATCTGACAACCTGGCTCAAAAATCCTGGCTACGGCAGCAATGAGAGTCTTTTTGACGTAAATATCATAGATATCTTCTGTAGTTCCAAAATATTTAGTAGAAAGTTTGTCGATGATACCAGAGGGGAGAGATTCAATATGATGTTTCTCTGCTACTGCCTCTAAATACTCTCTAACTGGATGATAAGAATTCTTTTCAGCTAGATAAAGCACCGCTTCCTTAGCCATCTCTCTAGAAGCTTCAATTCCATATTCTATGGAGAGCTTAAAGGCTAAAGTGTCAGCTTTTATAATTTCACCGTCCAATTCAGGTTTCAACGTCATTTCATTAAACCGAAGTCTAGAACCAAAAACTGTATTTAATTTCTGGTACAACTCTTGACGCTTACTATTATTCCCTTGTGACCTGAAATCAAATCTATCAATCTTTAATTCATCACAAAGTTCATGTACCATTGTGATGAACTTTCTACCCTCTATAATTCCATCTTGAGGGTAAAGTTTAGGGTTCATCTTTCGCCAGTATGAAATGATTGAACCACCATTACGCTCTCTACCATTGACTAAAGCTTCCTCATAATTTCCGCTGCTATCCCACCATACGGGGGGCAATCCGTTATCAAATAAGGTAATTACAAATGATGTCTTGCTTTTATCTGTAGGGCTAAACGGGTTAGAGCATTCATATTTGAGAATCATTCCTTTGGCTCTCTCTTCAGCGTTCAACTCACGTTTTTGAAATTGGTGGTCATGTTTAAAGAATAACGCTTTTGTCGCTTCCTCAATGTCGCCTTCTTTCAATTCTGATATTTTCTGCCAGATATGCTCTAATACATTGTTATCGCATTTTTCATTCTTGTATTTTTCATCACTTTTTTGAGTACTGATACCATGTTTTTTCTTTGTTGCACGTTTCTTGTCATTTTTGGATGAACTCGATTTACTGAAAAGTTCATCATACCTTTGCAACAAATCTGTAGTATCTAAAAAGTTCTCTCCAAGATTAAAAGGTTCATGCCAGCTACCAAAGCAGAGATTGTTAGCACCTCTCTTGCTGGAATCAATCTTTAGACCTATTTCTTTAGAAACAACATCCCAAATTTTCTTGTATTCCTGTGAATTGACGGCTCGGTCAAAGATGAAGAGTAAATGAAATTTACGTAGATTATCCGGATTAGCACTATATGAAGGGTGTAAAATTGCACCATATTTCTGAACAAAAGGATTTTGAGACAACTCTTCAAAAGTGCAATCATCATAGTCCAAAAATAGTATCCAACTGTTCTCAATGTTTGCAATAGCGGTAGTTTTAGCGCCTTCCTTAAAACATCCAGAGTAAATAGTGTGACCTTCTTTCAGAAACTCTTCAAACTGTAATACCCTAGAAAAAGATTTGTGAGTGACATTCTTGATTATGTTTGTCCCTACATCTGACCCACCTTTCTCTAACTTTGGTTTCCTACCCAACGTGAGAACGTTTAGAGCGATATTGTAGGCTATGGTGAAGGATGTATAGACAGAATCATTATCAATAGCAGATTTTTCTGCTATAATTTCATTATGTTTAATCATGTTCAATTCCTATGTTTTATTCAGAATTAGGGATTGGCTGCGTTTTTTGGAAATTAAGACCGGGGAAGTGTGCAAAACTTCTTCGGTCATTTTGCTACATATTTAGTGTACCATAAAAATCATGGGTGTACATGAATTTTAAAATATAATATAATTGATAGATATAAGGGCAGTTTGACCAAAGATTGGGTAAAATCTATGTTTACCGAAACGCGAATTGAGGAACCACAATCACAACCAAGATTAAAGAAAGACGGTACACCTCGCAAAGAATATGATACCAGTAAAAGACCAGTTGAAAGAACTGATAGGGTATCATTTCGAGTCACCCCAGAAGAAAAATTAGAACTTCAAGAAATAGCCGCAAAACACGGTTTAACAATAACAGAATTAGTATTAAAAGCAAGTAGAAGGGTGAAAGATGACCCGGAATTTGAATTAGAAATACTGGGAAACTCAATGAGCGCTTGAGAAACAAGCCATCGCTACGTGATATTCTTGACACTTCCCTCCACACCCAAGAGTAGAGGGGATTTTTAATGATTCGCCTAATGCTAGAGAGTCTGTCATGAAGTGCCACGCAGAGATAGAAAGTTCCGATTTTATTCTTGGTTTTGGAACTTGTCCTCATCACCCCTGGTTTTGATGCCAAAAATTCATCAAGACGCTCGCGTGTTATGGGAGAAATGTTCCGACACTGTTGAAACTCGGAACTCTGTAAAGTTTTATATACTTTAGCAGACAACGGCTAAAAGCTACAACTAATGCTTTAAGGTACTTGGCACTTCGTGACAGCAACTCTTGCCTTAGCCCTGATTGCGGTCGCCCGTCATCGTGCCATGTCCTCACGGGTAGTGATACCATACACGCGCGCCGCGCCCCCCCCAAACAGCAGTAAACCAAGTTCAATGAATCAAACCATAATATAAAAGTTAAATTACATTAACTTGACAAATAATTAAGTTTAATGTAAAGAAATTTTTTGATTTAAAGTCAGATGGATTTTGCTGTCTCAGTCGTTAAAACGACTGAGACAGCACTCAAACCCTTACTGGCTAATGATTATAGGATAAGTGTCTCAGTCGCCTCACTCGTTTCCTATAAAATACCTTTTTTAAATTCTCTTATTGCAAATGCTATTTTTTATATTCTCAATAATTAAAACTAAAATCGGTAGTTTATAGAATAGAGTGAGACGACTGAGACACTTTTTCTGAAATGTAGTCATAGCAATAGTTTCAATGCTGTCTCAGTCCCTGTCTCAGTCCTGTCTCAGTCGGTTTGAGTGAGACACCTCACAAGAAGCTTAGTATCACTGCTGAAAAAGCTGAAATTTAGGTAATAAAACAAGCTCATTGATTTTTACTTTGTTTAGCTAGAAGTTCCGCACCATCAAAAACGTGTTTTTCTAGCATTTTTGAAGAAAAGTTGTTATTGAAAAGTATTATCAAAGCATAAAAATAACTAGTAAATCTTTAAATCTGGATAATGTAAGGGTTTCAGCGATTTTCTTTGTTTTTTTGGTGATATTACATGGCTTATACCGCTTGCGGTTGGTGGTGGGTAGTTCGCCAAAAAAGACATCTACATCTACAGCTCGCAGCATTCAAAAAGCGCCTCCAGGATGACCAGGAAAGCGCTTGTTTTTTATTGGTGGTATTAATGAACGACTTTTGGGCAATATAAGCTAGTGCCACCAGATTAAAAGAATGAAAGATGAGAACCTTGCCCTGATAGAATTTCCAAATCAAAAGAAAATTGTAGAGATTCGCGGATTGCCAGGACAATTGAAAGTCATTGGGGCTTGGTTTCTCTGGAGTACACTACATCGAATACTTTTTGATATTTTAAGTGCAGTACTTGTTTTTTCTCTTTATTCGGGTTTTCCACCAGGTTATAAAGATATTTCAAAGGTTTTTCAATACATTGTTGCAGGAGTTATTACCCCTACAATGCAAATGCATATCAGAATGAACAACAAAGCCCGTCGGAGATGGATAGATAAATACGGGTCTTGACTCTCTGAAACCTCTTATAACGATGATGGCTATCAATGCCGATTCAGCATAAAATAGGGGAGCTAACCCCCCGTAGAGTTAGCTCCCCTATACTCCTAAGACAGCCTATTATTTCTTCTTCTTAGGTTCACGCTGTGAGAGAGCAGAACCCGCGACTGACTTGCTAGCTTTGCTAGTTCTGCCGTCACGAAGTACTTTCGAGGCTGTCTTAGCTACTTTGGCGCTTGTTTGTTTTTTAGCCATAGTATTTATTAAGCTTCTTTAGTTACACTTACATCTCGACCGAGACCTAATGGTTCAAGCATTGTGGTCGATGCAAGAGGAGGCTTAAACCTCTACTAGTACACTAGCACTAGCGAACATTAATTAGCTAAGTGATTACACTGATTTTTGCTTATCAATCCCCCATTGGAATCATGCAACAAAGCAGACAATTCCAAATGGGGTGTTTTACTAACGTTGTTGGCTAGACTGGTTCTGAACGCAGTTATTCACGCGCTTCCACAGTAAATCTTTAAGAAGCAAGTCTTTTGCGTAACTCCGCTTCAAATTCCTCATCTGTGTGGGTTATCACCTTTGGTCGCTGGTCTAATCTGTCCATCAACAAGTGGAAAGCTTCTGTATCCTGTGGGTGATACCGTACCCAATCTCTCAGTTGTTCATCGGTCATTGCCTGGTAGTCGGGATTGCTCATGGAAATGTCACCTCACCGTTTGGATATATCTCTATTTGTATTGTGTCTCCTATCAAAACATATATACGTTTTGTTCTTTCGTCCAATCGCACTACGTTTATAGGTTGTAACAGGTTACTTGCTCTAACACATCTGCTGTAGAACGCTCTTAACTGTTCTGTTGTTGGTTCCATCACACCGAGCGTCATTTATTTTGCTCCTGTTCTTCTATCCATCTTTCTATAAGTTGTTCTACTACTTCACTTTGTTCAAGTTCTTTGCTTGCTAAAAGAGTTTTAAATTTAACACTCAATTCTTTAGACACGTAAACTAACATTTGCGAGTATTTAGGATTATTGCGCTTCCCTATACGTTTTTCTGTCATTCATACTATGCTTATTCAGCTATTCAACTAGCTAATATTTTGCCCTATATACTGAACTTTTACAAATTCTGTCTGAATAGTTGACTATTCAGCTATTCATTGTTATCTTAGAGAAGTGGTTACAAACTACGCCACTTGCAGACATCTGCAATTTTCAGAAATCACTACCCCTGCATATCTGCGTTAAGCAGTCGCATTTCTGCGTTTTGCTGCACTGTTGTGTGTGGGTATCAGAACCATGACAAACAAGTAAGCCCCTTCTAGTGGCTAGGCATTGCGCCACAATTCACACTGGATTAGTTAAAGCTTACTTTATAGACCTACCAAGGTTATCTGCTGCCCTACACGGCAGCACTAACTGAAGGTCTTAAGGTTTCTTCAGAATTAGACCGTTGTAATTTGTTGTGATTAGGCGTGGTTATTCCAGTTAGTTCGAGAGGTTAGCTTGTATTTTTTTACACTAAGTACTTACAGTCTTAATTTGTCACCAAATCCCAGAAAAGTGTGTAAACCGGGTTTTGGTGACAGGTGACAAAATCTAGTGACACTGGTGACAAAATCGCTGAAACCCTTGATTTTTTGTGGTGACAGTTGGTGACAAAGCTGGTGACAGCTAGTGACAAACCTTAAAAACGGCTGTGAGTATATTCAAATACGTGACTGAGCTTTTTTTGCGTATTTACACTAAAAATATCTGTAGTAGGTATTTGTCCTGTCTACGATATTTTACGACGCTCAATAACCAATGTTCAACCAAATTTGCAAGGAGTGTACATGAGTGAATTGAATGGGCAAGCAACGCTTGAAGCCATGCCCGACTTGATACCCCCACAGGACATAACTATAACTCAGGATGTCACACCTGAGAAACCGAAAAAAAAGAAGAGGGAATCACCTAGCGTCAAGCGTGTCAAAGTCACGCATATAAAAATAGATGCTGGCAATGGTCGCATCAAGTTTTTAGCCTGTGACTATTTCGGAGTTATACGTTCGGTGATATCACAGGTTGTAACATCAAAAAATACAATTGGTGCTTTTGAATGGGACGATAAAAGCTGGCTTGTGGGTGCTGATGCTGAAAGCGTCAGTCAGTCTAAACAGCGTATTGAGGTTGGCACGACCACAGGAGCGAAAGTCAAATACTTTCACCTCATGGTTTTGGGTGCATTAGCCAGTCATCCGACTATCTTAGATGAGGCTGTAAGAGTTGATGGCGACCGCAAGCATAAAAAGCTAGTTATCGATATTGAGTGTCTAGCACTTGCCCGTGGTGAAGACTTGTTACAAAACCTGCAGAAGGTCAAAGAGTTTTCAAAAGATGGCGTTACCTATGAAGTGGAATGGCGTCACTTCATCGCTAGTCCTGAAGGTTTTGGAGCAGCCATCACAGCCCACAAGCAGATTAAAGAGCTAGACCGGCAAGCAAGACAGTTTCATGTCTTAGACCTTGGTAATGGAACTATCACCCTAACGCCTTACAACTGTTATGGAATGAAACCTTTAGCAGGTATACCCAAGTCTGGTAGTGGGGGTGGAGTCATAGCCATCATAGATAAGTTTTCTGAGACAGCGAACACTGGCGACGGTGAAACCATCTACCTCGACCAGTTACGCAAAGCTTTAGAACGCTCCAAAGTCATAGACGACAATGGACAAAAGCGTTATCAAGCTATTGTGGCAGGTTCCCGTAATGACGTAGGAGCTAATTTAGCCACAGCCTTACAGGACTGGAAATACAAGCACCCAGCCACAAGAAGAGTGTTAAGAGAAGTTGATGACGTTCTTCTAGACGGTGAGTATGTTTTTTGCTGTGGTGGAGGGTTTGAAATACCGCCAGTAGAAGATTTTATTCGCTCACAGTTTCCAGATAGTGAGCGTCTGATTGTGTTACCCAACCCTGGAACGATTTCTTTACTTGGATTGCAATGAAAAAGACCAAAAGAGTTTGTTATCACGTCCCTTATGACCTTACAGAGGTAGTATCAGCCCTTGCTGACGCTGATTCCACACCTCTGAGTAAGTGGATTACTGAGGCTTTGCGCGAGAAAGTTCGCCAAAGCCGTCATAAACTGCTGAATCCTTATCCTGAATACACCCATGAAAATGGAGCAAAGTTATGAATCCTAATCACAAGTTAATTGCTGTTATAGCTGCTTCAGCAGTCGGGGGAATTAGCATCGGGTATTTCTCAACCCAGTATCTAGGCAGAGATGCATCTATCGCGTTTGGCGGTGGTCTATTCGCCCTAGGGGTCGGTTTACAAGCACTTGATATGAACAAGCAAAGGCAACCATGAGCTTTATTAACCCTAACAGATTAGAATCACTCAACGAAATCAAACAGATGACCTATCAACAATTGCTAGATGACCTGCAACTAGTGCAGTGTGTCACCTTGCTGACCCAGAACAAAGTCTATTCCATTGACGGCACGCTTTACCGCTATTTGTACAGCAATGGCAGTATCAAGCACCCTCAGTATTTGTTTAGACCTTTACCAAGGCAAAGAAAGAGTGCTGACTTGCAACTGAACAAAAATAAAGTACTGAGGCGAGTGTTTGAAGTGCCTAGCCTTTATGGTCAGCACAATGCTGTGGTCACAGATTCTATTGCACAACTTAGTTTGTTTTAGGAGGTTTCATGGATTACCAAGACGAGCAAGAGTTTAAGCCTGAAAATTACAAGATTGACCCGACCATCAGTGAGGTGAACACCGAAAATTATGGTGATGACCCCATGAGTAAGGTGTTCAAGACCCAGCCTATCTTGGAATGGGCTAGTCAGACCTTTTATGGTGTTCCTGGTCATGATGCCCTAATCGAATTAGACCGTAATGCCATAAGGGTTTCAGGTGATGCTCTCCAAAAGAGCAATAGACAGGTTGCAGTCCTCAAGACTTTGGAGAAGAATAATTCAAAGCTGGTTGATAACAAGGTCAAAGCTGCCAAGCACGTTGTGAATATCATCACCGAGCGGCTAACAGGGGCGAGGTCAATCATGGATTCAGCCAAGGAAGCTTACCTCGCTGGTGCAGAATTCAAAGCCCACCATCGCAAAATACAAGCTCAAACCCAGTATGGTGTCCAGAAGATTGAAGCGCAATCAGCGAGTGACCTGATTGTGGAGCGAGCTAAATTCCTCTCCTCATTAGCACAGATAAAAGTATCACACGATAACCGACTAGCTGAGGCTGTGAAAACTGAGGATGATACCCAACACGCTTTACGCGCTCAAATCTTTAGGCAACTGAACACGGATTACATCAAGCATTTGCAGGCTTTAGGGCAGTATGGCACGCCTGTACAAAACGCCTTGTCTACCCCTCCTCTGCCCGTGTATGACACGGTGAAGCCCACTGGAGGTGCTGTAGGGCAATTCAATAGCCTTATGAGGAACGTAGGCGGAATGCTCCGCCGTACGCTCGGTTTGTAATCATTCCCCCGTGATACCAGACAGCCAAGACGGTATCACGGTTTTCCATAATTCGCTAGAACTATGAACAATCAAGAATTTAACGCATTTACTGAGTTGATGGGTATCAATCCAAGTCAGGATTCTGATAGCTCAGAAAACAAGCCCCACCCATCAGCAAATTATTATGACGCTCCCACCTACAGAGGTGAAAACCACGCAGACTTAACCGATGATGAACGGGAGGCTGAGAGCGCTCACCGCTCAGAAGTTGACCAAATCAAATCATTGAGCAATCTATCTGAAGCGATGATGTTCATCGGAACTAGCACAGGCATTAACTTGGTTTTGGATGCCTACTCTAACCCATATTTTGGTTTGGGTGTTAACTTAGTTGGTTTTTTGGTGTTCGCTACAGGTGCAGGAAGTAAGAGCGGGAAATCAAACATCGTTCGTGCTGGGTCTATGGCTGTCAGCAGCGCTTTTGAATTAGGGGCTGTGGTCAGAACTGCTAATCAATCTACGAGAATCACTGAAATCAATACATCTATTGAACAGTTCGTAATTCCAAAACAAAACTCAAATGATAATTCTATGTGGTTATGTGTTTTGTTAGTCGCTGGAATTATTGGGTTTTGGATTTTTAACTTAAAAAGTCAGCCAAAAGCAAAACCGCAAACACCTTTTTAACTTATGCAAACACCTGATAATGACGACATTAGAGAGCGACTTGAGCGAGCGCTCTCTCATCCAGAAAGCGCAGAAATTCTTAAAGACGAACTCCAAAAAATAGTAGAGATATCACAGCAAGAACAACCTCCAGCAGTTGTAACACCTCCTGAGCCGATTAAAACCCCGACAACAGCCGTCACCTTTTTTGCTGGCGGCTGTTTACTTGCTAGCTTGTTGTGTATTGGCATTGCACGAAATACACCGCTCAAAACATCTTATGAAGTCTGCTTTAACCCAAATAGAATTCCAGATGAACCCAAGTGTTTAGGAGCGACAAAACAACGAATTGATGAGGATAAACTAAGCCAGATTCAGCAGAATAAGCATGTATACGCAATCAATAGGCAAGAGGGACATCCGGTGCTAGCGATTGGACTGGGTGTGATTGGGACTGCTTTTGGTGGGTTAGCCCTGCAAATGAGCCGCAATCTTTTACAAGAAAAAACCAATCAAACTGTAACTAATCGTCTCGCTCGTCGCCATGAATGGACACAGGAGAAGATAAAAGCTGATGCCAGTGTCAAAGCGGCTCATGAATCCACTAAGCTTGCTGCTAATTCTGTGGAGGTCATAAACGCTCACACACTAACGGCTGAAAGCTCTAAGGCTGAATTCACTAGCATTCAATCAGCTATTTATTCCCTGCCTCCTGAGATTAGAGAGGACTTTGTAAAGTTCTTAGCACTAAAGGAAGCTGAGAAACAAGCACACCTACAAGCACAGCAACAACAAGACCCCTTGGCACAATTGCTTGGCACTGCTCCATCAACTCTACCCGCTCAAGTTGGGGTGATTCCTAACACTCAACAGCTTATAAAAGTTGGAGAATCAATGATAAACAATCTGGTGACGGCAGAACGGTCAATCATCTTCCTTGGTGTTCCTGGCAGTGGAAAAAGCGTTTCAATGCGTGTCTTAATTGGTAGAAAGCGCAGACATTACGGTGATAAGCTCACGCTCTACGCAATTGGGTCTAAGGGGGGTGATACTTTTGCAGGCATTAAAACTGTGTCTTATGCTGGCAATCTCTTAGAAGCATGGGAAGTTTTGAAAGAGATTTACGAGGAACATCGCTACAGGCAAGATGAACTAAGTGCTAATCAAAGGAAGAAGACAGGAACTGAAAACCCCATTTGTCTTGTGTTTGACGACTACAAGAATTTTTGCGATCGCATGAAATCTAAAGAGGGGTCAATACCTGTAGACTTTCCCGGTGCTAGCCAGCAAGTTGAGATGAGGGATGCTTTTAATAATGCCATGAGCGACATTGCTTTTAATGGCAGAGAAGGAGGTATTAGCCTCATTATCGGCACTCAAGCAAGCAACGTGACTGATTTACCATTTTTAGGGTCAGCGCAGGCTAGAGAGTCAACAATTCTGTGCTTTCAAGCTAGACAAAACCCTGAAAGCAAAGCAAATGGTTTTGGGGTGATTGACGGGGTGTTTAAAAACGCTCATTTAATCGGTGATGCCCAGATACGACAGACGCTCATAAATCAGTACCCAGAAGTCAAGAAAGCATCTATAGAACTGGGTCAGCCTGTGATTTTATCTTCAATTACTGACTCAGGAGAATGGGCTTTAGGTATCATTCCAGACATCACCAAGGAAGATGAGGAATATTCGGCTCAGTACTCTGGTGATTCCTCACCGAGCACTGTAGAACGCAACAGCCGCCTATCAGAAAAAGGTCAAGCATTTCTGGATTATTTGAAGCGAACCGATAAGCAATCTATTAGCCTGCGCGATGCGTGCCGTTCTTTCTCATTTAAAGGTAACAAACAATCTGTAGATGAAATGAGAGGAATCTTACAAGAGCTGCACTCCTGTGAACTGGGAGAACTACAGTCCGACACTTTTACACTTTTCTAAGGAGAGAAAACAAAACCCCTCTCATCTGTGTAGAGCCAGTTGTAGCTCAGCGGTGACTGAGCGCTGCGAGTTAACATGTTTTTTAGAAGGGCTGTGAACAGCGCTCGGTCAACAACTGGCATTAATGGCAATACTGCGTAGGTTTTGGTTAGGCTGTAAAGCGTGATCGCCCATTCCCAAAAAAGGCAATGGTCCACAGGACCCGCCTGGGCGGGCGATTGCCCTTCGGGCACTGCCCGAAGGGCAATCGCCAATATTTAAGCCTTATACCGAGTTGCATTCAAAGATATTACTTTTGAGATTGGGTGTGGTGAGTTTTTACATCCTACACCCTGCCTTCTCGAATTACTTTGTTTGAACGCAACTTCGTATTACCAGAAAATTCCTCTTCCAACAGTGCAAATGCAATTTCCTCTTGACCGGAAACGCCAAAGCGACGAAGATTGACAGTACCGTTAGCAGCCTCGCGTTCGCCAACAACTGCAATTAGGGGAATCTTACGTTTTGATAGTTCGTGAATCTTTTTTGAGATTGTAGCATCACGGTTTATAAGTTCCGTTCTCACACCGATACGCCTCAACTTGGCGACAACAGCCTTCGCCCATTCTACAGATTTATCTGAAATTGAAGCTACAGCAATTTGTACGGGCGCAAGCCACAAGGGTAAAGCGCCGCCGTGATTTTCCAGTAAAATTCCAATCCAACGCTCTATTGAGCCTAAAACTGCCTGATGTAAAATCACTGGCTGCTCAAAAGAACCGTCACTATTGACAAAGGAAAGGTCAAAAATTTGCGGGAGATTAAAATCTACCTGGATTGTACCACACTGCCAAGACCGTCCTAGATGGTCTTCAAGGCTTAGGCACTTACCAGTAAATAAATATCCAGCCGTGTGTGTGAATATTGCGACTACGACGAGAGATCTAGTTTGACGGCTGGATATTTATTTTTATGGATCTCCCTTACCTCGATTTTAGGACCATAAAATGCTCCTTCACCTGGCAATAATTCATAGGCGTATCCTAAGGCTGAGCAAGCTTCTATCAGTGCAGCTTCTGCTTTGTCCCAAAGGGTATCGCAACCAAGGCGTTTTTCTGGTCTCAGAGAAATTTTAATAGCAAAATTCTCGTAGCCAAATGCCTTATATACCTCACCAACCATGTTTAGGAAGTTGCGAATTTCGTTTTCAATGTCAGCTTCTTGGCAAAAGATATGGGCATCATCTTGAACAAACTGGCGCAAGCGCATACAACCCGACAGCGTTCCCGAAGGTTCATTGCGGTGAACCATACCAAACTCCATCAGGCGGATGGGTATCTCTCGGTAACTCCGGTGATAGGCTTTGTATATGGCGATATGAGCCGGACAAGACATGGGTTTCAAGGCATAATCTGGGCTGACATTACTTAAGCTTGCATTCTTTTTGTCGTTATCTAGACTACCAACAACAAAGATATTTTCGCGGAACTTCTCCCAATGACCAGATTTTTCCCAAAGAGTGCGGCTTAATGCGACAGGTGATCGCACTTCTTCAAATCCGTAAGCTTCGTAAAGAAGGCGCATAAAATCTTCAATCGCCCGAAACACCCGCCAACCCATAGGTGTAGCGAACTGCAAACATCCAGCGATAAAACTGCAAACAAGGCGATTTTGAAACCACATTCTCTGCAAATAAAGGGGGTCTCAAAACCACAATAATTGCAAATGAAACTGCAAACATAATTTTCAAACCGCAAACAAAGGTTTTCAAACCACATTAACTGCAAATAAACCGTAATCCTTGCTGTGATTGGGATACAGAATTTATCGTCGCAAAAGTGTCCAATTTATAAGAACTTTTACACCGGACATATATGTCTATTTAGATATAAACTGAACACAAATGAAACCGAAAAATTCTGTATGGGGTATTTCTCGTTTTATTTAATTTCCCTCTGACGCATACAAGGGAATTCCCATTTTTAACATCTGGTCTCTCAAATCTTGGGTTCGACCAGGAGGTAACTGAGCGTGTATAAAAGAATTTACTTCGCTTACACGTATATTTAATAACTCGGAGGACAATTCCAATTGCAGTCGTTGTAAAGTCGTTGTTTTACCACAACCAACAACACCTGTTATCGCAATCAAACGACCTTGCCTAATTTGGGGTTTCAGTTCTTTGAATAGATTTGTCTGCTCTTGGGTCTCAAAATACCCCACATGATCTAAGGTACGTTTGAGACCAAAATAAGTCATGACATCACTCAACATCGCTCGTACCTGATAACGGGTGAAAGAAATCTCGAATTTGTTTCATTACCTCCTGCTTATTAAGAGTAGACACCAGCACCGCATCAATATAAGCCATCTGTTCGGAGGAGAGTTTGGCTAATGGGCGTGCTAAATAATCAGCGATCGCTAATTTGGCTGCAATCACCGTGCTGAATGTCAGTTCTTGAAATGGGTTAGGGTCAACAAAAGGCTGCACCTTTAGTTGGGCTGTATTACTCCCGAAATCTGGTTGATTGCTTTTACCAATCACAGAGTTCGGTAAAGACAACTCCTTAGCCAAAGATTCAATTCGGTCAGCTCGTTTCTGGGTTCGTGTTTTCTTGAAACTACGGTAGCGATGTAGGGGGATTGGTCCATCCACAGGCAGAAACGGCCCATAGCGACGTTCACCATGTTCTACGTACAGTTCGTTATCGAACAAGCCCCACCACAGAACTACAGTTTCTCCAGCTAAATCTGGCTCAACCTCATAAGCCACCCCCTCAACCGTAACGCGAGCATCGATGCCCACCTCGCTCTAACCATTTCTCCCGTCCAGAAACTGTGTCCTCTATAAACTGGATGGGACTCAAAGCATGGGTGTTGGCATATTCTAAAATGCCATGTCGTTGGTTGTGTACGTCTTGTTTGTCACTGGAGACTCTCAAATAAGCATAAATGGCCATGGCCAAACTGTCTGTCGGTTTAAACAGCTTTATAGATTTAATCGAACGCTATTAGTTCAAATTAAACCATGAATTGCGTACATATATGTCCGGTGTAAAAGTTCTTATAAATTGGACACTTTTGCGACGATAAATTCTGTATCCCAATCACAGCAAGGATTACGGCTTATTTGCAGTTAATGTGGTTTGAAAACCTTTGTTTGCGGTTTGAAAATTATGTTTGCAGTTTCATTTGCAATTATTGTGGTTTTGAGACCCCCTTTATTTGCAGAGAATGTGGTTTCAAAATCGCCTTGTTTGCAGTTTTATCGCTGGATGTTTGCAGTTCGCTACACATAGGATGCCAAAAAACCATACCTGGGCTATGTTCTTCAAAATGGAATAAATCCATTGCTTTCGCCAATTCTCGATGGTCGTACATAGTTATCTTTCTTGGAACAAAAATTTGATTTCTAATGGGATGAGTAAGTAGTAAAAAACCCTCCAAGGTTTGCCTGGAGGGTTTTTCGTCATCTGCACGCAGTCAATGACATCACGTCCCTCCAGGCGCGATCATAGTGGTGGTAGTTGTAGTGATGACAGCGAGATTTTTCATGTCTGTTTATGAAAATAGGGAGTGGGGACGTACTAATCTATAAAAAACGCGCAACCCTATACTCGTTAACTAGTTTGTCAGACCCAACACTGGTCAAGAATAGCAACAAGAGCGGGATTTCTCAAGATTAATGAGAATGTTCTTAATAACCCCGCTCTTGTTGCTAAGGGTTGCGCGTTTTTTACAGGTTTTTCCACGGGGAGTTTGTAGCAATAAAAAACCCTTAAGGTATCGCCTAGAGGGGTGAGTCGATTGCTTATACGTATACGCACGCTATCTCTTCACGACCCTCCTTGGCTCGTAGTTCGGGTAGTGGCAGTAGTCGTGAAAGATAGTTGAATCGCCATTAGCGGTTAAAAATTCTTACTGGATGAAAAACTTGTACCTATAATCTTATATGTTAGTTTGGATTGTTGCTAGTTGCAAGTAGCGCGAGTATGGCTGTCTACGGTTACGATGAAGGGCACAGGCAACAGACATAGGAAAATTATACTGCAATGAGTTCAGCCCTACACGTAGCGCAAATCTAACAATTTTTCAATCTTTATTCTCTCATTTACTTGGCGTATAGTCGTAATCTATGTCAGCGAGCAACAAGTTTTAATTATCTATGGTTCGTGAGCTAGAAAAAATACGCTCAAGTCTAGAAAACATCCCCAGCATCGTGAGGAGACATAAATGATTTTAAGAATCAAGGTTTCCCGGAATGATTTTAACGCTGCCACTTCTGATGGCTGGGTTGATGGCTTAGTCCAAGGCAGAGAGGGCTTATACACCTATGTTGAGCTAGGCAAAGAACAAGAGTACATCCCTAAACCTACTGATGACCCGAAAACCGAGTACAGGATGTTTAGAGGATGTAGTGTATTTTTTGCCACAAGTCTTAAGCGACTAGCGGAGGGTTATTACGAAGCTGAAGAATCTAATGTAACAGTGATTATTTACTGCTAGGCAGCAGTATCGTCCTTTGATGCAGCATTTTTCCTTTGCTGACCACGACGCTGCACTTGGCGAATTTGAATCTTATCTTTGTTTTTGGAGAGGTAATCTTCTAGTTCTTCTATTGGTACTTGGACAACCTCTCCATTCTTTAAATAGACGGTAGGCATAGAATAGGTTTTCCCTTGCTGCTGTAATTGAATTTTACTGCCCTAAGTCTTTGGTCTGCAAAAAAAAGGCGCAAATCCTTACCAGGTAAAGGTTATGCACCTGTCTAGCCCATCCCCCCATTTCTGCATATCACTTGTGATGGGGCAGTGCAGACACCGCGCAGTGCGAGCGGAACGGCAAGCAAGCGTCCCCCAGTCGCATTGAGTGAACTGACGCATTGTCCCCAGCCCTCTTTCCTCTTGGGTGACTCTTCAACGACTCAATCCTTTGCTGTGTTTATGTGAGTACTCTTGCTGATTGTGCCGCTCAAAATTCAAGCTCTTCTTTAGCTGCTCATTCCAATCCTTAGCACCAGGTGAAAGGCGTACCGAATTGGGCAACTGCTCCATCACACTTTGTGCCATCTCCTCTCCTGCTTTATCATTGTCATAAGCAACAATCACAGACCTTTGTGGTAGTGCTTGTAAAAATTCTCTGGGCACATGACCTGCCCCATCTGTAGATAAATAAATCGTCTTGCGTGAGTCGGTACGGTCTAACACCGCAAATGACATTGCATCAATGGGAGACTTGAAGAGCACCGCTCGTTGAATCGGGTCAAAAGATTGTCCACCACGCACAAAGTAAAACCAACCAAGAGAACGCTTAGAGCCACGAGCTAATCCTTTGAATTGGTTATCCTCTCCTATCGTACCTCTTAAAGATGCTCCGGTGATTTCAACTCCATCCAGAGAACGACTCAGAGAAACAAGATTTTGTTTATCATCTGCATAAATCAACCCCTGCTGATGCAGGGTATCTACCAAGGCACTTGGCAGTTTTCGCTTTAGAGTTAGGTAGTTTCTGACCTGCTGCCAGTTGTTCTGATTTTCTTCGGGTGGCACAAACTGCTTTAATGGTTCTGACTGGATAATAGTTCTGGTGTGATAGGTGGTAGCTTGTATTGCTGCTGATTCTCCTATTCGCTCTCCTAACCAGGCGACTGCTTGTTTGAAATCACATTGATTTATGTGCATCACCAAGTCAATCGCACCGCCACCACCTTTTAACTGTTTCCAGTCATAAAATTTGCTGCCAGTGATATTGATGATGTGGTCAGAATTCTCCCACTTATGTTTATCTGTTGGATCTGGATCTAATCCTAATTCATATGCAACTTGCTCTAGTGGAATGTCCCGTACTCTGTTTGCTAAATCCTCATATTTTTTCTTCCACTTGCTCACTTCTTCTTTTTGGGTTTTAGCTTCTACCGATACATCAGCAAGCTGACGCTTTAACTTTTGATTCTCCAATGAAAGAGCAGCGGCTGTCCGCTCCATTTCCGCACTTTTTTTAAGCGCCCGTTGTCTGTCTGCTAGCTGCTGTTGCACAGTCAGCGGCTCTACGACTAGTTCTGGTGCAGTATTGATAGCTGTATAATATTTTTTGATATCAGTGTGCTTGGCTTTACTTCCTTTAATACCGCGCTCTAAACCCAAAGGTTCCATTGCTGATGCAAAACTATCTTGCAGTTCACTGAGGCGATAACGGCTACCACCTAATAAACCCCTACAATTGAGCTTGCCTTTCTCATCCAGCGGCACCATGTATGCATGAATATGGGGGGTGGATTCGTCCAAGTGAAGTTCAGCTCTTATTATGCGATCACCATACCTATTGAGCAACCATTCACAAGCTTTCTTTTGGAAATCTTCTAGTCGTTTTGAGTCATAGTATCCCGCTCTTGCTGGGTTATCGGGTCGGAAATATTCCGGGCTAGCAGTTAAGAGAAATTCTACTGCCAACACTGCATTTTTACGAATCATCTGCGAACCAATTCGCTGCCGAATCAAAGTTTCCAGATTTGGGGTTAATGGTCCATCTGGTGACCCAATAATGCGGATATGCTCTTTCTCTGGGTCAGCGTTGGGTGTGTAACATTCCCGGTTGGTATGTCTAGAAGACCCACCGATATTCCCAGCCTTAAGTTTTTGGATTCGGCAGATTGCGTATGCCATCGTTCTTTCTTTCCGTTTCATTCCGTCTGGACAAAATGCTCGCGCCTTACCCAAATTTATCCATCTAGAGTCCACGATTAGTGCAGCAAGGCGGTTGCGTTGCGGGAGGTACCAACCTTTCACAACTCGACAAACCCGCCTTGCTGCAAAGGCGCGAGCATTTTGTCTAAGAACAGCCCAACCCAGTAGTCGGGGGGTTCTGAGGGGGTACTCCCCCTAGCGAACGGAACAATTTTGAGCGCAGCGTCCCCCGGAGGGGGCAAAATTGTGGAGTTAGTAGAGAGACGGGACAATTCACTCGACAACCCAGTAGCACGACCCACGGGGGTAAAAAAGACAATCTCCATGCTACTGAGAAAGAACCCTCGACAAAACCCAACAACCTGTGTGAGCAGACTGATACTCCAAGCACAACGCTACTTGCTCAAAGTAAGTTAATTCTATTATATAGGTGTAAAATAATACATTAAATGAAAAAGGTAAAGGGTAGCGGTGAAGTTCGGAGCAGCTGCTCCGTTCCATCCCTTTCCCTTTCGCATTTCCCCCAAAACCCAAGATGTTTTTCGGTGTGGAACGTTGTAACATTATTTCTAAACTGGATAAGTAAAATTTTCGTTCACGATGGCAACTACAAAGCCTGGACAAAAGATTCATATT
>JAHHHH010000088.1 GCA_019359415.1 Iphinoe sp. HA4291-MV1 | reverse complement strand
ACTTCACGCACTTGCAAACAAGCGGGAAGCATGAAGCAACTAGGGCAAATGAAGCGTCAAAAATTCAACTCTACTGGGGTGGATGTAGAAACTCACCCCTCAACGAAGTAGGGGTGAGTAGTTCATATATATAGCCAACCTTAGCGCGAGTTCATCATGGTAAGGGTCAATTTTTAAAACTTGCTGGGCTAAGTAGCCAAACTGATATAAAGCTTCCCGCGATTTGGCTCCTGCTCGGTTCAAAAAATCTTGAGTCCACAATCCTGGCTGTATTGTAATGTAGACTTCATCAGGATTGTCTATCTTCCCTGACAAATTAAATTGACCAGTGGCTTTAATCTGGACATTCCACATTCTCCCTACAGGAACGCTACCTATAATTTCTCCTTTTTTGTTCCTCCCTTCTACCCAAACAGCTTTGACCAGTAGACAATCAAGGGCAAAGGCTGTGCTAGCAATCTCTAGCAGCTTTTCTGGTTTTGGTTTTTCATGGTTTTTCTCCCAGCCAAATTCCTGAATGATATCGCTTGCTTTCAGGTTGAATGTGCTTTGCCAAGGTTTCTCCTGATTCATAGCATGGGCAGCAAAAATCAGGTGTAACTTGGCAGTTGTAAAACCAAACTTATCAATAATTTGTTGAGCTTCATCCCAAGGAAGCATGGTAATATCGCCTGGGCTAGAGATGTAATGCTCAATGTAATTTTTGGGGTTGCCTTTGGCTCTATGCTGTAAATAAGCTATTCCCTCAGTATCCTTTTGCCATAAGTCTTTGCGAGTATAAGCTTCCATGCTGGAAAACATTACGGCTGATGAGGGGACAGGAGCTATGGGCTGTAGCTGTGGTTCTGCAACTGGTATGGCTTTGGAAAGTACATTGTCAGCTGGACTCTCCAATTCTGTGTTGTTTTTTAATTCCGTCGTAAAGCTTTCAACTATCTGCGTGGCGACTTCTTCTACATAGGCTTCGTCTTCAGCTTTCTCAGGCTGTTTCCATGTATCTCTTATTATCTTGATAGCTGCTTTTATCGCTATTTGTTTTATGCCCTCTGAGAAGTCACTTCGTAGCGCCATTATGAGTTGTTTCTTATCAAGGAGCAAATTTGGATCAGCTTTTGTCACCAGGTTACTAAGATTGATTATACCAGAGTTGTTTGAGTTACCAACACCCTGGATTTTTTGGTTTTTCTCGTTATAATTTGTATCCTCTGCCATAACATTCAAAAATTTAGCAGCGGGGTTTGAATAGTTATATATAAATTTCCAGTATAAGTGATTACCATACTAATCAATCGTTTCATTTAATGAAAGTATAGTCATTTGAAGGTGGCTTTTATATTTTTCAGACCATTACACCCAGTTCTTTTGTTGCTAAATTGCACCACATTTTAGCCGGAGTTAAACTACATGCGGATGTGATTGTGTGTCGCCAAATTGGTAATTGGGGTAGCATAGGCAAAGGCTGTTCATAGTGAAAATTTACTACAAAATACCAGCCTCAGTTAATGCTTGACTTAAAGCATCAACCAGCCCCAAGCGTTCAGCCCATTGAGTGAGGTAGCCGTAGTCCAGATTGTCCCCTTGCAGTTTCAGTATCCCCAGAACATCTCGCCACTGTTTTTCCGAACGGCTTGTCCTCCCCCAAAGTAACTTTTGCAGCACAATGTCTTCTGGCGAAGCAATCCAAAATCTCGGCATCCCCTCCATATCCAAGAACCTTCTGCGAGACATTTGAGTTTCAGCAAATGGCGAACCATCCATGACAATTAAGTTGGCATTGGCGATTGTTTCGGTATGAGTGATGCTGAGAGTTCTTTCTCGCCCTAGCTTTATGTCCTCTACCGCACCCGCTGGGCAGTAAAACCTAGCCGCTTCCAATGTCTGCACTAACGAGTCAATCTGACTAACTTGCACGCTTATGACCAAATCTAAATCACGGGTTGAACGCGCTTCCCCATGAATTGAACTGGCAACACCCCCACTGACATAGTAAGGGATGTTCATTGACTCAAATAGTTGGTGGAGTTCACCAGCTAAAGCGATGGAATCTTGAATCCACATTGTTTCATCAGTACCAGTTGGCTTATAATCAGGATGGAGTTTCTCTGCTAAGACTGCACGGGCAAACAGCAGGCGGATTTCTTCAACTGGTGCATCCCTTCGCCGCCATTTGATGCCAGCAAGGCAAAGTTTTCTCACCCCACGGTCATGGGTAGTCGCTATTTCTACTCGTTGTTTAACAGAGAGTTGCCGCAGCTTGTTGAACAAATAGACATCAGCTTCAATACTGGTGTCTGCTGCTTGCGGTCGATAGCCTGGTTTGACGGTAGTTGTGACTGCTGGGTTGGACAGTATTGGCTGAGTGCGTAAGAGCTGTACGTTCGCTCATTTTAAAAGGGAGAGAGGAATTAATGCCTGACAGGGAAAGGTTTCAATGCGATAGTGGCTCGGCTAAAAACCCAACCGTGTAATATGTGGGAAAGGGGGATTGAGAGCCACGGTGTAATACATGGTAAACCCAACCCAGAACATCCGTGTATTACATGGATAATCAATTCATGAGCGAGCGTATTACATGAATCTAAGAAGTGTCGTGTAAGACACGATGAAGCAGTACTATTCAAGGCTCAGATTACCGTGTCTTACACCGATATTGGCTAATATTGAAATCGGACTTCAATTCCGTGTGTTATTCTTTATAAATGGAAAAATTACGTCGAAGTACCCACCGGAGCTACCTGATAAAGGGACTCTGGCATTTTCATTAAACAAAGAATTTGTTTTTGAAGTGCGTTAATTGGTGTGATGAAGATGGTAGAATCAGGTAAGAAATAAAGAGTTAAGTTACAAATAACAATACACTCAATTGACCGTAACTCAGCCCTTTGTGATTTCCGTGTGGTTCCTTCAGTTTTTGGTCAATACATTTGGCAATCTCCATCTGCTTGAGCCACTCCACTATTACGGGAATATCGTCAATGCGCTCAGAACTTATTTCCACCGTTTTTCGACCTTCACTGATACAGAAAGCGGATTGATACCCCTGTGCTAACTAGCTGGTTAGTACGGCAATAAAGTAATTGAGGGCTTTAAGTGCTGCTTTGAACCCTGGAGCTTGCTTACCTAATTTTAATTGTAGTAAAACTTGGTCACGTAAAGTTTCTAGTGTTGCCACTGTTAGTGAGCTAGTCGCAAGTTTAACAACAGTTGTTTTGGCATGATGCATCGGCTCGTTTTCCCGTGTAATACTTGGGTTCTCATTCCCTCTCATTAGCTGTTCCAAGTAGTCAGCTCTAGTCATACCTAAGCATTCAGCACTAATCCCCAGAATCTTCCAGGTTTGATCAGTTAATCTGAGTGAGCGCACTTGACGATAATCATCATTTTTCCGGGCGAACTTCCCTTGAATGTCCCGCTTCAACATTGGTGTGCTTCCGTGTATTACACCGTAAGTTTAACCCGAAATTGGTGAAGGGGAGAATGTAACTTGTGTATTACAATAAGACCTTACGACCAATAGCTACCATGTATTACACGGAAATACCTGATTTTCCTTATTCCATGTAATACACGGTAAACCTCGGCTTTTTTCCCCAAGTATTACACGGGTTCTGTTTTAGTCGATCCACAATTCTTTTGTTTCCTTACCCTGTCAGGCATTAATTCCTCTCTCCCTTTTAAAATGAGCGAACGTACAGTTATGACTGTCGTTTCGTTTATCAATCAAAAAGGTGGTTGTGGACTTGCCGCAACCACCTGTCATTTTGCGTACTGGCTTCATCAAAAGGGGAAAGAAGTTGCCGTCATTGATTCGGATGCCCAGCAGTCCGTGTCG
Organism: Iphinoe sp. HA4291-MV1; assembly: GCA_019359415.1. Lineage (GTDB taxonomy): Bacteria > Cyanobacteriota > Cyanobacteriia > Cyanobacteriales > Nostocaceae > Brasilonema. Next base: position 25,335 of record JAHHHH010000088.1, on the reverse strand, counting down.
CGTTGGCTTACGGGGATGGAAAGCGTTATTCAGTGTTTTGTCATGCATGATCCGGATCAGCTGATGGAGGATATTCCCAAAGTCACTGCTTCCTTCGATTACATTCTGGTAGATGGTTCAGCTGGCATCACAGAAGCAACGCGGTGTATTTTGCTACGCTCTGATGTGGTTATTGTTCCTGTACAACCAACGGGACTGGATTTAAGCAGCGCCAATGATGCAATCCGGTTAGTCAAGCAGGCGCAGTCGGTTAGGGGAGGATTACCCAAGTTTCATATCCTCTTAAATCGCGTTGTCCGTGGAACACGGCTGTACAGTGAAGCAGTGCAGTTCTTACAGGACAAGCATATGCTGAAAACAGTCATTCCTCAACGTCAGGCGATCGCAGATTGCTTCGGACAGAAATCGGTAGTTTGGACGCTTCCTGGTAATGAGTCTGCTAAGGAAGCCGCTAAAGAGTTTGAAGCGCTATGTCAAGAAATCATGGAGGTTGTTACACCATGACTAAACAAAGGAAGGTTTTATCTGAATCGCTTAACGAATCTCCCAACAGCAAGATAACAGCTGAAATGGAGGCTTTCAGGAAAGGAGTTATCCCAGCACCCAAAGTTGCTGAGGAAGTTGCAATTGAGAGTAAGTCACCAAAACAAAAAACTCGAAAGCTGGTGATTGAACTGGAACCAGAACTGTATGACGCTTTTGCGGCAACTTGTTTCAACAAGAAATTAAAGATGGCAAAGGTGGTTCGTGCCTGGATTAGCGAGTTCACCAAAAATAGATAGTTTACTAGTTTTACAGTATTACAGTTTACTAGTAAACTGTCAGATTTCTTTATTGCGTTGAGGTATTGCACCGTAAGTTTGATAATTGAAACACCAGTACTATAAACCCAAGCTAATTCATGACCTCTGAACGCGAAAGAGCCGATAATGATTCACCGTGGAAAGAAATCTTAGAAGCCTACTTTCCCCAAGCAATGGAATTCTTCTTTCCTCAAACTGCTGCATTAATTAATTGGGAACGTCCCCACGAATTTCTTGATAAAGAATTCCAACAAATAGCCCGTAATGCTGAACAAGGAAGAAGATACGCAGACAAATTGGTCAAAGTTTGGCAAATTCAAGGAGAAGAAATTTGGCTGTTAATCCATGTCGAAATCCAGGCTAAACCGGAAGATGACTTTGCAGAGAGAATGTTTTCCTACAACCTACGAATTTTTGACAGATTTGCCAAACCTGCCATTAGTTTAGCGATTTTGTGTGATACAGACCTGACATGGCGACCAAATCAATACAGTTATAATTATCCTGATAGTAGTCTGCATTTTAAATTTGGCATCGTCAAGCTTCTTGATTATCAAAACCGTTGGACGGAATTAGAGAAGAGCGATAATCCTTTTGCAACGGTTGTAATGGCACATTTGAAAACACAGCAGACCAGTAAAAAGCCAGGAGAACGCAAAACTTGGAAATTTAGCTTAATTCGCCGATTGTACGAACTAGGTTTAGCAGAAAAAGATATTCGTAACCTTTACCGCTTCGTGGATTGGGTTATGATTTTACCAAAAGCATTAGAAGCAGAGTTTTGGCAAGATTTTAAGGAGTTTGAGCAGGAGCGTGCAATGAGCTATATTACTACAGGCGAGCGCATAGGCTATGAGCGTGGACAGCAGGAACTCGTTCTAAAACTACTACAAAAACGAGTAGGAGAGCTATCTCAAGAAGTTAAAAAGCAAGTACAGGCTCTTTCACTGGAAGAGTTAGAAGCACTTGGCGAAGCCTTATTAGATTTTACAGCAATTGATGATTTGCTAAATTGGTTACAAGCACATCCCAATGAAACTGAAAATTAGCGCTCTTCGCAGCTTAATGAAGCTCAGTTTCAAGCAGCGCTGAAAGTTTTGAGCATTTATACTCAAAAATAAGTATTTACTAACAGTTATTAATGCATAAAACCTTTGTTTAGCAATGACTTTAGCAAATACAAATTTAATAAAAAAAAGCAAATGGGTACTTTTGGGTACAAATCTCTGTTTTCTGATTTTAAAAACCAAGACCTTTATTTAGCAATAGTTTCAAGATTGGACGTGATATTTTATGGGTACAAAAGTACCCATAAGTACCCATAAAATACTTATATATTTTCACTACTGTTTTGTACTTAGACATGAAATGTTTTGTGTCATGTCACTTAATTTATCAGATTTGGGTGGCTTTTTTAACTTTGTCTACCGTTACCACTTTGACGCAGTAGGTAGTCCCAAATACGTTGTATTTCTGCTTGAAAAGTCTGACGGTCTATAGCTGCTTGCTGACGGTCTTCTGCTGCTTGAGATGCTAGCGTATCTATCCGTTGCCCAATGGCGTTAATATTGCGGTTTGTTTGCTCATTTAGGTTATTGAGATTTTCGGTTAGTTGTTGGATGTTTGCTACTAACACATCGATAGTGTCTGATTGAGCATTAACGTTTTGATTAGTTTGTTGAATGCTATTGTTCATCGCAACAATGGCGTTATTTTGAGCAAGTACCGTTTCACCGACATTGCTAAAGAGATTTTCTAACCTGGTTAAACGCTCTTCTATATTTGGTGGTTGATTTGTTGTCATGTTAGTTCAATTCTTAAGTTCACTAAAATTGTATTCGACTTCAACACTCCATCTCAGCCGCCTGCGGCTCTGCTACGCGGTACGGAGACGCACTCGCCTTCGGATACATCTGCATCGCTTTCGCCGTCGGTATCCATCTATCATCTAGCATCACACAATGTACACCATCTATCGTTGTTGACGCCAAAACTATTCGCTGTCTTCTCGCCCAGTCAAACCACTCATTGAAACCAACAGCGGTAGTAGAACCTTCTGGTTTCAGCCCTTTTTGACAAGCGCTTCTGAACACTGCGATAGGACTTTTCACCTCTTTCCAAGTTTGTAATGCTTCCTTCAGATAAGCGATCGCTCCCTGTACATTCCCCCAATTGCTGACTATCACGCTCATGCAAGCATCCGGATTGACGCGAAGTGACCGTAGCTCACGCTCTACTTCCCTAATTTCCTCTCTAGAAGGTTTATTAGACTTTCGATTTTGTGAAGTCGTAACCGTTTTGACTTTGCCAACGGCAGCGGAATGATTGTCCTCATGAGAGATTGACTCGTTAGACAAATCAGCTTCCTCTGGTTCATCAACGAAGCAAGTATCCGTGGTTTGGTCAGATTCTTCCTGGTTACTAACTAACGTGACTTGCTCTTGCGTAATCAGGCATTCACTAACCAACCTGGCTTGTTCTTCCTCAACCTGGTTTTTTAGAAAATCCCAATATACCTCCCCCAATTCTTCTTCCCCCACAGCAGCGCTGTCTTGTGGAGAGTTAATCTTTGAAGAGTAGTCTCTGATATAATCTGCTGGCTCTGAGCAGTTGGATATGTCCGTGGTGCTCACTTGCATCTGCTGTTTTTGACAAATGGACAACCACAAGGCTTTCACGTTCTCCAGGTTAACCGTGTACCAATTAGCTTGATACCAAGTGCGTTGACTGTGACGAAACACATCAATTAAGTGAAGCTGCCTTAGTTTGTCTATCGCTCTTCTGATTGTTGACAGCTTTAGAAAAGGGATTTTCTGCCCCCATCCTTCGTAAGTTAGCCAAAACCATCTTCTGCCATCTGGTCGGATGTGTTTGGAGCGATCGCAAAAATAATGAATCTGCTGCAATATCATCGCAGACTCCCAGCCAATTTCAGTTGCTAGAAGTGGTGGAACTAATAAAGGACTTTCGGGGGTAATAAGTTTACTATTCATTTAGCTTATCCACCAGACGTTCAGTAGACGAAGAGAACTAACCCCCGTGCAAGGTGCAGGAGGATTTGGTATTTTTAGATTGGTCATATTACTCTATGTGAATTGATTATCCCTAGCACGAAGGGTCACAGTCTTTCGCTAGGGTTTTGATTTACGCTGCTTCTTGATGTTGAACAAAATCCAAAAGTGGAGGAAATATTCTCGATTTGTCAGCAGAAACAAGCACAAGCACTACGTGTTCTTGGATTGGCTGACGAATGTAGTTATACAAAGTGGCAAATGCTTGAGTCGTCAAATAATGAGCATTTCTTAACACAACTACAGTTTTTCTGCCTGATTCTGCCCCAGAGTCTCTCACTTGATTAATCAACCGTTCAACGTCTTGAGCTTCGTAACCGTTAATTGCATCAAAGTCTATTGCTTGGTCGCACAGAAAACTTGTCATTACTGTTCCTCCGCTTCGTCTACTTTCTCGAACGTTCCGTCAGCACGTCGCCGCCAGCCATCTACAATTACATCATCCTCTGGATTCCGAGGTTTTGATAAGTCACGCCAATCGTAATCAATTGGCGAGTCTGGCGGTTTTTGCTTTTTGTCTTTATCCGGTTTGTTATTCTCAGTCACCAAACCTCCACGGGTTATGAACAAAGACTGCACAAGATGATGTTGTAGCTTGTCAGTTGTTTTACAAAATATTATATCCTGATTGTAGTGCATTTGCCAACAATGCACTACTTTAACTGATAAGAAAATTGAACCCGCCTTATCGTGACGAAGAAGGCGGGTTTTCTTTAATAATTTTCAGAATGCGATCGCGTTGTTGCCTGAGAGATTCGTTCTCTTCTCTCAGGCTTAGGATTTTCCCATCAACTCATCTTGCCGCTGCTTGAGTTGAGAGATTTCTTGCTCGTGCCTGTCCAGCAACTGTTTTACCTCGCTTAAGTTGACTTGGTTTTCTGTTGTGCTTTTTAGGTAGTTCATCATCAACTCAATTATTAGCTGGGATGGTTTTTTGCCTTCCATCTCAGCCTGCTTTGTAAAATCGTCTTTCAAAGCGCTGCTGACCCTAAACGCCATTTGTCCGTCCGCTTTTGTTTTATTCGTCATTTCTTTGTCGCATCTGTTGTCTAACTTTGTCTGACATTAGTATAGATCCTTTCCCACAAAGATTACAGCTAAATGCATGACAATGTTTGGCATTGCATTTCATTCTTGTTATCATATACATATAAGACAAAAAGCAACGCTCCTGTCCTGAGAAAACAAAGCGTCGCCTTCATGAAACCCAACTCAATACAAGTCAGGTAATCATATTATGACTCACCCATTTTCAGTAGACCGAAAAGATTTCTAGAAGGCTTACCATTGGGGCATTCTGGCGGATTGTATACAATCCGCCAGAATGCCCGTATCATCTGCGTTTTGAGCAATAGGGTTGTAGATGAGTTCTCCTGCTAAGGTAAGCGATCGCTCGACCCTGTGCCCAAAACATCGCCCCAAACCCTCATTCTTGCGTTGACTGACAAAAGTTTTCGGTCTACTGACTTTACTTAAAGTTATCGCTCACAAGGCTGTTCCCGCACGTTCTGCTAGAAATGAACCACGAGTCCGTAAACGTCGCCCAAAAGCTTACCCTTTGATGACGAAACCCCGGCATGAATTACGAAAACAATTGCAAACTGCTTAAACCACAAGCCTTTGGGCTTTTCTTAGTGCCATTCGGTTATAGCCTCGAAAATCGAATTTAGTCTAAACTCCAGTACAATACGCCTACCCTGTATAATGCCTATATTACTAGAGGGTTTCATATGACAAAGGGATTTGAACTGCAAATCACTCCCGGAAAAGGAGAAGGGGTTTTTGCAACTCGTTCTTTTCAAAGGGGAGAAACCGTAATGACTGGTGTTATTCAGGAAGTTTTAGATGGCAATCATTCCCATGCGTCTCAAATTGGCAAAAATCAGTACGTTTTACATGGTGGCTTGATTTCCAAGGTCAATCATTCCTGCGACCCCAATTGCGGTATCCATGTGAATGAGACTGATGCTCATGATTTTGTAGCCATGAGAGAGATTCTTCCGGGTGAGGAAATAACGTTTGACTATGCAATGAGAAACTATTCGATCAACCATTTTGATTGTCTATGTCAATGTGGTGGGAAAAACTGTCGCGCTCGGATCACGGGCTGGAAAGATCTTCCTGAAGCAATCAAAAAGAAATATGCAGGTTTTATTGCTCCTTATCTTCTTGATTTAGATCTGAAAGTTGGGGTTTAATTAAAGGCATTCATCTAATTTATTCGGTTTTACGCATATTTTTATTGAAGAGTTTTGAGGTAAGCCCAATGGTTTTAATAAATAGATTTGAACGAAGATTTTCTCTCAAACTGGCTTTTTGGTATGTGCTTGCAAAAATAAAATTTATTCATCCTATTCTACCCAAAAAGTTGAGAAATTTGCTTCCGACTGGCTGGAACTTTCATATGTTTTGGACAGCCTTTAAATCGGGAGGAACAAGGATATATAACGATTATTACTGTAAATTAAAAGAATCAATATCTTATAAGCCAAAGGTTTCTGTTGCACCAGAATTTCAATTTAGCGAAGAAGACATCAAATTTTTCTATAACAATGGCTATATCGGACCATTTGATTTGATATCTTCTGAAGAAGCAAAAAACTTGCGCGATCATCTCGTCAATTCAGTTGTCAATATTCCCTCGAAGATTTGGGAGTATGAGTTTCAACAAGAGACTGGTCTTGCAGCCGAGTTATTCCCGGATAGTGAAGATACCAATGAACTGACTGAGGAATACAAGCAGTACATTCTCAGTCAGGTAAACAAAACTGATCGCCATATCGACGATCCAAAGCTACTGAATTTATTTCAACAGCCTTCTATTGTAGAACGCTCCGCTCAACTCTTAGGACCTGATATTATTCTATGGCGATCTGACTGTTTTGAAGTGCCCCCTCATGCAAAAGGGACTCCTTGGCATCAGTCTAGCCATTGGCTTCTTCATAATATGAGAGAATCAGTCGCTAATCCATTGGATCGGGAAGAACTTTTTCAAATTACTTGCTGGATCGCTTTAACAGATGCTAATCGAGAGAAGGGTTGCATGACCTTAATTCCTGGAACGCACAAAGAAATCTATCCTCTGAAGTTAAACAGAAAAGCAAGTGATGTTAATACAACGTATCGTTATGATAAAGGAGAAATAGATTACCCAATTGATCAAGCGTCTCATAAACTCATTGAAGTTAAGGCTGGTCAATTTTTTCTGTTTAGCGAACGGGTTATACATGGCGCTATACCCAATAAAACAGACAGTTCGAGATGGGCGGTAAATTGTCGAATTGCTAAAGCTAGTACCCGCTTCTTTTCTAAAAAGATGTTTGAGGAAGGTCATCAAATAACCTATCACAAAGTTAAAAACGTGAGTCTCGATAAGTGGAAGGCTATTTTATTGCGAGGTACAGATCGCTTTGGATACAACCCATTGCTTGAACAATCGATTGGTGATGGGTAATGATAATTGGTAATGGGGAGTTGGGAAGTTGTTTATCGTTCGCAGTTCAAATAAAACCATTTTCATCTTATTTGGTTTTATTTAATTTTTTAATCAGATAAGTAGCTAGCCGGAATTAAACTTAAAACGCTCTAGCGAATATCCACCTTTAAAAAAATCTAGAACCGCAAAACTTGCTAGATAGAGTCAGATATTCAAGTAAACTAGGGAACACAGAGAATATATGGTGTGTCAATGGCAAGAAAAAGTCCTCAACCAAAAGCGACATCGTTTGAAGTACTAGAATGCGTGCAACAGAATTGTCCGAGTTGCGGCAAACCAATGTGGAATGAGTACAATAATCTCCGACATGTGAGAACCTTAAAAGGAGTGGTACAACTGCTGTTAAAAATCCGGCGTTGTCAGAATAGATCTTGTGAGCGTTATCGAATTAAATATAGACCAGAACAAGAAGGTTCATGGGCATTACCACAACAGGAATTTGGTCTAGATGTGATTGCACTGGTTGGAGCATTGCGTTACTCTGAACACAGAAGTGTACCTCAAATTCATCAACAGCTGCGCGATCGGGGTATAGAAGTAAGCGAGCGAAGCGTCATTTACCTGCTAGAAAGATATGATGAATTAGTTGCACTATGGCTAAGTGACCATTCAAGGCTCAAAGCCATAGCTAAAAAAGGGGGTTACCAAAACCCTTGATAAAGCTCAAACAAATTGTGACCAAAGGACTTGAACAAACAGCATCTTTGTTCACTCCAATTAGTGTTGCTTACAACTGGGTTCATCAAGCCGCAGAGATTCTTGAGAACGAAACTGGTCTTGATGCAATTGAAGTCCAACGAAGTTTTCAAACTTTACTTGATTCAATGTCACATAAGAAAAATGAAGCAGGTACTTTAGAGCCAGGTATTACTCATTTCTTAAAGATTACTCGTAGTTATTGGTCTGGACTTTTTCATTGTTACGATGTTGAGGGCTTACCTCGAACTAACAATGACCTTGAACAGGTATTTGGTGTTTTACGACATCATCAACGTCGTTGTACTGGTCGTAAAGTCGCCCCTTCATCACTTGTAATTCGAGGAACTGTACAGTTATCTTCAGCGATTGCTACTGCACTTCATTCTTTTACAGCCCAAGATTTAGCACAGGTTTGTCCAAAGACTTGGCAACAATTACGCTCTAATTTACGTAAAGCTCGCCGGACGGAAGCTTCCGCCCGGCAGACTTTACGCCAACATCAACGTAGCCGCATCGAACAACTACGATTCCGTCGAAATCCTCAAGCCTACTTGGCAATGCTTGAGACACTTTTTGTCTAGCTATATTTTTGCAGTATCAGCACTTCAATAACAAGTAATAATATTCAGCTTTCCCGAAAAATCAGTGTTTCTTGACGTAAAAATTGGGGTTTGAGCCGTCATTTTTAGGACTGGCTATTTTCGGCAACTGCCCTTGGACAATCGCTTGTGGTTGCGGTCACCTGACGGAGGACAAACTTTTCGCTATTTACCGTGTAATACACAGTCAATTTTACAACCTTTATCCGTGTAATACAAGGATAAAGCTGATTTTCCTTTTTCTATATCACATTGAACATCATCTTGATTCCTCTGTGAGTGAATGCAAGTTTCTTCCATGTATTACACCATTGGACTTCAAGCTACATTGTCCAAGTATTACACGGTATCATCCACAAGAGAAATTCGCTATCGTCAAAAATGTTTCGTCATACATAGATTTGTATCTTTGTCAATAAATATTAGTTAAACGTCTATCTAGCAAGTTTTGCGGTTCTAGTTTTTTTGAGCAGACGGCTGGTTGTCTGCAAGATGACCCATTGGTGCGATATCCCCAAGGTGAATATGAACAACGGGAGCCGCTAGAGTGATTTATTTAACCGACGACTTATTTATGTCGCGTTGTACTAGTGCCAATAGCCAAGAGGATGAGTGGCATCACCAACTTTCGCATTAACATCCAATTACTAGTGCTCGTAACCTGTTACTCTTCTATCAATAGGTCACTCACCGTAGTCTTAAGCAAGGGTGATGTTCTTCCTTTCCTAGATTTTGAAAAGTCTAATGTTAATACGCCAAACCCTTTGGACAAGATCTGGGTCAACTCCAGCTAAATAATTGGACTGCTAAAGGCTCACCGTTGGCGCGGTGGGCTTTGCCATATCTGGCTAAACCTTGCCTTTTGTCCTATGATTATATCAGGATGTTCATCGTGATGTACTAAAATAAGAATTATATGGTAAAAATTGTTAATTTAAGTGGTGCATATATAAGTACAGACGATTTAGCAGCATTAAATGGTTGGACATATAGCTATGTAAGTCGGTTAGCAAAAGAGGGGAAAATTCCTGGGGCTATTAAGTTTGGTCGTGACTACCTCATCCCCTGCCACCCTGAAACGGGAGATGTGCAAATTAATACCAAATACACGCGTACCAAATCCAAGACTGAATAATCAACCTATTTCGATATTTTTGTGAAACGCGACTCCATTTATTATCAAATTTTTAAGTGCTTTCCTTGGTTAATTTTTGAACTTGTTGATTACCATCCAGAGCAAGCGAAAAACTATCGATTTGAGTCAGTTGAGGTGAAAGAAACCGCCTTCCGTATTGATGGGGTCTTTTTACCTCCAGAGGGTGCAACACCCAGAATTATCTTTTTTGCAGAAGTTCAATTCCAAAAAGATGAGGCTCTCTATCATCGCTTCTTTACTGAGTTGCTGATGTATTTGTACCGGAATCAATATCAATACGATGACTGGTACTGTGTGGTCATTTTCCCGAATCGCAGTTTGGAACCAAGCGATACAAGAACTCATCGACTGTTTTTAAACAGCGACCAAGTGCAGCGCATTTATCTGGATGAGTTAGGCACTTTCAATACTCTACCAATAGGCATCAATTTAATGCAGTTGACAATCGCTTCAGAAAAAGCGATCGCACAGCAAGCAAAGCAATTAATTGAGCGGGTACAATTAGAATTAACAGACACACTGCCGAAAAACGAAATCATAGATATTATTACCACAATTGCCGTTTATAAGTTTTCTTCGTTGAGTAGAGAGGAAGTGGAGGCTATGCTAGGACTGACTTTAGAGCAAACAAGGGTTTATCAAGAAGCAAAAGCTGAAGGTCGGAAAGAACGGGAAGCTGAAATGTTGTTAGAGCAGACAAGGGTTTATCAAGAAGCAAAAGCTGAGGGACGAGAAGAAATGTTGAAAGCAGCTGTACCACTGTTACTAAAAACAGGGATGAGTGCAGAACAGATTGCTCAACAACTCAATGTTGATGTAGAAGCTGTCCAGCTTGCTGCACAGGAGAACACAGAGAAATAAGCGCACGCAATGCTCATGCACGGAGCCTTCATGTGACGATTGCGATTCGGGGCAGTGGCAAAGCCAATCGCTGTTTACAAGTAATAGTAGCAGATGTGCAGATAAATACTAAGTTTACTCGTAGTAAACATAAGTAATGGGGTGAATATGAGTAAAAAGAACTCTACTAGCAACGGAGAGGTGAACAAGAAAGATGCAGAAGAAGCCGAAACGTATACGCATCTAGGAGGGGGAGCGCATCTGGAGAATAGTTCTGGAAATGTTATTGATTCCCAAGATATTGTCCCACCAGACAAACACGAGAAAGGAAACGGCGAACAAAAGTCTAAATAACGTTCTATGTCTCAATACAAATTCATCTCTTCTTTAGAGGAATTAAACTCAGAATTTGATAAAGATAATAAGCCTAGAAAAATATTGATGCGTCCTCTGTGGTTGCACGTCTACTACAAAGAAGGTAACAAGTTTATTCTGAGAGATTCTAAAGGAGTTTGGGAAGGCACATCTACTAATATGACCATTGCTGGTAAAGATGTGCATAAGTTTGTAGAACAAGGATACGGACTAACTAGGCAAGAGGTTATTAGCTCTTTACTAGAACTCTTTGATGGTAAAGATGGTTACTATGCAGCAGACTTGAAATTGCGTAGATATTTTTATTGTGCAAGCGAGGAGAGCTTAAGAGAAAAACTCATTGAGTTGGGAGCAAAAGAAATTTAGTGGAGCGCCCCAGTAGATGACTACGCTTCCTCTGTTTGAGGCTGGGGTATCTCCTTTGCAACACAATCATGTTAATCGGCAGTCAGAATTGCTCAATTGCTGAATTCAACACTGATTTCCTTGCGGAATCGAGAACGAAAACGATGTGTTAATAAATAAATAAGATACCGCGCTGACGAGGTAACACATGGAGCCACTCACTGCAGGAGCGATCGCAACTCTTGCTTTCACTAAAGCTTTTGAGAAAACAATCGAGAAATTCACAGAAGCAGCCCTCGCCAAGATGGATGAGTTGCGCAAAAAGATTTGGGAGAAGTTGCGGGGAAATCCCAAAGCAGAAAAAGTGCTAACTGCGGTTGAACAAGGAAACAAGTCTGAGTTAGAGCGTCTAGCAGTGTATTTGCAAGATTCTATGGATGATGATCCAGAGTTTGCTGCACAAGTGCAAGCACTTGCTCAAGAGATTAATGCAGGAAAGTTGCAAGACAACAGCAACATGACCCAAAATAATTATGACACCAGCACCGGCTACCAAACGAGAGTTGAAACTGAAAGAGGGACAACAAATATCGGTGGGAGTCACACTCATAACTACAATACTTGACTGCAGTCGCCCGAACGGGAACGGGCAAAGTTAAATCCCCCAAATAATGTTGAGTTTCCAGGCTCCGCCAACTTCGTTGGCAGACAGCATGAACTTTCCCTACTGCGAGAAAAGTTGCAGCAACCAGGCGTAGTCGCAATTTCTGCTGTTTCTGGGATGGGTGGCGTTGGCAAAACCGAACTCGCAACCCAATATGCACGTCAACATCAAGCGGATTACCCTGGTGGAATCTGCTGGTTAAATGCCACAACATCAAATCTAGCAGCAGAAATAGTGCAGTTTGCTCAACTTCACATGAACCTGGAAGTCCCGCAAAAGAATTTCCAAGGAAATCTGTTGAGTCTTACCGAACAGGTACACTGGTGCTGGCAGAATTGGCAACCACCAGAAGGACTGGCGTTGGTGGTATTGGATGGTATCACAGATTTGGGCATTTGTCAACAATTCATCCCAACGGCTCATCGCTTCCGTGTGTTAATGACAACACGGTTGCGAAACCTCGACTCCAACATTGAGGAGATATCTCTGGATGTGCTCTTACCAGAAGAAGCTTTGCAATTGTTGAGGGGGCTAGTTGAAAGACGAGTGCAAAAGGAAGAAGAAACAGCGAAACAGTTGTGTGAATGGCTGGGATATCTCCCTTTGGGTTTGGAATTGGTAGGGCGGTATTTAGCGAAAAAACCTCCCCATTGGACTTTAGCAAAGATGTTGCAACGGCTGAAACAGCAGCGACTCCAAGATGAAGCGATAAACCGCCATCAGCAACATTTGCAACAAACCCTGAGTACAGCACAGCTTGGGGTTTTGGATGCATTTGAATTAAGTTGGGATGAACTCCATCCGACGACACAGCGTGTGGGTGAATTATTAAGTTTATTTGCACCGGATATCTTTGCGTGTATTTGGGTAGAGTCTGCAACTGTTAAGCTGAATTGGGATGCAACCGAAGTTGAAACAGCGCTTGAGCAACTTTACTCGCGCCATTTGATTCAATGGGTGGAAGATAAAAGTGGAGATAGAGATGATTGCTACAAAATTCATCCTTTAATTCGGGAGTTTTTGAAACTCAAGCGAGCAGCATCAGAACAAATTGATGAGTTGAAACGCGCTTTTGCAGAAACTTTTATCGCAATTGCTCAAGAAATCCCCGATTCGCCAACCCAGGAGGTAATCAAGTCATTCAAAGATGCGATTCCACATTTAACAGAAGTAGCACAAAATCTGATTGATGCAGTCAGTGATGAAAATTTAATTTGGGTTTTTACTGGTTTGGGTAGATTTTATGAAGGACAGGGTTTGTATGCGCTGGCGAAACCGTGGTTAGAGGAATGTGTATCAGTCGTCCAATCCCGTTTGGGAGATGAGCACCCGGATGTCGCCAGCAGTTACAACAACTTGGCTCTACTCTACAAATCCCAAGGACGGTACACTGAAGCTGAACCACTTCTTCTCAAAGCATTGCAACTAATGCAACACCTGCTAGGAGAAGAGCACCCGGATGTCGCCACCAGTTACAACAACTTGGCTTTCCTCTACTCTTCCCAAGGACGGTACACTGAAGCTGAACCACTTCTTCTCAAAGCATTGCAACTCAGGCAACGCCTGCTAGGAGAAGAGCACCCGGATGTCGCCAGCAGTTACAACAACTTGGCATCACTCTACTATTCCCAAGGACGGTACACTGAAGCTGAACCACTTCTTCTCAAAGCATTGCAACTAATGCAACACCTGCTAGGAGATGAGCACCCGGATGTCGCCACCAGTTACAACAACTTGGCATCACTCTACGAATCCCAAGGACGGTACACTGAAGCTGAACCACTATACATCAAAGCATTGCAACTCAGGCAACACCTGCTGGGAGAAGAGCACCCGTCTGTCGCCACCAGTTACAACAACTTGGCATCACTCTACGAATCCCAAGGACGGTACACTGAAGCTGAACCACTATACATCAAAGCATTGCAACTGGTGCAACGCCTGCTAGGAGAAGAGCACCCGGATGTCGCCACCAGTTACAACAACTTGGCTCTACTCTACGATTCCCAAGGACGGTACACTGAAGCTGAACCACTTCTTCTCAAAGCATTGCAACTAATGCAACACCTGCTAGGAGAAGAGCACCCGTCTGTCGCCACCAGTTACAACAACTTGGCATCACTCTACGATTCCCAAGGACGGTACACTGAAGCTGAACCACTCTACATCCAAGCATTGCAACTAAGACAACGCCTGCTAGGAGAAGAGCACCCGTCTGTCGCCACCAGTTACAACAACTTGGCATCACTCTACAAATCCCAAGGACGGTACACTGATGCTGAACCACTTCTTCTCAAAGCTTTGGAAATTGCTGAACGCAGCTTAGGAGTCAATCATCCCAACACAATCACTTTCCGTAAAAATTTGCAATTCTTACGCGATAATCGCCAGTCTAATAACAGTGAACAGTAAACTGTGAACAGTGAACAGTGAACAGTAAACAGTGAACAAAAAACTGATGACTGATAACTGATAACTGGTAACTGATAACTGGTAACTGATAACTGATAACTGAGCTTCTGAAGCAATCCTAACATTTTTTCACCGACTCCACACCACCACACAATTCGCCTACAGCCTGGAAATACTTACGCAGATACACCGCATCATCACCACAGAAGAAAAGACTACAAAGGTTTCCTTCTCTATCAGAACAAAGCAAATAAATTCTCACACCCAAATCATCACCTTTGACAACATAACTCCTTTTTGCTACCAAATCAACATAAGCAATAGCATTCAAATTGATAATTTGATTCCCAACCTTCAACATATTTCACCTCAATTTAACATCAAAAATAAATAAAATAATTGTCATTGCGTCCCTTGCGCGTCTCGTAGAGAGGAGGAACGACGAAGCAATCGCATGAACTTGTTCTGAGTGAAAGGTTGTGCGAACGACTGAACTAAAAACCACCTAAAAGAGAAATCGCTTTATCAAGATTAACTTTCGCCTGATAAAGAGCCAACATTCTTTGCTGCTCCACTCTATAAGGTTGAAGCATTAACCTTCTCTCATCAATAGAAACTTTAATCAAAGCAGATTGTTCAGAAGTCGGTAAATTAAAAGCATCATAAGCAACAATCAAAGACTCAATAGCATCACGCCCAGGATGCTTCAACCCTACTCCCCGCTGCATCTGAGAAATAGCAATATTAGAAAAAGACAACAAAACAGCAGCCCAAGAAGACCTCAAATTTGGATCATAATGTGCTTTCAAACCATAGCGATTGCACAATGTAACCAACTCCAAAAAACTCTTCGTTTCAAGTTCAGTTCTGGTAAACATACTCGTTGTTGACATTATATACAGCAGTTTACAATTAGGTGAAATACAGATTTTTTGTAGGGGAACGGCACTGCCGTGCCCTCTACCGTATGCGTGTATACTATGCAAATGAATACAGAATTCCTGCGCTCATTCTGACTCTTGACTCCTGACTCCTGACTCCTGACTTCTGACTTCTGACTTCTGACTCCTGACTTCTGAATTCTTTTGCTGATATGTCAACTTCATCCCTTTTAACGCAGATGAAATATAACAACCTTCAATCTCACAGCAAGCAAGGTAAGCACCATTAAATCCGTATGAGCGAAACACAGCATCAATACGAGGAAAAAGTCCAGCAGCATCTGCTCTATCAACAATAAATACAAATTCATCTCCAGAATTTAATTGAGAAATGAAAAACACTCCCCGCCAACTGCGAATCGTAGCAAGAGCTTCGGTAATTGCTTCATTAACAGCAACTTCACCTATTTCACAATTACGTTGTCCTACGCCAGCAATATCAGAACAAATCATAATGAGTTCGCCGCTTGCAATACGACGACGCATTGTCCCCTAAAAAATCTGGCAGCCCTCTAACATTAATAACCCGTTGGCGACACAGATCAATCAGAAACAGGGCTGCCAGATTTTTTTACGTGTTAGATCCCCGTGACGTTCTTTTTGAAGAAATTCGTTTCCTTTGGCTTGAGCACCAGCGCGGTTATAGCATCCAAAATTAGAATTGATGTAAGCTTTTTCTAGTTGTTGTTTTAGCAGCTTGTTTTCTTTCAGTAGCGATTTGATGAGTCGGTTGAGTCTTAAGCAGCTGTTCCTCATAAGGCGCAAATTCCTTTCTTGAATTCAGTTTTTTTTGTTTCATCCCCAGCGCTTACATGACTGGGGATTTCATTTGGTAATGTCAGTTCATCAAAAGGTAAAAGGTTTGCCTAACACAGAACGTTGACTATGGCTGCAACAGCTTCATCACTGGTGAACCATTGTTGAGGCTCCGAAATACAGCATGTCTGCGATATCCAAAAGCCATCAAGATTTTGATAAAATGTACCGAGCAAGTTAATACCACAACTCCCACCCCAAACGCGGTACAGATTGCCGAAAACATCAGGGACTGAATCAACCTCGTACTGTGCAGTCTCTTGTGACTGCTGCTGCATGTAAGCCGATAGCTCGATTTGAGCAACTGCTTGACTGTCTAATGTTGCTTGAGTCATAATTCGGAAAATTGATAAGTTATCGAAGAGCGATCGCATCCGGCGGGCACAAAGTGCCATCGCACTATTTGGTTAGGAGAGCGATCGCTCTCTGTTTTTGGCAAATTTTGTTTGCTCTGTATTTAGTCTACGCGACACGTAGGTTTACGTCAAGTGTAGATTTTTAAAATTTTCAGTGTTAAAAATCTACTTATTATGCTAAAATATGACAAGTAGAGAAATCTACACCTAATAGCTTCTAAACTGGGGATGTAGTGTATGTCCGCAGAAAAAGTGATTCGCTGGAAATTAAACGAAGTAATGGCGCGAAAGCGAGTCAAGAACAAGGACTTAGCAGAAGCGCTGAGTATAACTGAAAATTCAGTCTATAGACTTCGCAAGGTTGACGAAATGCCTAGGTTGACGCCTGAAAGGCTAAACGGCATTTGTGCTGCATTAAGCTGCCAACCAGGCGAGCTTTTAATATATGAACCAGACAATAACGACGACAAAATAGTTTCCATTGTGGATGTAGCGTGAATGCAATCGTACAATCGCAAATTAACTTATATGACAAAACCGGATTTTAAGACAATGACTAAAGCTGAGCTACGAGCTTACGTATTGCAACATCCAGAAGACAATGAAGCATTTTACGAATTATCAGACAGAATAAGGGCAAACGCCAAACCTGTAACTATTGAAGAACTTGAAGCAGAATTACGGAAACGGGTAAACTAGCAACCACAATATTGAAATACTATGATTCAAACCCTACCAAAACAAATAACATTCGATGAATTCATCGCTTGGTATCCCGAAAATTCCCAAAAACACTATGAATTGCATAATGGGGTCATAATTGAAATGCCCAAACCCACAGGAAAGCATTCCGAAGTCGCAGGACTAATACTAGGCGAACTATTTTTAGAAATTCGACGCCAAAAACTACCCTACTTCATCCCAAAAGAATGTGTCATCAAAGCAGCAAATCAGTCAGGCTATGAACCAGATGTCACCGTTTTAGACAAGCAAAGCGTAACTCACAACGAATCTCGGTGGGAAAAAGAATCAATCATCACATTAGGGAGTTCCGTCCGCTTAGTTGTTGAAGTGGTATCAACTAATTGGAGTGATGATTACGCCTTAAAATTGGAAGATTACGAGTCATTAGGCATTCCAGAATACTGGATAGTAGACTACCTAGCTCTAGGCGGGAAGCGATTTATAGGCAACCCCAAGCAACCCGCAATCTCAGTCTACTGTTTAGTCGAACGAGAATACCAACTTAACCAGTTTAGAGGTGCAGAACGCATCCAATCACCAACCTTCCCAGAATTAAATTTGACTGCAGAACAAATTTTTCAGGCGGGTAGAGTCGCATGAGCACGATTACTCTGTAGAGACGTTGCATGCAACGTCTCTACACACCGGAAATTCATATCGTTCAGCCCTAACTGAACCGTATTGGCTTAAAACAGATGAAAACCCAACACAATGGACAAAAAACGCATCATAACTCAAAATAAAAATAACCCCGCTGCAAGTTACCAAGCTGCTGGCGGGGCCACTTAATTGTCCAATTAAAAAATCTTAATAATATGATAGCAAATTCCCCAAGCCCAACGCACATCAATTCCGCTTCTTCCCACAAATTTCAGTACAGCCAAGAAAAAAGCAAACTCATCACACCCGAAAAACCCTTACTCATACCACCACTCGTCGCCGCCGAAATCGGACTAGAAGCCGCAATCATCCTGCAACAGATTCATTGGCTATCAAATAACAGCAACAACGGGCTTCTTTTGAAGCAAGAATCGGTGAAGTATCCTCGTCCGAGAAAGCCCGCGTCCTCAGCTGGCGTTGCAGGAGTTTTTGCACGCACTACAACAAACAGGAGCTACTGCAATGAGTAGCGAACTTACCTTAAACAGCAAGAAGGCTCACACTGTACCTGTACTCAGGTCAGTGTTGAGATGAATTGCGAGTGAGTCGAGTTGCGTAGTTTGATTGTATTTGAGCGCAGCGAAAACAAATAAAACTACAGCGACGAGACGAGCAAAATATTTTGTTTTGGATAACACAACTATTAAAATATGTATTATCATGAATGTATAAACGCGGTAAGGTCGATACCATGTATAGAGCAATTAAAGTTAGAATTTATCCCGCTGATGAGCAAGAATTATACTTAGCTCAATGTTTTGGTAATACTCGATGGTTGTGGAATTATATGCTTAATGCCACAACAACAGCGTATAAAGAAACGGGTAAAGGTCTTTCTAAAGTAGCTATGGATAAGTTGCTTCCAGGATTGAAAAAGGAATACGAATGGCTAGGACTTGCATACAGTCAAGTGTTGCAACGAGTCACATTCAATCTTTCTAGTGCGTTTGTCAATTTCTTTGAAGGACGTGCTAAATTCCCTAACTTTAAATCTAAACATGGTAAGCAATCGATTCAATATCCCCAAAATGTGAAATTAATACCAGAAGATTCTGTGATTAAGTTCCCCGGGTTATTGGGGTTAGTTAAAACCGTGTTTCACAAGGAACTACCTGATACAAAGTTCACGACTGTAACAATATCCAGAAATGCAGACGGTAAGTACTACGCATCTATTCTTTTCAACCAAGAGAACAATCCGGTAGCTGCAATTAGAGAAGCTATTGGTGTTGATTTGGGATTGAAAAACTTTGCTATCACGTCGGAAGGTTCAAAGTATGACCTTCCAAAAAAGCGATTAGCCAAGTTAGAAAAAAATAGAAAGCGCAAGCAGAAAAAGTTAGCTAAGAAGACAGATAAAACTTCCAACAAACGTCTTAAGGCTAAAAAGTTAGTAGCAAAGGTTTCTAGCAAAATAGCTAGAGTAAGAGAGGATTTTCTACACAAGCTATCTCGCAAAATAGCATACGAAAACCAAGTTATTTGTGTGGAAGATTTGGCAGTTAAAAATATGGTTAAAAATCCCAACTTGGCAAAAGCTGTTAGTGACCAAGGATGGGGGATGTTCCAAACTATGCTCAAATATAAAGCTGAGAGATTTGGTCACACCTATCAAGAAATAGGTCGGTTCTTCCCATCTTCTCAACTTTGTAACGAGACTCTACTACCAATCCCAATACTACAGAATGGTTATGATTCATTGGGTGTAAGATTTGTAGATTGTTCTCACTGCCAAAAACAGCATGATAGAGATATCAATGCTGCAATCAATATTAGAAATGAAGGTTTGCGACTTTTAGAGTTAGGAACTAGCTCTTCTGCCCACCGAGGGGATGTAAGACCAAAGTCTTCAGGACGTAAAAAATCTATGAAGACCGAGGCAATCCCCATTGAATTGGGAAGCCCACACCCTATCTGTACTCAGATGGGTGTTGGGTAGTTCACTAATCTGTTTGAAGTTAAACCTAGTGAAGGGTACTTGGTCTTTCATCCAGAATATGGAAAGATAGCCAAAAACGCGGTTGAAGCTGCAATCGGCGGATATCATTACGACTATCTGGGCAAGCAAAAACTACCTTCGTTTACAGTTGACGGTATTTGCCACTACTTAGGAGGTTGTGCAACTCTCGTCACGGTTAAAAGGATACTTAAAGAGCTTACCTCTTCTGGATGGCTCAATCAATCAAAACTCTCTTCAAAAGAAGCTAAAGAGTTAGTCTGTCAAAAACAACCTCAATGCTTTGTACTGGGGGCGCTAGTATGCGAATGGTGCAAAGCAAGAACTTTAATACTGGATACGCACCACTACCCGATTCCTAAATCAGAGGGTGGAGAAAAAACGGTTAAGATTTGCCCCAATTGCCATCAAGAGTTTCACCAGCTTGTAAGAGCTACAAGCTACCATCCCTCAGAAAATCTAATCCGCTTCTTTAAGGAGTTAGCAATATGAGTAAACTCCTGATTTCCGGACGACATCTGTTCTACTCCCCTGCACTTGCAGCCAAGATAGGACGTACTGAAGCGACTCTTCTCCAGCAAGCCTATTACTGGATGAGCACATCCGGAGGCAAAATAATCAATGGAATCAAGTGGTTTTGGAAGACATATCAAAAATGGTCAGAAGAACTGCAATTATCCGTTAGTACAATTAGAAGGGCTGTTGGCAATTTAAAGAAACTTGGATTAATAGCAGTGGATAGGCTGTCTGCTAAAACCTATTACCAAGCCAACTGGTACACAATTAAAATCGAAGCTCTAAGTGCTTTTATCCAAAATGAACAGATCGAGCTGCTCAATTCTGACACATCCATCTGCTCAGAACGAGCAAATCATATCAAAGATTTCTCTCCAGAAGAATTCTCTACACAACAACAAGCTGCTGGCGAAAAAACTTTTCTGGAAGAAAATTCGGAAACATTAACACCAGATGTGACGACGAGCGAACAAACTGTTGAACAAACGATAGATACTTCTAAACCAAGTAACGTAGAACAATCCACGCTGACTGAACAAACGATAGATACTTCTAAACCAAGTAACGTAGAACAATCCACGTTAACTCACTGCGTTGAAGAACAAAATCAAGACTGCTCGTCAAAAGAGCCAGAAACTCATTCGGACACACTTTCCGCTGACGTCGAAGAAACTATAGATGAACCTGTAGAAAAACCTTCTCAACAAGAAATTCGAGAAATTTGCAACCAACTGCGCCAAGTACCATGCACACCAAGCTTCCGCTTCAGTCAAGAGATGATGGCAGTTATCAACAAATTCTGGCAAAACGTACCAGGAGCTTTAGCTTATCTCAAAGAAGCACTACGAACCTGGAAGCGAGTTGATTCTCCAGAAGCAGTCTTTGTCGCCGCGTGTAAGGATGGTAGAAAACCACAGAATTGGAGCAAACCATCACCAACTCATCCTCAACCAAGTGATGAAGATTTAGCACAATTAGCACAGGCGAAATTAACAGGGCGAATTAGGGATTATTATCATCAACCAGATGGAATGTGGGTAGTGGACACGGGGAGTCAATGTGTTGGTTGGTGTCATTTTTTCTCTACATAATTCTCTAATCAACACTATCAAAAGACAAATCTAACCCTGAGTACAAGGAAAACTCATGCCAGAAATCTGCCGTTTTTTCGGGATTCTCATCACGATGTACTATAACGACCACCCACCACCACACTTTCACGTACGCTACAACCAACAAAAAGCCATAGTCAGCATTCAAACCTTAGAAATTTTAGAAGGTTCACTCACCCCCAGACTTTTTAAACTAGTAACAGAGTGGGCTACCTTACATCAAACCGAACTCATGGAAGACTGGGAACTCGCCAGAGACAATCAACCTTTAAATAAAATCTTACCCCTGGAGTAATGCATGCTAAAAGATATCATTGCCGTTGAACCAACAGAAAACTATCAACTTCACATCCGTTTTGAAGATGGTGTTGAAGGAATAGTTGATATTAGCAAGCTCATCAAATTCACAGGCGTTTTTGCCCCACTGCAAGATAAAGAATACTTTGCTACTGTTGAACTCAACCCTGAGGTAGGTACAATTCAATGGCAATCAGGAGCCGACTTAGACCCAGATGTTCTCTATGCTCTGATTAGTAAACAACCTATTCCCAACTATCAGCTAAGCGTTACTTCCATTAATTCCCAAAGTTAAAATCACCTATTCGGACTGTGCAGTCACGAGAGACTGCTAATCATCACCCGAATCTGCAAATAGAGATTCTAAATCTCTATAACCGCTAACGACACGTAAAATTTCAATTCCACTATCTGTAACTCGGTAAAAAATGATGTAACCATCTAAAGGTACACCCCGCAAATAATCCTTAATATCTGCATAACTGCGTCCCATATTAGGGAAATTGGCAAGATACCTACATTTTTTATGAAACTCATCAACAAATCGCTCTCCGGCATCAATATTACGACTTGCAAAATAATCAATAATTTCTTCTAAATCTCGACTTGCCTCTGGAGAGATAATGTGTTGTTTCATGCTTGATTCTCTCTGGCTTGACGCAGTTTCTCCCGCAGTCGCTCAACAACAACTTCCCCGTCAATACCTTCACCTCTGTCTAACTGTTCAACAGCAACTTCTACTTTCTGACGAGTTTCTTCAACCCAACTTTGATAACCCTTTTCCCACTCTTCTAATAATTTCAATGCTTTACTAATAACTTCAGATGCATTTTCATATTTCCCTCTAGCAATTTGTGTTTGAATAAATTGCTCCTGATCGGGTTTAAGCTGAATATTCATAACTTTTGTGTGTTGTTGGTTCGCCACGTTCTCCTCTATTATGACTAAAGAAAAGCAGAGGGCAGCGGAAGATGAACAGGGCGAACTCATCTATATTACTGCTTACCTTCACTCTTATATAACGCTTTTCATTTCACTGAGTTACACGGGTAGGGGCACGGCACTGCCGTGCCCCTACGACAGACTGTACTTCACCCAGTTGAAAATGCCTATAGAACCCTTTAAGAACTATCTTATGACTGTAAAAATCCAGACCGAAAAAGACTTTCTTACGGCAAGCACTAGTATCAAAACAAACCAAGAATTGGATAAACACCGTGTCCAAAAATAAGCGCTCATCACTCATTCTCCGCCTTCTGTCTCCCGCTTAGGCGTACCATATAAATAATGGTCATGCTCACTCGACCAATCCGACGGTGCTTCTATCGTTCCCGTCATCGCCTCCAGCACATCCCAAGCATTACCTGCTACAGATGGTTCGCTGAACTCTTGAATCGTAATCACATAGCGTGTGTTCGGTTTTAAATCCAAAGGTGCATCAGGATGTAAAACATCGCCATCAAATACAGCTGTGACTCTTTTGTTCATCACCAGTAACGCCTCTATCTCTGCCAACAAAGATTCTAGCCAATACTTCAAATGTTTTCCCGATTCTTCACCTATGAATTTTTTCTACCTGTTATACTTGTCATAAGCGCAATACAAGTATGACAAAAGCCATGCTCACTGTCAGACTAGACGAAGAAACAGAACGCCAGCTAGCCGATATCTTGGCTCACGAGAAAACAGACAAGAGTGAGTTGATCCGACGCTTGATTGCTGAACGCTGGCTTAATTTGCAAGCAGGCAGAACTTTGGTTGATAGGCGAGGTGGACATCCTCAACACCTCCTGCAAGATGCACCGACAGACTTATCCCAACGAGCAAACCGCAAGAAAGCGATCGCGCAATATCTCAAAGAGCGCCATTCATGACTTACCATCCGCTCATACTCGCAGACAGCGGGTTTTTGTTTGCGTATTACAGCGCCAGAGATAAACATCATCAACAAGTACGTCGTTTCTTTGAAAGCTGCACTTCCAAGCTGGTAACTACACCTATCTGTATCGCAGAGGTGATGTGGTTGCTCAGTTCTGATTGGCGCACACAAAACGAGTTTCTTCTAGACATTGCAAAAGGACTCTACGAGTGTGAGCAGCTGTTACCTCAAGACTTTTCCCGCATTGCTGAATTGAATGCCACCTACTTTGACTTACCAGGAGACTTTGCAGACTTATCCCTAATCGTCATTTCGGAGCGCCTAGATATCGCTGCAATAGCGACTTTGGACAGTGATTTTGATGTTTATCGGCGTTATCGTAAAAAGCCTTTCGAGCGGGTGTTCTTGCCGGAATAGCGATACGCCAAGGGACAGAAGTGCGATGGCGCAGAGCGCCCGCTGGAAGCGATCGCCCGTTTCAGTTCTGGGGGAAACTAACAAGCAGAAATTACGCATACGTGATTTGCTTCCAAAGCATAGGCTCGCACCCACTTTCCCTCTACACCCTTACACCCCTACACCCCTACTTTTGGTATTATGCTAAAATTAGTCATCAAGAGCGACTTACGCTGCAATGACCATCTCAAATGACCTACTGTCGGTTTTACGAGCATTGCCTCGTGCAGATAAGCTGCGGCTTATGCAGTTTTTAGTATCAGAACTAGCACAAGAAGAAGGAGTGACGTCTCTGGTAGAAGGGGGAACCTATCGGGTTTTGTCGCCCTATAATTCTCATGAAGCTGCTCACAAGCTAGAAGAATTACTCCAAGAGCATCAACAGAAAAAAGAAAGCTGATGCTTAACGCGCAACGATTTCCCTTTGTTGAACGGTATGACCAATTTGGGGTTCCTGATGCTGCGCCCCTTCTACCAATAACTTTAAATTATCGAGGACAGTTTGTGCAGGGAATGGGGCTACTGGATACAGGAGCTTCTGTCAATGTGTTACCTTATGAAACAGGTCTGCAACTGGGCGCAGTCTGGGAGCAACAAACCGTATCGCTAAGGTTAGCAGGTAATCTAGCTCCTATTGAGGCACGTGGGTTGATTGTGGAAGCGACGGTGGGGCAATTTCCAAGTGTTGACTTGGCTGTCGCTTGGGCGCGAACGAATGATATACCCTTACTATTGGGGCAGATGAACTTTTTTCGGGAGTTTGATGTTTGCTTTTATCGTTCTCAGTTGGTGTTTGAAGTGCGTCCAAAATTTGTATAATACTGGTCGTGTTTAGAGATGCTCACGCAAGTGTTTTAAACTTTCACGGATAGTGATTGTGTTGGGATGATTGACTCCTAAGCTGCGTTCAGCAATTTCCAAAGCTTTGATGAAGAGTGGTTCAGCTTCAGTGTACCGTCCTTGGGATTTGTAGAGTAATCCCAAATTGTTGTAATTGGGTACGATATCAGGATGTTCTAGAACTTACGCATTGACAGAACATTGATACTATGCAGTTAAGTTCAACTTCTGTGTTAGGTGTTCTAAAATAAAATCACGAGCCACTTGAAGAGATAAATTTCTTTGGAGTTCATACCAATTT
>JAHHHH010000087.1 GCA_019359415.1 Iphinoe sp. HA4291-MV1 | reverse complement strand
TCTCATTTGTGAAAATCTGTTGAGAATTTCCACGCTAGCATCAGGGTTCTGTAATCCGATTTTTGGGCGATCGCCTTTTTTGAGAAAAATGTGGATAATGACAAGCTCTAAAAACTGGGATGCTCCCGGAGTTAGTTCAGAACAATTACTGCTTTACAACGACCACTGATTCTGAAGTCATTGCTTTTGCGATCGCTCACGAAATCAACACAGGTAAAGATTGGGTAGAAGGAATTATTGCTGCTTGCCAACGCTGTCAAGGGGCTTTCAGCTTGGTGATTGGCACTTCTATAGGTCTAATTGGGGTACCCGATCCAAACGGCATTCGTCCTCTTGTGATTGGTACGTTAAACAGTAAAAACTGTAATGTTTCGTCACGCTATGTTCTGTCTTCTGAAACCTGCGGACTAGATATTATTGGAGCAAAATATTTACGAGATGTTGAACCGGGTGAACTGGTTTGGATAGATCAAGAGAAAATAACATCTTTTAATTGGACTGAGCACTCAGAACGTAAACTCTGTATCTTTGAGATGATTTACTTTGCTCGTCCTGACAGCGAAATGCATAGCGAGAGTCTCTATAGTTATCGGCTACGTTTGGGTCAGTACTTGGCAAAAGAATCCCCTGCAAATGCAGATTTCGTAATACCAGTACCAGATTCAGGTGTTCCTGCAGCCATTGGTTTTTCTCAAATCTCTGGCATTCCCTATGCTGAAGGTCTGATTAAATCAAAACGTATCCTAATGCATATATTATTTTTGATTACACAGTTTTAGACAAAAAATATTGATAAAAAATTGAGTTCACTAGAAAGCAACATAGTGGAAATGAACATTCGGTTATCTAGGATATAAGTTTTAGTGAATTGTATTTATGTTAACCCACAAATCGGTCAATCCTAAGTAGTTAATTATTATGATTTTATGATTTATTGATCTTGATGCAGATGAGAAAAGTAAGATAAACGTTGCGTAAGTCCTGACTTTGATAACACCATCTACTTCCGTTTCCTGATGTTTGAGGTTCTATAAGTGGTTGAATCACTCTCTAGATATGGACAGAAGTCGATAGTTTCGCATTATGCGCCTTATCCCTTTGCTCTGATGGAGAAGTCTCCAGGTGGACTTTCATCGGCTTTTCTTCATGAAGTACGAAATAGCAAAAGCGTGGTTTTTCTTACCACGGACGAGGTAGATGGGCTGTGGGGAGGAGCACAAATCATCACCGCTGATGTAAGCAACACCAACATCTGGGAGTCAGACTTGCCTTTGTACTGGTTTGGGCTTGGGTGTTGGCAGTGGCTACATCCCAATGCTCATACTGATACAGCCGGAGACCCAGAAGCAGTTCGTATGATGATAGAGATGGACTCTAAATATGCTCCGGGGTCGCTTGAGCGATTGCTTCAATACTGTGAAGCATATGCCCCGTCCTCTGCGCTGAGTGAACGTTTTAACGAGCGCTTTGGTCGTCCGTTAGACCAAGTAGTACCTGGTTCAATTATGAACTGGCAAGATTACTTCTTCATTCCCTCCATGCTAAAGCATGCAGATCGGTTACGAAGTTTAAGAATCTTCCAGACTTTCCATCTCCATACAACGGTATCTGATTCGCTTGGACGCTCAGCGTTTGGAAGGGATCTTTTAAAAGCGATGAGTGTAGTTGATGTGGTTTATCTGCATACTGACGAATATATTCGTCGCGCTGAGCAGCAACTTGTTTCACTCGGGTATAACGTACCCGTCTTGAAACGGTTCGACCTCGGCATTAATCATGAAGGGTTAGAGGAAGAACTTCTACTCGCAAATCGGAATAACTATGCAACGAGAGTTCTTTCCTGCGCAAGATATAGCCAAGAGCAACGTGATCTCATCAATGAGATCTACCGAACTCAGGGAACAGTTCCCCATCGATTTATTGACATTGATCGGATCGATCCAGCCAAGGGAACTGCCACAGTGGTACGAGCTATCGAGAAGTTTCTTGAAGAACGTAGTGCTGTTGGTGAGTCACTTGAGGAGATGAAGGAGAAATACCGATTCTTCTTCATTCAGGATTACTTGCGTAAGCCAGCCCATCCGCAAAACCTCCAAACTGGTATCTATGGAAGGTTTCTACGGGGTCTGTTTGAGCAGGTTATGGCACGCTATTCAGGAATCGTCTTTATCTCGGACGCATTGGAGGGCGAAGGACGGCTCCTGATCCCATCTCTCCTCTTGGGTGCTCATGGCATTACCGGAGGCGCACAAGACGGGCTGAACCTAGCGATAATGGAGAATCTCTATGTAAATCGTGGCGAAGACACCACAATCATCTGCGGAGACGGCAATGGATTCGCTATTCACACAAAGACGCTTAATCTTGCTCCTTACGCTTTCTTCCCTCGTGCAGGAGACGTGGAAGCTTTCACCCAAGCGATTCATGAGGCTGTCATTCTCCAGTCACATGGTGATGGAACGTTACTCCGTAAGAAAGCTCCCCTTGTTGATCACGTGCTAGGGCGACGGGATTCGATTATTGTTGACTGTTGACTTCTCAACGTAACGGACTTTCCACATCCCGTGGAAAGTCCGTTTTGCTCAAAATGTCGGTCAGTCTTAAGAAGAAATCCCCATAAATGAGCGGGGATTTATCCGTGGATCTTTAATTTTGAATTTTGAATTCCCCGTAAGCGCAGAGCGATGCCCGTGCCTCCAAAAGAGGAGCTAGCGAAGAGCGCGCAGCGTCTGGTGTTGGCGCAGCCTCTGTTGACAGGAGAAGGAGAAGGACTTTACGCGCAGCGTGTCCGTAAGGACTCAGGGGTTTGACTCCTCTATACTTATGTCTGCTATTACAAAGCGATAGTATAGGCTGTAGCTGGTGCAATTATTTAACTGTTTGTGGGAAAAACACGTTTTTAGTATTTTTTTGTACTTTCATTTTACTTACTAATTCGGCTTGATATTTTCTTTTTATCTAGAAATAATTTACTTTTATAAGAAGCGAATCTTACCTAGTGTCAGCAAGTATCTTCTAATTCCACTAGAACGTCATGTAAAACAGCACTTTGATAGCATATAAGTAGTTAGTCAATAGAAATGTTCTGAAGCTGAGCCGCTTTGCTAGTTCAGGTTTCATCAAAGTTGATTCTCCAAAAAATAGGTAAGACTGCGGCTTATACGTTTTACCGATGATTTGTCTATATCTGTCATTCAGTCAACTTCTTGAGTTGAAGTTAAGCCTTGTCAGAAAAAAATCACCCGGAAAGTTGGTTTTCATGCATGAATATCCAGAAATAGTAAAGCACGGTCATCCTGTAGCCGATTTTATGTAAAGTCAATATAAAGTTTGTGATTATGAGAACTAATAATTGGACAATAGCAGTAAGTTTACTTAGAATATTACTATTTGTCTTTGTCAAAGAGGTTACAAAATGAAGACTATCGCAACACAGGTACGTAACCAACTGTTAAAGAATATTTACGAACTTTCCCTGATAAAAACTCCTGCTGAGCTTGCTTATCAAGCAGCACTAGCAAAACACATGAGTCATCTCCCTGTTATTTCGAGTCCTGATTGGGCTATAGTAGAGGCTCTTAACACTGAGGGAGTTTGCATCACTTCATTAGAAGAACTTTCGATTCCTTCTACTCCACAAATGCTGCAAGCCGCAAAAAATTTAATGCCAACAATTCCAAGAGTTATTTCTGGCGATGAAAATGAATTTGTTATTCATGCAACGTCACAGCAAATCTTGGAATATCCAGAGATTTTTCTTTGGGGATTAGAGCAACGTTTACTCAATATTGCTGAGAATTATCTTGGTCTACCTGTCGCTTATCATGGAACCTATTTTCGTAGAGATATTGCCAATAAAGTAGAGAGAAAATCAAGGTTATGGCATATGGACTCAGAAGACCGGAAATTATTCAAAGTCATTGTTTATTTAAATGACATAGATGACGATGGAGGACCGTTTCAATATATTCCAAAATATCTCACTTCAAAAGTCGTTCATTCTTTAGGGTATAAATCTGGCTATATCAGAGATAAAACTATACAAAAAACTTTATATCCATCAAATTATAAATCCTGTACAGGACCATCTGGTACAGTAGTTATTGCAGGTACCGCTAGCGTCTTTCATAAGGGAAAAATACCTGTAGCTTCTGATAGATTTGCAATATTTTATGATTATACTTCCAGATATCCGAAATTTCCTTTTTATTGCAAATCTTCACTGCCTATAGAAGATTTGCGTTTACTCTCCACAATGTTTTCTGAACATCAAAAACAGTGTGTTTTTTGGCGACAAGAATCTTTTTCTGGTGTGAAAATTTTCTCTCCACCTTGAAGATGAATGTCTCAAAAACAGTGTGTTCTTAGTGATAACAATCTTATCGAAGGATATGGGGAGAGTTTCAAACCTCATGAAAGTAAGCTGGATAGCACACAATTCCATTAATATTCATCAAAGCACTCGGTTTGAGTTCTAGCACCATAAATGCCTCATCAGGAATTGGTAACGATGAGTGCAAGCCAAATTTCCTCGCCTTCTGAAAACCAAAACGTCTGTAATAGCGCGGCTCACCAACAACGACAACAATAGAATAATCTGATTCACGACATTTTGATAAACCCACTTTCACCAGTTGGCTACCGATACTTTGGCGCTGGCGTAGTGGTGTCACAGCTAGTGGTGCCAGTGCTAGTGCTGGAATTTGCTCTGGTACTTCAATAACAATGCAGCTGAAAAGAATATGTCCCAGCACATCCCCATTTTCTAACGCTACAAGGGATAATTCAGGTATAAAATTGGCAGAGTTGCGGATTTTATCTACAAGTTCGGCTTCTTTTGTTTGACCGAAAGCATCTGTTATCACTTGACGAATCTTCGCTCTTTGGTTGTCTGTTTCTGGCGCAAAATCTAGCATAGGGGCAAGGGGCAATGGGCAATGGGCAATGGGCAATGGGCAATGGGCAATGGGCAATGGGCAATGGGCAATGGGCAATGGGCAATGGGCAATGGGCAATGGGCAATGGGCAATGGGCAATGGGCAATGGGCAATGGGCAATGGATCAATTTCCAATTCCCAATTCCCACGTTAGCGTAGCACCTTAGGGTGCAAGTCTTACAGCATAGGTCAGGGCATAAGTTTACCTCAGGTAAAACAGCAATCCAATCCCTGCGATCGCAACTATAACACCAGCGATTGCTCTGATGCTGACTTTCTCTCCTATCCAGATAGCAATGGGGATGACAAATAATGGACTCGTCTGCAACAAAGTGAAGGCAATTCCCGCAGCCGTAAATTTAACTGCCGTTTGTTGCAACCAAATTCCTAAATAAGTTCCACAAAAGGCAGCAAAGATAGTCACTAGAATAACTCTGGGTGATTGTAATATTTTCAACTGAAAGCTACCTTGTTGCTTCCGGCAGAGTACCCAAATCAGGAGCATCAACACAGCTGCAATCAACCGCAACAAAGCTGCCCACAAGGGGCTGACGCCGGTGTTTGCTAAAGCTGCACGTGAGAGAACACCCCCTGTCGCATTTGCCATTGCTGCTAACAAAGCAAAACATATTCCCTGCCACGGGTGCGTTAAATCACTCTCACTTGTACTGGGGACTCTTTCGGTAACAACCCAAGCAACACCCAAAAT
Organism: Iphinoe sp. HA4291-MV1; assembly: GCA_019359415.1. Classification (GTDB taxonomy): domain Bacteria; phylum Cyanobacteriota; class Cyanobacteriia; order Cyanobacteriales; family Nostocaceae; genus Brasilonema. Next base: position 23,636 of record JAHHHH010000087.1, on the reverse strand, counting down.
AGTCAGCAAAATGCCGCACCAAGCACCAAGATTTAACCGCTCTTGGAGAAAAATCAGCGCGAGTATTGCTGTCATCGGTGGGGCAAGAGTTCCTATTAGCAAGACGCGACGTGCTCCCAGAGAATTTATAGCTGCCAAGAAAGCTGTATCGCCCAAGCAAACACCCACAATGCCACTCAGGAGAATGAGACAGAGGGGAAGGGGTGCGATGCTGGGAAACAATTCGCCGCTGATGACGATGGTGAGCAACAAAAGAGCGATCGCAATTATCCCTTTGATCAAGTTGAGTTGCAATGGCGGGATACGCTCTCCCAAGCGCCCATACAATACTGATGCCACTGCCCACAAACAAGCAGCAGACAAAGCTGCTATTTCACCTTTAAAACTTGTCACAGACAATTTTAAATAATTATTAAAAATAATATCCATCTACTTTCTTTCTACAAAATTCTTTAATAACTTAAGATAAATACCTCTATAAACTTTAGCACTCAATGCACTTTACTGCTAATTTTTGCAGGACAAGTTTTAGCACTCAACGTATTTTACTGCTAACTCTTTTATGGAATAAACCTTAGCAATCTTAACCATCAAGTGCCAACTCTTGAAAGTTTATTACCTATGAAATATAGCAATCTTAAATTCTTGAACAACAAGATTCCCGACTTCTTAAAAAAGTCGGGAATCTGAAAATGCGCGATTTTTACTAATCAAAGAGGAAAACTCATGTAAGAATTTGGAGAAGTGAAATGAAATACGCTTTTGACATTGTAGGTGTATCTCCAGTTTTAGATTTTTTCAGTCATCAACAGCAGAATTCACAGAAACCGCTGTACCGAGGTATAGAATATGTGGGAACTCATAAGTGTACCCTTGATGCCATCATCAAATCTGTAGAACCATTGCCGCCAAAGTGGGGCTGGGATATAGATGAAGTTGTAGGTACTGTCATCGAGTTTTGGATGAATAATTCCGAGAGTATTTGCTATTGGAAATCACGTCTGGTGGATGCAGGTAGTGATAACTTACTAGTAGCAAGAGTTGCGGATATGAAGGCTTTAAAAGCAGAATTTGAAGTGTTACTGGGTAATCAGTGATGATAAGTACTTGAGCACTCAGGACTCAAAACTTGAGACTAATGAATAACTTATTTTTCAACCAACTTTGCGATCGCTGTCGCCAAGAGAACTGGCTCGACTGGCTTGGGAACATGAAGCGTGAAGCCAGTACCTGATGCTTGTTGTTGAGCAGTTTCCCCTGCATCAGCAGCTAGAGCGATCGCTGGAATTTGTCCACCTTGTTCGACTGGTAAAGACCTAACATGACGAATCAACGTGTAACCGTCCATCTCTGGCATTTCAATGTCACTGATCAGCAAATCTGGCTGCTCTTCAACCAGTGATGAGAGCGCCTCATGTCCGGAAGCAGCTGCACGTACACAAGCCCCGTGAGCTTCTAGTAGGAAAATCAAAAAATTACGGTTATCTAGTTCATCATCCACAATCAGTATCCGTACTCCACGCAAATCTGGACTGTTGCCATCTTTTTGAATCTCATCTTGAATTGTCACGGAGGGATAAAGCATCAATGGGAGCTTGACAGTAAAAGTTGCTCCCTTTCCCTCACCAAAACTTTCTGCTCGGATGGTTCCGCCATGCAGTTCAACCAAGTGGTGGACAAGAGGAAGACCTAACCCCAAACCGCCAAACTTCCTGGAGTAGCCACTATCTTGTTGACGGAAGTAATCGAATACGTAGGGTAGGAAATCTGGTTTGATACCTTTGCCTGTGTCGATAACTTGAATCTGAGCATATGAGTCAACCCTTTCTAACCGAACTGTGACTTTTCCTTTGGATGGCGTAAATTTAACAGCATTGGAAAGAAGATTCCAGAGCACTTGCTGCAACCGTTTGGGATCACCAAAAATTGGTCCTACATTAGCATCAAATACAGTCGTGATTTTAATTAACTTAGCTTGAGCAGCAAGATGCACGCTTTCTATAGCTGCAGTAATTGTGGTTCGCAAGTCAATCGTCTTTGGATTAAGAGTTAACTTACCGTGCAAAATCTTAGATACACTCAGCAAGTCATTAATAAGTTGCACCTGTAAGCTAGCGTTACGCTCAATAGTTTCCAGAGCCTGAACAGTCTTATTCGCATCAAGCTTGCCACTGCGTAAAAGTCTCACCCATCCCAGTATTGGATTGAGAGGTGTTCGCAATTCATGCGAGAGGACAGCGAGAAACTCATCTTTGATACGGTTGGCTGCTTGAGCCTGTTCCAAAAGTTTATTTCGCTCTTGTTCAGTTCGCTTACGCTCTGTGATATCTCTTAAAGAAACAAGATAAGCGGTTTCTCCTTGCCACTCAATTTCTACCACGCGCATTTGGGCAATTTTTTCTAAGCTACCATCTGCTACCGCGCTTTCTCTATGATGCGGGTAAATATCAACTTCTGTATTATCTCCATTAACAACAGGAAAGCCAAACAATTCACCCAATAGCTCTTCTTGCTTGCAATCAAACAGCTTCAGTGCTGCTGGGTTGATAAAACGCACAATACCTTGGCGATCTACAACCACAATACCGTCAGCATTCTTGGTAATTAGCGTTTGTAACTGCACCTCAATCTTTTGCAGTGCTGATTCGACTTGTTGAGAGTGCTGTTTTTGTTTACCTAGTTCTGCTGTCTGTTCTTCTAACCGTTGTTCTAAATCTTGCTTATGCAATTCGCTCTTGGTTTGTGACGGTTGTGTTTCTGTTGCAAGTGCTTGTCTCATAACTTGGGGAAGCTGTACCAGTTCATCTTTGAGGAGATAGTCTATTGCGCCTGCCTTCATACACTTTACCGCAACAGATGCGCTATCTATGCTATTAACAATCACAAAAGGAATATTCAATCCCTGTGCTTGCATTCTGTGCAATGCCTCTAGGGCATCCAAATCACCTAAACTATACTCAGCAATAATCGCATCCCAACCCGAACTGAGATAAGTGAGGTAGTCAACTCTTGTTGCGACACATTTATAGTTGACTGCAAAACCAGCTCCATTCAACAAAACCAGAATATTTTCTGTAGATTGGGGCGAGGTTAATAAAAATAAAATGGTGCATTTATCAGTCACGTTTAGCCAGTTTGAGTAGATGAGCGATTAATTATGAAATAAATATTAATCGTTAATGGTGCCGCCCAAAATTACCCAACAGACTGATGTTTCTGACTCTCCCTATAGAAAGAGAAGAACCAGAAGTACTCATTTGGGTTTATAGAAACCAGATACCGGATTACCAACTAAAATGCCAGTGATATTGCGAAATGGTCTACCAATGTGCATACCCCGATTGTCAATTGTAAACTCTCGGATTTGCTTATCATGCTTTAACTCATCCCACCTTGTGAAACTATCACTTCTCCTGTCACCAGACGCGCAAGGGACGTTCAGTTTCATAAAAAGCCGGGGGGAAATCGAAGTCATTAGTCATTAGTCAAAAGTTATTCCCCTTTATCCCATTGCCCATTGCCCATTGCCCAATGCCCATTGCCCATTGCCCTCTGCAAGGTACTGAGATGCAAATACAGTTTTGCCACTACCTGCGGTACCAACTACCAATGTTACCCGACAAGTCGGTAGTCCTCCTTCAGACAATATTTCAAAACCAGGAATTCCAGTGGCAAGCTTCTCAACCAAATCTTGTTCTCTTTGTTGATTCATTTGGTGAAATTTGGACTTTTTGATTAAAAAATAAAATAATAATTAGTATTATTAATGCATTCTACTGCCTCTAGGAAATATTAAGCCCTAACAAAACTGTGTGTGTATTTGATAAATCACCGATAATTCGCATTTTTGGTAAGGGAAATTCCTTGATTAATGTTGGAGTTACTAAGATTTTCTCTGCTTCAGCGACTTGTGGTTGCTCCAGAACATCTATGATTATTATCTCATGTCTATTTTGCAGATGTGAGTCGCACAACTGAATTAAATTGGATATTGCTCGCTGGGATCTGGGTGTGTATCCTGTAATATACAGTTTGAGCAGATATTTATCACTCATTTGTCAGTTTGTCAGTCGAGTCACAACTTGCTAACTTAATGTATTCACTTTTTCTCAAAGTCATTATAAGTTTTAATAATGTTAAATTTATTCAGACTAACGAAGTATTTTTGAGTATCAGCAGTGAGTTAGCTATTTATTCATAACCATTCAGCAATTTTCTACTAAATTTATTTCATACTTGCTCAACAACTGGCTTTGTGATCCAATTTCACCAGATTTGATATCATTTTTTTATAATTGTCTTGCAATACTCATACCAAATTTCTATAGCAATCCTATTTGATTTGTGTGAAAGTGCCTGCGCAAAGCGCATAAATCGCGCATGTTCACCCTTCCTGACAACTTCTGCGAAGTCGGGAATCTTGTTGTTCACGCTCTTATTTAGGATAGCTATAATTTTCTCATACTAATGAGAGATGTAAAAATTACCCCAAATGATTGATGAAATGTTCAAAAAAATCTGTAGGAATAGTAATTAATAGCATCAATAAAAATTCTGGAATAACTAATTTACTTTTGAGGTTAAGAAGGCATGGTTATCGGTGTACATAAGCGTGCTGTGGGTGTATTTTCTAATCGTCAGGATGCCGAAAACGCACTATATGAATTGAGAGATTCTGGCTTCCCGATAGATAGAGTATCTGTCATTAAGCGAGATGCAGATCGCAATGATGATATTGCAGGTGCTGAAGTACGAGAAGATGTCGGTAATAAATCTGATGAGGGTGCTACAGTTGGTGCAGTCTCAGGCGGTGTTTTGGGCGGATTAACTGGCTTGTTAGTCGGTCTTGGTACTTTAGCAATTCCGGGAATTGGTCCGATTATGCTTGCTGGTGCAGCAGCAACTGCTCTGGCTACAACTGTCGCTGGAGCTGGTATTGGTGCTGCTGCTGGTGGCTTACTTGGTGCATTAGTTGGTTTAGGAATTCCTGAAGAAAGAGCCAGAGTTTACAATGAACGAGTAGAGCGCGGAGACTACCTGGTTATCATAGATAGTACAGACGCGGAAATCGCCAGAGCAGAACAGATTCTAAGACGGCGAGGAATTGAAGAGTTTGATATCTACGATAGACCAGGAGTCACAAGTGGGACAGCCGAATATGTTCCCCCAGCTACTCCAATGAGCCGTGGAGGTTTGGGTCAAACCAAACACGCCGTTGGTTACTTTTCCCATCTAAATGATGCTGAGGTTGCAATTAATGAATTGCGAAGTGCAGGTTTTCCCTTAAGCCAAATTTCTTTATTTCACAAAGACTTAAGCCGACGGGAACGCTTTGCGGGAGTTGACTTAAGGGACCGTATTGATGCGACAAGATTTCGATTCCCAGATGCTCGCGATCGCTTCTACAATGATCGCATCAATCATGGGGATTATGTAGTCGTTGTTAGCGGTACAGATGATGAGATTCATCGTGCTGCAGCAATTCTAAGTCGGCATCGAATTCAACAGTGGGAAATTCACGACCCAAGTGTTCTCACTACTGGTGTTTCCAATCGGGGTTTGGGTCAAACTAAACACGCCGTTGGTTACTTTTCCCATTTAAATGATGCTGAAGCTGCAGTTAATGAGTTGCGAAGTGCAGGTTTTCCCTTAAGCCAAATTTCTTTATTTCACAAAGACTTAAGCCGACGGGAACGCTTTGGGGGAGTTGACTTAAGAGACCGTATTGATGCGACGAGGTTTGGATTTCCAGATGCTCGCCATGGCTTCTGGAGCGATCGCATCAATCGTGGAGATTACGTAGTCACTGTTAGCGGTACGGATGATGAGATTCATCGTGCTGCAGCAATTCTAAGTCGGCATCGAATTCAACAGTGGGAAATTCACGACCCAAGTGTCATAAGTTCTGCACAGCCTGCTGGGGTAAGCACAACACCTTTGCAAAGAACTAGACGAGCCACTGGTGTATTTTCTCATGGTAGAGATGCAGAAGCAGCGCTAAGCGAGCTGCGAAATGCAGGTTTTCCAATGAATCAAGTGTCGCTAATTGGTAAACATACAGATGGCAATAATATTGCTGGTGTGAATACAAATCTTGGAACAGGCAATAAAGCGGATGAAGGCGCGAAAGCTGGAGCAGCAACAGGCGGTGCACTAGGCGGTCTGGGAGGCTTGTTAGTTGGTCTTGGTACTTTAGCAATTCCTGGTGTCGGTCCAGTCCTTGCAGGTGGCGCAGTTGCAACTGCTTTGGCTACAGGACTTGCTGGCGGTGCTATTGGTGCGGCTGCTGGTGGCTTAGCTGGTGGACTCGTTGGTTTGGGAATTCCAGAGAACCGTGCGCGAGTTTATAGCGATCGCATCAACAAGGGCGACTACTTAGTGATTGTTGATGGTACAGACGATGAAGTCCACCATGCGGAAGCGATTCTTAAACGTCGAGGAATTGAAGAGTTTGATATCTTTGACGCCGCTGACACACATGGTGTTCATCACCAAGGTTATGACCGAGGTGTTTATCACGAAACTCCAGGAGTGAATACCAATCCTAATGAAAGACCATTGGTGAATAACACTCCTACTGGCTACGACAAAGACGATCCAGGTGTCATTATCGTTGACCACCGTGATGAAACCGTTTAGTTGTTAGTTGTTAGTTGTTAGTTGTTAATAGCTCACATAACTAACAACTAACAATTAATAAATAATTACTAATGTCTATTAACTAATGATTAATAACTAATAACAAAGGACCAAACAAATGAAAAAACTAGCTCCCTTCTTAATCAGTTGTCTTTTAGTTGTTGGTGCTACCGCTTGTCAAAATCCTGCCAAAACTAGTGCAGATGCACCCAACAACACTAACGAAGCTGCTCAAGCACCAAATGCACAATCAACGGAAGCTGCTCAAAAAGATGCTCAAAGCCAAACCCGCAGAGACCAACTTAATGCTGATATTCGTGCTAAGGAACAGCGGAATAATCAATTTAATGATAGTAGTGCTACAAACCGAGCTGCACGTGACATTGAAAGCGAAGTTAGCTCCAAATTGGAAGCTAATATTCCCAATGGTCATTTAACAGTTGCAGCTTCAAAAGATGGCACAGTAACAGTATCGGGAACTGTCACAAACAAGGATCAGTTAGCTAAGATTGACCGTTTGCCAAAAGAAATAAAAGGCGTGACAAAAGTCATTAATAAAGCAACAGTTGCTCAAGCAAAAAACTGAAGTTGCTGACAGCTTAGCTAAGTAGTAAGCTATCAAACATTTAAATTGCATCTTTTCTCGTCAAGACGGTCGTTTAGTATACAGTAGTTTTCATTTATTTAGACCAGTGAGAATTGACAATTATAATAAATATGCAAGTTAAATGTACAACAGCTTAAGACTGTTATTATCGCAAAAAACAGGAAAACTATGGAAGCTAACGTACAGCAATCAGAAGCCGTCGATACTACCTCAACCAATGGTATAGAAGCGCTTGAAGGTTCAGTGCCTGGAACTCAACCACTTCTACCACCGGCTAATCAACCTCAGAACAAATGGCAGCAAATTGGCACACAAATATCTGATTTTTTAGCCAATTTGCCTGATAAAACAGTTAGATTTTTCGTTGAATATAATCAGCAGATTATCACTGTTGCTTTCATTATTGCGGCAATTATTGCACTCAAGCTCGTCTTAGCAGTCTTAGATGCAGTAAATGATATTCCACTGATATATCCAACTTTTGAATTGATTGGAATTGGTTACACAACCTGGTTTGTTTTTCGTTATCTCCTTAAAACTTCAACTCGGCAAGAATTAGCCGCACAAATTCAGTCTATTAGAAACGAAATGACTGGTAGTTAAATTTGGTACCAAAGTTTCTAGATACCCCAAATGAGTCAAGAAGCTTGTTGTTTTGCCATGAATTTTTAGTTGAGTGCCTGCGGTCGAGTAGAAGTTAACTTTTCTATTTGACCATTTTTATATCTCATAGAGTTTTCAGCTAGTACCAAACAGCTTCAGCATTTCGATTTATATACTTCTAGATACACCGAAAGATAGAGAGAGTAATTTGTTGATTGAGTTTAATCACTTCTAAAGATAGTTTCTTATTCATTGACAAAAATATAATCTTATTCTTGAAGTAATTTGACGGATTTTTTAACAAGGACATCATTTATTATGGCTAACGAACCACTTAACAAAGCAGTAGATTCATCTGACCGCGTTGCAGACGAGAATTACGATAGAGGAATTACACCAGCCGAAACTGCTGCTCGTCACGACAGAGAAGGAGATCGTTTCAAAACAAAGCCTGTACAAGAGGGAGATGACAGTCTCCGCACCAGCGATGGCTACACAGTTGACAAAGAAGGTTTGGTAAATAACTACGCGGTTGAACCGAAAATGTACTATGAAACACCGGGCGATGCGCAACAAGAAGCAGCAGGAGACACCGCACAGCGTGCTGAAGAACTTAGAGAAGTGAATGAGGATAAACAAGGTGAACTGACAATGGAAGAGGACCGGCGTGGAAAAGGTCCAGGAAGAATCTAGTTTTGCTGCTTCGTTCCTGTTCACAAAGGCACTGTAGCGAGGATGAGGATAAACTCCTAATCCTCGCTTTTCCTGTGAGGCAAAGATTCTTAATTCTTAGAAGTGCTGATAATCTTAAATTATTAGAAGTGTTGATAGAAAATTATGCATTCACTACTAAACCCTTTACTTACGGTAGGTGTAGTAGCTGAAAAAGGTCCGATCAAGCCTCTTGGTCACCACGAGTTACTTCTCATACTGCTGGAGTTAGCTTTACTGCTTTTGGTTTCCAGAGGCTTAGGTGAGTTTATGCGTCGAATCAAGCAGCCACCCGTGGTTGGTGAACTGCTTGCAGGGGTACTGCTAGGTCCCTCAGTGTTCGGATGGCTTTTGCCAAATTTACAAGAGCATATTTTCCCCAAAACTCAAGCACAGTCTGACCTGCTGTCGGTCGTTTCCTGGTTAGGAGTGCTGTTTTTGCTGGTTGTAACCGGACTGGAGACAGACCTCAATTTAATTGTCCGTAAAGGTAGAACGGCTTTACTGATTTCGTTGGGAGGTATTGCCATTCCCTTTGCTACCGGGTTGGGTTTGGGCTGGTTTCTGCCAGAAAGCTTTTTGGCGAATCCTAATCAACGTTTAATTTTCAGTCTGTTTATTGCTACCGCTATGAGTATCTCGGCAGTCCCAGTGATTGCTAAAGTGCTGATGGACTTAAAGCTAATTCGGCGGGATATTGGTCAGGTGACTCTAGCGGCTGGTATGACTGATGACACGATTGGCTGGATTCTCTTATCGGTAGTATCGGGGTTAGCAAGCAGTGGTAAATTTGATTTCCAGACAATATTCAAGTCAGTTGGGGGAGCGTTATTGTTTCTGGGAATTGCCTTTACCTTAGGGCGATCGCTCATGGTTTGGATGTTTCGCTGGGTAGATAATTATATTGGCGGACCAACAGCTAGTTTGTCAGCTCTATTAGTGCTAGCGCTAGGATCTGCTGCTTTTACCCACACTTTAGGAATTGAAGCAGCACTGGGAGCTTTTGTCACAGGGATTTTAGCAGGACAATCGCCGCGCTTTAGTCGGGAGGCAGGGCTGACTCTAGAACTGATTACCTCTGGGTTTCTAGCTCCTATCTTCTTTGCAACAGCAGGATTGCGCGTGGACTTACGACAAATACTGGTTCCCCAGACGTTGGTGATAGGCTTGGTGGTACTGGCGGTTGCTTGCTTTGGCAAATTTACTGGAGCTTACATAGGTTCTCGTGTCGGTGGTTTAACCCATTGGGAAGGAATCGCGATGGGTTCGGGGATGAATGCCCGTGGAGCAATGGAAATTATCGTTGCTACTATTGGGGTTTCCTTGGGTGTGCTGAATCCACAGATGTACTCGATTATTGTCATGGTTGCAATTGTTACCTCACTAATGGCTCCACCTCTATTGCGCTGGTCATTATCCAACGTAGCAATGAGTGAAGAAGAAGTCCAAAGGTTGGAGCAAGAGGAACTAGCAAGCCGCAGCTTTATCAAACGCATCCATCGAGTACTAATGCCTAGCCAAGGAGGACCGAATGTCAGGTTAGCAGCTCAGTTAGTCAGTCACCTGGGACACCAGAATACGCTAGAAGTGACGGTTCTGTTTGCTCAGAGCGATAAAAAGCCCAAGCAGAAATCAGCGAACGCTGTAGCAACTGCAGTGAAAGATTCCACAGCAGAAACCGCTATTAGTGCTGTAGTGGAGGAGTTTCATCTCCCGGCTGACACACTACTGCTCACTAAGGTTGAGTCGGGAAACAACAAGGCCGAAGTGATTCTTAAAGAAGCCTGCAAAGGGTATGATTTAATTGTTATAGGTGCAACAGAACGTCAGCGTTCCAGAGGTGCTTTATTTAGTTTGCTGGTTGATCGGGTGGTTCAAGAAGCTCCTTGCGCTGCAATGATTGTGAAATCCAACCTATCACAAGCTCATGAGCAGGCTAAGTCGGCTAGCTATCACAAGATTGGTCATATTTTAGTACCCACCAGTGGCACAGAATATAGTCAACATGCGGTTGAGGTTGCTAGTACCATCGCTGCGGAGACTGGGGCGATCATCACGTTAGTCAATGTCGTGAACCGGACTCAAGGGGAATATTTTCTGTTTGAGGAGCAGACAATACACTCGGTGACAGAGATTGCCGAACAAATCGTACATCAGCAAGCCGAAGTCGGGCGGGGACTAGGGGCAATTATCAAAACTGCGATTTTGATTGGAAGTCCAGAGTTTGAAATCCTCAAATTTGCCCGCATCAACCAAGTAGATTTGATTGTTATGGGTAGCAGTGTTCGTACGATATCAGGTCGGGCATTCTTCGGTCACCGCACTGATGCTATCCTCAATAAGGCACCTTGTCCAGTCGCCGTGATAACGCTACCAGGTAACACAACGAGCTGTTGATTAACAGGGAACAGGGAACAGGGAACAGGGAACAGGGAACAGTAACTGATAACTGATAACTGATTGGTCAAATCGTAAACGGCTGCAGTTCGCGATTATGCCACTGTCGCTGATACCATTCGGCAACTAAGGGACGGACAATAAACTTGGGTGTAGAACCTTCCTTAACATCAATACGCAAACAAGAGTATGGTCTTCGCTTTTGAGATCCATGACCGTTACGACCAACAAAAAGGTGAGATTTTGCCACCAACTTCTGGTCTTGTTTCTCGAATAAATCTGCTCCCTCAGTCCGCTGGCGTCGCAAACTGTAGCCACTTCCACCGCAGACAATCCAATGAATACCAGAGTCAGCACTTCCCGTGTCTAATGTTTCAAGATGTTCTAAGCAATGAGCATGACCGTTTAATACCAAATCAACCAAAGGGCGATCGCTAGTCTTGGAACTCACAACCTCAGCTACCGTATCCAAGACATCACGCAAGCGATCGCGCACTGCTAGAGTTTGCGCTTGTTGCCATTTTGTTGCTTCAGTGACGTAGGGAGGATGATGGAAATAAATGACCCGTCCCCGAACCTCTGTCGTATTCCAAGATTCAATCAGTCTGTACTTCAGCCATTCCAGTTGTTCGATATCAGTCACTGTTTTTTCGTCAGTAGCTAATTGCTTATCAATATCAACAATCATTTCCTCAATTTGTGAAACCTGATGCTGCATATCATCTAGTTGCTCAGCTTCACCAGGTTTATCTGGATTGAGTTTTGCTGATTGCTCCATAAACTGCATTTTCTGCCGTTCCAGTTCATTACGGCGCTGCTCCAATTGCTGGCGATGAGCATCTCCTTCCTGTGTTGCGGGTAGGGGAAGCGGATCATTAAACGTATTGGAATCTAGAGCAAAGAAGTCAATTCCACCATAGCGGAATGTGTAGTAACGATTGGGAAGGCGGGTAAAGCGCCCCGGCTGGTAGCGCAGACAGCGACCTGCATCTGTTTTAGCGGTGTAGTGTTCGTCTAAGTGACGGCTAAACTCTCCTGGAAGCATAAACGCCTTGGAATAATCCAGAAAAGCCCTTGCGTAGGCGTCACCTTGTCTTGAACCACGCCAGCCAACATCAAGATTCAAACCTGATCCTAGTAGACGACGCAATGGTAGCGTAGCCAAGGACACTAAGCCAAATACGAGTGGTAGGTCGTAATAATCGTGATTTCCTGGAACGGGTAGGATTGGTCGTTTAAAAATCATCCGGTCATAAGCTATCCGCTTGGGATGCTCTCCCCCCAAGAGAAACTCTTGATAAGGTTTGATAAAGTTTTCCGGATAGTAATCGCTTGACCCAACTAGATAGATAACATCACCCGTGTGCAACATGAAACGGCATTCTTCATGATGGGGTAGCATCAATTCCGCAATCTGTCGCTGGGGATTATGTCCCCAATGCGGTCCCGAACCACTGTCACCTACAACCAAAAAAGAGAATTCTGACTCGTCAGCACCTCCATCATCCAGCACTAACTGAGTTTGGTCAATTAAGCGTTCAACAATCAGCGGATCTTGCCAACGCACCCGTTGCTTCATCTTGCGAATTTTATCAGCAATTGCTGGATCGGATACGAGTTTCAACGCGAGTTTCTCCTAGTAGCTGTAGGTTGGGTTGAACAATAGTGAAACCCAACGAGTAGAATTTTGCCTAAACCGAACCTACTTCTTCAGTTTAGTCCAAAGCCAAGCTAAAGCGCCAAAAAACAAAGTCGCAGCAACACTCAATAACAACGATGTTACTATGGGATGCAGCGGGTTATTAGAAAAAATAGGCGCGAATGGTTTGTCGATGTGTTGAGTGATAACGCCAGAGACAATCGCACCTGCACCTAACCCGACACCCACTACTTGAATGGTGTTTTCCAAAGAGCGATCGCGCTCCGTTTGTTCTATTTCCACTATGCCGCGAATTGAAGCGATCGCTTGATCCAACAAAGTGGAACCGTGACGGAAATATCCCAAATCAGCTTGTATTTGTTTTTGGAAAAAAGGAGAGTTTTCCTGAGCGAAGGTTTTTAAAAACAGCAAGTCACCATCTTTAATTATACCATTGATTTGTTGCGATCGCTCAGAATAATTATATTCATTTATGGCGATTGTATTTTGATAATCTTCTAAATTTCGCAGCCAGCGAGTATATTCTAAAGCTAATTGCGGCAATTCTTTTAACTTATTTTTCAATTCTTTTAATTCGGCTGTTGTGACTTCATTGTTTTTCTCCTTTTTGGGCAAGTTATTTATTTCGTTTTCTATCTTCTCATAGGCTGAAGCAACTCGATGATAAGTTTCTCGACTATCTTGATAAGCTTTGACAACCTTAGCGCGAAAGAAGAACAAATCTAAGAGTTCTTGATAACATAGCTTAAAATTCTCATCTGCCTTGCTATCGCGGAATAACCAGATGAGGACGTGTTGATAATTTGCTAACTGGCTAAACAAGCCATATTCAAAAATCGGACTTCCGAATAACTCTCCTTGACGATGGAAAGGCGGACGTTGAGATGGGTTAGGGAAAATTGCTTCGAGACATTCTTGGGCAATTTCATGGAGATGTTTTTCATCTTTAGCGCCTGCGAGCCAAGCGGTTATTAATAAAGTTTGTCCGAGAAAGAACTTGTTCTTTTCTAAGATGAAACAGTTATTTGGATTTAACTTGCTCAACAAAGCAACATCGACATCTTCAGTTTGCGTGCCATCATCTTTTTTTTCTGGACGACGCAAATTTAACCACAAAGCGTAACTGTCGTGAAGTCGCAAGGGATGAACAAATCCTTTGATGATTTGTTGTGTGTCATCTATATCTATGGCATAATGATCCTCTTTGATTTCTGAGTCTTTGAGCAAATCAACGCGGAGACTATGGGGTTCTTTGTGAGTATCTATGCGCCGATTGAGATGTAAATCTTGATTGAGGGTGGTGCTGACTATTGTATCGGCACTTTGCCACAGTTGAATATTATCAGCTTGAACAGAGGTGGTATCTATGTTTGTACCTTTGTAAAGCTCAAAAGCGAAGAGGTGAATGTTAGGAGCATAGATTTTCATGTGATGTTTTAAGACTCATAGCTAAAACTAGAACAAACACTCTGCGTACCTACCCTGCGGGAAGGCGTTCGCGCAGCGTGTCGCTTTGCGACTCAGCGCCTATGCGTTTACCTCAGCGCTCCTCTGCGTTTAAAAACATTACGAATTAATCCCCTTTTTTCTCTCTTGTAATTTTTGCACTTCCTCCAAAATTCGGTAACGATTTTCCAGAGTGTTTTCTTGACTTTGCGGTTTCGTCTTCGCGACTTTACTAATTTCTCGTTCTTCAACGAGTATGGCATCTCTCACAGATTCATGATTAATGTACCACTGGCGAAGAACTTCTACAATTGTTTGTGAGGTAAGATTTTCTATAGCGGCAAGGTTTTTTTGCAGTGTGGGTAAATCCGCGATCGCATCCTCAGAAAACACATAATCTTGTTCTCTCACGACTTGGATAAAAGCTTCGATGATGTTATCTGGTTCCATAATTTATACCTGTTTAAGATTTTGAATTTGAGATTCTCCTCTCTCCGCAAGCTTAAGGAACCTCACCCTGCCCTGCGGGCATCCCTCTCCGCGAGTTCGGAGAGGGAAAGATTTTAGCGCAGCTAAAAGCGAGGGTGAGGTTATTCTCCAACTGCACAAAAAGCAGCCCAAAAAGCAGGGTGTTTAAATGGTCGCTCTTTTGGTTTATAGTTCTTTTCTAATATCTCTTTCACTCTCTCTTTTTGCTGAACATCCATATCTGTTTTACCATCAAGCCATTGCAGTAACTCTCGTTGGGTGACTCGACGAAACCACTGTTGCGCAGAGTTAAGAGCAAGCGGCACATTTTGAGTTACAGTTTCCAGGTTTTCATAAAATTTAATCATTAACAAAGCGGTGGAAAAGTCATTGACTGTCCATAAACTACTGACGATACTAGCAGCACCGGCGCGGATAAAGCCACTGGGTAAACCAATATATTCATCGCTGGTATTGAAAATGTCAATTAAACCAGTTTCGCAAGCAGAAAGCGTCACAAGACGACAGTTTGGTAAACTTAATTGGAAGATATCTTCGAGAGTGAGACATTTTTTTAAATCAATTCCGGCGTCGTCGGAGATTCGCAAATAACGAGAGGTTTCTGCATCTGCGGCGAGAGGAGAAATTTCAGAAGCGGCTAACTGTAAAGCTGATTTTTCAGGAAGGTTAAAATTGAAGTAGCCGTGACAAGAAAAATGCAGCCAGTTTGCATTGTGGAAATTTTCGGCGGTTGTTGGTTCTCTCAAAGCTTGTGCTGTCGCTTGATTCTTTTTCAGGATGTGGCGTGGATGAAATGCAGCAGCAATAGTCTCGACTTCGATATCGGTGAATTCTAAATTGTCAGTGGGGTTTTGAATCGCGAATAGGTGATGGAATGGTGAGTCAGATAATGTCTTGGCTTTGTTTTGCGTCATGCGCCAAAGTTGACAACTGGGTGCATAACTGACGCCTTTGGAGAATTTGTCTATGAGATATTCCTCTGATGATTCTCCTGAAGATAAGGGTAAGGCGTGAAGTGAGAGTAGGTGCAGGTAACGATGGGGAATTAAAACAACTTTCTTGCACTCTTGTGGAACAAGAGAAAGAATTTCTTGTATATGTAAAGTCTCAGCGAGTTTGTTCAGTTTATCATTCAGGTAATGTCGCCAGCGTTGCTTGTCCTCAAAGTAAAGCTGGAGATATTCATCCATCCAATTCACTAACTTTTCTAAGTCTTGAGGTTGCGACTGCCAAATTTCTGGTTGTTCTTTGTGGCGGGTGATGATGAAAGCGCGAAAGCAATTATCAAAGATATAGAATTGGATGATGGCAGTTTCGTGATTTAGCAGGTTGTAAATCTCGTCATAGCGGATGGGGTTCAAGCCGACAATTCTTGTGATGAGTTGTTCTCGCCTTTGACGCAACTCATTCAACTGAGTGCGATTGATAATATCATGAGGATTGGATTTTTCTGCTTGTTCTATACGACGCTTTTCTTCTTCGATATCTTGCTGTAGCTGTTGGAGTTGGTTTTTAAATACTTCAGATATTGCGAGTTTGGGGTAAGAGTCAGGGGTGAACAGCAGTTCTACCAAGTTACGGGTTTTGCTACGCTCTATATATTCAATTGCTTCGGGAGAATTTTTCAACTCCAGACAAACTTCTACCATGCGACGATAAAGTTTATTCCATTCTTCCGCTTGCTTGCGTTTGCTTTCCTCACCAGAAACAATTTCCCCGCGCAACAACTCTGCTGTTTCAATGGCAGAATGAAAAGTTGTGTAAGCATCGCTGAAGCGTTGTGCGTCTTGGTAAGCAATACCCAGGTTGAATAATGTCTCAGCATGGTTTTGCGGGAAGGCGTCTTTAGTTGTTACTTCCAAAGCATTCGTGTAGGATGCGATCGCCAATTCTATATTTTGTGCTTTGTCCCCGCGTATTCTGTTACGGTAAGCAGCGCCCAAATTATTTTGCGTCATCGCCCAATCTTGCGGGAAGGCGTCTTTAGTTCTTACTTCCAAAGCATTCGTGTAGGATGCGATCGCCAATTCTATATTTTGTGCTTTGTCCCCGCGTATTCTGTCAGAGTAAGCAATCGCCAAATTATTTTGCGTCATTGCCCAATCTTGCGGGAAGGCGTCGCGGGTGAACATAGTTGACACGACTTCATAACCAGCAATAGCAATTTCCATGTTGCTGGCTTTGTCACCCAAAGGGAATTGCTGAATGAGATTACTAAAATTGCCAATATCTACAGCGATGGATTGTGCGACATTTGTCTCGACTTCCGCCAGGGTATTTGTCGCCCAACGCCGCAAGAGTTCTGCTAAATTCAGATTCAGATATTGTCTGTTGCTTACCAGCAACGGGTAAACTACCTGCGCATCACCTCCACTTTCTGCTGTTGCTTGCAGTACCTCCACCAAAAATTGCAGATGCGCTTGTAAATCCTCTTCTGAAATATTCCCAGCAGTTGGTGAGGATAAATTCAACGCTTCCCTCAACTGAATTGCCAGATTTCTCAACCAATTTGCTGCATTTTCATCTCCCTGCTGTACTTTCATCTCCGCCGCAACTTCCAGCATCTGCAAGAAATCAGCATCAAGTAAATCTTGGTTAGCCTGTAAAATCTCTGGCTCTTCTCCACTCGGACAATTCAGCAGTCTTTCAATCAGGTTGAGATAAGCTTGCTGGCGCTGTTCGTTCATGTGCAGGCGCGGGTGTTTTATATCTATATATATATAAGATGCTTCAATTGCATTGCCCGTGATTACGGAAATATAGGGAGATTGCTGAGTATAGGCGTTTCTCACTTCGTTGTGAAACACAAAGGAACCCCACCCCGGCTTTGGCTGACGCCAAAACCTCCCCTCCCCTTACTAAGCTACGGTGTACACACAAGTCATCGAATTGCTCAAAAATCCTTCGGAACCTCACCCTGCCCTTCGGGCATCCCTCTCCCAATACTGCTCGGTTAAGAATAGTTGAGGTGCCAGAAACCCGGTTTCTTAAAGAAACCGGGTTTCTAATTTTTGCTTATCCGAGCAGTATTGATCCCTCTCCGCGAGTTCGGAGAGGGAAAGATTTTAGCGCACCCTAAAGCGAGGGTGAGGTTAAAAGCGAGATGTGTGTACACCGTAGCCTTAGTAAGGAGAGGGAAAGATTTTAGCGCAAGCTAAAAGCGAGGGTGAGGAAATCAACGTGGGAGCAAACGAATCCATCTTCGGCTATGCAGCTCTGAACGTAACATATAGCGCGAAGTTCAAACACTCGCCCACGAAGTTCTCATACTCGTCGCTGAGCCTCAAACACTCGCCCACGAAGTTCTCATACTCGTCGCTGAGTCTCAAACACTCGCCCGCGAAGTTCTCATACTCGTCGCTGAGCCTCAAACACTCGCCCACGAAGTTCTCATACTCGTCGCTGAGCCTCAAACACTCGCCCGCGAAGTTCTCATACCCGTCGCCGAGTCTCAAACACTCGCCCGCGAAGTTCTCATACTCGTCACTGAGTGTTAGGCGCACCCTTTCGATATGATTTCTCACAAAAAACAAGGCGATATGCTTTCGCCGTCTGCGCTAGACACAGGCGCTTGACTTTCAAGACACTCGCTACAAATTAAGATTTCCTAGTCATTCACCAACTGAAGACTCTTTATGACCAATTGCGCTGTTATGAAGCTGGGTTTATCTGCGCACACCTTTTCCATTATTTATAGAATAGCATAAAATCACATTTTTTTGTAGGCGATCGCTCTTGACTTACGACAACACCTGTAAATATCTCGCAGAAAACTACCCAGCCGATTTTGCCAGATGGTTACTTTCATCTGACACCTCAGATATTGAGGTACTCAAAACCGAACTCAATCTAGAACCAATTCGCGCTGATTCTTGTACTTTAGTGCAAATCTCCAACCAAATCCTGCATTTAGAATTTCAAACTTCCCCAAAATCCACACCTCCACTCGACTTCCGGATGCTTGATTACTACACAAGATTGAAACGACAATATTGGTGTGATATTGAGCAAGTTTTGATTTTCTTACAAGCCACCTCCTCAGAAATCGTTTTTAACACTCAATATATAGATAAGAAAACCAAACACGAGTATCGAGTCATTCGCTTATGGGAAGAAGATCCAACACCACTGCTGGCTAACCCCGCACTTCTACCACTGGCGACATTGGCGAGAACCGACTCACCCCAAGACTTGTTAGAGCAAGTCGCTACTGCTGTCGATATGATTGAGGAAAGGGAAGAGCGACAGAATATATCAGCTTGCGTACAGGTTTTAGCTGGTTTGAGGTTTTCAAAAAATCTAATTACACATCTGTTTAGAGAGGAAGTTATGAAGGAATCTGTGATTTACCAAGACATTTTGCAAAAGGGATTGCAACAGGGAGAAGAACGAGGAAAGAAAAAGGAGGCGTTAGAACTGATTTTGCGTCAGCTGACACGTCGGTTTGGTGCAATTGAGCCGGAAGTACAACAGCAGATTCGTACTTTACCTATCAATCAACTCGAAGAGTTAGCTGAGGCGCTGTTAGATTTCACCAATCCAAGCGATTTAGTGAATTACCTCGCGAATCTCTCCTCAGCGCAACTCAATCCGGGAGATTGAGAAAGTGCTTACTAGCACAACTTACCATGGGAAAAGCCCAGCGCCCGAAAGAGCGATCGCTCTTCGCCCGACCTCACACGACTCAACTACAATAAGAATAGACTTTGTTGAGATTTGTATAGTTTAGGATAAACTATCATGGTTCCCGCCGTTTTCATAGAAAATTTCAAAAAACGCTACGGCACGGTTGAAGCCGTGAAGGATATTTCCTTTAAGGTGGAACCAGGAGAAATCTTTGGGTTACTCGGTCCTAACGGAGCAGGAAAAACAACCACGTTGAGAGCTTTGTGTACTCTCACGACACCAGATGCAGGTAAAATAGAAGTCTCTGGTATCTCTGTAGTGGATAATCCCAGAGCCGCAAGAAAAAGATTAGGCTACGTCGCTCAGGAAGTTGCCTTAGATAAAGTCTTGACTGGACGCGAACTCTTGCAACTGCAAGCCGCACTTTATCATTTACCTGGCGCAGTCGCCAAACAACGAGTAGACACAGTGCTTCAACTACTGAGTTTACAGGAATATGCAGATAAAAAGACTGGTACTTACTCTGGTGGGTTACGCAAGCGCTTAGATTTAGCAGCCGGATTACTCCATGCACCGGATGTCCTGGTTTTAGATGAACCCACCGTAGGACTTGACATAGAAAGCCGTTTCGTGGTATGGGATTTCTTGCGGAAGTTGCGAGAAGCAGGAACAACGGTACTGATTACCAGCCATTATTTAGAAGAAGTAGACGCCTTAGCTGATAGAGTGGCGATTATTGATCGTGGAGTCGTGATTGCGACAGGAACACCTTCACAATTGAAAGATAAAGTGGGAGGCGATCGCATCACTTTACGAATCCGCGAGTTTTCACCCGACGAGGAGGCGCACAAAGCTAAAGATTTGCTGAAATCTTTGTCATTTGTTCAAGAAGTAATTATTAATAGTGCTCAAGGGAATTCCCTCAACTTGGTCGTGACACCGCAAAGTGATGCTCTCATTTCCATCCAACAAACGCTAAATTCCGCTGGATTACCGATTTTTGGTATTGCCCAATCTCGACCGAGTTTGGATGATGTCTATCTTGCAGCGACAGGGCGAACTTTAATGGATGCGGAACTTGCAGCCGCTGGAAGTCGCGATCCAAAAGCTGAGAAAAAACAAAATATGAGATAAGCAACGGATGATTTAACGGATGTAACTGATAAATTATCTAAATAAATTATCTAAATTATCCGTGACATCTATTACAGAATCCGCTGCCAAAATTTAAAATCCAAAATACAAAATTGCTTATGAGTGGTACAGTTTTACCCCCTAAATCGGATATCAATTGGCAGCAAGTCGCATCACCTCAAGTTTATACTGATGCGACTCCCAATGTCTTTGGTGAATTTGTACAAGAGACACTTGCTTTAACTCGCCGCTTGTTTATTCAATTGCAGCGGCGTCCCTCAACATTATTTGCAGGAATTCTTCAGCCGGTGATTTGGTTAGTGTTGTTTGGCGCTTTGTTTCAAAATGCACCAAAAGGTATATTTGGCAATACCACAAATTATGGGCAATTTTTAGGCGCTGGTATAATTGTATTTACTGCGTTTGCAGGGGCGCTTAATGCTGGTTTGCCAGTCATGTTTGACCGCGAATTCGGCTTTTTGAACCGTTTGCTCGTGGCTCCTTTAGCATCACGGTTTTCAATTGTTCTGGCTTCGGCTATCTTTATCATTAGTCAAAGTTTGCTGCAAACAGCAGTCATTGTCATAACAGCGGCTTTTTTAGGAGCTGGGTTACCAGATGCAGCGGGTTTGGGAGCAATAGTCCTCATTGTCTTCCTACTTGCATTAGGTGTGACTGCTATCAGTCTTGGTTTGGCTTTTGCCTTGCCTGGACATATTGAACTTATTGCGGTTATTTTTGTCAGTAACTTGCCATTGTTGTTTGCTAGTACTGCTTTGGCTCCCTTATCCTTCATGCCTAAATGGTTGCAGATTTTAGCAACCCTCAATCCCCTCAGCTATGCGATTGAACCAATTCGCTATTTGTATCTTCACCAAGATTGGGGATTAAATAGCGTAGTGATGCATGCTTTTTGGGGTGATGTTACCTTTAGTGGTGCCTTGCTAGTACTGCTTGGCTTTACCCTTGTCGCATTATTAAGTATTCAACCTCAACTGCGACGAACTCTTGCTTAAGATATAGCAGTCCTTCCTATTTGAGTTGTGAAATCAAGGCATTGGATGAGGGGACAATGCCCCTTGCCCATTGCCCATTGCCCATTGCCCCTTGCCCCTTGCCCCTTTGGAGGCTTTTATGAAAAAACCGTTTTTACCACTTAAGCAACTATTTGTAGTCACTGTTGCAGGAATGAGCTTTGCTTCCCTGCTATTGCCTCAACCCAGCTTAGCTGAACCTAGCTCAAGAAATATCCTGCAAGATCTCAATCCACAACAACAGGATAATGATCCACTAGCTCCCCGCAGCGATGAGGTGAATAATATGGGTACGTTTGGTTTATTGCATCGCCTTCAACAGGGAAATGTAGTTTGGAATGCAGATGAACAGAACCAACAACTGAATGACGCTGCAGCTGCATTTAAAGAAAAGCAACAACGATTTTTTCAGCAAAATCAAACTCAACAGCCAACTCAACCAGGTTTTCAGGTGAATACACCTCAACCTCAGATCATTAAACCCCAATCAGGTAATTAGAAACAGATAAGGTCACAAAAAAAGAACACAGAACGCAGCACTCAAAAACTTTTTCTTCTGAGATTCTGTGTTCTGAGTTCTTCTAGTGATTGCTGATAGCTTCTTACAGCCCCAATTTTGCTAAAACATCGCTAGCGTGAGTCGATGTATTTACACTAGAGTCAACATAGATGATTTTGCCGTTACCATCAATAATGTAAGTAACGCGCTTAGCATATCCACCACCATCGACATCGTATGCTTTGATTAAGGTTTGATTAGTGTCAGCCAGTAGGGGAAAATTGAGATCATATTTTTGAGTGAATGCCTGGTGGGAGGTTTCATCATCTGCGCTGACTCCCAGCACCACTACATCTTTGTTCTTATATTCATCAATGGCATCCCGAAAGCTACAGGCTTGTTTGGTACAACCTGGGGTATCATCTTTGGGGTAGAAATACAAAACCACTGTCTTATCTTTGAAATCAGACAACGAGACAGTGTTGCCATCGGTGTCTTTAACGGTAAATGCAGGTGCATCGTTACCAACTGCTAAGGGCATAGTTTTAGTATCTCTCCTATACAAGGTTAACTTCAGGGCAATTTGTGGTCAGTAACACGAGTTCGACCTTTCAAATTCTAGGAATTTGCTCCCGTGAAAGTGACGAATGCCTGTTACTGTTTTCCCTGATGGCGGTATTGTATCAAACTTTATATATTTTTGTTAATTTATAAGGGTGGCTCGCCGAAAATTTATGCCGGGGAGTCGTCAAGGCTTCTTATGGTTTGATAGTAAATTCGTATTATTAACAGAAAGAACGAAGGTGTCAGTCGCCAGAATTCACCAATTGAATTCTGGCGACGCAAGGGAGGAGTAAAGGGGTTTAAATCCCCACCGTCTACGGGGGTGTCTACAATTGGTTGGGGTCAGCAATCTTGAGTCCAAAAGATTGCTGACTCAGGAATTGCTGACTCAGGAATTGCTGACTCCTGAATTCTCCTTCAAGCACTTTCAAATCTCAAGGAAATACGTAAAACCCTAAAAATAGAGATTCAAGCTTTTTACTAATTTCCGATTATACCAATAAAGGTAAATTTATAGTTAGTATTTTACTAACTCGTGTTTTAGCAGTTTGAGACTTTTATCTATAAGGTATTAAAAATTACAAAATGCCTAGTGTTGATTCCCAAAACCAAAAAACCTTTACCTATCCTCGTAGCGCCTTAGAACGAGCTGAACGAGCCTTAGTGTGTTCTCCCTTCAATCCTTGCTTGTTTGAAACGATGCGCTCTCGTCGGGTAGCTTTAAGTGAAATGACTGCGAATTCTGGTGTTCAGAATGGCTACACTAAACGTCCTATCTCGGAGTTAGCAGCAGACAATGCTCTAGTGTGGCTCATCCAAGTGGGTGTTCTGCGGCGAGAAGTCGATGGTCAGGGAATTACAGATAGTTTCCGCCTGACTCCTCTTGGTCGTCAAATAGTAGAACAATTTCAAAGGAAACCTTGGCGGACTCCGACATTGAGTGATAACCTATACAATACTGTTATTCATTGGTTGAGGCTACCTTTTTAGAATTAAGGGTATAAAAGAAAGCAAAAAATACGAAAGCTTCAACTCAGTTTATGAAGTCTTGACCATCACCATTTGACTTCATCGGTGAAATCTTGATTCATAGTCCGAAAACTAATGACTAATGACTAATGACTAATGACTAATGACTAATGACTAATGACTAATGACTAATGACTAATGACTAATGACTAATGACTAATGACTAATGACTAATGACTAATGACTAATGACTAATGA
>JAHHHH010000086.1 GCA_019359415.1 Iphinoe sp. HA4291-MV1 | reverse complement strand
TCTCATTTGTGATTTTTAGCTGAATTCTTTTTAACCTTCAGCCACGGTTTTTAGTATTTACTAACGCAAGGCTTAAGGTGTATACTAGCTTTCAAACTATAGAATTTTCATGGTTCGGCGCCCTTGGTTCTGCCTTTGTTTGGCGTCCGCTCATCAGGCACTTATTTATAGTAGCGACCCCGCACTAACTTGTCAACTATTTCTCAAAAAAATTTTTTGAGAATTTTGTAGAGTGCTCAAAACTGCTCACTGCGACGGGTTTAGGCAAAAATGGGATATGCACTTTCGGTGAGTAAGGAAGAGTACTTGTGAATTTTCAATCAGTCATAGCTATCTTGCATAAGTTCTGGAGCGATCGCGGTTGCCTTATTGCCCAGCCCTACGATATTGAAAAAGGAGCAGGCACCAAAAACCCCCATACTTTTCTAAGAGCGCTGGGACCAGAACCATGGGCTGTTGCTTATGTTGACCCTTGTCGCCGTCCTAGCGATGGACGTTATGGTGAAAATCCCAATCGCTTCCAACACTTTTACCAGTACCAAGTTCTGATTAAGCCATCACCAGATAATATTCAAGAAATTTATCTCGATTCCTTGAGGGCTTTGGGGATTCGTCCTGAAGATCACGATATCCGGTTTGTAGAAGACAATTGGGAAGATGCGACGGTGGGAGCTTGGGGTACTGGCTGGGAAGTCTGGTTAGATGGTATGGAAATCACTCAATTTACCTACTTCCAACAATGTGGAGGACTTGATTGCCATCCAGTGTCCATTGAGATGACTTATGGCTTGGATAGATTGACGATCTATCTCCAGGGAGTAGAAGCAATAACCAAAATTCAATGGACAAACAATATCACATATGGAGACGTTCACCTTCAAGGAGAGATTGAGCAGTGTGTTTACAACTTTGAAGCCTCAAATCCTGAAATGCTGCTCACACTGTTTAATATGTACGAGCAGGAAGCACAGCAATTGACTGAACGAGGACTAGTGTTACCTAGTTTGGATTATGTGTTGAAGTGTTCGCACACCTTCAATTTGCTAGATGCAAGAGGAATCATTTCTGTTACAGAACGAACTCGTTATATTGCAAGAATTCGACATTTAGCGCGGAAAATAGCGCAATTGTATGTAGAACAAAGGGAAAAACTAGGTTTTCCGCTTTTGAATAAGGCAGATCGTTGAGTACATTGTAACTGCAAAAGTGCTATCTCCCAGGAGGATGATATTATACAGATTGTATTCTGTTTTTGCACACCACCTTGGGTATGAAATTAAGTATGAGTTTTTGATGAACCTATTGCCAAAATGCTAATGCACTTGCAGACTGGAAGTCTGGGGCTATACAAACAGAGCTTGTTTAGGCAAGCTTAACATGTGTAGTTTGCTTGCGTGGACTACGTTTTCTGGGCATCTCGCCTATATAGCCACAAATTCTGTTTGCCAGGTGTTTGGTGCAAGAACTCTGATGATTCAGGCAAGTGGTGTCATAATCTGTCTTGGTTACATTCTAGGGTTGCTATTTACAGCAGTTCTCTGGGGTGGCTTTTGGGTATTGGGTTTGGGCGTAGTAGGAGCTATCTTTTTTGGAAGACGACGCCCTAATATCCCTAATATAGGGAAACACTTGCAAAAAAAGAAAAATTCCCAAGCAAAGACTAAGACAACGCCACAGTTACCGCAAACCACTCCTCACGCTAGGGTATGGCTAATTGCTGGTTTTGTGGGGTTTTTAGCTAGCTTGTACTTTCAATTACGAATTCCTACACCAGAAGCAAACGATATTAGTAAATTCGTTCGCTTAGAAAATGGCAACAATCAAGAACAACTTTTTATTGTTCGCGGTAAGGTGCTCACTACACCCCGGATGACTCGCTCTCAGCGTGGACAGTTGTGGTTACAAGCAACTCAGCTGGATGAAGTGAAAAATGACAATGGTCCATCTGGTACAAGTAAAGGAGTCACAGGAAAGTTATACGTCACTGTGCCTTTACTTCAGGCGACTGGGTTACACGCCAGTCAACAAATTGCTGTTACTGGCATTTTGTACAAACCAAAACCACCATTAAATCCTGGTGCTTTCGATTTTCAAAAATTTCTCCAACAAGAAGGTGCTTTTGCTGGTTTGAGTGGACGGCAAGTCAATATTCTGGATGAAGGAGAGAAGTGGGGATGGTGGAAAGTTCGCCAACAAATTGTGCGATCGCAAGTTCGTTGGTTAGGTGTTCCGAATGGTCCTCTTGTCAGTGCAATGGTTTTAGGTAGCAAAGTTGTTGATTTACCCTACGACACCCAAGACCGTTTTGTGCAAGTGGGATTAGCTCATGCTTTAGCCGCGTCGGGGTTTCAAACATCGTTAATTTTGGGTGTTGTCCTGGGATTAACGTCAAAAGCAAAAAAAGGAACCCAAATTATACTTGGCAGCATAGCTCTCCTTCTTTTCCTAACTCTAACTGGTTTGCAACCATCGGTACTAAGAGCCGTCATAATGGGATTTGCGGCGCTTATTGGAATTGGATTAAAGCGCAAAGTTAAACAGTTGGGATCACTGCTGGTTGCGGCAGTACTATTATTAATCTTTAATCCTCTATGGATTTGGGATTTAGGATTCCAACTCAGTTTTCTGGCAACACTGGGGTTAATCGTGACAGCATTCCCAATAACAAAGCGTTTGGAATGGTTGCCACCGATTGTTACATCTTCAGTTGCAGTTCCACTAGCTGCTGCTATTTGGACATTACCCCTTTTATTGTACGTCTTTAGTGTAGTAGCAGTTTACACTCTGCCAGTGAATATTCTCTCCACTCCATTGATTTCTGTCATCAGTATTGGTGGAATGATAAGCGCTCTAGTTAGCTTAATTCTGCCTGACGCAGGAAGTGCCTTGGCTCATTTGTTATATTATCCAACTCATTGGCTGCTAAAGTTGGTGGAATTTTTTGCGAGTTTACCAGGAAGCACAGTTGCTCTTGGTAGCATCTCTCTTAGTCAGATGTTGGCAGTATATATATTAATTATATTGGCATGGGTAGTGCGTTGGTGGCAAAAGCGGTGGTGGTTTGCTGGCATAATTGCATTTGGTTTAGTATTCATTCCTGTTTGGCATTCTGCAAACACCTTGTTTCGGGTAACAGTGTTAGCCGCTGGAGAAGAACCAGTTTTAGTGATTCAGGACAAAGGAAAGGTCACACTCATTAATAGTGGAGATGAAGGTACGGGACGCTTCACTATATTGCCATTTTTACAACAGCAAGGTGTTAATAAGATAGATTGGGCAATTGCGTCTGATTTCCAACACTATGGTAACAATGCTTGGTTGGAGATATTGCAACGTTTGTCAATTGGAATTTTCTATGATTATTCTCCCACATCCGAAAATGGCATGACCCAAGTCATTCAAAAGGAAGTGCAAAAGAGTAGGGGAATTTACCAACCTTTATCAGTTGGTCAAACTATCAGTACTAGTTCGGTAACCGCGCAGTTAATCAATAATCAATTGCCCATCCTACAATTACAAATTTTAGGGCAAAATTGGCTGTTAGTAGGTGAACTCAAAACAACTGAACTGCTTGGGCTAGTAAATACTGGAGGTTTACTGCATCCACAAGTATTATGGTGTCCTGGTCAATCTTTAAAAGAATTAATTCCTGCCTTACAACCACAAGTGGCGATCGCAACAAGCACCAACGTTGACCAAAAAACGTTATCTGAATTGAAGCACAGTCAGACAAAGCTGTTCTTTATAGGCAGAGATGGCGCTATCCAGTGGACACCCAACAGGCAGTTTGAAACATATATCCAGGCAGCCGAAAACAAAACATCGATTTTATAAAAACTCGCAAATCCGTGATACATTCATTATCGTAGGAATATAGTGCCTCTGGAGAGGTGGCAGAGTGGTTGAATGCGGCGCACTCGAAATGCGTTTTGGCGGCGACGTCAACGGGGGTTCGAATCCCCCCCTCTCCGTTTAGCAACAATGATCGGAACAGAACTCATTAAAATAGGTGTAGCAAAAACGAGTTCAAAAGATATCAGAGTAGCTAACTTTTATGCTTACACCTGCTGACTTTCTTAAATACACCCAGTGGTTGGGTCTTGCAACATTAGTATTTGCTGCCATAGCGATTTTGGGTTTCATTTTCAAATGGGGTATCCGCTTTCGGCTCGTGGGTACGACTGGCTTTATGCTGGTGGTGACAGGTGGTCTATTTGCTTTATCATTGGCTCCTTTGTCTCGCACTGTCATTCCAGGTGCGGTACGGTACAGCCTGGTTTATGACAATGGAGCAACTCAAGCAGTCATCACCACTCCACCAAAAATTACCCCATCAGAATTAGAAGCTACCCTACTTCAAGCAGCTAGTGATTTATATTCCTATGGTCGTTTAGGTGCACTGACGGAAAACCAGTTGACGATTCGAGCGCGTACGATTCTCCACCCAGAACCAGGAATTTCTGTGCCACTTTACCTAGGTCAGGTGAAGCGATCGCTCTCCACTCGTGAAGATTCTCAAATGGCGATCAAGATTTATCAGGATAAATTCGCCCAATTACCAAAACCCATCTCTTGAAAAATTAGGGTAAGCAGTGAAGAATTAAGAGTTGTGCATACTTGACAATCTGCCAGCCTAAAGGCTGGCAGATTCTTGGCTCAACAAGTCCACTTATACTAGGTTCATTGCGTTACCTAGTCCAGAGGTGGTTCTCTACAAAGGGGGATCATCTTAAACGACAACAGGCTCAGACACATCCGCTACACACGCATGCACCAAAGGTAACAAAAAACCTAGTTGCTCTTGCCCATTAACAGCTAAATCGCTGTGACATAGATAGACTCTGTGGGACACGCGAGCAAGTAAATCTGCCAAAATTCTTCGTAGTCTTTGTTCTTCTGCCAATTTTTCATCTTCTACTGTCCAAGGCTGTCCTAACCTTTCTCGAAGGAAGAATGGTGCACCGAACAAAGTTGCCGCACCGCCTTTTGCCCACAAAGGCGAACCTGCATCCAGCCAGAACTGCCAACGATGAAATCGTCTGCTAGAGCGGTATTGGAAGACAGTAGCCAATGTGACAGCATTAGATAAAGGTCCCACAGGACGTACGGGATATGGGTTGGCTGTAATTGTGCCACGCCGCAGCAGTTGTATGAACTCGGCAATTGGCAAGTGAGGTGAAGTGCCCTCTCCTTTCGTTTCCTCTGTTAATGGGGGAGAAACAAAAGGGGTGTACCGCAATCTCGTATCAATTTCCCAGTAGTGCTGTGCAGTTTCCAAGAGTTCCCGCAGTGCTGCCAATTGGTCATAAGGGAGATTACTGCCATTCCACAAAAAGTGCTGAATTGCCCTGTCTAAAAGAGAAATAGGACTAGGAATCAAGCGCATTTCCTGCTGCGTTCTTTGAGTTTCCAACCACTGCAATATCTTGCTGTAAGCCGTGGTAGCTGCGTAACCCAGTCGATCCCAACGATCAAACGCTGTGACGGGCAGTAAGTTGGGTTGATCTGGATGGGGTACAAAGCAGTAGTCTGCTATCAAACCTGCTCGGACTGGGTCAATGTGGGAAGATGAGGGGGATGAGGGAGAAATTTCTTCTTTTACTCCAGAAACTCCCTTGCTTAACACAACCAGCATCTCTGCCACAGCATCTCGATCTACTAAGCGTCCTAAGCCGGGATAAACGAAGGTAAGGATTGTCAGTAATCCTCTGATGATAGGCGAACTAATCAAGGGGCGTTGGTCGTTGAGAGGCTGTACTGGGATATTTTGCTTGGTGAGGATTTCTGTGAGGGTGTAACGGGCGATCGCATCTAAACCCGGTGCAATGACTGCTACTTCATTTGGCTGTATGTGCCCTTCCTTAACAGCTTTAACAATCACCTTTGCTGTTTGTCGCAACAATTGGGCGCGGGAGGTGGTTTGAATGGACTGTACTGTCTCTGGTAAACTTAACGAGATGATCTGTTCTGTCATGAGTTCCTGCATCGGTGTCGCTAAGCTATCTGCAAGGCATGAAAAGGAAGGCTGAGTTAATGTTTCTTGCTGACAACGTGCTGATAATCTTTCTAGATAATTGGGGTCGGCTCCCAATCCTAAACGTACCACACCATCGGGATTGTAGCTAAATGCTCCCACAGCACCGCTATCTAGGAGCAATTCAAACAGGTGACGTGATAGGGCAGGATAATCTTGCACATCATCAGCCAGTACCGCTTGATAGCGTTTGGTAAGCTGTTGCTGATAAATCGGGTCTGGTAACAGGTATTTGCTATAAACCTCGGTAATAATTCCATATGTGAGAAATCCTCTCTCCAAACACCAGTTCCGCCAATTTAGTAACAAAGATGCTATGAGTTCAGGTTCTAGGTTTGTACTATTCTCCTGCTGAGTTATGGCACTGACCAAAACATTGTCAATTTTTTCACAATCTATGCCACTATAAGCCCCTAGTTGTAGTAAATCTAAGATGCGACGTACCAAGCGAGACTCATTTTCTCCTGCGCGACGCAAAGTTCTCTCGTCCAATTGGGAACGCCAAAGCTTTGTTGCTAGTTCCTGTTCCGTTTCTGGACGTAATCGTACTGGAAATTGCGCCTTTAACTTCAATAACTGAATGAGCAAAGGCCAAAACAAAATAACTTCATCCTGAATAAAACCTAAAGGCGTCTTGCAACGTACTGGGTATTTTCCTTCAGTTACTGTAACAATTTTATCTGCTAAATTTCGACGATTTTCGTCATTGGCAGCTAAAACTAAGACTCCTGGTTCTGTTTGATGAAGATACAGGCGTCTTGGTAGATTCTCGCTATTTTTTTGCCTTTGATTTTTCGTATAATATGATTCTTTGATACTAGTTTCAGTTAATACCCAACTACAAAATTGCTTTACCATGCGGCCAGTCTTACCGCTACGGCTAGGTCCTGTTATCCAAACGGAATCAGAGTTCACAAACTATCTCCTTGGAGATTTGTTAAGGTACTTCGTACGTTAATTTATGTTTAAGAGCCATAAAATAATGCTGGATTATTGCCAACGATGATTAGTTCTATTTTTCGCCAAAAAATATACCCTTTTTTACTATCATCTTACCAGTGGTACTTACGAACACCAGTGCGTTCTTTAGATGAAGCTTACAAAGCGGCACAGCAGATTAAGGCAATAGAAGATGAACATTTTAATGGTAATAAAATAGACTTGAATTCAACTAAGTATAGCCGTAGTGTCATAGATTATTTTGAGTCAGACCTCAAAAAGCAATTAAAAATTATCCGGATGCGGTTAACAGAG
Organism: Iphinoe sp. HA4291-MV1; assembly: GCA_019359415.1. Classification (GTDB taxonomy): domain Bacteria; phylum Cyanobacteriota; class Cyanobacteriia; order Cyanobacteriales; family Nostocaceae; genus Brasilonema. The sequence continues at coordinate 22,357 of JAHHHH010000086.1, read as the reverse complement.
TTTAACGCAAGTCGTTTTTTTCTAAGTGAATCCAATGAAGGAGTGGCAAAGGAATTTGACATAGAGTATCCACAGATTTCCTTAATTTTAGAAAAACTCAAATTCATTGATGATGTTAAAGGAAAATACACTAGAAATGACGATTTTCATTCCAATCATTTAAGAAATAAAGACAATAGTTTGACTATAATACCATCCTCTTCAAATCAATTAAAACAACAAAATTTTTCAACTCAGAAGTTAGACAATGTAAAACCTCAAAGTAAGACAGATACCACAGGAGTATTACCCCGTTCGATTTTCAATACCTTTTCTCGTCTGCAAGTTGAATTAGACCCCAACGCAGAACAAGACGTTGTGAGAAATTTCCGTAATACACAAAGAAGAACAATAATATCTGTTAGATTTCTCCTTCTACTTATTATAGTTCCTATTTTGACTCATCAATTGTCAAAAGCTGTGATGGTTGGACCAATTGTTGAGCGTTATTTTGAAAGACATTCAGAAAAGGCTGCCTTCTTCCTTAATTATGAAATGGAAGAAGAAGCTCTTTTAGAACTACAAAAATTTGAAGAGAAAATCAAGTTTGAGAACTTGCTGAGCAATATTGATCCGCTATCTTCCGAGCAGATGGAAAAAGAGGTAAAAAGAAAAGCTCATGAAATTGCTGAGGAATTTCGTAGTAACAGTTCTAATGCTATTAAAAACGTTTTTGCAGATATATTATCTGTGATTACGTTTACCTGGCTTTTGCTTATTAGCAAACGAGAAATTGCGGTACTCAAAGACTTCTTTGACCATATTGTCTACGGTTTAAGTGATAGTGCTAAAGCATTTATTATCATTTTGTTTACAGATATCTTTGTGGGTTTCCACTCTCCTCATGGTTGGGAAGTTATTCTAGACGGCATTTCACGCCATTGGGGATTACCAGCAAATCACGATTTTATCTTCCTATTTATCGCGACATTCCCAGTAATTTTAGATACTATCTTCAAATATTGGATATTCCGTTATTTGAATCGTATATCGCCTTCTGCTGTTGCTACTTATCACAACATGAACGAGTAATGGCATTGGTTATAATTAAAAATTCACGCATTCAAAAAATGACGAAAAAGACATTTGTAGCAATGGCGCAAAGCATCGCGCCGGCATGGGGGATTGGGAAAAGGGTACTGCCAAAGGCGATCGCTATCAGCTTACCCATAGTTCCTATAATTCTATTAGTACCCATGCAACCTCTGGGGCGTTTAGCACTGAGTGCGTTGGAGTGTAGGGTAACAAGGTGGGAACTACCAATATCTTCTCAAACCCAACTACAAGATGGAACTGCTCAACAGCAAACAGCGCCACCTCCACTGATACCCATTCAGAAGTCACCGTTTCCTTGTTGCGAGGGCGACAGTTCTTGTCTCGATAACCAATTATGGGGCGAAAACGGTCAACCATCAGATAAAAAGGCTTTGTTGACGGCGATCAATAGGAGTTTGCAATACCTCTTTTCTAGCGATGCTGCGGCAGCATATCAACGATATCAGGCGATGGGAATAACGCGTCCTCATGTTATCAAAAGTTTACAAAGATTCCAAGAGTTGGTATTGAAGTCTAAATCTGTCGCAGAACTTAATGCAGCAATAGCAAGGGAATTTGTTTTTTACCAGTCCGTGGGGAGAGACAACAAAGGTTCGGTGTTGTTTACGGCATATTATGAACCAGTTTATGCTGCGAGTCGTGTTCCCACTGCAGAGTATTGCTATCCTGTTTATCGCATACCTCCTGACATTGTCTCGTGGCAAAAACCTCATCCTACACGCTTGGAACTAGAAGGAGCTGATGGTTTGCAAGCCTCAAATGGTCGGCTGCGCGGGTTAGAGTTGTTTTGGTTTCGCGATCGCCTGGAACCATACTTAGCCCAAATTCAAGGTTCAGCTAAACTTCAGCTTCTTGATGGGACTCAAACAACAATAGGTTATGCTGGTAATACTGCTTACAACTACAAGAGTATCGGGCGAGAAGTAGCTAACGATGGTAAGTTACCGCTTGAGGGTTTAACTATGCCGATGATCCTCAACTATTTCCAGAAGTATCCACAAGAATTAAATGTCTATATCCCTCGCGACCCTAGTTTCGTGTTTTTTCAAGAAAACCACGGTGCGCCAGCACAAGGTTCTATTAGAGTACCACTGACGGCAGAACGCTCAATTGCAACAGATAAATCTCTTATGCCTCCTGGTGCTCTAGCATTGATTCGTGCTCCTTTCCCCTTTGTCAATCATGTTACCGGACTAATGGAGCATCGAATCGTCAGTCGGTATGTTCTCGACCAAGATACGGGAGGTGCAATTAAAGGTGCGGGGAGAGTAGATTATTTTCTAGGTTCTGGTAAGGTGGCGGGCGATCGCGCTGGAGTAACTGTGAGTCATGGGCAGTTATATTATTTATTGCTTAAATCTAATTAACAATAGTATTTACTAGAAAATGAGGCGTGAAAAAGACGAAACTTTCCAAACATCCTCTAAATAAAAATTTAGAATTCTGTCTTTCAATATATATTCAGAAAGTATCTTCATAAAGATATATTCTATAATTTTTGTTTATCAAATAAGAATATTTTATAAAATTACAGAACTTAATTTAATTATTTGTGAGATATTAATGATGTCATAACCATTTCCTTGCTGTTAAACGAAGAGCGCGTAGGGCAAGGATGGAGCTTGCGAAAAGCGGAGTAAACCCCTGTAGCACTCAAAAAGTGGAATGGTATCAGTTATGGGCACTTGTTAAACTTGTAAAAATCGAAGAAAACAAAAATGATATAATACTACATTTGCTTAATTTTTGTATATAAACAACTTTTGCGTCAGTTTGGAACTACAAAAATTTATCTAGCGTCTTACGTACGTAGAGTGTTACCAACTCAACTGAATGCTGTTCGTCTTAGCCAAACAGTCTTACCCAGACAATAGAGTGATGCCAAAGTGAGTTTATGTTTATTATTGTGCGTTTATCAGAAATACTGTCTTTTTAGTTTGTATGTTAAGTATGTTCCTAACAAAGTAAGTTTAGTATCTTAATTTCTCCACAACATATTGATAAGTTAATCATGGGGTTTGAAAGTGTTTAAGATATTAGTTGATGCTGACTTAATATTAGAGGCTTTGATGAATCGTAACGGATCCGTGGGAGAAGTCAGTGAATTATTGGATAGGGTACATCCGTGGATTCAAATGTACATAACAGATATTGGTTGGCAAAAAATCTACACATATGCAAGCCGTTTACGAAATACAAAAATTGCTGAACTAGTGGTTAATTGGTTGCAAGACAAAATCCAAATATGCACTGTAGATCACACTATTCTTCAACAAGCACGTTCTTCACCTCTTCAGGATTTTGAATCTGCTGTAGAACTAGTTTGTGCCAGTTATGAAGAACTAGATGCAATTGTTACCCATAACCATGATGATTTTGCTCAAGTACCAAATAAATTTTGGGTTTGGTCAGTTGCAGAGTTATGGATGCGTGCAAATTTAGAAAGCCAACTGCGTACAACGAGGTCTATTTCATAGCAATTCAAAATACCTTGCGAGAAGTCCTTCTTAAGGACGGGGACGCGCTCGTTGCACTCACGTATGCCCTGTGGACACACTCTGTGCTTGCGCTGCACGCTGAAAGTGCTTGTTCGCACGACTTACGCCAACGGGTATGCCTCCAGCACGGCTTTGCCGCAAGCATTACTCCTCCATACCTCCGTAAGAGGAGCAATGCTTGCGCTTCGCGTGTCTGTATTTTTTTAGAGACTTAAATTTCAGGCTTGCTACACAGTTGCTCATCACATCATGTTAGCGTACGCTTACATCCATTGTGTAGTTTAAAGTACCATTACCACTATTTTGCTGTGTGACACTAGTACCAGGACCGCTTAGTTCTACACTAACGGAAGATGTTGGAGGATTGTAGCGAGCTGATACTTCCACCTTGTGTTCACCAACAGACAAATAACGTGACAAATCAACTTTAGCGTTTTTATCGTTGCTGATTTGCTTGACAACTTTACCATTCACAGTAATCTCACCTGTCATTTGAGCACCTGATGTATTGATGCTTAAGATATGCGGTTTACTGAGATTAGCTGCACTTAGATTGAGTGAGCTTTTTTGATATCCAAAGGAATCACCGGAGCTAGACTGCTGGCTGGTAAATGTTGTGGATCTGTTCATATCACTACTGGTGTTTGTTGAAACAACAACGGAAGAATCTTGGATGTTTTCGTCGTCACTGTTATCTGTTGGAACAACAACGGAAGAATCTTGGCTGTTTTCGTCGTCACTGTTGTCTGTCTGGACAACGACAGAGGAACTCTTCTGGCTGTTGTGGCTACCGCCACTGTTGTCTGTCTGGACAACAACAGAGGAACTCTTCTGGCTGCTACGGATAAAACTTTGTGCTAAAGCTGTGCTTACAGTTAGAAGAACTAAGCAGCTTGCAAGAATTACTAGTTTACTCATGATGACATAACCAGATTTGGGTAACAGCAGGTACGCGATTAGCCAACTCAATTGTTTATTGTTTATAGAATTGCACGACCTACTGATAGCTGGAGAAAGAACTTAGGCGAGAAGAAAAATTTTCGCACTTAGAAAAGTGGTCCCTAGCAATGAAGCCGAAGTTCCCGCCTGCTAGGGACTTCGGAAAGTTGAGAGTTTAGATAGCAGTCCGTAGAACTATGTTACCTTCCAACATCTGGTTTGGTTACATGTACTGGGACATGGACTTTGACACCAATGTTTGGTCCACGAGAGCGGCGATTAGAATCTCCAGTAACAGTTTGGTCGCTGCGGCGGACTTGTTCGCACACACCATCAGAGTTACAAACTTGTGTTCCTCTGCTACGGACACTGCCATTGCAATTTTCGTCAAAATTTTGGCTGACGTCATTCGTTTGGCGACGCTCTCTAGAGCGATCAACCGCCACTTGCACGCCGGTGTCAACAGCAACACACGCTGCCATTGCTTTAGGAGTGAAAGAAGCAATCAAAAAGGGAGATACAGCGGAAATTGAAAACAAACTCAAAGAGAGTAATTTGAACATAATTGAATCCTTGCAAAAATATTATTGACAAGTAGTTGTCGTTGTAGAACTGTAAGTCCTATTACTTCCTGTGCTAGAGCTACTGGTGATAGTTCTTTGTTGGGCTACACTTCTGCCACGACATGATTGAACAGACCGTGTTGTTCGGGGGTATTTCAAACTGCGAAGGCGCTGGTAGATACGACTTTGTGCGGCTCTGGTTCGAGTTGATCTTGGATAGCGATCATACTCGTATGGATATGACGAATAATCATAGTCATTATCGTCATCATAATCTGTGTCAACCCTATAATCTCTGTTAATCTTGATACCACGGTCACCGCTAACTCTTACCCTAGTGTCACCATTTCGGACATCAATTTCTGCGTTAGCAACTCCAGCAGGTAATGCAATTAATACAGAGAGTACTAGTAATAAGATTGGTTGTCTGGCAGGCATGGTTTAATTCCTCTCTTTCTAAAAAACGACCGATTATCACCTAACAAGCTAGGAAATCGGTAGAACTTTTGTCAACTCCTCACCTCAAGTACACCACCACGGCACTGCTAACAAATATTTTTCTAAATTGGTGAGCATCCTAACGTTGCTCAGTAAGGAAATGGTTTGGCTGATTCCCATGATTTAGCAACGTTCAATGGCTCAATTAGCTAGAACCTTCATGCATCATGGGAATTGAATTTATCAACGCTCCAGTTTCCCTAAAACCCAACACCCATAGCTTGCTCAGAATTTACTTAACAGTTGTTGCGACGAGATACTTCCAATTGACGCTGAGTGCTTTGTTGCTCAGCCTGTTGATCGACACGACTACGACGATCAGCAGCATAACCATTTTGACGTATGTACTGATCGGATAGTTGTGACCCATTATCTGATCTGCAGTGGAAAGAACCCTGTCTCTCTCTTTTCTGAGTGCTTCCTTGTCTAGCACTTTGCTGAACCCGACCACCATTTTCTGCAGTGCCGCTTTGATCAATTTCTTGGCGAGTGACTGATTCGGCAAAGGCGGTAGATGGTAATACAATCAGAGCGATAGCTAGTATACTTAAGGTGTAAATTTTTTTCACCATCTCTATGAAATCTCGGTAGTAGTTGTGTGTTGTGTGAGTTAAGAGGCGTTGCCTAGTAAAGCAAGAGGTAGGCTACTCTCCTGGAGGTTCAGCAACGCCTCATGACTTCATTCTATAAGCGATTAGCAACCAGCAACTTGAACCTGGTTACCTTCGGTGCGGCTGTTTTGGCGAACTCGAGAGCCATTTTCCGCCGCACCAGCTTGTCTGGTGGATGCGAAATTATCTTGTGATTGGTCAGCAGTACGGCAACCGCGACGACCATGGTATCTCGAACCTCTGTCGCGACTAACACCAACTTGGGTTTGATTGTTGTCGGTGCGGGAATTTTGACGCACACTGCTACCGTCGAAAGCAGCAGCATCTTGCGTGGTTTCACTAGTGTTGACCTGAGACTGTCCAGCAAACGCCGCTGTGGGAGCAATCATCAAACCAGCAGCTAGCAAACCGAAAGCAATAGATTTGTTCAACATAATTTCTTTGACCTCAGTAGTTGTGTGTTGTGAGTTTATTTGTCGTAGAATTTCAGAGGCGTTGCTTAGTGAAGCAAGAGGTAGGCTACTCTTGAAGGTTGAGCAACGCCACATCAGCTAACTCAATGAAGATTAGCAACCAGCAACTTGAACCTGGTTACCTTCGGTGCGGCTGTTTTGGCGAACTCGAGAGCCATTTTCCGCCGCACCAGCTTGTCTGGTGGATGCGAAATTATCTTGTGATTGGTCAGCAGTACGGCAACCGCGACGACCATGGTATCTCGAACCTCTGTCGCGACTAACACCAACTTGGGTTTGATTGTTGTCGGTGCGGGAATTTTGACGCACACTGCTACCGTCGAAAGCAGCAGCATCTTGCGTGGTTTCACTAGTGTTGACCTGAGACTGTCCAGCAAACGCCGCTGTGGGAGCAATCATCAAACCAGCAGCTAGCAAACCGAAAGCAATAGATTTGTTCAACATAATTTCTTTGACCTCAGTAGTTGTGTGTTGTGAGTTTATTTGTCGTAGAATTTCAGAGGCGTTGCTTAGTGAAGCAAGAGGTAGGCTACTCTTGAAGGTTGAGCAACGCCACATCAGCTAACTCAATGAAGATTAGCAACCAGCAACTTGAACCTGGTTACCTTCGGTGCGGCTGTTTTGGCGAACTCGAGAGCCATTTTCCGCCGCACCAGCTTGTCTGGTGGATGCGAAATTATCTTGTGATTGGTCAGCAGTACGGCAACCGCGACGACCATGGTATCTCGAACCTCTGTCGCGACTAACACCAACTTGGGTTTGATTGTTGTCGGTGCGGGAATTTTGACGCACACTGCTACCGTCGAAAGCAGCAGCATCTTGCGTGGTTTCACTAGTGTTGACCTGAGACTGTCCAGCAAACGCCGCTGTGGGAACAATCATCAAACCAGCAGCCAGTAAACCGAAAGCAATAGATTTGTTCAACATCTTTAATATGACCTCGTTTGTGTGTGTGTTGTTTTTACGTTTTGTGGTTTTTTACAGGCTAAACACCTTATCTCCACGTATAGGTATTTAGATGTATCTCAACCTCTAGGAGTTCCTTTGAGTGTTTCTCTGTTTGTTTTCCTATTGAGAGCTACATCATCGAATTGCATCATTCCGTATTTCTCCAAAAGATTTTTGAAAAATGCGCGATGCGCTTCATTTGCCCTCATCCCCAACCCTTCTCCCCCCTAGAGATGACTAGAGATAGAGGTGAACTCTATACTTAACCTTTTTAGCCAAAGAAATTGGGTGCGTCAAGAGCTGAACAAAAGTTTTTTAGGCAAAATTTTTTGGGCATAAGTTTTTTTTGGTGCTAGGATCTACGGCTAAAGGTTAAATAAATACGCTGTAGCTGTGAAACAGAAGGCAAAACCAAGGATAGCTTTTCTACGTGAAAAGGCGGGACTGACCCAGCTTGAGCTTTCACGCCTCGTGGGCGTGACCGAAAGTACTATTCAGAACTGGGAAAGCGGAAGGACTGGGACAGAATACATTGAGAGAATCATCAGGTTTTGCAAAGCTCTGAATTGCCAAGTAGAAGATCTAATTGAATACATAAGCGATTCACCAGAAGAGCTGACTGCAAAACCTAGCTCACTCAGCGAGATACATCATCTATTGGGGACTGACGAACCTTCCTTAACTCCTAGCTTCAAATCTGAAGCTGCTCAAAAGCGGTAAGTTAGTCATCAGTTATTATTTTTCTTCTCTACTCCCCACCTCCCCCAACCCCCTAGTACCGCAAGGCGGAATTCGCTCATTCAAAATTCAAAATTCAAAATGAAGACAGCGTAAGCGTTTCATCGATTTGGAATGGGCGGTTTATTTACGCCGACCTGTACTAGTTTGTTGCCAGAGAGTGTCTACTGTCACAAATTGATAGCCTTGTTCCATAAGTTGAGGAATGAGGATTTGTGTTGTTGCAGTGATATCCTGTCCGCCGCAAGCACCGTCATGCAAAACAATTAGTGAACCATTACAAACCTGTTGGAGAATTCGCTGCACCACTGTAGCGATTCCCGGTCTTACCCAGTCCTCCGGTACAACGCTCCACATAACAGGTCGATAATTCCACTGGTTGAGTAATTTTAATGTTGTCGGTGTAAACAAACCATTGGGCGGACGGACATCACGCACGTTTTCGGGTGTCAGATGACAGGCATTGTAAATAGCAGCTTGGGTTTTTTCTAAGCTGTGCTTAAGTTCTAGTGGGGACAGCATGGGAAAATTTTGATGGTCGTAGCCATGCAACCCAATCCAATGTCCGCGATCGCACACCTCTTTGGCTACAGTTGGTGAACGGTTGACGCAAGCACCTAACCAGAAGAAACTAGCTGTGATGTTGTAATAGTCTAAAACTTTTAACAGTTGTGCTGTGTATTGGGGATGCGGACCATCATCAAACGTCAATGCGATAACTTTGGAATTCGCATCACCACACCAAAGGCAGTTAGGAAACGTTGGTTTGAGGATGCGGTAGAAAATCGGAAATAAGGGAGCCAGTTGCATCTAGAGCCTATTTGCTATTTTTAGTTTTATCTATTTTTAGTTTTATATACTTGTACTAGAACTAGAGTTTAATTATCTGTTCCGGATTTTTTCAACTTTCTGATCAAATTTTCTTCTTACGGAATTTAAACCATCTACCAAAAGATGGGAATCTTTTTCTTGTAAAGATTTATAAATATTTTTATTCTTCTGGTTCTTGCCATTGCTGTGCTGCTTGTACAGCTACCTTAATGGCATTGTTAACTGCAACGTCTTTCTGTGCTAAAACCACCTCTTCACCAACTGTACGTTGGGCGACGACACCACACACACAGCCTGCTCTAAAACCATATACCCCTCCCATTTTGAACAAAGTCCCACACTCCATTTCGTAGTTCAGCATGTTCAAAGAGCGATATTCTTCTGTCATGCCACACAATGAGCGCAGCAAATGTCGGTTTACAGCTTGGGTTCGCTCTTGTCCCTCATAGAAAGTATCGACTGATGCGGTAATGCCCATATGGTGTTTCACCTTCAGTTCCCGTGCAGCATTAGCCAAAGCTACCGTCACAAACGGATCAGCAGCTGCGGGATACTCAACAGGTGCAATATCGTTAGCTGCTCCTTGCCGACATAAAGCAGCACTAGTAATCACGATACTACCAACCGATACATGTTCTTGAATAGAGCCGCAAGTGCCGACGCGAATGATGAGTTTAATGCCAACTTGTATCAACTCGTTGACAACAATACTTGTGGAGGGCGCTCCCATACCACTCGTCGCAGATAAAAGCGCTTTCCCGTTAGGTAGAATACCTACATAACTGTTCAACCCTCGATTTTCTGACAAAATATGCACAGAGTGCAAATAGGAATGAGCAATGAGCCGTGCTCGTTCAGGGTCACCGGATAATAAGGCTATCGTTGGTGGTTGCTCTCCAAGGTCATCTCTTCCAAATCCAATATGATACAACCTGGTATCAGTCATGATTCGATTCAATGCAGCCTCATATAGTATTGGTATGAATAGATCAGTGACTCAAAAAATAAGTCCTTTTTCTCACCTAAGTACAAGTCAGTCATCGACTAAAACTTTTCCGGTAACTTTAGTAAAATACATGACTATCTTAAAAATATAAAAACAGCTAATCTATTAATACTTAAGCGGGTTGCAGACATGAGATCTGCTTTGCCACGGGAAGCTAAAGAATGAAAGACCGGATAACAAGATTATTAATATATATAGCGTTATTATACAACCTGTTGCTAGGAGCTAATTACGCAGGAGCTAACCAACTTTCAGATGTTTACGTACAGCAATTAAATACAATACCAGGAATTGAAAAGTTAGCAATGGCTGACAATATATTTAAAGAGGACAGAAAGGACGATTTCCGAAGATTTCGAGAGATAGTCAGAGGTGCAGATAAGTTAGAAGGACTCTTTACACTTTATCGCAGTAAAGAATCTGACAGAATCTACTGGGAAATTAAGCCGGAGCAGCTCAATCAAAATTACTTAGGTATAGTGACATTGGAATCAGGCGTTGGGGAAAGCGGACTTTATAGTGGACTCCCTCTGCAAGATTTCCTCTTCTACTTCCAGCAAGTTAACAATAATTTGCACTTTGTAATTCGTAATGTTAAGTTCCGTACAGAACTGGGTCAACCAGAACAGCGATCGCTTGCTCGTTCGTTTAGTGACTCAGTTCTTTATGCAGTTAATATAGTCTGTATCGATCCATACAGTAAAAATATTCTTATTGATATAAATGACCTGTTGATGCAGGATTTTCCCGGATTAACTTCCCTACTAAAATACTTTTTGCAGACTGATTATCAGTTAGAAGAAAGCAAGTCATATTTTGGTGATGTCAACAGCTTTCCTTTAAACCTAGAGATAGATTCAATCTATGGTTTTTCATCACCAGAAGGAGCAAATTTAATAACCGTACCTGACAGCAGAGCACTCACTCTCAAAGTACACTATAGCTTTTCCCAACTCAGAGACAACAACGGCTATATTCCCAGACTTGCTGACGAAAGAGTCGGATATTTCATTACTGCCTTCCAGGACTTCTCTGGTAAGAATGGTAAAGAACCATTTGTACGTTACATCAATCGTTGGCATCTTGAACCATCTGATTCAAATGCTCCTTTGTCTCCACCTAAAAAGCCGATTGTATTTTGGATTGAAAATGCCGTACCCTTGGAGTATCGCGACGCAATTCGTGAAGGCGTCTTGATGTGGAACAAAGCATTTGAAAAAGCAGGATTTCAACATGCCATTGAAGTGCGGCAAATGCCAGATAATGCTGATTGGCACCCCGCAGATGTACGTTACAATACGATTCGCTGGTTTAATTCTCTAGATGCAGGTTTTGCGAGAGGACCAATGCGCGTCAACCCACTCACTGGGGAAATATTAGATGCAGACATCATTGTCGATGCCAATATGGTGCGCTTAATTCAGCAAGATTATCGCACACTAATGGAAGCAAATTCAGATGACCTCTATCCTATAAACGTCTACGCAGAGTCTAGAGTCAAAATGAGGAGTCAGCGTGGAGCAACCAGTATTTATAGGTCAAGAGTTGAAAACAGGGAATCTTTGTGTGGTGATTTTGTATTCAGAACTTCATTTCAGTCTCCCGCTGTATGCACAGAGACAGTGAAATGGCATAGTAGCATCATTCCAGTTTCTGAATGTATTCATGAAGAATCACTTATACCTTTTGATACTGGACTATTGACGCCTCAAAATGATTCTGACTTCTGCTACAGCATGGAGTCTTCTTTTCAAGCAGCTATGGGAGCGCTGACGCTATCATTAGTGCAAGATGCGACACCAAGTAGTGACCAGATGAAAAAGTACGTGTATCAATATTTGCGTTACCTCATCGCTCATGAAGTCGGACACACTCTTGGTTTACGCCACAATTTTCATGGCAGCACAATGTTAGCACCTCAGGAATTAAATAACACTGAAATCACTCGCACTAAAGGTTTGGTGGGTTCAGTGATGGATTATCTACCTGTGAACATAGCACCACAAGGAGTACAGCAAGGCGATTATTTTCCAACAGTAATTGGTCCCTACGATGAATGGGCAATTGAGTACGGTTACAAAAGAGACTCGCATCTGACGCTAGAAGCAATGACTCCTTTAACTGAAAAGCCTTTGTTGGAGCAAATTGCTTTAGCGTCCCCTCAACCAGAATTATCCTACGCCACAGATGAAGATATCTGGGACATCAATCCTCTTGCAAATCTCTGGGACATGAGTAGCGATGTGTTAGTTTATTCTCAATGGCAAATGGATAATGCCCGCATGATGTGGCAGCACCTAGACAAGCGTTATCCATTGAGAGGAGAAAGTTATAGTGACCTACGTCTATTATTTAACAGAATATTTAAATACTATTTTCGTAATGCCACCTTGCTCACTCAGTATATCGGTGGGCAATCTTTTAGGCGTCATCACGCTTTGGATGATACTCATGCTCATTTTGTACCAGTTCCTCTAGAAAAACAACGTCAAGTATTGACAATTTTGCACGAGTATACATTTGCTGAAGATGCTTTTCGTTTCTCACCACAATTACTAAATCAATTAGCACCATCACGCTTTTTACACTGGGGTAACCCTATACCTGTCTCCCGCCTCGATTATCCAATTCATGAACGTATTTTGTACATCCAAAGGGTGATACTGCGAACCTTATTAAATGGTGATCGCCTAAATCGTTTGCGAGATATAGAACTCAAAACTTTGCCTGGGCAAGCCCTGACAATACCAGAACTGTTTGACACATTGCAAAAAGATATTTGGACTGAAGTTTTCAATTCTAAGTCACATATCTCAATTTCTAGCATTCGCCGTTCACTGCAACGGGAATATCTGAATATTTTGCTAGAGATGGTGTTACGTACGACTTATGTCCCGGAAGATGGTCGTACAATAGCTTGGTATGAATTGCACCAACTACTCAAAGCTATTGATGCTAGTCTTAAACAACAAGGTGGCAACTTGGATATTTACACATTAGCCCACTTGGAAGAAACTAGCGATCGCATTACCAAAGCTTTAAACGCACAATTGCTTTCTTACTAAGATAAGCGGTACAGAACCTTATTCGTGTCATACAGTAATTGATAGGTGAAGTAGGTAATTGAGAGTGGAGTTAACAACACAACAGGGACTTCCAGCAAATATTCTTGGTTTAGCAGGACGACAATCAATGGATGCTGCGGATATCGCAGTGGCATTTGAGGCAGGACTAAATTACTTCTTCTTCTATAATTTAGAGCTTAAAAACTTTCTGGATGGATTAAAATTTCTACTAACGACTAAGCGAAAGCAGGTTTTGGTAGCAACGGGAACTCAAGAGCGAGATGTTGCTGAAGTGCGTCGTGACTTTGACTTGGTGCGCGATCGCCTAAAAATTGATGAAGTTGATGTGTTTTTTGCTGAATACGTTTCTCCTGATGACGACATGACCGAAGTTCAGGCGATGATTGATGAATTGCAGGAATGGAAGAGCAGAGGACTCATACGTTACGTGGGAGTCACGACTCATAATAGAGCGATCGCTCTAGAGATGATTGAGCGCAAAGCGTGTGATGTCTTAATGCACCGCTACAACATGGCACACCGTAAAGTTGAAGAAAATGTTTTACCTAACGCTCAACAAGCAGGCATTCCAGTGGTAGCATTTACCTGTACGCGCTGGGGAACACTGCTCACGAGGCATTCCAAATGGCAGCATAAACCACCACGGGCAGCAGACTGTTACCGCTACGTACTACGTCATCCTGCTGTACATCTAGCACTCACCGCCCCAGGAAATAGGCAGCAATTAGAGGAAAACTTATCTGTTTTGTACGCATCCCAAGTATTGCCTGAAGAAGCGGCTCATTGGCAGGAATATGGGGACTTAATTTATGGAAATGGGCAAGATCCATTTGAGACTCAGTGGATTTGAGCGCAGCGAGTGAGGGAGATTCAAAAAGTTTACTGGCAGTTGTCGCGTGTGCCACTGTTGGGAGATGAGAGCGAAAGGAGCTATTAGGGCTGATTGTTGAGATCTGTGGGCAGCAGCAGCTAGCCTAACAGAAAGCGAAGGGCAGTCCCTATATGATGCTACGCAAGCTTTATGGATGGGTTATGAATCAGATGTTACTCAACTTCCTCCTCATCCCCTGCCAAGATTTCACAACTCAAATAGGACTGCTATGAGTGCATAAGTTGATTTGACTTACAACTATTGAAAATATAGATGAGCAAACAATTAACCAAATTCATCTATTGACTAACTGTTATGGAAGAAAGAAACGAAAAGCCGTCCTATAGCGGTGGAATTTCCCAAAATATAAGTGGTGGGCAAATGTATGGTGGTATGCAAGCAGCCCAAGGTAACTACAATCAGCAAAGTATGGATACTAATGTTACCCCATCTGCTAATGAAAAACAGCTCACCCAGGAAGAAGTGATTCAGTTACTAGCAAAGATTGAGCAGTTGATTCAATCAGCCTCAGAATTACCAGAAGCAACAAAAGAAAAATCACTCAGGTATTTGGGAGCAGCCAAGGAAGAAGCGCAATCAGAGGAAGCTGATAAACAACTAGCAGCTGGAAATCTCAAACGGATGACAGAAACATTAAAAATTGCAAATGAAACTGTAGCTTCCACTTCTAGTCTATGGAAAAATATTCAGCCAATACTGATACAACTACCTGCTTGGCTGGGTGTTGCTAGCCATTTCTTTGGTTTTTAGAAGGACGAGTCTATGAGCCAACCTTTGCATCCTGAAGAAAATTCGCCACCCACCCAACAGCCAATTCTTCAGCAGCAAGTGGAAAACGCCACATTGGGTGGTGGAATGCAGGCTATTCAAGGTGAAAGAAATATCCAGTTTCAGGGTGATAGCAATATTGTTACCCTAAACCAAACTCAGATTCTACAAATCTCTGTTGAGGAGATTAAAACCCGTCAATTTATACAAACTTCACCTTATAAAGGATTAAAGAAATTTGAGCCAGAAGATAAAGATCTATTTTTTGGTCGTGACCAATTTCTCACAGGTTTGGTTAATGAACTAGAACAAACGAATCTGATTTTACTTTTAGGAGCTAGCGGTAGTGGGAAATCATCGATTGTGCGTGCAGGGTTAATTCCTTGGCTCTCACAAAAATGGGGATCACAGTTAGTACACTTGATGTTTACTCCAGATGTTGACCCTTTTGAATCTTTTTATGCCAACTTACTTGGGAAATACAAGCAAGCAGAAGCTCAAATTGCTCGTGAGGCGAAACTTGGCACGCTCACTCAGGTAGTCACTCGGCTGAAGCAGCCTGACGATTATTGGTTCATCTTCATTGACCAGTTTGAGGAGTTGTTTACGACTAGTGAACCCCAAAAGCGTGACCAGTTTATCACCAGCTTGGTGCAATTGAGTAAAACTAAGCAGCATTCCGTCAAAATCATGGCGACAATGCGGGCTGATTTTTTGGATCGCTTAAGTCCCTATTCTCAACTTGTAAAAGTTACGGATAAACATCGTCCGTTCATTGCTGAGATGCAACGGGATGAATTGCGGTTAGCGATCGAACAACCTGCTGCTCAACATGGGGTAGTGTTTGAGGTGGGATTGGTAGAAGAAATCATCAAAAATGTACAGGGACAGGCAGGATATTTGCCGTTGTTGCAATATACACTAAATCTGCTATGGGAAACAGAGGTTAAAAATCACGACATTCAGGATCGCACGCTGAATATCAGTACCTATCGCCAATTAGGTGGTGTGTGGGGAGCACTTCAGCAACGGGTTGAGAAGATTTACAACAACTTGACAAAAGTAGAGCAAACATGCACGCAACGCATCTTTTTGAAGCTCGTTGAGATTGGTGGGGATGAAGAATCAGGACAAGCGTGGAAACCTGTCCGGAGACGGGCAATGCGATTTGAGTTTAACGAAAAACTTGAACAAGAAGTGTTGACTCAATTGATTGATCAAAACTTGTTAGTGAGCAATCGCCAACCTCAGTCTGAAGTCTCCACAGTAGAGATTGCCCATGAAGCTTTGCTAACCTCTTGGACACAGTTGAATGAATGGATTGGAGAAAATCGTCAAGCGATCGCTCTTCGCAATCGTTTAAATGAAGATGTCGCACACTGGCAAATTACGAAAGCAGATGATGAATTGTGGAGTGGTTCGAGACTAGAGCAAGTTTTGGAACTCAGACAGAATGAAGCATTTCATCAGATTTTGGGTGGGTTTGGTGATGTTGCCAATCAGTTTATTGATGCTAGTGTAGGACGACGCGATCGCCAACGCCGCAATCTCATTATTAGACTATCTGTTTTTTCTGGTATGGCATTGGCGCTAGCCGCTTTCTCGACCATTCAGTATCAGAGAGCCGAAACAGGTCAAGTTATTGCTCAACGGGAAACTGCAGAAGCTCGTTTTGCCTTGAATAAAAATACGTTTGATGCTCTACTAGTCGGCATAGATGCTGCCAAACATTTTCAATCACTGATTTGGGGCAACACTAATCCGCAAATGCAAGCTGAAATGCGGTCAACATTGGGGCAAGCAGTCTACTGGACGCGAGAGCGCAACCGTTTGGAAGGGCATAAGGACGTTATTCAAAGTGTCAGTTTTAGCCCGGATGGTCAGATGCTTGCTACAGCCAGTTATGACAACACAGTTAAGCTGTGGCGTTCTGATGGCAGCCTGATTACGACTTTGGAAGGACACACGCAGCCAGTGATGAGCATTAGTTTTAGTCGTGATGGACAGATGTTCGCTTCTGGTAGCCTAGATGGAACGGTTAGGCTTTGGAATCGTAACGGCAAACTCATACGGTTTTTCAAAACGGATAATAACTCGGTTTTTAGTGTCCGTTTCAGTCCCGATGGTAAGACAATTGCCACTGGTAACGAGGATAAAACCGCGAAACTGTGGGGAATTGACGGTCGATTACTTAAAACCCTAGAGGGACATCGCGGTTTGGTGAGGCAAGTAAGTTTTAGTTCCGACGGAAATCGGATTGTCACAGTTAGTGATGACAAAACGGTAAAGCTCTGGAGCTGGGATGGCAAGCTACTAAAAACTCTCGACAATTCTGATTTTATCGCGAGTGCAGACTTCAGCCCGGACAGTCAAATTCTTGCGACAGCTAGTTTAGATAAAACAGTGAAACTCTGGAATCAAGAGGGGAAACTTCTACAAACCCTTAAGCATCCTGAACAGGTATGGAGCGTTAGTTTCAGTGCCGATAGACAAACGATTGCTTCTGGTAGCAAGGATGGAATTGTAAGACTTTGGGCGCGAGATGGCAAATTACTAGATACTTGGAAAGGTCATAAGGGGGCAATCCCTAGTATAGCTTTTAGTCCAGATGGAAAAATGCTTGCGACTGCTGGTAACGATGGGATTACGAAGTTTTGGCAGGTAAATCGAAGCTGGTTGACCGTTCTGGTTGGGCATCAGAACAATGTATTTAGTGCTAGATTTAGCCCAGATGGCAAACGGATCGCAAGTGCAAGTTTTGATGGAACGGTAAAGATTTGGAGTCGAGAAGGTCAGCTACTCTCTACCCTGAAAGAACATCAAGGTAAAGTTAATTCCGTTAGTTTTAGTCCAGATGGACAAACCATTGCTAGTGCTGGTGATGACAATACAATAAAGCTTTGGAGTGTCAACGTAGACAGACAAGCCCCGATAACACTGCGAGGACATGAAGATAGGATCATTTCCGTTAGCTTCAGTAGCGACGGAAAGATGATCGCTTCTGCTAGTGCTGATGGAACCGCAAAACTTTGGAGTTTAGACGGTAAAGAACTTAGAACCTTAAAAGGACACCGCGCTAGAGTGTTGAGTGTCGCTTTCAGTTCCGACGGACAAACAATTGCCACTGCTGGTGATGACAAGATTGTAAAGTTGTGGAGTTCTAAGGGTAAAGAACTCGGAAGATTGAAAGGACATGCAAGTGAAATTTGGTCTGTTGGTTTCAGTCGGGATGGACAAACGATCATCACTACCAGTGGTGACAAGACAATAAAGCTTTGGCAACGGGATGGAAGGTTAATCACAACTCTGATTGGACACACAGCTTCGGTGCTTGACGCCAACTTTAGCCCTGATGGAAAAATGATCGCCTCTGCCAGTAGCGATGGGACAATAAAACTTTGGCAACGAGATGGAAAGTTAATCACAACTTTGATTGGACACCAGACCGATGTATATGCTGTGAGTTTCAGTCCCGATAGCAAATGGTTAGCTTCTGCTGGTGCAGATAAAGTTGTTTTGCTATGGAATATGTCAGATCTTAGTTTGAAGGGTTTGCAGGAGAAAGGATGCAGTCAGATTCGCGATTATTTGAATCTTCAATCAAAGAGTTCAAATCATTTATGTAATTGATGCAGGTTTTTAAACCAATGAACAGTGAACAGTGAACAGTCCTGACGGCGTATGGTGGAGGACTTATCCCTCTTTTATCACTTTCGGAAGTGATAAAAGAGGGATTAAACCCTGCGGATGAAATTGATAACTGATAACTGTTAAATTAAGGAGAGGGAAAGTTAATCATCTGTCTACTTAGAGCAGAACATGATTAAAATATGAACGCTACAACCCGCTTCTAGTACCCCCGCTTCCAACTTGACCAAACACGATCCCGTCCCCTCTGACTGGATCAAGATGAAGGATGTTCTTGCTTCCAGTGTCCTCGCTTCCAGTACCCCCACTTCCAGGTTGACCAAGCAAGGGTCCTTCCCCTCTAATTGGATCAAGATGAAGAATGCTACCACGCCATCGTGTTCTATCTAGTTCGCGAATCGCACGTTCTTCATTTTTGTCTAGCTGCACAAACGCAAAACTGTCATCCTTTTCGACTTTTATAATGATTGAATTTTTAGTTATTTGAATTTCACCATAGGATGAAAAAAGCTCGTCTAAATCGGATTTAGTAATTTGGATCGGTAAGCCACTCACCTTGAACATTTTTATCTCCCTGATTAATCAAGATTGCATAATTGAACATATTTGACCTTATCTATGGATATTAGGAATTCCCGATTGTCAAGAATTCTATGTTTTGTAGCCTCCACAAAAAGGTGACTTCCTGGCTTGGGTATCTAGGTATTAGTAGGTGTAAGCAGAATGAACATATGCAGTTGTGAGATAGGAATGGGAAAGAATGACCAGCCCAAAGGGCAAGGCAAATTCTCACCTCACCTAGAGCCAGCTAGTCTGAAAATTCTATAGGGTAACAGTCACCTGACAAGTTGAATGTTGTTTAAGCACTAAATATAAAGTGCAAAGTGCTTTATTTTAGATAAAAAAGGCATAATAAAATGTAACTTTATTTCAGCGTTTTTTGTTTTACCGTGGTTTCTACGGATAGGCGCAAGATATCAGTGTGGCGAGTTGATGAGTACTTTTCCTCCAAAAGCCTGATAAGTCAGTTCTATCTTATCTAAGGCGATCGCAGCTAACAAAGAACCCGTTAGAGGAAGTGCGCTACGGTGAAACCTGATGCTGAGGAGAAGTGCTTGCACTTGTTCAGCTTTTGAGAAATGCGATGGCACAGAGTGCCCGCCATAGGCGATCGCTATTTGTTAAAGACGACAGAAAATTAAGCTTCCACAACTTGAATTTCATCGAGTTGATTGATCACAACGTCTGCACCTTTGACATTCTCTGCCTTCCCTATCCAAGTGATACCAATGCAACCAGCAGCTTTGGCATGACGCGCCATTTGCATATCACCCACAGAATCTCCTACCATCAAGGTGGTACTTGGTTGGACTCCTAAAGCTTGGCATGCTTGCAAAAATAAAATTGGATCTGGTTTACTTGGTCCTTCATCGACTCCCATTTCTAATTGAATGTAATCACTTAATTGATGATGCTGGACAAAAGCACGTACTTCTTGGGTTGTCGCTGCCGAAAGAATTCCTAATTTCAATCCTGCTTTCGACAAAGACTTTAGGACTTCCAGGCTACCTACAAACAAAGGTGAAGAAGTCTTGCCAATGTATTTTTCAGCGTCGTCCAAAGCTTGACGGGCAATAGTTAACGATTCAAACCAACTCCGTCCAGTTTCCGCAATATATGCTGCAGCAGCGACTTCTGTTTCGCGACGACTCGCCACCGCTATTAAACCCGCTGGATCGAGAGTATCGCCATTAACGCCAAATGCCATCAGTAATGGTTCCCCAGTTCCGGGAATTTGGGCATCTATCATCCGTGCTCCTCTTTGTGCAAGGGCACGCAAATAAGTTTCGGAGTCTTCCAATGTACCGTTTTTGTCAAATAGAATCGCTTGGATATTGGAAAACGTCACATTTCTACACTTAATTGTTGCCAAAAGATACTTCTCCTGATTGCATAACTTATAATATTGCGACGAGGGGTAATACTACAGAGTCACTTTCTAAGTAATACTGAGAATGCTTACTCTGTTTGCCATAAATGCTATGGATCAACTGGAGGAGCTGAGTTCTATTTTCAAGATAGTCCAACTATGGATAAGTTCCATATCGCAGAAAGGAAAAAGTGAAACCGCTACGAGTTATAGTTGTTGGTGGTGGCGCGGCTGGTTTTTTGGGTGCAATTACAGCAGCCGAGGCAAATCCCCACGCGCAAGTGACGATACTCGAAGCCAGTCGCCAAGTCCTGGCTAAAGTTCGTATTTCTGGTGGTGGACGCTGTAATGTCACTCAAGCTTGTTTTGACCCGTCAGGATTGGTACAAAATTACCCTAGAGGCGGGAAAGCTTTGCTAGGTGCGTTCACGCGCTTTCAAGCTAAGGATACAGTAGCTTGGTTTAATGCTCACGGAGTACAGCTGAAAACCGAAGCTGATGGCAGGATGTTTCCCATCACCGATAGTTCAGAAACTATTGTAGAGTGTCTGATAAATACAGCAAAAGCAGCTGGGGTAAACATACGTACAGGAACACCCATTATCGCTGCAAAATCACTCAGCACTCATTTTGAGATTCTTTTAAAGTCGGAAGAGACTTTGGAGTGCGATCGCCTACTCTTAACCACAGGCAGCAATCCCATAGGTTATAAAATAGCTCAGGATTTGGGACATACAATTGAACTACCAGTGCCTTCTTTATTTACCTTCAACATTCATGATCAAAAGGTTTTGAAGTTAGCTGGTGTCAGCGTCAGTCCTGTGCGGTTGCGCTTAAGTGTACCAGGAAACCCTCAACTAGAACAAACTGGACCGTTGCTCATTACCCATTGGGGTTTCAGTGGTCCAGCCGTGCTAAAACTTTCTGCATGGGGTGCGAGAGTATTGCACTCAAGCAATTATCAAGCCACTTTATTTATTAATTGGCTACCCCATCTCAAGCCAGAAGAGGTTCGCCAGAAATTACTAGCAGTCAAAACTGAAGTAGCAAAACGAGCGATCGCACTACATCGCGGTGTTGACTTACCCCATCGCCTCTGGCAATACATTATCTCTCGTGTGGGAGTCACTCCAGAAGACCGTTGGGCAGAATTATCTAACAAAACACTCAATCAGTTGGTGCAAGAACTGACTCAAGGAGAATACCAAATCAATGGCAAAGGAGTTTTTAAAGAAGAATTTGTCACCTGTGGCGGCGTTAACCTTAAGGAAGTTAACTTTAAAACAATGGAAAGTCGATTAGTTCCTGGGCTTCACTTTGCTGGAGAAATTTTAGATATTGATGGTGTTACGGGTGGTTTTAACTTTCAAAGTGCTTGGACAACAGGATATTTAGCAGGGTTGGGAGCAGTTAAATAAAAACTTGTCTAGAATATAGAAATCCGGAATCATTTGATAAGAAAATGGAGACGCTGCTTTGTAAGTCCTGCGGACAGGCTTGCGCCAACGCCTCTGGCGTCGCCCCTTGGGCGAAGGGCGAAGGGGAGACGCTACGCGATCTGACGACTGACGCCTCTATTCTGCTGTATGTACATGGCTTCACCCTTGTTGGTCCTCATCGCACTTGAGGCTTGAGTGATTGCTGATTTGCTGTGTTCGACTTGAAGGAAAATTCCTTCCCTTGCTGCTGTCTAGAAAGGGGCAAATACCAGGGTAAGCGCATCTAATTTTGTGCTTAAGAATACAGACTAATTTGCTAAAGTATAGAGCGGTGTATCGAATTTGAGCATGAAATGTGTTAGATAGTACGCTAATTAACAAAGCGTTCAATGAT
>JAHHHH010000085.1 GCA_019359415.1 Iphinoe sp. HA4291-MV1 | reverse complement strand
TAATATTTTGGAATTATTTGAACGAAAAATGAAATTAACCCACAAAAATTAGACTGATAAAAAATCTTCTGGGTTTGACTTTTCAAAATTACTAGTAATATGAATCACATCTGCGGAATGTGGGTTAGACAATATCAGTAGACCGAAAAGTTTTGCGATCGCTATGTGAGCGATACCTGTGAACCAGATTATTGTTCAAAAAACCGTATGTTTTTAGAAGAAGGAGCCTCTAAGAGAATAGCTGCCATCAACGGTTTAGTTCTCTAAAAGCCTGTTGACAAAAGACTTACAGCCTTAACTTGTCACCAATGAACGAGGGGTGATAAATATTTTGACTACATTAGTTTCTACATCTACGGTTGCCAGATTATTACTCATCTTTTGGTGTTTCGTCAATTTTAATGCGTTTGCCCTGGGGGAGTGACCCCTTGGCTTAAGCATTCAAGCAGTTCCAGTATTGTGCGGGCATCCACAGTCCCTGTAGTTTCAAATTTTGCAATCGATATAAAAAAGCGGCACCGTTCATTATATGCTGAGCAACGTCAACAACGCGACGGTTATTCGGTAAAGCTAAGTAAGAACCCTTTACCAAGTCATTGAATGACCCTATCGCAGGACCACACCAAATTTGATAATCCATTTGACGATCTGTCTGTCCAACGTTAGACCAGTGGGAGGACAATCCCAGATACCAACGAAAAATCAGAGCCATTTTGTACTTGGAATTCTTCTGTGCCCTAATTATTTGTTCGGGATCTCGTTGAGAAAAATAAGCCACGGTATCCTGCCAAACTGACTCTAAACTTTTTCTAAATATTTCTTTCTCTAATTTTTCTCTTTCTTCAAACGGAATTTCTTCGATTGAGTTATGGGTTTTATACAAATCAAAAAGTTGTTGCGCCCGAATTGGGAAAAGAGTACCGCGTTTAAGAACTTGTAATTTCACCCCCATTTCAAACATATCTGCCGCTGGAGCCATTGTCACATCAGCCATACTCGCTTGAACTAGCAAGTTTTTAGTATGAGTAGAAGCTCCAGATTCCACACAAGATTGGTTAATCGAACCAGTCACCACATAAGCTGCTCCCATCATAAATGCTGCTAATGCTGCCTGTGGCGTGCTAATTCCTCCAGCCGCTCCAACTCTCACGCATCTTTCATAACCACATTTTTGGTGAATTTCATCCCGCAGAGCAACAATGGAAGGTAAAAGACAAACTAGTGGACGATTATCTGTATGACCTCCAGAATCAGCTTCTACGGTTATATCGTCAGCCATCGGAATTTTTTCTGCCAGAGTAGCCTGCTGTTCAGTAATTAGATTTTGAGCGATCAGTTGCTTGAGAATTTTAATAGGTGGTGATTGTAAAAATTTAGTTGCAATCTCTGTTCTAGAAATTTTGGCAATAATTTTATTTTTGATCTCTATTTGATTCGCGCAATTGATACTAAGTCCAGCTACCCGATAATAAACAATGTTAGGCGTCAAATCCAGAAATGCAGAAGCTTCTACGGTAGTTATGCCGTATTTGAGATATAAATCAACAGTACCCCGCTCGATAGCAGCTTCATAAGGACTGTGAATCAAATTAAATGCATATGGTCCTTGAGGAAGTGCTTGCTGAATGTGGTGAATGGCAGTTTCAACCCGTGAAGGAACTAGCCCAGCAGCACCAAAGGAACTGAGAATTTTCTCTTTACCCAGAGCGATAACCATTTCTTCTGAGGCAATGCCATTTGCCATAGAGCCAGTAGCATAGGCATATTTTACCCCGTGAAAAGTCAGGAAACTTGGATCTCCCAACTGTTGAGGTAGCAGTGGTGGCACAGCGGTTAGCGTCTTTACGGGTTGAGTTTTGCCGTTCTCGACATCGCCCAGATAACCTTCGTTGGTGATGCCAATTTGACTTTGCTTTCTGAGGATGTAACAGGGTTTGTCTAAATTCAACAGTTTAGCCTTAATCTCCTCTTCATCAAAAGCCACAGAATTTAAAGAACCTTGCCAGACTGGATTTTGATTATTGGGATATCCAGAAAAACTGATTCCATTTTCATTGAGTAATGGAGTTATTGCCGACATAATTTATTCCTTTTCAACTACACAAATAGCAATATCTTTGACTTCATAAATTCTCATGTTTGGTTTCCACAAACTGGCATCCCCTATTAAAGTAACTTTGTCTGGAGTGACATCACTTTTAGAAATATGAACCTCTAAATACATCTCGGTTTGACCGTGAGGAATCTGCCCTCGATATTTCCAAACGATTTGATGGTTGATTAGTTGAACAAAACGGGCAGATTTAAATTGTTTTCCTAAATCCAGATGCAAAGCGTAGACTTGCATCGCTTGCAAAATTGCTTCGACGCCCAATGAACCAGGCATAACAGGATCTAGGTAAAAATGACACTTGAAATACCAGTCCGTCGGCTTTATTTCTTTTGTGGCATAGATATAGCCTTAATGACTAAGATTCTTTTGGGATAAATGCAAGCCTAAGTTTTTGAAGTGAACAATAATTTTATCGTTTAGGATGATTTCTACATTACATTTTGCATAAGGTTTGGGTGTTATACCGATTTCAGTGATTTCCATTCGATAAATTAATTTGGCAGAAATGGGAGTAACCTGTCCCCGACAGCGTACCACCTGTGGTAAGCCTGGAATTGGTTGAAATCGAGCATCGGTAGTACAGGTTTGCAATCCTAAATACAGGAGATAGAATTGCAAGAGTTGACTGCAGCCTTCTCCCATGAGGGAACCAGCCAACACCTGATCGTCTTTGAAGTGGCAGGGGAAATACCAATGCTCTGGGTCAAGAAATTTTTCTGCGATAATCAAACCTAAACCCCAAGCGCCCCCAGTGGGTTCTACTAATGTGACGCGATCAACCATGAGGATTGCTTTTGGAGGCAAGCGTAGTGACGGATTTAAGCCATACTGACAATAATGGTCTCCAAAGCAGGCAGCAATGTTACCTTCGGTGAGATGTAACATATCTGACTCATCAAAGGTGGATTTTTGACAGACTAGCAGAGGTTCAAACGTTTGCTTTTGAATCTTGCTTCGTTCCTCAAGCTCTTGATCAGAGAAAACAACTCCCCTTCCCTGTTCAAGTTGTTTATCGGAAAAGAATCCAGCACAGCCTTCGTCCATTTTGAGAATCATCTTCTCCCCGACAAAGCACTCGTAACTGAAGAAAAATAGTAAATTCTCTCCGTTTCGCACAAAGGAATTGATTTTAATTTCATAACGTAAAGTTTCTCCTTGTTTGGGTAAATCATCCAGGAATTTTAGGGTACAACCTAGTAGGCGATAAACTAGATTACCTTTATTTTCAAAATCTATTCCTAGATAGCTAATTAATAATAAATCGCACTGACCAGACTCCACAGCTATTGCCAATGGAACTTGACTATCAACCGAGTACCAAGCTTTGTGAGGAATATCGTACTCGGTTGTGATTGAACAGGGTTTGAACTTACCTCTTTCCCCATTGATTTTGGTCACCCTGCTTACCAAGAGATAGGGAGGCATTGGCAGTCTTACTCGCCGAGAGTAGGAGTCAATAATTTCATAGTTTTGACCGAAGATACGAGAAATCTTCCCTTCTGCAAATTCCAGTAAATCGGCTTCATCCCAAACGACTTGAGACGTTTTTGTGTGATGATTGGTCACAGAAGCTGAAGCCACTGGGTGAGAGTTATCGTGAACTGAATTATTCGGATTCAACAACTGCTGGGCTACAGCTATTTGGATTTGCAAAATCTTCATCATTTGTTGTTGATTGTTAGTTGTTAGTTGTTGATTATCTGTTATTCTGTTGATTTCTATCTCTTGTTTCCTGATTTTTATTTCATTTTGAAACTTCTGATAATTTTTTGCACTTAAAATTTTGGAAGGAATGGAAATTCCCCCTAAAGTAACTTTTTTAATGATTGATTGATGTTGAATAGAACTTTTGAGATTTTGCTCATAGAGTGGGGACAAATTCACAGAAACACCATGACTCACCAACTTGGCTAAAACTCTGACAACTCCAGTATGGTCATCCACTTCTTTAGTATTGATAGACATAGCAACGTGCTCGTTTTGGTTGAGAGTTTCATCAATCCATCGGGAACAGTTGTTTCCAGAACCAAGCTCGATAAAGATTCTGGCACCATCTTTGTATACACAGTTAATAAGTCTGGGAAAATTGACAGTTTGACAGCAAAGTTTGGCAGCGTTATGAGCCAAATTATTAGTATTTAGGGGAATTGGAGCGAAATCGATTGCAGAGTAAAACTGAACATCGAGCACTTTTCGGATAGGAATTGTGTGCATTTCAACCAGCTCGTCATATTTCGATTGTGCAACCTCACAATGCAATAGACTATCGAAATTGATGGGAAAATATTTACATTGGAGAGTTTGAATCACTCTCCAACAACTTTTCGGCTCGCCAGCAATGACCAGTTCTTCTGGTGTGTTAATAAATATAATATAAACGCGTTTCTCGTGCTTTAAAACTTCCTCTACTACCGATACTGACGCTTTGAGGATATAGGAAATCCAAAATTTTTCGTCATGTTCCATTTCTACCGTTTGAGGCAATCCCCAAAACTTACGAATTGCTAAACATGGACCACATAACTCGGTTTTAAAAAGAGATGGATCTAAAGCTTTATTTAAATTACCATCATCTTGCCAAACTCCCAAAGCAAACAGCATACTGCTCGTTTCACCCAAACTATACCCAAATGCGATTTGGGGTTGCACTTGGAAACATTCCTTAAGAATTAAGGTATACAATACTGCAAAACTGACGCCATTTTGGCACATTGCCAGTCCATTACTGAAAAATTGTGCGAGTTTTTCTGCCTGTCCTTTACTAGAAAGTTTTTCTAAGCTTCTGGGATAAAGTAGTTGTTCGTGTATTACCTGAGCTACATTGGAAGTTAGGGTCGAGAAAGTATCGTAAACTTTGGGAAACAGCCGAAAGATGTTCCGCCCAACTCCGATATTAGAACTGCCCATACCAGGGTAAACAAAGGCAATTTTACCCCGTTTCCCCAAAGGTTTGGCTGTAAAATAACTGCCAAGCGGAGTTTTCCATTCTCTTCCTGTCTCAAATGCTTTATTGATACCCGTAATCGCCAAGTTAATTTCTTGTAATAATTCTTCTTTATTTGAACCAAGGATGGCTAGGGTATAGGTTGCTTGAGCAGATTGTTGAAAAACGGTAAAGGTTTGTATCGCTACAACTGACAGGCACTCACAAGTTTCAATACGATTCTGTAGTAAATTAAGCCGATCAAGCAAAGACAATTGATTATCAGCCGTCAGAGGAAATATGTAGAATGGTGTTTGTTCCAAATACTTACTAGAACGCTCTTTTTGACTCAATTCTTCCGATAAGATTAAGTGGGAATAAGTACCGTCTATACCTAAACCGTTGATGGCAGCTATTCTCTTAGAGGCTCCTTCTTCTAAAAACCAAGTTCTCGATTCAGTGACAATATAAAAAGGACTACCTTCCCACAGCGTGGGATTTTTAGGTCTAGACCATTGTGGTGTACCGGGAATGTAGCGGTGATAAAGACAAAGAGCAGTTTTAATTAAACTTGCCATCCCAGAGGCGACATAGGTATGACCAATATTGGCTTTGACACTACCTAGACAACAACTATTGATTTTAGTGATTTTAGATGTTTGATTTTGGATTATGGATGTGGATTGGGAATTTTCAAACGTCGTTAACTGAGACTGATAAGCGGCGAGTAAGCCTTTGATTTCGGCGTTGTCTTCCTCTGCCACGCCACTGCCGAAAACTTCTAGATAGTTAATATTTGTAGGTTTAATCTCTGCTACCTCAAATGCCTGCTCACAGGCTTGCGCGATACGCTTCGCGTCAAGCTTGCGGCTTATCGCATGCACAGACTTGCCTTTGTCATTATCTTGCACTAAGCTGATGGCATCAATGACTGCATAAATTCGGTCTTGCTTCTGTTTGGCTGTTTCATGCAGCTTTAAAACTACGGCACCTGCACCTTCACCGACCATCCAGCCATTTGCGTTTTTATCATAAGAAAGAGTATTAATCCCCGTATTGATGGGGGCTAACTGGTTGCGGAATAAAACGTTTTCAAATCCACCAGATAAATCGACAGCCCCAACGACAACCGCATCTACTTCCTTATTAGACAGAAGGAGTTGGGCAACTTCCAAGGCTTTAAAAACCGAATTTTCTTCAGCAGAAATGGTAAAGGAGGGGCCAGAGAAATCCCACAAGGCAGAAATGCGGCTAGCCATAATATTGCCGATGAAACTGGTGGCTCGGTTGACCTGCGCCGGAGGATTGAGGCTATCTTTGGCGATATTTTCCAATTCAACAATTTCTTCTAGGGACAAATAAATATTCGCTTGCTCAAGGCTTTCTTTGATTTGCCAAGATAAATCACATCGACCGCGATACTGGTGTAAGGAAAGTTCTGTACCCATCGCCACAATGACAGCGACATTTCCTCCTTGATCCAGTTTTGCATCTGTGATAGCGTTGTCAGCTACTTTTAGCATTAATAGCTGTTGAGGAATGAGTCGATCTTCGTCGCGGGGTGGGATTTTGAAATGCAGAAAATCGAGTTCAAAGTCTTGGATGTAAGCTCCTAAAGGCGCTTT
Source organism: Iphinoe sp. HA4291-MV1 (assembly GCA_019359415.1). Classification (GTDB taxonomy): domain Bacteria; phylum Cyanobacteriota; class Cyanobacteriia; order Cyanobacteriales; family Nostocaceae; genus Brasilonema. The sequence goes on along the minus strand of JAHHHH010000085.1, from coordinate 23,555 downwards.
AGCCTTTGCCAAGCCATATTCTTTGAGTAATTGCGGTTGGGCTTCAATACCCTGCCAACGCTGGGGTGGGAGGGGGATAAAATGTTGCTTGGCTTCATAAATCGTGCGATCAAAGGCATCCAGTCCGTTACAAGAGCCAAAGAATGCATCCATGCCTACAATCGCTAAACGATTTTGGATTGGGTTGTCAGTAGTTTTGAGATTCTCTGCTTCTGGTGTGCTTCCCATTTCCTCTGATAACTCCAAAATCAGATGTGCATTGGTACCACCAAAACCAAAAGCACTGACAGCGGCATGTTTTTTAGGTCGTTTGTGGGGCCAAGGAATCGTTGAACTGACGATTTGTTTGGTTTTTATGACTCCTTTGTCTGAAGTCAGAGGTTCTGTGATGTTGATCGTCGGTGGGATTAGCCCTTTGGTCATGCTCAAAATCACTTTGATCAGACCCGCCATACCTGCAGCGGTCAGCAAGTGACCCAAATTGGATTTTACAGAACCAATTAGAGGTACCGCTTGATATTGACCGAAGAAACTGTCTATGGAGTTGAGTTCAATGATATCTCCGATGGAAGTGCCAGTAGCATGACACTCAATATAATCGATACTGTTAGGATTAATTCCGGCATCGGTATACGCTCGTTCAAATGCTAGAATTTGCCCTTTTGCATTGGGGCTGAGGACGGATTTTCCTTGACCGTCATTAGATAAGCCAATTCCTGTGATTGTAGCGTAAATGCGATCGCCATCCCGCAGCGCATCACTATATCGTTTCAGGACAACCATTCCTGCTCCCTCCCCAGCAATAAGTCCTCTTGATGATTTATCTAAAGGGCGCGATATTCCATCCTCTGGGTAGGCTTGTAGAATGGAAAATCCCGTATTTACGAACAAAGGATCAGCACAACTGACAGCACCTGCTAACATTAGGTCAGCTTTGCCTGATGACAAATACTGACAGGCGAGTTTGATAGCGTAGAGCGATGATGCACAGGCTGCGTCTAGGCATAAATTAATACTAGATAGAGACAAAGCTTGAGCGATAACTGCTGCCGGGTATCCGGATAATATTCCATTCAAGGGATATACATCACCCGATGATTTCTTTAACTGAAAAGATGGTTTTTGTAAAAGCTGTTGAAGTGTTGAATTGAGTACTTTTTGATAAATGGGTGCGAAAATACCGTGAGAGAAGCGAGTGGGAAAGGAAAGGTTTCCTAGGATAACGCCGCCTTTTTCCAGAACAGACAGATTTGCTAAATAACCACTATCTTGTAAGGCTTGTTTGGCAACATATAAAGACCATTGATAAATCTTGTCTAAACCTTTCAATAACTCAGGAGCAAGTTGATACCCGTTGGTATCAAACTGCCAATCTCGAATATATCCTCCATTGAGACAATAAGATTTGTCTGGCTTGCCTTTCACCGAATCGTAAAAAAAATGAGCATTTACCCCCATTTCTTCGGTAGTTGCCAAGTTTTTTAAATCTTTTTCACCAATTAAATTTTTCCAATATTCTTCAGGATTTTTTGTAGCGTGAAAGAGGCAAGATAAACCAATTATGGCAATTTTTTGCATTTATTTTTTGCATTTATTTATATTGGCCGAGCTTGAATCATTCAATTTATTAATTGAGACGTGGACTCATATATAAAACATATATACCATGTTTTACATTTACAGCGGAATAAACTCCGCGAGTCAGTTGCCCAGATGACTTGCTAAAATGCTCTAGTGTATTTAATGCATGTTCTGGGTTAGCTCGACTTTATCCATTTTATAGAATTAGAAATATAACGCTAAAAATCTTATTTTTCAGTACTTTTGACTTGTTCAAAACTATCAAGAATTACTGACGATGGAAAAAGTTTTGTGCGACTGGCTAAAACTTTTGCCTAATAACACGAGTGACGTTATTTGATTGGGATAAATTTGGATAAAGTCAAGCTTAGACATGGAAAAAGTGCCAAAGTCGTCAATTTCTCAAAGCAACGCTTTTTTGAGGTAGTGGAATCATGTTTTGTTAATACTTACAGCAATTTTCGGGTAAATAGACCACACTGTAAGGGCGCAATGCTTTGCGTCCTTACGGAAGATTGTGGTTCAAATAGATGAAAAACGCTGCCAATCTATGAAAACATATGGGATTCCTATTTGATTTTTGAAAAAGCGCACTCATCACAAGTCCTGCCCGATATAACGATGGAGTCTCAGTATACTGAGCAAGAATCAAGCCTGATTTCCACATATATTGTAAAAATTACTTGCTTGGGCGGGTAATTTTTACAATATATGACTAAGTATCTTTATGTCAACATTATCTTATAAATAGTTATTTTATACAAAAATGAAAAGGAGTCAGAATACCCCATGCCTGAAGTCAGGGGTTTCAAGTAAAGTGCTGAGCATTTTTATTCCTCCATACTTGAAAGTAGGGGCTTTACCCGCATTTCTCACAAGTCCGCGATCGCATTCATCATAACTTTTACCCAGATTATATTTCGACCATTTTTGACGGTTAAAATTTTGAGACACTGTGAAACGCCTGAATCCAGGTTTTATAAGGCGTTGAAAATTGTGGTGAGAAATCCGGGTTTAAACCTCGACTCATCCGCATAAGGAGTACAGAAGTCATTCTGACTCCTGACGTAACCGTTCAGGGGCAATGGTATGCGGAGGTATAGCTGTTTCTATTGCTCTGAATACTTCGGCTGATTCAATGACTGGAGAAATGAAGGAGAATTCTTTGAGATGCACCGTTTTAAGGATCGCCATAACTGGGGACAACAGTTAATTTACCCGATTTTGGTCTTAACCGAGAAGTATTGAGTAAGTAGGCACGAAAAAAAACTATGTAAAAATACGTTCTTACTAAAAATTAATGTATATTTGTATATAAAACAAATTTAGGGGCACATATTACTTTAAATAAAAGTAAAAATACTTAAGCGGAGAAGCAGGGGGGAAGGAGGCAGGGAGCACTTTCAAGGGTATATACTTAAGAAAGTCGCCAAATGAAGGTATGATAGCGATATGAGGCTTGTAAGTAAAAACCACAAACTCAGGGGGCGCGATCGCCGTCGCTATTTTATGGCAAGTCAGTGTTGGGGGTGCATTCTATTATCGCTACATATTCATCACTACCAAATTACGACCATGCTAGAGATAATCAATCGGTACGCTCACGGATTTGTTGTTATTCCTACAATTTTGGCTTGTCGAAAAAAAGGTTTGTTTAAGCTGCTAGAAGAGCAAAACTTACTGACTTTGAAGAAAATAGCAAAGTGGCTTGGGGCAAATGAAGGACACCTTCAGGTTGCTTTGAAAATTATGCAATCTTTAAATTGGGTTGTGCAACAAGAGAGCGGAGAATATTCTCTAACGGACAAAGCCAAAATTTACCAAAAACTTCCAGAAGATATTCTTGACTTATATGACTTGGAAATAGAAGCATATTTGATGGGAGAACAACAGAAAAGTTCTCTTAGAAAGTGGATTGCCCTTTCCCAGCAAAGATGGAACGTTGACAACCTAGTCATAGCAGATTTTTTAGATGGAATTTTAGTTATACCTGTCCTACTTGCACTTAAAAAGAATAATTTGCTTAATGATGTGGAGGATAGACAGAAACCTGTCTTATCAGAATTGAGTTGCTCTGTGCGTGAGGAATTATACGAACTATTTATCAGCAAGGGGTGGGCATCGTTAAAGGAAAGTCAAATCTTTTTGACTGATGTGGGTCGTTTTATAGTAGAACGGGCTTTGATTACCGGAACGGTTGCTTCCTACAAACCGATGTTATCTCGTATATCTGATTTGTTGTTTGGTAACACTCAGATTGTATTTTCTAGAGATACGTTAAGTCATGAAAGACATATTCGCACTTTAAATGTTATAGCTAGTGGATTTCAACATGAAAAGTTTTTCTATGATGTAGATGAACTGATTCTCTATGTTTTTAATCAATTGCCTTATGAAGAACAGCCAAAATATATTGTTGATATGGGCTGTGGAGATGGCAGTCTCTTAAAAAGAGTATATGAAACTATCCGATATAAATCTGCAAGAGGAACTGTGTTAGAGCAGTATCCTGTATATATGATTGGTGTGGATTATAATCAGGAAGCATTAGAGGTTACTACTCGTACTCTAAGTAACATTCCCCACTTTGTTCTTCAAGGAGATATTGGAAATCCTGAAAAACTTATAGCAGATTTAAAAAATTTGGGTATCCATGACCCAGAAAATATGCTTCATATTCGCTCATTTCTCGACCATGATCGCCCTTTTATTCCTCCTTCAGATACTACCAAATTATCTACGCGTTCTGTGATATCTTATCAGGGTGTCTATGTCGATAAAAATGGACGTTCTATTCCTCCTCATATGATGGTACAAAGTCTGGTGGAACACCTAGAAAGGTGGGCATCAGTTCTGACAAAACATGGATTAATTGTTTTAGAAGTACATTGTTTATCTTCAGAAGTCACCTACAAGTTTTTAGACAAAAGCGAGAGCCTACACTTTGATGCTTTTCATGCATTTTCTATGCAGCATCTTCTAGAAGCTGATGTTTTTCTTTTGGCGGCTGCCGAAGCTGGGTTATTCCCAAAAGTTGAATTTTCTAAAAAGTACCCAAGAACATTTCCTTTTACTCGGATTACATTAAATTGGTTTGAAAAGCGAAGCTATATCATTCGTCACCCAAATTTAGAAGACCTCCTGGCTTTAAACAACTTAGAAGCAGAGTGTTGGTCAGAAAATTTACGGGCATCTCCACAAGAAATACGGCGAAGAATTGAAGAATTCTCAGATGCCCATTGTGTTTTAGAAATAGGTGGGCGCATTGTTGGTGTAGTATATTCTCAAAAAATTTCTAGTGCTGACTTATTAAAAAACACGACTTGGACAAATCTACCGTCTCTATATACAAAACAAGGGATAATAGTCCAACTTCTTGGCATAAATATCTTACCTGAAATGCAACATCAGAGATTGGGTGACCAATTGCTGGAATTTATGCTTCAGTGGTGTTCTTTAAAAGGTGGTATTGATAGTGTTGTGGGTGTGACTCGGTGCAAAAACTATGTCAATCACTCCGATAAAAGCTTTGAAGAATATATTCAAAAACGTAATGAACAAGGACAACTTTTAGATCCGATTCTGCGCTTCCATGAAAGTCATGGTGCGACGATCAAAGACGTACTGACTGACTATCGTCCAGAAGATACAGATAATCAAGGGAAAGGGGTTTTAATTGAATATAAAATTCACCACCTTTCAATTCCTAAACAGAAAATTTTGAAAAAATTTGAGATATCAGAGAAGAAAAATCAAATTAATCACAATCAAAGCTTAGCTTCAAGTGTTGAAGAAACAATCCGCTTAGTCATGGGTCAGCAGCGCATGGCTTCTTTTTCTGCCAAGCGTTCTTTGAAGGATATGGGTTTAGATTCACTGGATATTCTGGAACTTAGCTCGCAACTTGGTCAGCGCTTTAGGGTAGAACTACCTCCCACTTTTTTCTTTCAATATCCTACGCCTGAAGCTATCAGTACTTATTTTCATGGACAAGATTTGCTGAAAGAAGAAATTCCTCAAAGAGTACAAAAATCTGATGTTCCGGCTCATAAAGAACAAGAAAGTTTACAGCAACCTGCTCTTTATCAGGAAAAGATTGAGCAACAGTTTAATGGAACTTCAGAAATGAGAAATTCTTCGATATTAAAAACAAGGCCTTCTGATTTATCTTCATCCCAAATTGAAAGCAATACCAAAGATTTTATCGCAATTATTGGAATGGCGTGCCGTTTACCAAATGGTGTTAACAGTACCGAAGAGTTTTGGTCGCTGTTACGCGGAGGTATTGATGGTATCACCGAAGTTCCTAAAGAGCGTTGGGACATTGAACATTATTACGACTCCGATAAAAATCAAGCCGGAAAGATATTTAGCAAACATGGAGGTTTCCTGTCTCAGGTTGATCAATTTGATACCCTGTTTTTCCGGATTACTCCTAAAGAAGCTAATAAGATGGATCCGCAGCAACGCATTTTGATGGAAGTGAGTTGGGAGGCATTAGAAAATGCAGGATTAAATCCTGAAGCTTTAGCAGGAAGCCAAACAGGTGTTTTCGTTGGTATCTGTAACCATGATTACGGGTATGCACAGGTTAAACAAGAGGAGGGGGACAAAAACTGTGATGCCAACTTTGCTACTGGAACTTCAGCTTCGGTAGCATCAGGAAGAGTGTCCTACTTTTTTGGTTTCACAGGTCCGGCAATTTCTGTAGATACTGCATGTTCATCATCACTTGTCGCCTTACATCTTGCTTGTCAAAGCTTGCGGAACAGAGAATGTCAAATCGCTCTTGTTTCGGGAGTAAATCTTTTATTATCTACTGAGTTAAGCATTAGTTTTTCTCAAGCAGGAATGCTTTCACCAGATGGACGCTGCAAAACCTTTGACGCTTCTGCTAACGGGTATGTTCGCAGCGAAGGTTGTGGTGTTGTGGTTCTTAAGCGTCTGTCGCAAGCAATAACTGATCAAGACAATATCTTGGCAGTCGTGCGAGGGACAGCAGTTAATCAAGATGGTGCCAGTAACGGTTTAACAGCACCAAACCCATCAGCTCAGACTGCTGCAATCCGCAAAGCATTCTCTGTAGCTGGTGTACATCCCAATCAAGTTTCCTACGTCGAAGCTCATGGTACAGGAACTTCCTTGGGAGATCCTGTTGAGATGAATGGATTAGAAGCAGCTTATGGGGAAGATCGAGGAGCAGAAAACCCTTTAGCGATCGCCTCAGTTAAGACAAATATCGGACACGCGGAAGCAGCTTCTGGAATCGTCGGACTGATTAAAGTTGTCTTGTCGATGCAACACAAATACATTCCCAAGCATCTTCATTTTCAGAATTTAAATCCGAACATAACACTTGAGCGTACTCCCGCAATCATACCCACTGAAGGTATGGAATGGAAAACTCCCAGCTCATCCCAACGGCTGATAGCAGGAGTCAATTCATTTGGGATTAGCGGTAGTAATGCTCATGTCATCTTGGAAGAAGCACCAACCCTTGTGCAAAAAGAGGCGGAGATTGTTCTTCCCAAGCACGTATTGACCCTTTCTGCAAAAAGCGAGAAAGCTTTGCGGGAACTGGCACGAAAATATGAAACTTATTTGAATCGCCATGCTGGAACATCACTAGCAGATATTTGTTTCACAGCCTCCACGGGAAGAGCGCATTTTAAGCACCGATTGGCAATTATTACTGAATCTACTGCACAGTTGCGCGAGCAGTTAAGTGCTTTCAGTAGCGAGTGGGAAACGAAGGGATTGGTGAGTGGTTGTATTACCGACAATACTCCCAAAATAGCGTTTCTATTTACAGGTCAGGGGTCACAGTATGTGGGTATGGCACAGCAACTTTACCAGACACAACCCATATTTCGTCAAGCATTAAAGCGCTGTGAAGAAATTCTCAGTTCATATTTGGAAATACCCCTTCTAAAAGTTTTGTATCCAGCAACGGGAGAAAATTCTCCCTTGGACTCAACAGCTTACACTCAACCTGCCTTATTTGCCATAGAATATGCCTTGGCTGAGTTATGGAAGTCCTGGGGTGTAACTCCTGACATTGTTATGGGTCATAGTGTCGGGGAATATGTTGCTGCAACTGTTGCAGGAGTATTTAGCTTAGAAGATGGTCTAAAGCTGATTGCTCAACGGGGGCGTTTAATGCAAGCATTGCCTTCTGATGGAGAAATGGTAGCTATCTTGGCGGATGAGGAACGGGTTGCAGCAGCGATACGTGCTTACGCACAGGCTAACGCCAATGCACGATTTGCACAAGAAGTTTCCATCGCTGCTATTAACGGACCAGAGAATATTGTCATTTCTGGACACCGTATGGCAATACGTAATGTTGTGAGTACTTTGTCAGCAAGCGGAGTAAAGACGACTCCATTACAAGTTTCCCATGCCTTCCACTCTCCTTTAATGGAACCGATACTGGATGAATTTCGGCAGGTTGTTGCCGATATCACCTTCTCACCTCCACAAATTCATTTAGTTTCCAACGTCACTGGAGAATTAGCCACAAATGAAATCTCTACTCCGGAGTACTGGTGTTCTCACATACGTCAACCTGTAAAATTTTATGCTGGCATAGAAATCATAAATCGTGCGGGTTATCAAGTATTTTTAGAGATTGGACCAAAACCAATCTTATTGCGGATGAGTCGTTCTTGCCTACCACAAGCAGTGGAAGCTTTACTTCCCAGCCTGTGTCCAGGATATTCGGATTGGCAACAAATTTTGGAGAGTTTAGTACAATTGTACATTTGTGGAGTAGCCATAAACTGGTCTGGTTTTTGGCAGGACTATGCGCCACGTCGGATGATGTTGCCGACTTATCCTTGGCAGCGAGAACGTTATTGGTATGAGACTCTTGACTCGCAACCACAGAAGCTGAAACAATCCCTCATCTCCTTAGTAAAGATACCAACTGAATCTATACCAGTTCCACTTTCTACTGAACCAGAGACACCATTTATGCCACAATCTACTCTCAATTACCAAAGTATTTTAGAAAGTGTGGAGTACGACACTAAGCTTTTTCACGAGAATCAAGCTGCAATTCTGCGTATCCACGAACAATACTTAAAAAATCATCTGGAATATTCCCAAAAATTTTTCCAGCTATTGCAGCAACAGGCTTCCCAGTTAACAGAAACTAATACGATTAATGGATCGCTCGTTCCGGGTCATTTATCAGTAGCACCTGCTAGGGTTAAGCAAGAATACAATGGACAAGGAACTACTGACAAATCGGAATGCTCAATTGTTTCTTCCACCGCTACTGCAGTCGTGCCAATGGCTGATATGCCAGTGGTTTCTCCTCTACCAACCTCAACTACCGTCCCGACATCGGTACCTGTAAATATCCCTAAACCCGTTTTAGGCGATGGTTCGCAGCCAGATCAGATTCACTTGGTACAACCAAACAATCTGCAAAATCAAACAGACCAAACCAATCATGGAAATGGCTCGTCATCTTTTAACGCCAAGCCCGACTCACATATACAGGAGAATGATAGCACGTCTGTGATAACGCCAGTGTTGGATTCGACCGCCCTGAGCCAATTCCTACTCGAAGTGGTGAGTGACAAAACTGGTTATCCTGTTAATGTGCTAAAGCTTTCGATGGACATGGAAAGGGATTTGGGCATTGACTCAATCAAGCGGGTGGAAATTATGGGAGCTATGCAGGATTTATTCCCGAATTTGCCGCCTGTAAGTCCAGAACAACTACCTGAACTACGCACCCTAGCTCAAATCGTTGAGTATATAAGCAATCAGGAGGGAGTGGCTGAAAAAAAAACTTGAATCAAGGAGCTAGTGGTGTAGAAACGTTTCAGCAAACGTCTCTAGATCATAATATTCAACTTGGTCGGGTTAAACTCAAACCTCTGTGTGCCCCAGATTGGTTGGATTTCACCTTGAGCGATCACAATATCTGTTTACTCACCGATGACGGTAGCACTACCAGTATCACATTAGCCAAGTCTCTTTCACAGCAAGGGTGGAAAGTGGTTGTACTCAGTTTCCCTGAATCTGTAATAACTCAACAGTTACCCTTACCAACAGGAATAAGTCGTGTGGTGCTGGCAAATCTGAGTGAAGAACATCTGAAACAACAGCTTGCTGCGATCGCACAAAACTATGGCTTCATTGGTGCGTTCATCCATCTGCATCCTTCAATTCATAATATTCGTGAGCAGGAATCGGAAAAAGCCATCCTCAAGCATGTCTTTCTCATGGCGAAATATCTCAAAAAACCCCTGAATGAAGCAGCACGTCAAGGACGCAGTTGTTTCTTAACCGTAACCCGACTGGATGGTGAACTAGGTGTGGGACAAAAAACAGACTTTAGCGTCATCAGTGGAGGTTTGTTCGGCTTGACTAAAACCTTAAATTTGGAGTGGGAGCGGGTGTTTTGCCGAGCCATAGATTTGAGTCCCGATTTGGATGCAGAATCCACGGCACAATCGATTATTGCCGAACTTCACGATGCCAATCGGTTAATTGCTGAAGTCGGGTACAGTTTACAGGGACGAACCATCCTTGTCGGCAAGAACTCTGCTGCTACCAAAAAGATTAACGGTGCAAAAAGTCAAATAACTCCATCTTCAGTCTTTGTCGTCAGTGGCGGTGGCAAAGGCATTACTGCTCATTGTGTTATCAAGCTAGCGCAGCGCTACCAATGCAAGTTTATCCTCCTCGGTCGCTCAGCAATTAGCCCTGAACCATCGTGGGCAAAAGACTGTGTTGATGAATTGGAACTGAAAAAGCGAATTATAGCAGATGTCCTTGCACAAGGAGAAGAACCCGTACCAGTCAAAGTCCAAAAGCGACTCAAGGCTATTTCATCCCAGCGCAAAATTGTGCAAACGCTGCAAGCGATTGAGCAAGTTGGTGGAAAAGCAGAATATATAAGCGTGGACATTACCGATGCGATCGCTTTAAAGAGGAAACTGGCAGATGTAGTCCAGCGTTTTGGAGCAATCACGGGAATCATTCATGGCGCTGGCAATTTGGCGGATAAATTGATTGAGAATAAATCGGAACAAGATTTTGAAGCGGTTTATGCTGCCAAAGTTCAAGGTTTAGACAATCTGTTGAGTTGTGTGAATGCTAATCAAATTAAACATTTGGTTTTGTTTTCTTCAGCCGCTGGGTTTTACGGGAATATTGGTCAATCGGATTATGCGATCGCCAATGAGATTCTCAATAAATTCGCCCATCACTTTAAGCGTCATTATCCCGAATGTCATGTAGTTTCCTTCAATTGGGGACCGTGGGATGGGGGTATGGTTACTCCTGAATTGAAACAAATTTTTGCTCAACGCAACGTTGAAGTGATTCCCATTGAAGTTGGGACTCAAATACTGGTTGACGAACTAGAGTTTGGCAATCAGGAAACGGTGCAAGTGTTGGTGGGTAGTCCCCTAGTAGCGGTGTCTGGGGAATTAGAGCCAGAACTGCGAACTTACCAAATCCGTCGAAAATTAACGCTGGAGGCGAATCCCTTTTTGCAGGATCATATCATTGGTGGTCAAGCGGTATTACCAGCCATGTGTGCTTTAGCATGGATTGCCAATGTTAGCGAACAGCTCTATCCTGGGTACAAATTTTTTAGTTGCGAAAACAACAAAGTCTTAAAGGGGATTATTTTCGATAAAACCCTGGCAAGTGAGTATATTTTGGAAGTAATGGAAATTAAAAAATCCCCAGATAATGAAATCGAATTGGCAGCTACTATATGGAGTAAAACAGTAACAGGAAACCCTCGGTATCATTACAGCGGTCAAATTAAATTGCTGCGGCAAATTCCTCCAATTCCTACTTATGAAACCTTTGACATAACACAGGATAATGCACTGCTTGAACTGTCACCTTATGAAGATGGAACCTTGTTTCACGGTCCAAGCTTTCAGGGGGTTAAACGTGTTTTAAATATCAGCCCAGAAAAACTGACGATGGAATGTATTTTGTCGGAAATAGATGAAAGGAAACAGGGTCAGATTCCAGCACAAGCCTTCAATCCTTACCTAGTTGACGTGCAAATACAATCCACGTTGATTTGGCTTGAGCATTTTTATCAGACAACAGGATTGCCTTTACGGTTACAAAGAGGCGAACATTTCCAAGCTATCCCATTTGACAATACGTTCTTTGTTTCCATGGAAGTTCAAGCCATCACTAAGACCAAGTTAGTCAGCAATGTCGTAGCTCACGATGCTTGGGGAAAGGTATACTCGCGGCTAGTAGGTATTGAAGCCACAATTAACAAGCAACTGAAGCATCTATTTGTTCCCTATGCAAAAACAGGAGTCAATTTGACGAAATGACACCCTGTCTGTCAAAAGCTGAGTTTTCAGATGTGGAAAAGGAAAACAGTTCGCGGATGTGATGACTTTGTTGGCGAATTCAAAATACATCTGTATCTCGCCTCAATGTGACGCAGATTTTTTGGTACGTTCAATTGACAAGATTCTTGGCTCTTTCGGAATGCTTATGCAAATATTCTTAACCGAACATTTTTACTTTCCCTGCTCACACAGCATAGCAAAAACGGAAGAGCCGCACTTTTAAACCAAAGCTTTAGAGTAATTAACGATGAATAAGGCAATGCTTTCAAGCACTAACGACAAATTTACATTTACTCTGACGCAAAACCCTGTAACCGAGTGTGAACAAAAAGTTGTTCAAGCGGATCTTGAACAACTGGGGCTGGATTCTACAGTATGGCTTATCTTAAATGGCACGATGGAGACAGGGACGCGATATTCAATACCAAAAGTATTAAGAATGTATCGTAACAATGCTGAGCTTCTAGGTGTTGCATATATTATGGAATGCCGTCGAATATTCAAAAATCTCTTGGCAAACCCGTTTTTAGGTTCAATTCTAGACGTTGTGACTTTTCCAATATTTTTTTGGATACGCGATAGCGTTATCGTAGACACTATATCTAATCCGGGATTTGTCTCAACTTCTATTAGTAGAGATGATTTCTTCACACACGCGATCATGTATTTGAAGGAGAGATACTTATATGGCATTGTCCTAGATAAGGCAAATGCATTGACTCATTCTGATTGTGTAGCAGTCCCATTCTGCGATCATGGCATCATTAGCTTGGAAAGTCACTCTTGCTTAGATGAGTTACTCAATCAGCGCAAAAACCTTAAGAAAAAAGTCCACAAATTCGCAAACAAGGGAGGTTCCATTGAAGTCATTCGTGGTACACTTTCACCTGCTTTGTGTGCTGATGCCGCACGATGCATGACAACACTCAAACCTCTGCTGCTCCTGCCATTTCAGGACAACTACACGACTATGGCGATGAAACCATGTATGTCAACATCTGACCGTATTGTTCATTTCATTGCCCGTCTCCATGATGATGTTATTGGGTATCATTCCTTTGCTTGCTCCGGCAACAATATGTATTGTTTGTCTGGGGCATTTGATCGAACACGAACAACAACTTATCATGCTTACGAAAACTTGATTCTGGAAAGCATTAAGTTTGGATTTGATATCGGTATAAAAAACATTTATTACGGTCCTATTCTCAACCCGACCAAAGCTAAAATGATGAGTGCATATGGTCGATGTGAACAGCGCCATTACTTTAAGTGGAAGCTAATTAAAAATGCTTTTCCAATAGTAATTAAATTTTCAAAAGCAGAATCCAAAAGCTTTGCGACCTATATCGGTCTAGATTCAGTAGATCACAAACTTTTAGAAATCGATGAAAAAATAATGGTTTCAGCCGTCACGAACAAGGTGTCTTCAGATCGACTTTAAGAGCGATTATTTAATATTTTAAGGGGATGAGAAATAGCGATGAAATTTTCTAATCTAGTAGACTTGCTGCATAACCGCTCGCAACATCAGCCTGACCAAAAAACTTATACTTTTCTCCAAGATGGTGAAATAGAGGCAAGCAGTCTGACTTATGAACAATTGGAACTACAAGCACGAGCAATCGCGGCTTATCTGCAGTCCATAAATGCTACAGGCGAACGAGTATTGTTACTGTATCCTCCTGGACTGGAATTCATTGCCGGTTTCTTTGGATGTTTATACGCTGGGGCGATCGCCATTCCCGCTTATCCACCTCGCCCCAATCAGTCACTTTCCAAACTCCAAGCGATCGCCACAGATGCTGAAGTCAAAGTAGCTTTGACAACTTCTTCTCTATTAGTATATTTAAAAAGCCGCTTTGCCTTAGTATATTTAAAAAGCCGCTTTGCCAAAAATCCAGAATTGGCAAGAAGGATGCATTGGTTAGCTACCGATAATATTGCCAGTAGCCTAGGAGCAGACTGGCAAAAACCGACACTCAGCAGCGATACCCTGGCTTTTCTCCAATACACTTCCGGATCTACGGGGACACCGAAGGGGGTGATGATCACTCATAGCAATTTGATGCACAATTTGGCTATGAACCATAACTTAGGAGAGTTTACCTCCAATAGCCGGATGGTGACTTGGTTGCCATTTGGTCACAATACAGGCTTAATCGCTGGAGTCATACAGCCTGTTTATAGTAATTTCCCAGTTACGATCATGTCGCCACTGGACTTCCTACAAAAGCCTTTGCGTTGGTTGATGGCGATTTCTCGTTACAAAGCGACTTACAGCGGTGCTCCCAATTTTGCTTATGACATGGCTTGTCTCCAGACAACTGCCCAACAACGGGCAACACTTGACTTGAGCAATTGGGAAGTAGCTCTCAACGGTGCCGAACCAGTTCGTGCAGAAACTATTGAGCGGTTTGTTACCACTTTTACCCAGTGTGGTTTTCGCCGAGAAGCATTTTCTACCGTATATGGTATGGCTGAGAGCGTTCTAGTTATTTCTTCGGGGTTAAAAAAACAGCCACCTGTGATCCAAAACATCGAGAAGGCAGCATTTGAGCAAAACCGGGTTGTCTTAGCAGTTGATGAAAGCGAAAGCACTAAAAAAATTGTAGGTTGTGGTCGCGCTTGGTTAGACCAGGAAATTCTGATTGTTAACCCTGTATCTTTAATCCAATGTCAGCCTTTAGAAGCGGGAGAGATTTGGGTGTCAAGTCCGAGTGTTGCTCAAGGTTACTGGAATCGACCTGACGCAACGAAGGAAACCTTTCACGGTTACTTAGCAGATACCCATGTTAGCATTAGCATTAGCAAAGCGGGGCGCGATAGCGCACTAGCGGGACGAAGTCCAGGACCATTTTTGCGTACTGGCGATTTGGGATTTTTGCTTAATGGAGAGTTGTTTATTACAGGTCGTCTTAAAGACCTGATCATTATTCGAGGTCGCAATTATTATCCCCAAGATATTGAATTGATCATAGAAAAAAGCCATCCCGCGCTGCAACCTAGCAGTGGTGCAGCGTTTTCAGTAGAAGTGCAGAGTGAAGAACGATTAGTTATTGTTTGTGAAGTTCAAAAGACTTACTTAAAGAAGCTGAATGTAGATGAGGTAGTTGCAGCCATCCGTCAGGCGGTGTCGCAGCAGCATGATTTACAAGTTTATGCTGTCCTGCTGCTCAATACAGGGAGTATTCCGAAGACTGGCAGTAATAAGATTCAGCGCCATGCTTGTCGGATGGGGTTTTTGGATGGCAGCTTGAATGTAGTAGGTCAGTGGCAACAGAGCCTTACAGAAAGCAAGCTGTATCCTCTACCAGAAGAGGAAAATTCTGACAAGCAGGAGCTTTTTGAACAAAAATCTCAAACAGCAGAAACTATTCAAGCCTGGTTGGTTGAAAAGATTTCCCAGCAGATCAAACTTAATCTACAGGATATAGATGTTCACGAACCGTTAACCAACTATGCTCTGGATTCAGTACAAACTGTGAACATTTCAGGTGAGTTGGAGAATTGGTTGGGACGTAAACTTTCTCCGAGTTTGTTATGGGATTATCACACAATTGAGCAACTGGTTCAGCACTTAGTTGGCGAATCTAAGTCCTCTCAAGAACACTCAAGAACGGATTGGAACGCCGAAGTTGTCCTAGATGCTACAATCAGTCCTGGTACTGCACTCTTTGAGCCAGTGACTGAACCTGCTGCTATCTTCATAACTGGTACAACTGGCTTTTTAGGAGCTTTTTTACTTCATGAACTCCTTGAGCAGACTCAGGCGGACATTTATTGTCTGGTGCGTTCTGCCAATGAGCAGTCAGGCAAGATCAGGATTCAAAAGAATCTGGAAACCTATGGACTGTGGAATCAAAATTTCAGTTTTAGAATCATCCCAGTTTTGGGTGACGTGTCTCAACCCCAGCTGGGTCTTTCGGCTGAACAGTTTCAAAGTATAGCCAGCCAGATTGATACCATCTATCACAGTGCGGCTTTACTTAACTATGTGTATCCTTATGAAAGATTGAAGCCGATAAACGTTCTGGGAACCCAAGAAGTGCTGAGATTGGCAAGTCAAACCAAGGTTAAGCCACTTCATTACATTTCTAGTGTCGGTGTTTTTGAGTCATCTGCTTATTACCGAAAAGTGGTGAGCGAATCGGATCAGCTTCTTCATAGTGAAGACATGTACCTTGGGTACTCCCAAAGTAAATGGGTGGCAGAAAAATTAGTGATGATGGCGCGTGAGCGAGGGCTTCCGGTTTGTATCTATAGACCACCTTTTATTTCTGGGCATAGTCAAACAGGCGTGTGGAATACAAATGACATTATCTGCCGCATCATTAAAGGTTATATCCAAATGGAAAGCATGCCAGACTTAGATTCTTTATTAGACCTATCTCCTGTAGACTATGTCAGCCGTGCAATTGTCTATTTATCAAGACAAAAGGAGTCTTTGGGCAAGGCTTTTCACTTGAATAATCCCCAACCCATTCACTGGAGCCAGGTCGGTGATTTGCTCAGATATTTTGGTTATTCAATTAAGAAAGCTTCCTATGAACATTGGCTTTCCCAGCTAAATAACACTATGCGAGCGCAGGACAATCCTTTATATCCTCTTTTGCCTTTCTTTATTAAAAAATGGTCTCAAGAGCAACTGACCATTACTGAGCTACATCAGCAAGCTAGAAGACCCCAGATTAGTTGTCACCAGACACTTGCTGCCCTTACGGGTACCAACATTTTTTGTCCACCTGTAAAGGGTGAATTGCTCAATACCTATTTTTCGTACTTCATCCGTAGTAATTTTTTGGATGCGCCATAGTTGCAATATTAGGCAATATTGGTTGAAGTCTTGGAGAAGTTCTCCTAAGTAGAGCATTTCATTAACATAGGCTTGTTGCAAAAAAACATTATTGTCTCATTCTTCGCCATTTCGTGAAAAGTAAGTACTCCCACCCCTAAAATCTACAGAAACTTTAAGGAAAGCTCAAGTGCCATCCCATAAGCAGCAGAGGAGCAATAAGTCAATTTATTTAGCGTTAGTGCCACTGCTAGGTATAGCAGGTGTTACTACTGTCTACCAGCTGTGGCTTTATCAGCCGCAAAAGGCAGAGAATCTACTCAAGCTAAGCGGACGAATTGACGGCTACGAAACTGACATTGGAGTCAAGCGTTCGGGACGAATTGTGTCAATAGCTGTACGAGAAGGGGCAGTTGTCAAGAACGGGCAAGAATTAATCAAGCTGGATGACAGTAATGACCAACTACTTCAAGAACAACTGCATGGAGCCGAAGCACGAATCGCTTCTTGTGAATTTGAACAGCAGCAGGCACTAGCAGATATAGAACGCGTACAAAGTGAGATTTCACAAATTGAAAGCCAAATACATGAAGCACAACTAAATTTGCAGCAGTCACTTGGCGATACCCAAGGCAAGATTGACCAAGCAAAGTCTCTTGTTGCAGTGGCAAGGGCACAAATGTTGCAAGCACAGGCACAAGCAAAGCTAGCAGCAGCTGAGGTAAAGCTAGCAAAAACCAATCGCGCTCGCTACGCCAAACTTATCAATGATGGAGCCATAAATCAACAGCAATTTGATTCTGTACAAACTACCTTCGACACGGCAGTAGCAACTCTAGAAACAAGACAAGCATCAGTCAATGCAGCACACGAGCAGTTAAGTGCTGCTCAAGGTGGGCTGCTGCAAGCAAAAACGACTGGATTCAATCCTAACATTCGCAATGCTCAGTTAGAAGCTTTATCTAAAAAGCGACAGCAGAGCGTAGCTCTATTGAAATCTGCTCAAGCCAAGGTGGGATCTGCCTCCGCAAAGGTCAAAGATGCTATGGCAACAAAGCGGCAAATCATCAGTCAGATTGCAGACTCAAAGAAAGATTTGAATGTCGTTAGTCCCTTAGATGGAGTGGTGAGTGCTCGCAATGTTGAACCGGGCGCAATAGTAAACAGTCAAACAAAAATTCTCACAGTAGTTGACCCTAAGACAGTTTATCTCAGAGGTTTTATTCCTGAAGGAGATATTGGCAAAGTACGCTTGGGACAGTTAGCCAAAATTTTTCTCGATTCTGCTCCCAACAAACCCCTCAAAGGTAAGGTAATTGCTATTGATCCACAAGCCTCGTTTACACCAGAAAATATCTACTTCCAAAAGGATAGGGTGAGGCAAGTTGTCGGGCTTCGTATGAGTGTTGAGAACCCTGCTGGCTGTTTTAACCCTGATAATTCCTATGCAGGAACAGATTTGCCTTGTGCCAAGATGGGAATGCCAGCAGATGCAGAAATTATGTTAGAGGCACAAGAGGTCAAAAAATGAACCATGAAGCATCATTAATGACCTCAAACCAGATTTCAACCTCTAACCAAACAAAAGTTATCCAAGTACGGGGTTTGCACAAACATTATGGTCGTCTAGCCGCAGTGCGAGGAATAGATTTTACTGTGCATAAGGGTGAGATGTTTGGGCTAATTGGTCCTGATGGGGCGGGTAAGACCACCACCTTTCACATTCTTGGTGGCTTGATTGAGGCAACGGCGGGAGAAGTACAGATATTTAATCAACGTTCACGGGACGCACGTTTAAATGTGGGGTATCTAACGCAGCAGTTTTCTCTGTACTTGGATCTTAGCATTAACGAGAATTTGCACTATGCAGCCCGATTGCGGCAAGTACCAAATGAATTGTTACAGGAACGTCGCAATAAATACCTAAAATTGATGAATCTGGAGCAGTTTGGCGCTCGCTTGGCTGGGCAACTTTCCGGGGGAATGAAACAAAAGCTAGCACTCTGCTGTACCTTAATTTCCCAACCGAAAGTCCTATTACTGGATGAACCCACCACAGGTGTTGATCCAGTTTCACGACGTGAGTTCTGGGATGTGCTAGCGTCCCTTGCTGCAGAAGGTATGACAATTGTCGTAGCTACACCTTACCTAGACGAAGCAGAACGCTGCCATCGTGTCGCTTTGATATACGATGGTCAAATTCAACAAATTGGGACTCCTGCTTCTTTACGCGCCAGCTTAGGCTTGCATCGCTTGGAAGTTCGTACGCAAAATATAGAAATAGCCGAGCAAATTTTATCACAGACAAAAGAAGCAAATATTATCGATGTGCAGACATTTGGCGATCGCCTTGATGTCCTTGTCAAAGATGTAGCAGCAGGAAAAACTCAGGTGCGCTCACAGCTGCTCCTGCATCAGTTAGCATACTCTAGTATCGAGACTACCGAACCGACACTAGAAAATGTTTTTGTTACCGCTGTACGACTACAGACTTCAGCACCTCAATTTTCCCCGTTTCCGCACTATAGGGTAGGAAGAAGAAAAGGAGAAAAGGAGGAAATGTCTTCGACTCCCCAATGCTCCCACTCCCTCAGACTCTACCCCGAGTTCCCCCACTCCTCCTCAAACATTGCCATCTATGCCCACAATCTCAATCGTGTATTTGGCAATTTTCAAGCAGTCAAAAATGTCAACATTTCGGTACGCTATGGTGAAATTTTCGGGCTTTTAGGTGCCAATGGATCTGGGAAAACCACGACAATCAAAATGCTGTGTGGTTTACTCAAAGCCAGTAGCGGTGAAATTTCCCTTGGTGGTGAAACGCATAACCTACGGAGTGCTAATTTGCGACGACGTATAGGTTACATGAGCCAAAAATTCACCCTCTACGATGACCTATCAATTTTAGAGAACCTAGAGTTTTATAGTGGTGTTTACGGTGTACCTCGCAAGCTACGCAGGGAAAAGATTGATTGGGTTATAGCCATTTGTGGGCTAGAGGGACAAGAACATATGCTCACCGGAAATTTACCAGGTGGCTGGAAGCAGCGGGTGGCGTTTGGTGCGTCAGTCATGCATGAACCAGATATCTTGTTCCTTGATGAACCAACATCAGGAGTCGATCCGCTTGCCCGTCGCCAATTTTGGAAGTTGATTAATGATTTTGCCCGCAATGGTACAGCAATTTTGGTGACAACCCACTATTTAGAAGAAGCTGAACAATGTAACCGCATGAGCTTTATGGTTGCAGGGGAAACCGCAGCTGAAGGCTCACCTACTTCCATTAAAGCTGAACAACCAGGACAACTTATGGAAGTTGTTGTTAACAACACCCAAGCCGCCTCCAAGCTACTTAAACAACACCTCGACCCTTGGCGCGTCTCTATCTTTGCCAATAGCCTACACGTTGTCCTCAACGACTCCGAGCAAGAACGGGAGCAACTACTTCAACTCTTGGAGTATAACAACATTACTATTTACTCCCTACGTCCCATTCCTTTCTCGTTAGAAGATGCTTTCATTGGCATAGTTCAACGAGCGCAAAGCAATATATCAACGACAAGCTTAGCGATATGAAACGAATTCTTGCTCAGTGTAACAAAGATTTAGTACAGTTTCGCCGCGATAGACTGACATTGGCATTGGCATTTCTATTGCCATTGATGACACTACTGATTTATGGGTTTGTCATTCGATTGGAAAGTAAGAATATTCCAATGATTGTGCAAGATTTTGACCGCACAAACAAGAGCGCCAGCTATATTGAGCGGTTATATGCCTCTAATCAGTTTGTACCCACACAATGGTCAGGAGGAGATCCGGCACGAAATGCAATTGATCGTGGTATTGCGAAGGTAGCAGTCATTATCCCTCCACAATTCAGTCGAGACATCAAAGCTGGTAAAAGTACTGCGGTTCAGGTGCTCATTGATGCAACTGATGTTAACAATGCTCGAGTGATAAAAAACAACATCCAGAACGTAACGAATTTCTTTATGAGGGAGCAAGGAATTCTGCCATTTACAAACAGCATTAAACCTGAAATTCGCTTGTGGTTTAATCCTGGTCGATTAGAATCACTCTACATTGTACCAGGAATATTTGGCGTAGTGTTGTGGATTTACCCGTCCTTGTTGACAGCGATTTCAATGGTGCGTGAAAAAGAGAAAGGCACCATCCTGCAAGTCTACGCTTCTAGCATAAGTGCGACTGAGTTCATACTTGGCAAAGGACTGGCTTACCTGTTGATTGCTATTAGTGAAGCATTCGTCGTTATAGGATTGGCGACATTAATTTTCCAAGTGAGCTTGGTAGTTAACCCCACCACTTTCTTGCTTGGTACTCTACTGTTTCTTATAGATAGTGTTTTGTTTGGTTTGTTTTTGGGGGTGCGAAGTAGTAACCAAGACGCAGCCGTCCAAAGTGTTTCTCTTATCGGTTTTACTACATCCATAATGTTATCTGGTTTTATTTATCCGCTCAATAATATTCCATTTCCCCTTTCACTCTTGCCTAATGTGGTTCCCACCCGCTATTACATTAACATTACCCGTAATGCTTTTATCAGAGGCATTGGCTGGATGGGCGTTTGGTTTGATTTATTTATGCTGACTCTGTTTGGATTGGTATTGTTCAATGTATCGCGTATTATTTTAAGACGAATGCAATTGCCGGATTGATTTTTTAGAAAAACAAAAAAAATGAAATTTATTTTGAGATTATTTGATAGTTTATTTTGGTCATTAGTTCGCAAGGAAATCAATCAATATCTGCGAAATAAGCAGCTAATTATTTTGCTGCTTATACCGCCAACAATACAATTATTTATTTATGGAGTGGCACTCAACCCTGATGTTCACAATTTAAGATTGGGCGTTGTAGACTATGCTAATGTTGCCCAAAGTCGGGAACTTATGATGGCGATGACATCAAATGGCGTTTTTACCCTAGAGTCGGTACTGCTCAGTGAGAAAGAGTTGAGCCGTCAAGTAGAAGAAGGTAAGCTAGATGTGGGAGTCATCATTCCACCAGAGTTCCCACGCCAGCTAGCAAAAAAATCAGCATCTATACAGATATTCATTGATGGGGTGAATGCAAATACAGCAGGTATTGCTAATAGCTATATAAACCAGATTTTTCAACAATACAATCGTTATTTAGTACACAATCAGACAAGTCAGATCGTGTTAGCCCAATTTGTATTTCTCTACAATCATGGACTAACAAGTAGCTGGTTTTTTGTGCCAGGAGTAATGGGTTTAATGATAACACTAATAACGACAGTGGTTTCAGCAGCGGCAGTTGTGCGGGAGAAGGATACAGGGACTCTGGAACAATTGCTCATGACTCCTGCTGCCAACTGGGAGATTTTGCTCTCCAAAATTATACCATTAGCTTTCTTGCTCATGGGAGAGCTTCTGCTGTCGCTTACCTTTACAAGGTTGGTATTTGGGGTACCGTTTCGTGGCAGTTTTTTACTGTTTCTGGCATTGTCGAGCATATATATATCGGTGGGAATTAGTTTGGGCATTATGTTAGCGACGGTTTCACGTTCACAGCAGCAAGTCATCCTTACTTCCTTTTTCATCAATCTGCCAATGTTACAAACTTCTGGAGCGATCGCTCCGATTGAAGCCATGCCCTCCTTTTTTCAAGTCCTGTCTCTATTCAATCCTCTACGTCATTACATCGCCATTGTTCGAGGAATTTTACTTAAAGGGGTTGGTTTGGATGTGCTATGGATACATGTCCTAGTATTAATTGGCTTTGTCTTTGTTTTCTTGAGTATCGGTATTCACAAGTTTCGTAGTCAGTTAGAGGATGTCTGAAAAGTATAAGCATCACTGTGGTCGGGTAGCAGGATGATATTGCTATAATCCTGCACCCTCGATCTAACTCAACCTCTCTTACTGATAGCAGCGCCGGTGATAGTACACCTGATATCAAAACTGATAGCAGTACTACAGCTACACCATTTCCCTCTTTTACAGTGTCTCTAACCATTTCTACACGACTATCTGACCAACGTCTATACCAAACAATCTTCTGCCAGACGACTTGCTGATAACGTCACTTGCTGTCGGTTCGCGGACTATTTGAAAATTCTGTCGTGTAACCCTTATGCTGTCATGGTACCAGAGCGAGCGCGTTTTATTCAGGTTTTCTCTCGGAGTGAGACAGTAATTGATGGGAGAATTAGACAATAGCTGTCGCAAGAGAAATCTTTCTTCAACGACTAGGCAGCCTCTTCAATATTTGGTCTAGGCAAGTCAATGATATCACCTGTTACATCCTCATTAACGGTTGTATTGGCGCTCGCCTCGTTGTTAATGTTCTCAACTTCTGCGGCTGGATTGTCAACATAACCATTGAGAGAGATTGCTGTTTGTTGACTCAGTAATCCTGTTTTGTAGTCCTCACGGACAGCGGCGCGTTCTTCGGCGGAGGGTTCGCCTAATTCTAGAAGTAAGTCAACGATAATATCATATTTCTTGATGGTTGCTATCTGTCCTTGCAGCAGCATAAACAAGGCGGTCGCCCAGCAATCAGCTAGAATTGCCTCTAGCGCTACTTTGTCAGTACCTAGAGATGTCTTGAAATCGGCTCGTAGCTGCTGACGCGATATACCGCTTATAGTCATATCAGATGATAATATGTGAGCCTGATTAGTTGTTTCGTAGATAACCGCGCAATGAGTTTTATAGAACCCATTTAAGATCTTTTCAGCGATCAAGTAAAATTGATGCAAAGTAAGATTAGGGGCTGAAAATGGGCTATTCAAGCGACGTGACTGACAAGGAATGGGAAGTTATCGAGCCCTTACT